>CAKQRZ010000004.1 GCA_934271715.1 uncultured Alphaproteobacteria bacterium
AATGAGTATAGTAATTAACAAATTTTAGAGGAAAGAAAGATGAAAAATAAGCTAAGCAAAGGTCTCTCTCTCTCTCTCTGCAAATCCTGAACATCTGATTATAGGCGCTTTTTCTGCCGTTAAGCGTGTTTTTGCAGGGTTTGGCAGAAAAATTGACTCTTTCGGTAATAACCAGCACAGAAGCAAACCTACAACCTCGCCCCGTGAGGGAGAGATCGTAGCATCGCTCCGGGTGAGTGGTAATAAAAACGCCGAAACCTGCACTAAGTTATCGCCTCCAGTACCAGTCATTCTAGGTCTTGTACCTAGAATCTTCTATCAACAAGGCACTAACCTAGTCAATAAATTAGCCTTATTATTGCATAAGTGCTGGGGGCGTAGGATAAGTGCCTTTTGCAAGTTCTTTAAGCACCCCTCTCCTGCAGGCAAGCCTGCAATCTCTCCCTCACGGGGCGAGGGTTATAGATTGCACCGCCATTGGTGCTACAAGATCCTAGGCACAGGGCCTAGGATGACTGGCGGCAGAGGCGCAAATTCCTTTGGTCGTTCCATGATTGAAATGCTCGGCGTGCTGGCGATTATCGGCGTTTTGAGCGTGGGCGGGATTGCCGGGTATTCCAAAGCTATGGAAAAATTTAAAATAAATAAAGTAATAGATGATTTTAACATGCTGGCTATGAATATATTGGAGCATAGAGACGCTTTTGAAAAACTCGGAAATACCGAAACAGAATATCAGATTACAGATACTATTTATGCCATGAATTTAGTACCATCAAACTGGAAACAGCTTAGCTCATTATATCTTGAAGACAGTATGGGAAATTGGTTAAATATATATGTTCGTAAAAATTCTTCAGATTCATATAACGGTATTGTTTTTGACTACAATTTGGATGGAATGAGTGCCGATGAAAATAATAATTATATATCCAAAAGTTTTAACAGCAAACTGTGCTTTGAATTTTTTAATAATATAATTGTTCCAATGCATAATGTATTTAAAAGAGGAAGAATTTATCCTAACGATAGCTATATATATTACGGCGACGCTTACTGTGACGGAAAAACCATACCTTGTTTAAAAGATTTAACATTATCGCGTATAAAAGAAATATGCAATTCCTGCAGTAAAACCGAACGCTGCAACATTACCGTTAACTTTTAGAAATGTTATTTCACAAATACATATTAACGCTTTTTACAAAATATCAAAGGGCGGAGCTTGAAAACTCCGCCTCATATATTTTTTATCCTTTCAAAATATAATACGTCCCTTTAGTTGAACCCTGCTTTTCAAGCAGATTTTTCCTTACTAAGTTCTGTACCGTTTTCTTAATTGTCTCGCTGTTTTTACCTAAAACTTCTGCTATTTCCGCCACCGACCAAGATATTTTATCTTCAAATAAATCTAAAACAACCTGTTCGCTTTTTGTAATTCTAACAGTATCAATTTTGATTGCTTTGGTAATCTTATCTTCTAAGTGCCGCTTTTGTTTTGCCAAAGAAGTAATAAAAAAGGTCAGCCACGGCTCATAATTAACTTTGTCTGTCCAAATAGTCTTCTGTGTAGCCCGCAATGCTCTGTAATAAGTATCTTTGCTTGCCTCAATAATAGATTCCATTGATGAATACGGCATATAATTATATCCATGCTGCAGCATAAGCATGGTGGTTAAAGCTCTGGACATTCTGCCGTTGCCGTCAGTAAACGGGTGAATTGAGAGAAAATGCACCACGAAAACCCCGATAATTATAATCGGATGAAAATATCCGTCATTAAAATTGATATTTGTCCAATCAACTAATTCCTGCATTAAACGAGGTGTATCAAACGGCGAGGCAGTTTCAAAAATAGTTCCTATTTCATGACCGGCGGCATCAAATGCGGCTACTCGGTTAGAATCTTTTTTGTACTCGCCGCGGTGACGTTCATCTTTTTCCGAATAGCCTAGCAATATTTTATGCAGCTGCCGAATATAGTTTTCGGATAAACGGATTTCTTTGTAGTTGTCAAAAATTGTAGCTACTAAATCGGCATAACCGGCAACTTCCTGCTCATCGCGTGATTGAAAAGATTTTTTGCTAATACGGTTAAATACTTCTTCAACTTCTGTATCGTTTAGCCTATTTCCCTCAATACGATTAGAAGAACCTATAGATTCAATCGTAGCAATGCGTTTCATTGCTTTTAACTGTTCAGGCTTAATTTTTATACCTCCGCTATTCCAAGAACCGTTAAAAGTATCTATTTCAGCAATTTTCCGCAGCATATCCGGCGTAATTACAATATCTGACATATTAGGCATTTTAATATCCTTTTATTTTTTATTACCGAAATATTACCGAATAATTACCGAATAATCAAGTAAAGTTTACCGAATATTCGTATATTATTGCTCATACTCAATAAAAGAAGTAAAAATATCTTTACAATAAGAATTATTGCCGATATTTTAGAAATGAAAGCGCAATAGTGCTTTTAGGGCGTCGAAAACCCTTTGAATCAATAAATAGCCGCTGTGCATAGCGACTCTATTTTGTTATGCCGACTTCTGTTTTTGGACGGATGTCGGTGAATAAGGCTATATGCTGAATAAGCCGAGCCGTTTTTTATTTATTGATTCACGGTTTTCGAACATCCGCCCGCTTCAAAGCGGGTTTTGTTTTTATATAACATTAAACGGAGTTTGAAAAATGTATAAAAATGGGGAAAAAGGCCGTAGCATGATAGAGATGCTGGGCGTTTTGGCTATTATCGCGGTTTTGACAGTCGGAGGCATTGCCGGCTATTCCAAGGCTATGATGAAATACAAAATCAACAAAATGATTAGTGAATATAACTATTTAATAGTCAATTCATTAGAGTATAAAGATAGTTTACTGAAAAACAATCCTAAGACAGATACTATATACTTAAGCAGTTTTTTTCAAGATGTTAACATAGTTCCCTCTGCTTGGGTTATGAATGGCAGCAGTTTAATGATTGATAGTGTTGGCAATAATGTACAGCCTTATTTAAATAATGACGATGGTGCAGAATTTATAGTCATGAATGTGTATTTAAGAACTACCAGTCAAGGTACAGCTGATTTTGCTTATAATTCGTGCATAGCTTTATTTAACGATATAGCTAAGCCACTATCTCAATATTTTTTGGGAATTTTCGCCAATTCTGGCTCTACATCTATCCACTATAACGGCACTTCAAGTTGTCATAATGAAAAAAATAACTTTAGGTGTTTGACAGATATGACTTTAGCTGACGCTGATGAAGCCTGTAAGAAATGCTTGAAAACCAGTAATAACTGCCAAGTTGTAATGGTATGGTAGTGACATAAAGTTTACAATAAGCAACAACAGCTAAATTAAAAACCATCCCGAAAACCGCAGCTGCAATCTTCGGGATGGTTTTTAATTGAGAATTTTTTTCCTCCAACAGAGTTTTTCTGGCAAAGATGCAACATTAAAATACCTTCTTGGTGGCGCAAGATACTAGGTACAAGACCTAGAATGACTGGTACTGGAAAGATGAATTTAATACCTATTACAATATTTATAATACCATTCCCCTGAAACTATGCTCCGGCCTCTACCGCAGGGGGCGAGGTTTTAAAACATACTCTGTCAAGCAACGAGGATAATGAGACTAATACGCATTAACTTTTTACAAAATATCAAAGGGCTAATATGACAGTATATTTTAAGAATTATTTAGATCAACGTAGATTATAAAATTTATTCAGAAACAATTGTCGGGGTTGATGAGTATTTTTTAATTGTACAGATTTCATCAAATTTACCATCTTTAATGGATTTAAGTTCTCTGTATTTAAGAACACACTAGGAACTTGATTTTGCCTCAAAAAAAAACTGTTTTAATCTTCTATTAAAATTATGATTTAAAAAGATCTCAGGCATGTCTTCATCACACCGATCATAGCTGCGTTTTGCACGTAGTTTATCATTAACATCTAAAAACACTACTAAATCAGGGGGTATAACGTTTTGAACTAAATTTGGAAACTGCATACTACTTATATCACGCCCTATTGCATACTCATACGCAAATAGTGTTAGATAGCTTCTATCTAATATTGCATTTTTATCACTATAATTCTTCAAATAAATTTCTTTTCGTCTCTTTTCTATTTCTAAAAAAACATTTATAGCACTCTTATTTGAAGACGCTAAATCGTTTATTCTCTCTTCCTCATATGGCTGAATAATATCCATATACTCTGGAATTAAATAAAAACCTTGACGTGCAAATTCTTTCGCTAAGGTTGTTTTTCCACTACATATCCCACCTTCTAATGCTATAATCATAACTTATTCCAGCATTTTCAGAGTTAATAAAGTATCATCTGCATTTTTGACTAAGAAACTTGTTCCTCCTAATTCAGAAAATATTTTACAATTTTTTTCAGAATTATCAAGCAAAACAGACTTTTTTATATCAAAACCATACAAATCAATAATTTTTTTAAATAAACATTCAGTGGGAGCATCATCCTTTAAGACGCCATAATCATACGAATTAAAGATATATGAAAAATATTTTTCAAATTGTATTTGAGGATTTGTAAAGCGATTGAAACAATCCATATTATCCGTTATCAAGATTGTATTGTTATTCACATTACATTTAGAAATAGCTTGTAAAATATCTGGTCTAACAGACATATTTTTGCAATCCTTTACAAAAATATCCCATATCAATATATAATTTATTCCTGTATTTTGAGAAATATTTTTAATAACTTCTTCAGAAGAAATTTTTCCTCGCATCCAATTTTCAATTAGATGGACATTATCTTGAAAGAGAAACTTTACAATTGTTTTATTTATTTCTTCCGGAGCAGATCTCCAAAAATAATCAAAACAAATCGTACCATCAAAATCTATAAAAATATTTTGCTTTTTCATATTGCGCCTTTGAAAAATTGTATTACCATTTAATGTAACGTTAATATGAACAAAAATGTTGTCAATCCAAAATATAAATATTACAAACTTTGCAATAGTTTATTCTACTGACAAATAATTTCAAAATATCGGTTTTTACTTTACATTTTTTAGAAACTCTATTAAACTTCATAATTAGATAGGCGATAGTCTGTCTGGGGTGTCGTAGCCTCATTTTCTTGCGTCTGACTATCAGACGTTAAATTGATATACCTTCTAGCGAAAGCTGGAAGGTAGCAAAATATGCTATATTCGCAATAGCTAATATGCTACACTATTTCAAGAAAATTAGTTACGAACTTCCAGCCATCTTGCCGATGGCTTTTTTGTTGTAAAAAAATAATGAAAGGAAGTTACGATGAAACGAAATCAATTAGGCAGAAGTATGATAGAAATGCTGGGCGTGCTGGCAATAATCGGCGTATTATCAGTCGGCGGAATTGCCGGCTATTCCAAAGCAATGGAAAAGTGGAAAATTAACAAAACTCTTGAAGGATACAGTTTTTTAACTCAAGGACTGATAGAGCATATTGATAATTTAAGAGTTTTGCAGCCAACTGATAATACTCGTAAACATTACTTGCTAGAAATAATCAAAGGATTAAATCTTATTCCGGAAGGATGGTCTATACAAAATCAAATTTTGACTGATACCACCGGCAGCATAGTTACTGTCTTTACTCGCAATAATCATTTGGTTTATGATATAGAACTCGGAACATACTCTTTTGATGGCAGCAATAATATTAAATCTGATAACTTTTCAGTTAAGCTATGCCGTGAATTTATAAGTAACTTTGCCCAACCGCTGCATTCTTCTTTACAATATATTTGGATTTTTACGAATCAAGGCAAAAACAAATATTATTATGGCGATTCTTCATGTACCAACGACAATAAATGTCTAATCAATATGACTCTATCCGACATACAAAATGCTTGTACGTCTTGTGTAATTGGAACCGATTGTTGCTTATTGGTTTTAGAATTTTAGCAACTTCAAAAGATTATGCTAAGATAAATTTTTTACCACAATATCAATTGGTTGAGTTTAACAAATCCACATCTTCTACAGATAAGTCTGTGACCTCTCACGCAAAGAGCCTAGTTAAAAAAATACCGGCTGCAATTTCTAACAACCGGTACTGACTCACAGGGACTTGGATAATGAGGCTAATACGCATTAACTTTTTTGCGCCGTGTACAATGAGGTACACAAGCATAAAATACACTAACTCAAAAATTGCAGATAGTAGTGTAGATAGCGTTAAAACCAGAAGAGAGAAAATTTTAGCGTACATAGAAGTACGTGAATTTTCTCTCTTTCGCAGTTTTGGCGCTAGATGCGCTGCTAGATGTGATTTTTATATATCAGCGATGACGGACATAGACACTATTATATCCGGTTCGGCAACCATTCCGTTAGGGCCGAAACCGCGCTTAATCTGGTCTACATATTCCATACCGGAAATTACTTGTCCCCAAACGGTATATTGCCCATCAAGCCACGGACAATCGCCGAAACAAATAAAAAATTGGCTGTCGGCAGAGTCCGGATCCATAGCACGAGCCATAGAAACCGTGCCACGAGTATGACGATTGCGGTTAAATTCAGCTTTCAGCTTTTTACCGCTGCCGCCGGTGCCATTACCGCGCGGGTCGCCGGTTTGCGCCATAAAGCCATCTATTACACGGTGAAATTTCAAGCCGTTATAAAAACCGTCACGCACAAGTTCTTTTATACGAGCCACATGTTTCGGCGCATCATCCGGAAACATTTCAATCACAATATCGCCGTTTTTTGTTTTCAAAAGCAAAGCGTTTTCCGCATCTTTAACATTGTAAGAATGCTTTATTTTCTTTGCTCTGGTTTCACTCATTTCCAGCTTTTTAGTATCTTTATTTTCCAGATGTTTGGTATTTGGTTTTTCAATATGTTTTGTATCAGATTTTCCTAATAAATCAGTCATTTTATGCTTCCTTTCGTTTTCTAATATCCTATTTAGGAAGTCGCATTTAATTATTCAAGACAAACTCAACTCTTTCTTGCGGAGTCAAATTTTTCGGATAAGTTTCTTCAATTTTCTGCAAAATCGGCTGCAATCCGATGCCATTGGCAATCTGCACTGAAAGCCCCGGACGTGCATTTAATTCCAGCATCATCGGTCCGCGGTCGCGGTCTAAAACAATATCCGCGCCCAAATAGCCAAGTCCGGTCATTTCATACGCCTGCGCTCCGATTAGCAGATGTTCTTTCCACAACGGTACTTGCAGCTGCATTAAATCTGCGCCGGTATCGGGATGCAAAGCAATCGGCAGATTATGGCTGACAGCCTGCACCGCCTTGCCGGTTTTGATAGCCAATCCGACCCCGACAGCGCCTTGGTGCAAATTTGCGCGTCCGGCGGATTCTTTCGTTGCCAGTCTGGTCATTGCCAAAGCCGGATAGCCTTTATAAACAATCAGGCGTACATCAGGAATCCCCTGATAGCTGAAATTTTTGAACACATCGGTAAAATGCACCAGCTCTTCAATAAGCGCCACATCATATTGTCCGCCCAAGCTATACAAACCGCTCAAAATGTTAGAAACATGCTGATAAACTTCTTTAAAGGTCAGCACCTTACCGGATGGAGTAGTAAATATGCCGTTTTCATAATGCGCCACCACCAGCACGCCTTTACCTTCGCTGCCGTGAGCAGGCTTTATCACAAATTCGCTTTGTCCCTCAATCAGCTGCAACAAATCTTTGACTTCATACTGATGTTCCACAATGCCAATCATGTGCGGAGTGTTAATATCTATGCTGTTTGCCAGCTTTTTAGTCTGCACTTTGTCATCAACCAAAGGATACAGAGAGCGCTTATTGAATTTAGCTATGATATTATAGTTGCGCGCATTCATCCCCAGCACACCGGCTTGGCGCAGTTTTTTGGGTGAAACAAAGCCTTTGAAAAAATCAAACATTTCATTTCTCCTTAGCGGCCACCGGAGCGAACCTTTTCAGTTCCGTTAAACGATAACCAGTATATGTACCCAAAAGCATTACCACAAACAAAATAACCAAATTCCATTCGTTAAAGGCAAACATAATATGGCGGATATATTCATTGCTGATAACTCCGTATGTCACAACAGCAACAAAAACGCTGTTTACCACCTGACGAACTGCGTTTCTTACGCCTTCTTCTTCCCATGTGATAGATGCGCGCTCAATAATCCACGCCGTAATAATAATCGGGAAGAATACAGCCGAAGAAGCAATGCTGAAATTATATTGATACCCCAAAATTGTCAGCATCTGCATAATCAGAATCACGCAGATAACTACTGAGGAAATTCTCGGCACCAGCAGCAAATTCAAACGGGTAAGCATGGTGCGGATTAACAAACCGATTCCGATAATCAGTCCAAAACATACCAGACCTGGGATAAATCCGGTTTTAACCAATGACATAGAAATCAGCATCGGCGTAAACGTTCCCATCGTCTGAATACCGATAACATTGCGCATCAGCACAATCAGCAAAATCCCCAGAGGGAATATCATCAGCCATTTCAAGGTGTTTTGCTCCAAAGACGGCAAGTTATAAATCGTAAAGTCAAACCAGCGGCTGTTTTCATATTTAGCGCGGCTGCCGGCCATTTTGAATGAAGATACCACCGATTTTATAACCGAGAACTTAACTTTTGAATCATAACCGCCGGCAACGTCCAAAAGCGAATTGCCGCCGCGTTGAAAAATCACAAAACTTTTCGGCAAACCGGACTTTCCGGTGTTGATATCATAAATTTTCCACTTAGAACCCTCATACGCTTCAACCATTAAATCGGCGCTGGTCGCTCTTTTATTTTCACTAAGTTTAACACCGCGCACCACACGAGCCGGAATATTTTTTGCATTCAGCAAAAAGATGATTTTTTCCGCCATAATCTGCGGATTCTTCTGCACCGGTAAAAATGAATCTACCTCAGGTGGCAAAGGCTGCTTATTAAGCACAGAAATCAATTTCTGAGCTTTTGTTTCGCCTTCTTCGTCATTAGCCAAAGTCCAAATAGCTTTCACCATTTCTTCTTGCTGTTCATCATCATAGCGAACTTTTACATCAGCAGGTCTGTCGCTGATTTCTTTGCCGCTGGTATCTTCATTATCATAAATCATAATACGATAATAAACATCTTGTTTCACGGCACGAGCGGCAGATTTCATAATCACACGATGATTTTTTTCATCGGTTTTAACCTCATATCCCGGAGCCACGACATCTGCGCTCAAAATTTTATATTCTTTGCTGATTCGCGGGGTAGAAAGCGAAACTTCTATCGGGTCGCCTGTAGGTTTGAATGAAACATGGGCGTCCACCGTCCAAACATCCGTACGCTCTTGCGGACGAAAACTAAACCCCCAATAAACAATTTTATAGTAAGTAGCCACAGCTGCCGCCGCAACCGAAAGCAGTAATAATATTGTCAAGATTCCGCGAACAGAGATAATTTTTTTCAGCATAATTCCAGTCCTCAAATAAAAAACGGCAGAATAAGATTCCGCCTTTTAACCTATTTCAGAGTATTTGATAATGTCACATCAACAATAGCACGGCCATACAGCACATTGCGTCCGACAAGGGTTTGATATTCAAACTTTTCACGCTCGGCAATTGTAAAATTTGCTCTGAACACATCTTTGCCCATACGCACTTCCATTTCCACCATCGGACGTTTTTCTCTTTCGCCGATTCGTTTGATTTTAGTATTTTTCAACAAAGGTTTTTCAAATGTATACTTTTCTTTTGTGGCGCGGTTTACTACTGTGAATGAAACCCAGCGTCTGCCGTCGCGCTCAAAAGGTTTTATGTCTTCGGCATCCAGCGAAGATGTTGTCGCGCCGGTATCAATACGCGACATAAACGGCGATTTCATCGGCAGCAAATAAATAGGCTCAACTTCTCCAATCACATTATCAGGCATCACTTTCACCACTTGTTTTTCTTTTGCCGTATTCGGCACGATTCCCGGCGCCATTTTAATTTCAGAAGATGTGCATCCGGCCAAAACAAACACCAATAAGATGTGTTTTAAATTTAACATATTCACCTCAAAATTTCAAAAAAATATTGTAGGTTTAGTAATCCCCTATTTTTTGCCTAAAGTAAAGCAAAAAAATAAAAATACCGACTAATTAACAGCCGGTATTTTCATTTATTAAGCTTTTAACTAGAAAAATACTGTCAATCGCAAAGAGCTGACGCTGCCGTAATCCGATTTTTTATTAAGCGCCGGATTAAAATAAAATTGAAAGTCCGGCGTTATTGTCGCCCATTTAGAAATTCCCCACGCCCAATAGGCTTCAACCACTTGTTCGGCTTTATGATACGTTTTAGAGCCAACGGCTTTTTCATCTATTTTATTATAGGCATATGCCAAGCCGATTTGGTCTAGTTCATTGCGGTTCAGCGGATTATTATAAATAAAACCGGCAGCATAAGTTTGATTTGTTGTAATAACGTGTCCGCTAACTCCATTAAGACGCGCAAAAAAAGCCAATTTTTCGTTTAAACTTTGCTGAATATTGATTGACCACCCGTTTGTCGTTTGCGGTTGTTCTTTCACCGCCGGTTGATTATAGAGCATAATAGAATACTGCCCAGCACCTAATCCTTTAATAGTCGGATTGTAGCCGATTTGACCAAACGTGGTAAAATGCTTTTTATTCAGACGATTAACCCGAATACTCGGCGCCTCTATATTTGTGGCATCCTGAAAACCGGCGGTAAACGACCAGTTATCCGGCGTTGCCTGCACATAGGCGCCCAATCCGGCAGAAGAATAAGTCGCGCTGCCGTTTTGTGACAAAGAAAAGTTTAGAAAATTTACTTGCTGATTACCGTCATAATCCGTGCCGTCAAACATAAACAAATTATATTGACCGGCTCCAAAAGTCAGCCAATTATATTGTTTGGGAAATTGATAGGTATAATAAAGTCCGGCAAAACTTTGTTCATGGACATTAAAATCATTTATCGGCGTCACTAAACCGCTGCGGTTTTGAATGTCTTCCGCCGAATGTCCTCCGTAATAAATACTATTATACGCAAAATTCAAAGTCCCTGTGCCGTATTCATTTTCAAACGTTGTCCATGTTATTGACGGATACAGATACGACTGCACAGCGTTGTTATGTCCGCTTGGAGAAGTCCGCTGCCCCAAAACGGAATAAGTCAAACTGTAATCAAGATTATATTCCTTGTTCAGCCAATTTTTGAAAGATAAATAATCTTCTCCCAAAGAAGACTGAGCCGCATTGACATTTCCGCTTAATAATAACAGTCCCAAAGTTCCGATAAAAATTTTTTTCATAGCATATTTCCTCTGTTTTTAATTTTTGAGAAATATATGCTTTGATTTTTCAAAAAAAAGAGGCTGAAAACCAGCCTCATAACTTTTTTTATCAATTTATTTTTTTGTCGCTTTCACATAAGCCATGTTGGCGTGCTCTTCGCAATAAGTCTGTCCCATACGGACTTTTTTTCCGCAAAAGCAAAAATCTTCATCTCTTGGGTCGCCCAGAGGCCAGCGGCAAGTATGACTATCCAGCTCCATCAATTTTACATGATGACCGCCTTTATGAACTTTTTTCGGCGCTTTAACTTCTGCAACCGGCTCCTCTTCTTCCGGCAAAATTTCTTCCGGAGTTTCTATTGCCGGAGCTTCTGCCGCAATTTCTTCAGCCGGAGCAGTTTCATCATCTTTCTTTTTGATTGGAGACGGTCTGGCTTTCAGGCACAAACGATGCACTTTTCCGACAATAGAATTTTTTGAAACACCCAATTTCTTGGCAATTTCATTTGCGGTCAAGCCCTCCAGCCACATTTGGCGCAACCCTTCAACCATTTCTTCTGTCCAAGCCATTTCAAATCTCCTAAAATTATCTTTTTTTAGATTTTTACAAAATTATTTATTTTATGTCTAGTTAAAAATCCGCAATTTGTCACTTTTTTTTAATAAATATGCATTAACTTGTTTTTCAGGGAGAAATTTATGCGGCTGTTTATTTTTATAAGTCTGTTGTTTTTAGCGTTTCCTTGTCAGGCTCAAATCAAGGAATATCAGCATTTGTACGACATAAATCCGGATGAAGAAATCCCTATGCTGTGGCGCCTGCAGAAAGAATACCGCAAATTCCGCAGCGACTATGACTGGCACTATGATTACAACTGGAACATTCCTCCGGTATTTGATAAAGAGTTTGCTCAAAATATTGAACGATTCGGCAAAGTGGAAAAACGTATAGACAATCCTGATGAAGAAGACATTTTAAGAGAACTGCGCCGCCTGCCGCCAGAGTTTTATCCTTATATCGGTCCGGTTCTGCACACGCTTCCCGGGCTGTCCGGAAAAGTTCTGGATCTTCCAGGCATAAAAGAAACCAAGCACAAATTTCCTAAGCGCATTGCCTCAAAGCTGGCCGCCATTCCGGATATTGAGTTTTTATCTCCGGGGCTGTACATATATTTAATGCCGGAGCTGTTCGGCGAAGGCTCAAACACCCGAGAGTTTCCGCAGTCGGTCAGCAAATATCCCAACCTGCCGCCTATCCGCATAAAAAAAGAACTGCTCGCCGCGGCTCTTAAAGAAGTTCCGCCCGAAAACTTTGCCATAGACAAACCGGAACAGCCGGAAGATTTAGGCATCCGCCACTATTCCGCCGACGCAGGCACTCCGCTTTCTAAAGCCGATGTCCAAGCTTTTATCGCCACTATTGACGGGCTGGCAAATTTTTCCGCCGACCTTAAAACTAAAGTAAAATATATTTCCCTGAACAGCCTTATGAATTATTGGGATGAAAAAAACGGCACCGATAAAAACGTGGCTTTTTTAAAAACCATGGTTAACCCGTGCCAAACTTTAGCCCGCAAAATAAAATGGCTCGGCGCCCGCAGTCAGTTTCAAGACGTTATATCGCCGCAGGCTTTCGGCTTGGACGACTGGGCGTACACCTGCGATAAAACACTTAAAGCCCTGCGCGCCGTCAGCCAAAGCAATGCCGAAACCACAGCTATGAATATTGCAAAAAAAGGCTATATTTATGACATGATAAATCAAACCGGCTATTACACGCCGGAAGAGCGCCAAGCCCACAAATATTTTATTGAAGCCTCAATTCAGCTGTATCAGACCACGCCGGAAAATAAAGAAGCCGTGCGTCCCTATGCTGCTGAGCTAAACAAAAAGCTTGCGGTTTTCGGCGCTAATCTTCTCGGCAGTCCGCTGATTCTGCCTTAAACATAAATACCTACCTGCTATGCCGATTTTCTGCTTTACCTTTTTTGCAAAAGATAATATACTTTATCTGCAAAAGTAAGTAAGGAGAAAAATTATGAATGAAACTATTTATTACCATTTCAAAAAAAATTACGTTTGGCTTGTTTTGAATATTTTGGCCTTGACCGTGCTTTGTTCCTGCCTGTTTTGCAGTCTTTCTTATGCTTATTGGTGGGAATTTCAGACTTTGTTCGGCGTACTGATTTTTTCTCTTTTAATCTGGATTTATAAATACGCCACCAAACAGGTTATGGCTGTAATTACCGACGACACTATTAAAATAGACCATTCTAATCCGATTGCTTGGAAAGACATTGAAGTCGGCGAAGAGCGCATGGTAAAATGCTGCGGCAAAGAGCGCCGTGTGATTGTGCTGATTCCAAAGAAAGGCATTGATTATAAATATAGCTTTTTGCAAAAGCATAACGGCGATTTCACTCCATTCTGCCTGCCTCTTTACGGGCTTTTAACTCCGGAAGATGAAGAAAAAGTATTCCGCATTGTGGCTCACAAAGTCGGCTTAAAGGCCTTGTAATCCATGCGCAAAGACTTTTACGTTTTCCGCCACGGCGAAACCGAATTTAACGTTCAGCACCGCCAGCAAGGCTCCGGCATTGATATGGATTTAACCCCAAAAGGCAAGGCGCAGGCGCTGGTTCTGGCGGCAAAGCTGAAGCCGTATCGTCTGGAAGCAATTTTCAGCAGCCCGCTCAAACGGGCTTTGCAGACGGCGCAGGCTGCAGCCGCTTCTTTTGCCTGTCCGGTTATCATAAAAGAAGATTTGCGCGAATGCTTTTACGGCGACGCCGAGGGCATGCTGCAGCCGGAGCTGGCCGCTGAATATCCGGAAGTTTACAATAACTGGAGCAACCCTGAGGTTTGGGATATTGCCTATCCTAACGGCGAAAGCAAACAAGCGGCGCTGTCGCGGGTTTGGAAACAAATAGAAAAATTGCTGCAGGAGCCTTACAGCGTTTGCGGAATTGCTATCCACGGCGGCACCATGGGCAGCCTCCTGAACTATCTGCATTATGACTTTGCAAAAATAGAAAACTGCGCGGCTTTTCATTTGGTTTATGACGGCGGCTGGCGCATATACGGCGATTTGTTTTAATATTTCCGGTGGTTTTACACCGCCTTTTTTGTTGGATTTTAACCTTAAAATATGTTAAATTAAAACTATATTATTAGCAAAGGAGGCAAAAATGACCAAACCTGTTGTTGTAGGAATCGGCGAACTTCTGTGGGATATGCTGCCCGAGGGCAAGCGTGCGGGCGGAGCGCCGATTAACTTTGTATATAACGCCACACAGCTCGGCGCCGACGGCTATGCAATCAGCGCAGTCGGCAAAGACGCCTTGGGCGATGAAATCATTAAAGAACTGGAAAAAAGCCATATTCATCATGTGCTGGAACGCAACGACTACCCGACCAGTATTGTGGAAGTTGTGCTGAACAACGGTATTCCGGCCTATACCATAGTAGAGGGTGTGGCTTGGGACCATTTAGACGCCACCGCCGAAGAAATCGCCGTAGTGCAGAAAGCCGACGCCGTCTGCTTTGGAACTTTGGCTCTGCGCTCGCCGCAAACCCGTCAGGCCGTTATCACGCTTTTGAAAAACGCTCCGCAGGCTGCCTATAAGCTTTTTGACGTCAATCTGCGCAGCAATTACTATTCAAAAGAGCTGATTGACGAACTTCTGCAAGAAGCCAATGTTTTCAAAATCAATGATGAAGAGATGGTCAAAGTTCAGGAATTATTCGGCTTGCATCTTTCCGATGAAGAAATATGCAAATGGTTTATTCAAAAATACGATTTACGCTATTTGATTTTTACCGCCGGAGAAAAATACAGCATTGTTTACTCAGCCGGCGGCGAAAAATCATATTTAGATACGCCTAAAGTCAAAGTTGCCGACACAGTCGGCGCCGGCGATTCGTTTTCTGCCGGATTCGTAATGGGACTTTTAACCGGAAAATCCATGCGCGAAGCTCATAAGCAGGCTGTTGCCACCGCGGCGTTTGTCTGCACCAAGAGCGGAGCTTGGCCTGAGTATGAATAAATCCGCAAAAGGAGAAAAGCTATGATTAAAAACGATTCGCTCAAAAAACTGATACCGATTATGTTTGCCTTTTTTGCCATGGGTGCCGTAGACTTTGTCGGTATTGCCACCAACTATGTCAAAGCTGACTTTGCCCTTTCTGACACTATGGCAAACCTTTTTACCTCTATGACATTTTTCTGGTTTTTAATTTTTTCGGTGCCGACCGGCCTGCTGATGAACAAAATCGGACGCCGCAAAACCGTGCTGCTGAGTTTGGTTATTACCATGCTGGCTTTGGTTTTGCCGATGTTTGACTACAGTATGATTATCATCATGATTTCATTTTCGCTTTTGGGTATCGGCAACACCATTATGCAGGTTTCATTAAATCCGCTGGTTTCCAACATTGTTTCTAAAGATAAAATGTCCAGCGCCCTCACTTTCGGACAGTTCATTAAAGCCACAGCTTCATTCGCAGCGCCGATTCTCGCCGGCTGGGGAGCGATTCATTTCGGTAAATGGCAGATTCTGTTCCCGTTCTTTTTAGCCGAAACCATTCTCGCCTTTATTCTGCTGTCGCGTGAAAAAATCGCCGAAACCGAAGTGGGTAAAACTTCAGGCTTCAAAGAATGCGCCATGCTTTTGGGCAACGGCACGATTTTCCTTTGCTTTATGGCTGTAATGTGCCATGTGGGCTTGGATGTAGGCACCAATGTAACAACGCCTAAACTGCTCATGCAAAAACTGGGCTGGACTTTGGAACAAGCCGGCTATGCCACCAGCATATATTTCTTTTTCCGCACTATCGGCAGTTTCAGCGGCGCTTATATTTTAGCAAAATACTCTAACCATAAATATTTTTTAGGCAGCGTTATTTTGATGACTGCCGCCTTAATCGGCATCTTTATGTTTAACAGCAAAGAACTGCTTTATATTTGCATTGCCTGTGTCGGCTACGGCAACGCCAATATTTTTCCGGTTGTCTTTTCGCAGGCCATGAAAACCATGCCTCATCACGGCAACGAGGTTTCCGGCTTGATGATTATGGGGATTTTCGGCGGCACGGTATTTCCGCTGCTGATGGGCATTGCCTCCGATTTTGCCAACAACCAGCACGGCGCGGTTGCGGTTATGCTGCTTTGCGCTCTGTATCTGCTGGCCATGAGCCGAAAGGTTAAAGACTGAGTTTTTATAAATAGCTATTGTAATACGGCCGAAAATATGTTTTAATCATATAAAAACATATAGGGAGTTAACGCCATGCGCAAAATGATTGATATAGATTTCGGTTCATCTCGCTATAACGAACTGGTTGAGCTGCGTTATAAAATTTTGCTGGAACCGCTGGGCTTAAAGTTTTTGGATTCGTTTCGCGCTAAAGAAGCCAACTATCTGCACATCGGCTGTATAGAGCAGCTGGACGACAAGCTTGTCGGCGGACTGATTCTGGCGCCGATTGACAATGAAAAAATCCGTTTAATGCAAGTCGCCGTAGATACCGTCTACCGCGGAGAGGGCGTGGGGCGCGAACTGGTAAAATATGCGGAAAAACGCGCTAAAGAAGCCGGCTACAGCCAAATTATCATGCACGCTATGCTTTCGGTTGTCGGTTTTTATGAAAAACTCGGCTATCATGCTGAGGGCGATATTTTTGACGAACAAGGCATAACTTTTATAAAAATGGTTAAGGACTTATAACATGGCTGCTAAAAAGACTCTGATTGCCGATTACTTAAAGCATCGCTTTTTTGAAAGATATGATGTCAAAGGGCATGATTTGTCGGCCATAGCCTTGCGGAAGCTAAGAAATAATCTGCCTAAAGAAGAATTTGAACCCTTTCAGCAGCTGGATTCGGCGACCAACAAAATCATAGACCTTATTTCTGAAGATGAAGAGCGCGATGGCACTCCGGCTGATGAAGAAATTATAAACAGCTACGAAAAAATGGCCGATAATAAAAACCTGCCGCGCGCCGTCCGCATAAAAATGTATGATTTAGTTTTGACCGGTCATGAAAAATACATTGAGGGCAATACGCTTTATCTAAATGTTATGGATAAAAAAATTTCCCTGCTGAACAAAAATCATATTTCTGACCTTAAACACGCCGCTATGCTGATTAAACAGCATTCTTTCGGCGTGCTGTACAGCCTGAAGCATAAGCTTTTATCGGCAGTACGGCATAAGCTCTCAGACAATGACTATCCGGACAGGCAGGAGGGAGAGGAGCTGAAAAAGCAATCGGCTGAAGAGAAAAAGCAGCAGCGCATTGCCGACGCCCGCCGGAAAATTGCCGCTATAGATAAAAGACTAAAAGAAAGCTTGGCGCCGGAAGACCGCGCCGAATTATTGCAGCAGCGGCTTGAAAGCATAAGCAGCTGCGGTTTCGGCAGACTAAGAACCTGCCGCGAAAGAGCCGATATCTATAATGAGCTGGAATATCTTTCGGCTGCTAGAAACGACTTTGAAGCCGCTGATTTTTACGCCCGCGAGCAAGTGCATCAGGAAGATGTCGCCAACAACATCTTCAAGCACCTGCATGTCCGCGAAAAAGGACGCAGCCTTTAATTATCCAAATACATCGGACTTTGCTTATAGTTTTTAATCAGATATTTCAGCAACACGCCGATAATGGCCGCGCACGGAACAGCGATTATCATTCCCAGCAATCCCAAAAGCACACCGCCGGCCAGCAAAGCAAACATAACCCACACCGGATGCAGGCCGATATTTTCGCCCACCAGCTTCGGAGTTAAGAAGTTACCTTCAAAAAACTGTCCGATTCCGAACACAGCCAAAACTGCAATAATTTTCGGCATAGTGCCGTATTGGGTAATTACCAGCGCCATTGCCATTAAAAATCCGGATATACTGCCGACATATGGAATAAAAGAGATAATACCGGCCAAAAAACCGACAACGACACCCATTTCCAAGCCAACCAGCCACAAACCGAATGAATAATAGCTGCCCAAACATAAGCAAACCAAAGCCTGTCCTCTCAAATAACCGGAAATTATACGGTTTACCTGCTGCATTCCGTCCAGCACCGTTTGCTTGTGCTTCTGCGGAATCAATCCCTGAATTTTAGCTGTAAACTGATGCCAGTCGCGCAGCATATAAAACGCCACCACCGGAGAAATCAGCAGCAAAGACAGCACATTTATAAAAGCAAAACCGTTGCTGACAATGCTTTGCAGAACTTTTCCGGCAATTTTCAAATAATTTGCCATATTTTCCTGCAGCACATTTTCCACATTGCCGTAATTAAAGCCGAAACGCTCCTTTACTTCGCCCAAAACCGGCAGCAGCCGCTGAGCAAACAAACGGGCATATTCCGGAAGCTTTGCCGCATATTCCGCTGCTTGCGAAAACACGGCGCTGCACAGCAAAACCAGCAGCGGCAGCAAAATTAAAAGCGACACGCCCATAACAATAGTTGTGGCAACTGTACGCGACGTGCTGCCGTTTTTAGAAACTTTGCTGACCAGAGGGTCTAAAAAATAGGCCAAGACAATACCGACCACAAACGGCAGCAATACCGAGCGCAGGGCATATAAAAAAACTCCGCAAATCACAAACACGCACAAAAACAGCATATAGCGCTGATTATCAACATTTTTCTTAACCATTATTTTTTTACCTTAACACATAGAAATTGTCATTTGCCTCATAGCTCAGCCCCAGCTCCTGAAAAGAACTCAGCAAATCGTCCAAAGAACCGTTATAGTTTACCGTAAAGCTGACTTTGCCGCCGCCGATGCTTTTGGTGTCTATACCGTCAACCTGCGGCAAAGCGGTGATAGCAGCGCTTTTAGCCAGCCAATCTTTCATATTGCCGTATTCATAAACGGCATTCAGCGTGCCGTTAGCAACAGTTCCGCTGCTGCTTTCGGCTTCACGCTCCATATTAGAAATAAACATCACGCTTTTTTCAACAGCCTTGTCAAATAAATTGCCCTCGCCGTCGTTATAAACCGAAAAGCTGTTTTCATTTTTAGTCTTTTCGTTTTTAAGAGTTACCTTTAAGTCGCCGTTTTCCAACGATTCGGCATATATCACATATACCCTGTCCGAGCCGAAACGGCTGGAAATTTCATTATATAAAGAAGAGTCCATATAAAGGGCGTTTTCAGCGGTTAAATCAGATATATCCTGAAAGCGGGCATCCGCAGTCTGGACTTCCATAGTGCCGAACTTAATCAGCCCCTTGCTGCGCCAATTTGCCCGCCAGGCATTTGTATTTTCCCACAGCTGCGGAGCGGTGCGCGGCATTTCTTTATATACCGGAATAACCAAAAGATTTGTTGTTTCGGCTTCTATCATACTGTTTTCCGCTAAATAATCTTTCAAAAGCGGCTCATTTATCTGCACGGTTAAAACGGCTTTATATTTTGTGCCGCCGGCTTTTTCATCGGCCACGCTGACGGCCTGCACAAAATGCAGAATTTCATCATCACTCAAATTCTTTAAGGTTTCCACATTCTCAGCCGAAGTCAACTGTCCGGCGACCTCCAGAAATCCCTGACGCTGCGCTTCCTGCATCGCCTTATCTTTGGCTTTTACCGAATTTTCGGCTTCTACATCAACCGGAACCTGCGCCTCAAAACTAACTTTTGCCCAAGCCGGAAACGCCATCAGCACGGCAATAACCCAAACAACTATTTTTTTCATAAAAATTCTCCTTGAGTCTTTTCTCTTAAAATAGTATAGCTTAAACAAAAATGCAAAACTTTTATCAAATATTTTAATCTATTTTTAAAAGATGAGCGCTTAAGTAAAGGTAATAATTTTTAATATATAAAGGACGTTTGTAATGATAAAAAGCACATACATCAAAAGCCTGCTGGAACGGGCAAGAAAAGATTTAAAAACCATTGTACTTCCGGAAGGCGAAGATGAGCGTGTTTTAACCGCCGCCCACATGATTACCGCCGAAAAAGCGGCTAAGGTGATTATTTTGGGCGATACTGCAAAAATTAAAGAATTTTATGCCGAAAAAGGCTGGGATTTGACCGATATTGAATTGATAAAGCCGGAAGAAGATTCTCGTCTTTCTGAATATACAGAATTGCTTTATAATCTGCGCAAAGAAAAAGGCCTGAGCCATGAAGACGCCGCCAAACTTGCTTTGAACTATAACTATTTTGGAACATTGATGATAAAATCCGGCCATGCCGACGGTATGGTTTCGGGCGCCAATCACTCTACTGCCGACACAGTTCGTCCGGCTTTGCAAATTATTAAATCAGCCAAAAAAGGCAGCAGCGTTTCTTCTTTCTTTATCATACTTTCCAATGACAAACCTTATGTTTTGTCTGATTGCGGCATTATCATTGAACCTACTGACAAAGAATTGGCAGATATTGCCTTGAACGCCGCCGAAACCGCTGTTCACTTTGGCATAGAACCGTCTATCGCCATGCTTTCATATTCTACCAAAGGCTCCGGCAAAGGAGATAGTGTGGACAAAGTCGTTCGCGCCACAAAAATGGTGCAAGAAGCAATACTTACCGATGAATATAAAAATTTGGGCATAGAAGTTGACGGCGAACTGCAAGCCGATGCCGCTCTGGATTCGGTTGTTGCCGCCAAAAAAGCTCCAAACAGCCATGTTGCCGGTCATGCCCGCGTTTTGATTTTCCCTAACTTGGAAGCCGGAAATATCGGTTACAAATTACTGCAGCGTTTGGGCGGATGCGAAGCATACGGACCAATTTTACAAGGATTAAATGCTCCGGTTAATGATTTATCACGCGGCTGCTTTGCCGAAGACGTTGTCGGCGCAATAGCCATCACCTGTATTCAAGCTCAAAAATAAAGGATTAAGCTATGGAAAAAATTTTAGTTATAAACTGCGGTTCATCTTCTCTTAAATTTCAGCTCTATAACGTTGATAACGGAAATTATAATGTTGTTTCCAAAGGTATTGCCGAACGCATTGGACAAGCTAACTCAATTCTAAAATATCAGCATACCGGCTCCGATAAAAAAGAAGAACTGATGAGCATGCCGACCCACGCCGAAGCCATTAAAGATGTTTTGAAATGCTTGCTGAACGGCGCTTTGCAAAATTTGGAAGAACTCAGCGCTGTTGGTCACCGCATTGTGCAAGGCGGCGATATATTCAAAGGTTCTGTTTTAATTACCGATGAAGTTATAGAACAAATCGCCGGCTTATCGGATTTGGCGCCATTGCACAATCCGGCTCACGTTTTGGGTATTAAAGCTGTTAAGGCCGCTTTGCCAAACATTCCGCAAGTGGCTGTGTTCGACACCTCGTTTCATCAGACTATGCCGCCTGAAGCCTATCGCTATGCTTTGCCTGAAGACCAGTATCTGCGCAACAAAATCCGCCGCTATGGCTTTCACGGCACTTCTCACAAATACGTTTCCGAACGCTGCGCTGAGCTAATCGGTAAAAAAGGCAAAATTATTACCTGCCATATGGGCAACGGCGCCTCTATTTCGGCTATTGACAACGGCGTCTGCGTAGATACTTCAATGGGCTTTACCCCGCTCGCCGGCACGATTATGGGTACCCGCTGCGGCGACATTGACCCGTATATTCCGCTTTATATAGAAAAGAAAGACGGCTTAAGCGCTCATGAAGTTAATGAAATGATGAACAAGCAAAGCGGTATGCTGGCTTTATGCGGATATTCCGACAACCGCGACATTGAAGCCGGCTATTTAAGCGGAAATGAAAAATGTATTCTTGCCACCAAAACTTATGTCCACGCTTTGCTGAAATACATCGGCGCTTATATTGCCATATTGGGCGGCGTTGACGCCATTGTGTTTACGGCCGGCGTCGGCGAGCACGGCGTTATTATCCGTCAGCTGGTTATGGAGCATTTGTCTTACTTAGGCATTAAGCCGGACTATGAAAATAACAAAAAGCACGCAACAGAGATTATGATTTCCACTCCGGATTCTAAGGTTAAAGTTTTTGTTATACCGACTGATGAAGAATTGGTTATCGCTCAAGACACTATGCGCTTGGCTTTGCATAAATAATTTTTTATTAAAACAAAAAGGAGGAGAATAACCGTTCTGCTCCTTTTTAATAAAAAAATATAAAAAAGTTCTTGACCTGAACCGCTCTCTGAGGATTAAATATTAACAACAAGGAGTATAAACGAATGAATAAAAAAATTTTAATCATTTCCGGAAGTCCGCGGATAAACGGCAACTCCGACATCTTATGCGAAGAGTTCAAACGCGGCGCTTTAGAAGCCGGTAATATAGTAGAAAAAATTCGTTTGAGCGATAAAAAGATAAACTTCTGTTTAGGCTGCGGAGTCTGCAATGCCACCGGTAAATGCATACAAAAAGATGACATGGCGGAACTTTTGCAAAAAATACTTGCTGCAGATGTGATTGTTTTGGCATCTCCTGTGTATTTTTATGGAATGAACGGACAAATGAAAACCTTTATAGACCGCACGGTTCCGCAATACACAAAAATTTCAGGCAAAGATTTTTACTTTATTATCAGCGCCGCGGATACTGTACAAAAACACATGGACAAAGTTATTGAAGGTTTCCGTGGATTTACAGCCGATTGTTTGGAAAATGCCACCGAAAAAGGCATTGTTTACGGCTTAGGCGCTTGGCAGAAAGGCGAGATTGAACACAACCAAGACGCCATGCTTCAAGCTTATGAATTCGGCAAAAACGCCTGATTTTTAATTTAACCTAACACCCTCGCTGCTTTCCGGCGAGGGTTATATTTTTGCTTTTGAGCAAAATTTATATTATTAAATTCCTAAAAATGTGCCGTAACATTGCAATATTCAGATGTTTTTCCGCAAGAACTGCAGGCTTTATGAATTTCATCAAGTGTAATATCCGACAAACATCTTTCACCGTCAGAACAATAAGCGTCTCCCCAAAATACTGTTGTTTTCCCTACCGAAGATCTGTAAACACCTGCATTTATTGCCGCAGCATGCAATGGTGCATATATGCTTTGAAGCAACTCTTCACAAAATCTTATAGAAAAATTAGGCGATGTCGGATTTTGCATATTATCATCAAAAGCCACAGTTCCAATATAAACATCAAAAGAAAATCTTTTACCTCTGATATATAAATCAATGCCGTTGCCGTAAGCATCGGTTGATTGCATGGCATTATGCACAGTCCAGCTGTCTGGAATCAGATTTAATGATTGCGCTAAATCCGTAACACCTACATCTCTTGATGTTCCTAAATTTTTGAAATCGTCTAAATGTTCTAGCACCCCAAAAATCAGCATGCTATATTCGCTGACAGCCTTATTAAGCTTAAATTTTTCCATCGCTTTGGAATATCCGGCAATGCCGCCCACGCTCAACACTCCAATAATGGCTAAAACTCCAAGCATTTCTATCATTGACCGGCCGGCAGAGCAAACGTCATTGCGAGCAACGCGAAGCAATCCATACCTCTTGTCCCTATTCTTTCCTTTGAAAAATTCTATACCCTTAAACATCTTATTCCTCCTTAAGTGTGTAAAAAAAACGACCGTTATTTTTACACAGCGAAACAGACGGCAATAAAATATTGTAAAAACAGTAAAAAATATCGCAAATGTAAAAAGTTATTGCAAATTCCAACAACCTTTGCTAGACTACAAAAAACAGCCTAAAAACTGTCCATTTTAAACGGTCGTTTTTTTTTACACACTTCCGGCCATTCCAATGCTAAGAATTTCGTCAGATGCCGTTAACACCGGACAATTTTTGTATATCTCAACTAAAATTAAAAACGGCGGAATTACTCCCGCCGCCTATATATTATTAGCCCTTACGAACTAAAAAATATATTTTGAGTTTGCGAATAATAAATACAATCTTTATTATCATTAGTTTGTTCCTTATAATTAGTAGAACAAAGCCAAACTCACGCATATGTTCTATTGAACTATTGACATTCAGTCAAATATATGCTATCTTAACCTTAGAATAAAGTTAAGAACAGTTTAACTTTGTTCGTGTTGGTTAAAATTTGTCGGTGCAGCAACACCGACATATTTTTTATATAATATGCAACCATAAATATCAAGCAAAAATTCAAAAGCCGCCCTCTAAACAAGGACGGCTTTTAATTTAATCAATCTTATAAAAATTTCCGCTTTCACAGTCATACTGCAAATGCAAAACAGCGCAATTTTCAAAGCTGACATTTTTCAGCTGATAACCGCATTGCAATGCGCTGATAACGCCGGCATGACAAACAACACCGACAACACTCTCTGATTCACCGACAATCTGACGCAAACAAGCATCCACCCTGCAAAAAGCGTCATATTTACATTCCCCATCCGGAAAATGCAAATACCATGTCTTTTGGTCAGGATTCATCAATTGCTGTTCAAATTCCTTACCGTAAATCTGCCTTACCTCATCAAAAGTCAATCCTTCGGCTGTTCCAAAATAAACCTCGCGCAAATCAGGCATAACCTCAACCGTTAAATTATCATAATTTTTCGCAATATATCCGGCTGTTTGCTGCGCACGGGTTAAAGAAGAACAATAAAGTTTTTCCAATCCCAAATTTTTAACTTTTTCAGACAAAGCTTCTGCCTGTTTTTTACCGGTTTCATTCAAAACATCATCACAACCGGAACCTTGCCATTTTTGAGCCAAATTCTTATCAGTCTGACCATGGCGGAAGATAAAGATATCTTTCTTCATAATTTACATAAGTATATTTTTATAATAAGAGGTATAATGCTTTATTTTCCGCAATGCAACAAAAAAAATACTCGATTCTCTATTGAATCGAGTATTTTTTAGTTTAGAACAATGCAATTTTTGCATCTTCAACATCCAATACCTGCATGTCTGTTGGCGGTGTCCAAATCCACAAACTCATATGATGAGTCATGCTGTGACAATATTCTGAAGGAGAATAGCTGCCGCCTAACGCGCTGAATAATGCAGTGGCATGGTCTTTTGTTCCAACAAAATAAGGTCCGCCATCCAATACCAGCACCTCAAAATCCAAACCAACAGATTTTGAACGGGTATAAATCAAATCTCGCAAAACACATTCGTTCCTTTTTGTTACGAAAAACACGGAACCAATATTTTTAACTTCACGAAAAACATGCAAAAGTTCAGCCTCAATCAAAGCTAATTTTTCTTTTTTAACACTTAAATCCATAAAAATAAAATTTTATTAAACAAAAAAATAAACATCAAAATTAAAATACGGATGTTTGTTTACCATATATTTTTTATTTCTGCAAGATTTTTTGTCAAAAAACAGCATCTAAAAAATACTTGACTTAGAGTATACTCTAAGAATTATGATATATTATGAAAGGAAACATAAAAATGCGTATGTGGATTATACTTTTTGTAATTTTAATTTTTTCAACCCTTGCCGGTTTGGCTTATTTAACCGACCGTGTTTCTAAATTTGATATTTTATTAAAATTATCGCAAAAAAACACCAAACTTCTCTACACAATCAGTCTTATTCTGGTATTGACGGTTTTCGCCGTGCTTTGTTTATGGCTTAATTTAATGAATGCGGTAATCGTTTTGCTGCATTTAATGATTTTATGGCTGCTTTGCGACCTTGTTTTTGGAATTATGGAACACTTTATGCCACAGCCGTTTCAGCATTATTATGCCGGAATTACCGCTTTGCTGCTGACTTTTACTGCTTTAAGCGCCGGTTGGTTTTTAGACCACCATGTTTGGACAACACATTACAATCTTGAAACTTCTAAAACCGACAAACATCTGCGTATTGTACAATTTGCGGATTCGCACATCGGAACAACCTTTGACGGCGACGGTTTTGCCAAACATATTGAACAAATACAAATGTTAAATCCAGACGCCGTAGTTGTTGTCGGAGATTTTGTTGATGACGACACCATGCTTAAAGATATGCAGAAAGCCTGCGCCGCTTTAGGCAAGCTAAAAACAACTTACGGCGTTTACTTTGCATTCGGCAATCATGACAAAGGCTATCACAGTCCTGAAAAACGAGGCTATTCCGGCAATGATTTAATCCATGAACTGCAAAAAAACGGCGTAACAGTTTTGCAGGATGAAGCAGTTTTACTAGCAGATGACTTTTATATTTTAGGTCGCAAGGACAGTTCAGAATTTTATCGCGGCAGCAGCCGTGAAAATATGGATACGCTGGTAAAACCATTGGATAAAAATAAATACATTATTATTTTAGACCATCAACCTAATGATTATAAAAGCCAGATTGACGCAGAAGTTGATTTAGTGCTTTCCGGACATACCCACGGCGGACAACTTTGGCCTTTGATAAAAGCCGGAGAATGGATAGGCGCCAACGACAAAACTTATGGATATGAACGCCGCAATCTAACGGATTTTATAGTTACTTCAGGAATTTCCGATTGGTCTATAAAATTCAAAACCGGCACAAAATCAGAAATTGTAGTAATAGATATCAACAACCGCTCCTAACCGAGCGGTTTTTTACAAGTTATATGTTGTCCATTTCCCAAACCAAAATACAATTTTCTTTTTTAACCGAACAGGAATTACAAATATTTTGCATTTCTGCTAACGTAGCCTCGTTTAGGCATTTTTTTTCGGAATCTCCGCAATATTTATCGCCATAATAACCATAACCGGCGGATTTATTTTTCCATAAACCGGCATAATATAATGAGCTATGCAGAGGTTTAAGCAAGTTGTTGAACAGTTCAAAGCAAAGTTTGTTGGAAAAAGTTTGGATAATTTTATAGCCGCTGCTATCGTCAGTTGCACCAAGCTGCAAGTCAAAAGTAAGATGTTTACTTCTAACAAAAGTATAAGCAAAATTACCGGCAGAATCTCTGACTCCTTGTTTACCGGCAACTTTCCAACCGGCAGGCAAAAGATTCAGTTCTTGAATTGTTTCGGCTAAATAATATCGCTCCTGATATTCGCCCTCTACACGCAAAGGTGAAAAATTATCCATATGCTCCATTAGTCCAAACATCAGAGAAGTATATTCTTCAACTAGCTTGTTGACTTTGAACTTTTCCATCGCTTTGGAATATCCGGCAATACCTCCGACAGATAGAACGCCGACAATCGCCAATACACCCAGCATTTCTATCATTGACCGACCGACAGAGCAAACGTCATACTTATCGCCACATCCTGCAGGCTGTGGCAGACGAGTATCCATGACTTTGTTGCCAACGGCAACACATATTGACATTGCTTTAGCAATGTCAATATGGATTCTCCGCCCTAGTACTTCCAGCAGGGAGTACCGGCGAAGAATGACGCTGAAAGTGACGGCGGAAAAGCGTGGAAACGTACCGCATGCAAGCTTATTTTTAACATTTTCAAAATTCTTATACATATTTCTAACTCCGTTTATTTTGTTACATAAAAACAAAACCCGCCGTGATAAAAGCGGGCGGATGTTAGCAAACCGTAATACAATTAGAACGGCTCGGCCTATTCAGCTCATAGCCATATTCAGCCGACATCCGTCCAACGAACAGAAATCGGCATAACAAAATTTAAGTCGTTTATGCATAACGACTAATTGTATTAAAGGGTTGCTACGCCCTAGACAAGCTATCGCTCATCTAAAAATTATTTTAAGAGAAGATTGTTTGAAAGTAAAGACAATTTAATCAGTACAACCAAAAAATCCTTGGTCATATGCTTAAACCAAGGATTTTGCGAATAATAAAAAATTTTAGCCCCAAGGAATATTGTTAACGCAGCGGTCAGGATTTTTATCGCAGTATTCCTGATTATTATTATATTCGTATAACCGCTTGCGTTCTTTGCTGATGTCGCCGGCCACATAACCGCTGCAAGCAGATAAAGCGGTGGCCAAAACTAAACATAGACATATAATTTTAGTCATATAAGCTCTCCCTTATATAATGGATTTAAGGCTCAAAAATCCCAGACAAATAATAGCTAATTTAGCGCACATTGCCCAAAATTTTGCCCCCTCGTAACTCTCACATGATTTCCATAAACCACGAATTAAAATAATAAAATAACTAATAAACAATGCGCTGAGCAGCAAATGCGGCACAAATGATGAAATACGCCCCGAACTGGTCATTAAAATCGGAAAATTGCCTAAAATAAATAAAATAACGCTGTTAGAGCAAACTCTGCCGTATGGACAAATCATCCGCAGGGCGCTGCTGTGAGTTATATGCGTAGCGATTGTAAAAAACAGCATTCCCATCAGCCCGAACAGCCAAAATGTAACCTTTAAAGTATATTCTCCGGCGCCAAGTTTTTTTAACATATTCCACATTTTATTTTTATTCCTTAAAAGTGCGTTACCAGTTCAATATATGGTTTAACTCCTAATTTTAGTTTAAAATCGGCAACATATTGCGACAATTCGCTCCATTCAGTCCATTTTTCAACATATCCTTTAGCATATTCCGGAGACTTTGACAACTGCACAGTTATAATATCCTCAAGCATTGTCCGGCAGACCTGCGGCATTTTTGCAAAATCTATATGCAGTTTTTTGTTTTCATCAAAATAAATTGCCTTATGCGCGGTCAAATAGTTATATTCAATCAAATCTGCCACCCGATGAGCTTCGGCGCTGGCCGGATATGCCGTCATTAAATGGCGCTTAATTACCCAAGTGGCATATATTTTTTTCAGCTGCTCTGCGCTGATTATTCCGGCTTTGACATATTCCGGCATCATCGCCGCAGAAATCAGGTTGGCCTTATGCTCTTCTATTATATGCTGATAAACGCCCAAAGCGGTTTGATAAGAGCTGTCCGGTCCCAAAGAATGCCCGTTTTCATGTCCGATGGTAAACAAATGGTCGGCCTCTTCCTCATAATACTGATGCAGTTCCGGACTTACCAGCCCATCTAAAATCTGCTGTGTTTTTTCTTTGTCTCCGCTTTGGCGCACCTGACGGTGATAAACATTGCGCCGTCCGCCACCGTGCGTTAAAGACGGTTTATCATTATTCGGAAGATTCTGCGCCAAAGTGATACCGCCGCGGCACATAGCGTAGTCGCCGCTGAGCATGGTTAAATCCACATCAACCATCGTCTGCTTAAGTCCGGAATTGCCGCCGACATTCTGAGCATAGCAATCGGCTTTCGGCATCAGACCAGCCAATTTTGTCATTTCATCCTTAAATTCCAACAGCAATTTTGTGCCGTTTTTATTTACAATTCCCACTCTGACGCCGAGCATATCTTTCGGCACCGGTGCAATCTTCAGCGCGGCCAAACGCTCAGCCAGTTCTTTATTATCAAAAATTGTCGGCGTTAATTTATCTTCATAGTTTTCGCGGCTGATAGTAAATTCTAACGGAGAATCCTGCATGCGCGCCCAATGCTTATCCGCCAAAATATCCATCTCTTCATTATTCTGCAGCAGCGCCTGAGCCTGCCAGCCTAAATAATCCTTAAACAAATCATCCGTAGCAAAATGAGCCGCGCATTCCAGCTCGTTGGCAATTTCTGAAAACTCCTCTGCAAAATACTCTGTATAATCAATGGCTTTCAAAAAATCTCCGCTGCGGCGAACCAGGGTACGGGCGCTCAGGATTTTTTTCACTTCTTCCGCATGTCCGGCATCCAGCATGGCGCTGATAATTTTCGCCAATTCTTCAGCACTTAAATTTGCCGGATAAAAATTGCAGCCGACCTGCATTTTTATACCCTCAAAAATTTCTACCGGCTCTTTATCTATACCGTTAAAACCGGCAGCGCCGTTTAAGGAATTAAACAGTTTCAGAGCCAGCGCCGCCTGCTCATTTTCTGCGGCCGCTGCTTCTAACGCCTGCTTTTGGGTTAAATTCAGCGGATTATCCATTTCCAAAGCCACATCGTTCATAATACGGGCGGCATTTGCCAAATATCCCAAAGCTTTTTTATCGCCTTCAGGCAAAGCCTGATAAGCCGGATGGTTTTGGTCAATAAGCTCAATTTTACGAGTTTGCTTATTAACTTTTTCATTCAGTTCTTCTACTGAATATTTAAGTTTGAAACCGTTAATCTCCATCGTTCATCTCCACTGTTTTAAATCTGTAATAATCTATTTTTTCGTCAGCCGTTTCATCCGGTATACCGGCTTTATGCCGCACGGCTTTTGCCAAATCTTCCGGATTATCCGGCCGGTCGTCGGCAACCAGCAGCGCCGAATGATTTTTATATTCGGCATAAATTCCGTCATCTTCATCTAAATAACTCATCAGCATGGTGTCTTTTTCTTGATGCACCGGCTCTAAATCTGTCAGCAGATAAATCTTAAAAAACTTTGCTTTAAAAGCCAGCCCGCGCGAAACTAAAGACTTTATCGCATCCGAAACTAAATAGGCGATTCCCAAATTTTCACGCATTTCGGCTTTTTCAAAAATTTCCAGATAGTTTTCATCATAAGCTTTTAAAACCAAACGCCCGCGGTCGTACAGACGGTAGTTTTCTTCCGAACGCAGCGGCATAACCGCATCATCCAAATCCTGCGACATCTGCAGCAGATTCAGCTCAAAATAATTTTGCAGCAAATGCCAATAATGGCGCTTATAGCGTTTTAAGTTGCGCTTTTGCTTAGCCAGCAGCGGCTCGGCTTTCATGGTTTCCAGCGGGTATAAAGTTTCATAATCCTTATCCAGCGCCTTTGCCAGCTGCGTATCAATAATATCAAAAACATTTATCTGATAATGATGCTGCTGCGCAAAAAATACCGCTTCTCCGGTTAAAAAATCGCTGTTTTTATCATTTAAGCCTTTATCTAAATCTGCTAAAAACACCACTAAATTCTGCGGTTCGCTCAAATATTCTTCCACTTTTTTCTCGCCGGTCAAACTTTGCTGAGAAATCGGCGTTTCCTGCACATTCTGCGCTCCCATAATCTGCAGCAGCATTTTTTTGTGCAGCTTTATATCATTTTTTGTGTCTTTGTCATAAACCAGCAATACTTTGTTAATTTGATTATTCAGATTTATTTCTTCATAAAGCTTTTCAACCACTTCTTTGCTGTAGGCCGCCAATTTTTTAGGAACAATAACCATTTTAATATTTTGCTTTTTATAATTTCCGCTATGGTTAAAATAGGTGGAAATATCGCTTTTATTGTTATTTTTTCCCGCATAAAAAATAGCGGCGATTACCGGATTTATAAGTTTGTCATCATCTTTTATCAGCCCGTAGTCAATCGCCTTTTCGTGATTAGAAAAATTATTATCTTTTAGACGGATGACATTTGCCCAAACTATCAGCCCTAAAACAGTCAGCAGCAAAAGCCTTTTTATCCAAACTCCGATTAAAAACTTTACATTGCGGCGCATCCGTTCTGCTCCGTAAGTTCTTTATACAGCTGGCAAAAATCTTTCATAAACAGAATATCTTTATCCGTATCGTCATTTTCGCCGCTCCAAATCGGCTTGCCGATGCGGATTGCTCTTGCTCCGGCTGCCAAAGCGCATTCGCTGTCCATCGGACTGTCGCCGGTCATCCAAACCGTTTCCGGCGTTATCCGCTCTACATAGCCGCGCACAGCAAACTCCAGCTGTGCGGCGTCAGGCTTGTCTTTTGCCGCTTCATGCCCGCAGACAACCCGGTCAAACAAAGCCGAATCATACAAAAAAGATTTTTCAAACTCAAACAATTCGCGGTCTTTGTTGGAAACAATAACAATTTTTATGCCGTTATTTTTCAAAAATTCCAAAACTTCTTTGGCTTTATCCGGCGCCGAAATCATATTTTTGACATTTTCTTTATAAATAAGGCTGTATTTTTTATAAGCTTCCTCCGCTTTATTGCCGAAAATCAGCGGAAAATTGTCTTTAAAAGAAAGGCGGCGGTTGCGTTTTGCCTGCACAGTTTCCCATTGCGGCAAATTGTACTGCGGCAATATTTTATTTATGGCAAACACCAAAGTTTCACGGCTGTTCGCCAAGGTATTATCCCAATCAAACGCCGCCGCCTGCAGATTTTTTATTGACAATTTATTTTGCACTTTGCCATATTCTCCAGAGTTAAAGCAATAATTTTTTGTTCCATTTCTGTCAGAATATTTTCGCCGAGTTCGGCAACCAAAGGCTTATGTTCAGTCGCTATGCGGTAATATTCATCGCCGTTTTCACAATCATGCCAATAGCGGATATCTCCGTCTCCAAAACGGTTTGCCTGCAAATTTGCTTCCATTTTATCCAAAACCGAAACCAATTTTGCTTCATTGGTTTGTCTGGCCTCATATTCGCTAAATAGTGCAAAAATACGCTCATTCAACGGCTCCGGCAGCATTTTTTTATACAAAAGCATAGCTTCCTGCTCCTGCCGCTCTTTTTGTTTGCGCCGTTCCGGATGCGCTATCTGCGCCGAACGCGGGCAATCGCCGGTTATGCCCTCGGCAATGTCATGCACCAAAGCCAATTCCAACAGCTTTGTATAATCATATTTTTTTTGCAAAAACGGATAAACCAGCATTACTAAAAAAGCCAGCTTGAAAATATGCGCGGCGTCAGTCTCGGCTGTTCCGTCCGACATGAGCGTGTCGCGCTTTATCAGGCAGACACGCTCCATCGCCCGCATAAATTCAAGTATTTCAGCAACCTTATCCTGCATTATTTAGCATTCTTGCCGATAAACTTTTTACCGCCCAAATACGGCTGCAGTTTTTCCGGAATGCGGACGGTTCCGTCTGCCTGCTGGTGGTTTTCAATAAACGGCACCAAAGCACGCGGAGTAGCAATTCCGGTATTGTTCAGAGTATGGCAGTATTTAACTTTGCCGTCGGCATTGTCGCGGTAGCGCAGATTCGTACGGCGAGCCTGCCAATCGGTAATATTTGAGCAAGAGTGGGTTTCGCGGTAGCAATTCTGCGACGGAACCCAAGCTTCCAAATCATACTGGCGGTATTTAGGCGCGCCCATATCGCCGGTGCAGACTTCCAAAACCTGATACGGCAATTCCAAATCCTGCAGAATTTCTTCAGAATTTTTAAGCAGAATTTGATGCCATTTTTCACTTTCGGCCAAATCATTTTTACAAATAACAAATTGTTCGGTTTTGAAAAATTGGTGTACGCGCACCAAACCACGGGTATCTTTTCCGGCGGCTCCGGCTTCGCGGCGGAAACAAGGAGAAAATCCGGCGTACAAAACCGGCAAATCTGCCTCTGTCAGCAATTCATCAGCGCGCAAAGAGTTCAAAATCAATTCCGCAGTACCTGACAAATACAAATCATCTGCCGGCATATAATAAACTTCATCGCGGGCAAAAGGCAGATATCCTTGGTTATACAGCGGTTTTTCCTTAGAAATTGCCGGCACGGTCAGCAGCGTAAAACCGGCAGCGCGCAGTTTATCCATTACCAACATGTGAATAGCCAATTCCAGCTGAGCCAAGTCATTTTTAATAGCATAGGTGCGGGAGCCGGAAACTTTGGCAATGCGCTCCATTTCGCCCCAGTCATTTATTTCCATAAGTTCAACATGGTCACGCGGAGTAAAATCAAAATGCGGAATTTCCCCGACTTTGCGGCGTACGACATTGTAGCTGTCATCCGGTCCGTCCGGACTGTCTTCGCTCGGATAGTTCGGCATGCGCAGAATCATATCGTCAAACTGGGCCTGCAGAACCGCCAATTTTTCTTGTTCTGCCTTAAATTCTTCGCCAATCGCCTTACTTTTGGCAATAATGGCCGGACGTTCTTCATTTGATGCAGATTTTATGGAATTGCTGAGTTTATTTTTTTCTTCGGCCAAAGCCTGTGAAGAGGTTTTAAGTTTGTTCAGGCTGTAATAAGCCTCTAAAAGTTCATCAACTTTTTCAGCTGGGAAACCTTTCCGTCCCAAGCTTTTTTTAACCCAATCCGTGTTATCGGCAATAAATTTTATATCTAACATCTGTTAAGTCCTAAATTAAAAATTAAACCTAAGTAAGTATATTTTATTTCTCTGATAATACAACATAAATTTTTTTATTTTATCACAAAAAAAGACTTTCTTGCGAAAGCCTTTTATTTTTTTGGATTATCAATGCTGAAAACCGCATAGCGCAGCGCCACCGAACAATCATTCTGCCCGCAGAAACATCCCATTTCGGCATTGCCGCGGGAAAACGGCGTCGGCATAAACTGGTCGTTTGGCTTAGCTACGTTCATCTGATAGCGCATGCGCGGGCGCATCATGGAAAATCTAAAATCATCATCTTCCGGCTCATTAGCTTTTTCAGCTTCCCGCTCTGCCTTTTCTTTTTCCGGAGTCAAATCTATATCATGCAAAGCATTGTCTTCGCCGGTTGCGCCGTCCACGCTGCCGATAGCCACCGCCAGCAGGCCTTTAATGCTGTCGCCCCAGTCCAAAGAAGCCAAGTCAATACAAGCCCGGCGCGGCAGTCCCTGATATGACATTTTAAATGTCGGCGAGCTGACTTTGCCTTTTTCATCCCACAAAAGGTCTGACGGTTCAATAATAATCCTGCCGCCGAACGGATTTTCTAAATATTTATGTTCGCCGTTGCTGCGCACCAATTTTTCGGGAATCGCACCCATTTTTATCAGATTTTCCGTACTTTCCGCCGGTTCGTCCGGATGAATTGTATAGGTATTGCGTATATTGTCAATCAGCTGAGAAATTTCCAGCGTGGTTTGATTCAGAGTTTTGATATACTGCAAATCATCATAGCGGCGCTGCATAAATTGCGAAACCATGTAGCCTCCGCCGCCTAAAAAAACGGCAATCACAAAAATCAAGATAAAAAACTCTTTAATTTTTTGCTCACGCTGCTCTTTTTTACGCTGCTTTTCTTTTTGAATAATCAGCAGCTCATTGGCGTTAAGTTCTTTATTTTCTTCACTCATGCGCTAACTCACTATTCTGCCGTGGCAATGCTTAAACTTTTTGCCGCTGCCGCAAGGGCAAGGGTCGTTTCTTGAAATTCCCTCAAACATTGACGGATCAAGCTTTTTAAGCGGTTCATCTCCCTCGTGGACAACAGACATCGGACGGTTCTGCTCTTTATCCATAGCCTTTTGCATTTGCTCTTGGGAATCTGTTTGGATAACCGTATGGCATATAACCACAGTTACGCGCTGCTTCAAAATATCCAGCATGCGGGAGAACATGTTAAAGGCCTCTTTTTTATATTCATTCAGAGGGTCTTTCTGCCCATAAGCTCTCAGCACAATCGTATGGCGCATTAAATCCAGAGTAGCGATATGGTCTTTCCACAGCTGGTCCAAAACCTGCAAAAAGATACTCTTCTGCACCATTTTAACAGCATCGGCCGGCAATGAAGCTTCACGCTCAGCCATACGGCTGTCAACTTCTTGCAAAATCCGTTCTTTTAAGCCCTCGCTGTCCAATTCCGGCTCATTGCACCAGTTGGTAATCGGCAAAACAAAGCCTGTCGCTGCCGATAAATCTTGCTTTAAGCTTTCTTTATCCCATTCCGAAGCATCGGTGCCGTATGGAACATGCGCATCAATTATTCCGCTTAAATATTCATCGCGCATTTCTTTTATGGTATCGGATAAATCTTCGCTTTCCATAATTTCACGGCGCTGTTCATAAATGATTTTGCGCTGCTCGTTCATCACATTGTCATATTTAAGCAGGTTTTTACGAATATCAAAATTGCGTTCTTCCACTTTTTGCTGAGCTTTTTCCAAAGCCTTGCTAATCCACGGATGAACCAAAGCTTCGCCCTCAGGCAAGCCCAGACGCTGCAGAACATTAGACATTTTTTCGGAACCGAAAATACGCATTAAGTCATCCTGCATAGAAAGGAAAAACTTAGAAGTTCCCGGGTCGCCTTGACGTCCGGCACGTCCGCGCAGCTGATTGTCAATACGGCGGCTTTCGTGGCGTTCCGTACCTAAAATATACAAACCGCCAGCAGCCAAAACTTTTTCTTTATCCGCTGCAACTTCAGCTTCTATTTTCTTTTTAAGCTCTGCAATCTGCTCCGGAGTTTCATCGCCTTTCAGCATTTCCTGCAGCTTCATTTCCGGATTGCCTCCCAGCTGAATATCCGTGCCGCGTCCTGCCATGTTGGTGGCAATCGTAACCGCGCCGGAAACGCCGGCCTGAGCCACAATCGCGGCTTCGCGTTCATGATAGCGGGCGTTCAGCACTTCAAAATGCAAATTCGGCGCCGCTTTATGCAGCAGATTTGCCACAACTTCAGATTTTTCTACAGAAGTAGTACCCACCAAAACCGGCTGTCCGCGGCGATGGCAGTCTAAAATCGTGTTAATAATAGCGCGGTATTTTTCGCCCTCCGTACGATAAATTTCATCATGCAAATCCTCGCGCTGCACCGGCTTGTTTGTCGGAATTTCCACACAAACCAAATTATAAATATCGCAGAACTCGGTTTCTTCGGTCATAGCCGTTCCGGTCATACCCGAAAGTTTTGGATATAAGCGGAAATAATTTTGGAACGTGATAGAAGCCAAGGTCTGATTTTCTGACTGAATTTTAACCCCCTCTTTAGCTTCCAAAGCCTGATGCAGACCGTCGCTGAAACGGCGTCCCTCCATAATGCGTCCGGTAAATTCGTCCACAATCACTACTTTGCCGTCTTTAACAATGTAGTCCACATCTTTCTGGAACATTTTATGCGCCCGCAAAGCATTATTTACATGCTGAACCAAGCCGACATTGCCGATATCATATAAAGAACCCTCTTTAATAAGCCCGGCTTCGCGCAGCAGTTTTTCCACATGCTCCATACCAGCTTCGGTTAAGGTCACATTCTTTTGCTTTTCGTCCTTTTCATAATCTTCCGGCAGCAGCTGCGGCATTAAGTTAGAAACGCTTATATATGTGGCAGAAGAATCTTCGGCTTCGCCGGAAATAATCAGCGGTGTTCTGGCCTCATCAATCAAAATAGAGTCAACTTCATCCACAATGGCAAAATTAAAATCGCGCTGCACGCGTTCATACAGGCTAAACTTCATATTGTCGCGCAGATAGTCAAAGCCCAGCTCGTTATTTGTGGCATAGACAATATCGGAATTATAGGCGATACGGCGTTCATTATCATTTTTGCCGTGAATAATATAATCCACAGTCAAGCCCAAGAAGCGGTAAATTTTACCCATCCATTCAGCATCGCGCTTAGCCAGATAGTCATTAACCGTCACCACATGGACGCCTTTGCCCTCTAGCGCATTAAGATAAGCAGCCAAAGTTGCCACCAAGGTTTTACCCTCGCCGGTTTTCATTTCGGCAATCATGCCTTTATGCAAAACAATGCCGCCGATAAGCTGCACGTCATAGTGGCGCTGCCCCATCACACGTTTAGAAGCTTCGCGCACGGTGGCAAAAGCTTCCGGCAAAATATCATCCAAAGTCTCGCCGTTTTTCAAACGCCGGCGAAACTCATCGGTTTTTGCTTTTAATTCTTCATCGCTGAGCTTGATAAAATCAGGCTCTAAAGCATTTATTTGATTAACTGTTTTGTATTGTTTTTTAACAAAGCGGTCATTGGCGCTGCCAAAGATTTTACGGGCAATTTTTCCTAACATAGAAGTTCCTTACAATATATTGTTTCAGAATACATTTAGTTTGATTAAATCATAAAGTCAAGAGTCTGCGCAAAAGTTATAAACCTCTGATAAAAAATCCTTTGAATTTTATTTAGTTTGTATATATTATGTTAACGATTTATTTAATTTAGGAGGAATCTATGCAAAAAAAATATGTTTTCGCCACAACTGCAGCTGTTGTAGTTTTGCTGGCCGGCGCCTTTACTTATAAGGTTTATGCCGAAAGAAACAACGGTGTTGCCGCTGTTGTTAACGGTGAACAGATTACTGTTTCCGAAATCAAAGAAGCTTATGAAGAAAATCCTCAGCTGAAATCTCAGGTTTCTTTTGAAGAATTTTATAACCGCGCTTTGGAAGTTATGATTAACAGCAAACTGGCTTTGCAGGCCGCTACTGCCGCCAATATTCAGGCTTCGGCAGAATATCAAAAAGAATTGGCCGCTATGCAGGACGATTTAGCCCGCAAGGTTTATATTGAACAGCAGATATCTCAAAAAGTAACCGATGCCGATGTTAAAAAAGTTTACGACGAATATGTTGCAAGCTTTAAGAGCGAAAAAGAAATTAAAGCTAAACACATTTTAGTAGACAGCGAAAAATTGGCTGAAGAAATTATTGCCAAACTGAATAAAAAATCGGCAAAATTTGATGATTTGGCTAAACAATATTCAAAAGACCAAGCTGATTTAGGCTATTTCACAGCCGAAGCTATGGTTCCGGAATTTTCTGAAGCCGCTTTTGCCATGAAAAAAGGCACTTTCTCTCAAAAACCGGTTAAAACCGAATTCGGCTACCATGTAATTTTGGTTGAAGATATTAGAGATTCTAAACCTTTGCCGATGGACGCCGTTGACGACCAAATCAAAAATAATCTGTCTCAGCAGGCTGTAGGTCAAGTTGTTTCTGAACTGCATGAAAATGCTAAAATTGAAAAATTTGATTTAAAAGGCAAAAAAATTACTGAAGAAGAAAAGAAATAATCTTCTTTCTCAACAAAAAAATCCTTGGTTCTACGCCAAGGATTTTTTATTGTTTTTGTTTATTTTTAGTCAAAAAAGTGTTAGCATGCAGTTATGATAAGCAAAGCGGATTATATATGGCTGGAGCGCCACACCGATATTTTAAACAAAGTTCAGGATATTGATTCTTTGGCCAAGCAGTTTGTCAAATTCAAAATATACCGTCCCAGCCATCTGCAGAAAATTCAGAATATATTTAAAGACTATACCTGCATCAGCGGCAAGAATAATAAAGATGCTTGGGTAAAAATCAAAGGCTTAACGCTGAAAGATTTTGACGCCGTCGCCGCGGATAACGGCGGGCAGCTTATCGGCGACAGCACAGACAAGGATATTTACTATATTCCGGCCGATTATGAAATGTATCATAAAATTTTGCGCCGTTCCTCTGCTAAGCTTTTGGCTAATCTCAGCAACCGCAAAAAACTGAATATTCTTTTTGCCTTGGCGCAAAATCTCTCCATAAATAACCGGCTGCACGGAAATAATCACGATTTTATAGAACATAATAGCGATAAAGTTACCGCTTTGCTGCAGCTGAAAATTCCTGATGATTTTATGCGCAAAGAATATAAAAAAGTACAGGCAATCACATCTAAAATAGCTTCTTTGCCCAATATACGGACCAAACTAAACAAATTTCAGCTGCTTTCCCCAAAAGAACAGCAGTCTTTAATAAAAGATGTCAGCCGCATTACGGCAGAAGTTAATAAGGTAGAACCGCCGAAAATTCATTTTATTACCGGCAAACAAGCTGCTGATGACAGGTATATTGCCGATTGGGTGCAGACGGACGCTTTCGCCGACTATCAGGATATTTACATTAACAAAGACTTGCTGAAATCATCCGGAGGTCTGGAAGCTTTAACTTTGGCTTTTCACGAAACCACGCATGTGGCGCAGTCCGGTTCCGACTATAAAAACTTTCCGGAAATGGAAGAAATGTTCAGCCAGCGTCTGAACTACCTGCAAAATTATGCCGAAACTTACGCCTCTCTGCCGCTTGAAATGGTTACCTATAATCTTGAGCAGGAATTTTGCGAGCAGCTGAATAAGAAACTAAATCTCAAAACGCAAAATTACGCCTATATAACTGAATACGCCAATGCTCAGCTGTATATGCAGAAATCTTTGCGCCGCGCTTATTAAATATCTTTATTGCGGCGCAGCAAAATATATAAGGCGCCGCTGCCGCCCATTTTTTCAGACGGATGCTTATAAATCAAAATCATTGCCCTGAGGCGCGCCATGTTCAGCCATTGCGGCACTTGCTTGCGCAGCACGCCTTTAGCCGAAAAAATATCTTCATCGGGATGAACGCGGATTCCTTTACCGGTAATAATCATCACACAGCGCCGGCCTAAAGCGTAACTTTGCGGTATAAAACTGTCTACTTTAGCAAAAGCTTCATCCTCTGTCAGTCCATGCAAGTCCAAAACCGCTTCCACTCTGAATTCTTCGCGTTTGAACTTACGCAGGGTGGACTTGTCTATTCCGCCGTTTTCAAAATCGTCTAAAAACTTGGAATAGGTAGAAAATTCCTGCTTGACAGCGTAATAAACCTTTTCTTTTGGCATAACCGGCTTCGGCTTGGCTGAAGACACAACTTTATCAGAGGCTGTTTTCTTTATATCTTTAACAGCTTCCAGCCAAAATTCTTCATCTTCGCTTTGCGGAGCCATCAGTTCACTTTCGGTGCAGAATATTTAGGAGCCAATAAATAATATTTACCGGCAGAATTCATTCGGCCGGCCTCAGCCAAAGCCTCTTCGCCGTGTCCCCAAAAATAATCGCCGCGCACGACGCCCTTAATCGCGCTGCCGATATCCTGCGCAAACACAACTTTTTCAATTTTACCATTATCCGGATTTACCGTATCCAGCCACAGCATTGCTCCCAGCGGTATAAAACGATTGTCCACCGCAATGCTGCGCCCCGCGGTTAAAGACAAGCCGTAAGCCCCGACCGGACCGTCGGCGTCCACCACGCGCTGAAAAATAAACCGCTCGTTTTCTGCCATAACTTCCGCTGCTTTCTGCGGATTTTTACGCAGCCAATCGCGGATTTTAGTCATTGAAGCCTCGCTTGGCTTAATCAGGCCTTTTTGCAGCAAAATAGAGCCGATTCCCTTAAATTTACGTCCGTTACTGTCGGCAAAACCGATTCTCAGCTCCGAACCGTCTTCCATAATAGCAATCGCCGAACCTTGAATCTGCATAAAGTGAATATCCACCAAATCATCGCCCCACATCAAAACCGGAGCTTTTACGCCGTTTTGCTCAATCTGGCGGCGATTATAGTACGGAATAAACTTTTTGCCCTCTACTCTGCCGACTAAACGGGTATTCGGCAGCGAACTGTCAAAATCTTTTAAATTCAATTCAATCAAATCATTCGGCTTGCCGTAAATCGGAAATCTGTATTTAGCACTTTTTTCAAAAGAAGCATGAATTGTCGCTTCATAATAAGAAGTGAATTTACCGGTTGCATTGCCGTCCGCCGAAACTTCATACGGTGTAAACTCGCTTTCCAAAAACTTTTTCATCTGCGCGCCGCTGTTAATACCGGCGTCAGCAAATTTTTTGCAGGCTTTTTGATAATCAGCGTTTTTTATTTTTATGGACGAATTGTATAAATAGGTATTTTTATTTTTCAAAACATTTTGGCAGTTCTTGGCAAAAACAGGAATAACTTCGCCGAAATCATCGTGGTTCCAGCCGGAGAGCTGTGAAAAGCTTACTTTTTTTAACACAGCTTTGCTTTCCTCTGCCGAAGGCACACCGGATTCCTCCCTAAAACATCCGTTCAGCAGTAATACAAAAGCCAAAGATAAAACAAAATTAAGCTGTTTTTTTAGTGGAAACCAGCACCCAATTATTGTTTTTTGCATTTATCATTCTTTCAAAAGTCCAAACATCGGTAATTTTCTGCACAAAGTTTTCATCGCCCTCAACAACTTCTCCTTGAGCGTTGCGCAGCAGATTAACCTGCTCGCTTACAAATTCCACCACTACTTTAATGCTGTTTTTCAAAAACTTAACATCTTTAACTTCGCTTTTATCAAAACAGATAAAGTCAACTTCCGATGTCATATTATTTTCCTGACGCTCCGCTAACGTTGCTTTAAAAGCATCTAAAACTTTTTTGCTTACTAAATCTTTTATCGGAGCAAGCTCGCCTTTGCTGAAAGCCTGAAGCACCAGTTCAAAAACCTTGCGGGCGCCCTGCAAAAACATTTCTTTATTAAAATCATCCGAACTTTCAGCTTTATCAGCGGCGTTATCCACAGCCTTGCCGGCTTCTACCATCTGTATAATATCTTTAACCGCCGCCTCGTCCTTTTTATTGACCGGCTTCAAAACCACGCAGATGTTTTTATCGCTGCCGCCTTTGCCGAAAACGCTGTAAAGGCGTGCTGCCAAAAAAGCTACTAACACAAATAAAAAAATTAAATCAGCCATAAATTTCTTTTAACCTCTCTAAGCATACCTTAATAATATAAAACAAATAAAATTTTTATCAATATAAATGTTTGACGATTAGCTTTTTTCGTATTATCTCTTACATAAAACAAAATATTATGGAGAAAAAAATGGAAAATACTCAAAATAATAACCAGCAGCCTGCCGGAATTATGATTCACAGCCAATATATTAAAGACATGTCTTTGGAAATTCCTTTGGCGCCGGAAATTTTTAAAGAAATGAACAAAAATCCTAATGTCAACGTAGACATGGGCATGAACAGCAAAAAGCTTGAAGACGGCAGCTACAATGTTACCTTGACCGCTAAAATGAATGCTGATATAGACGGCAAAACTTTATTCATTGTTGAATTGTCTTATGCGGCCGTAGTTTCCGTTAACGTTCCTGAAGAACATTTAGAGCCGGTTTTGTACATTGAAATGCCGCGCCTGTTGTTTCCGTTTGTCCGCAGCATTATTGCCAACAGCCTGTCTGCAGCCGGTTTGCCGCCAATGCTGCTGAGTCCGGTAGACTTTGTGGCTCTTTACAATGCAAAAAAAGCCAGAGAAGCCGAAGAAGCCGCTAAAAAATCTGCTTAATTTATAGAAAGTACCGACCATGCGCTTAGCTTTATATCAACCAGATATTCCGCAAAATACCGGAACTCTTTTACGATTGGGCGCCTGCCTTAATCTTGAGTTGGATATAATTGAACCTTGCGGATTCATTTTTAATGAAAAAGCTATGCGCCGCGCCGGTATGGACTATTTGGACCTTGTGCATTGCCGCCGCCACAACAGTTGGGCAGACTTTATGGAATACCGCGCACAGCATCCGGAAGAATACGGACGCTTGGTGCTGATGACAACGCACGGCGCGGATTCGTTTTTAGATTTTGAGTTTAAGCCTAACGATATAATTTTAATGGGACGCGAAAGCGCCGGCGTGCCTGAAGAAATACATGAATTAGCCGACGCACAGCTGCTGATTCCGATGTCGCCAGAAGCCCGCTCCATAAATATGGCTGTTTCCGCCGCCATGGCGTTAACCGAAGCGCTCAGACAGACAAAATTGTTCCCAAAAATTAAAAAATAATAAAAAAATTTACAAAAATCAGCATTTTTGCTCTAGATTTAACCCGAAAAATGTGATATATTCACTAATGTTTTCGTGATAAATTTTATTTTTCTGGAGTGAACATGAGTATTAAAAAATTACCATCACTAACTTTCAACGCCGGCGAATATGTCGTTTATCCAACACATGGTGTGGGTAAAGTTGCTGACGTAACCAAACAAAATATTGCCGGTTCCGAGCTTGAGCTTCTGGTGGTAAATTTTGATAAAGATAAAATGACTCTGCGTATTCCGACTTCTAAAATTCAGCATGTCGGCCTGCGTAAAATCTCTGATGACAAAACAATGAATGAAGCTTTTGCCACCCTCAAAGGCAAAGCTAAAGTCCGCAAAATTATGTGGTCGCGCCGCGCGCAGGAATATGAAAATAAAATCAATTCCGGCAATCCGGTGGCCATTGCTGAAGTTATCCGTGATTTATACCGCAATGAAAATATTGCCGAACAATCTTACAGCGAACGCCAAATCTATGAACAGGCTGTCAGCCGTTTGGCCAGCGAAGTTTCAATTTACAGCAACTGCTCAATGGAAGAAGCCAATAAAAAACTGCTGGATATTTTAGCTAAATAACAGCATAAAAAGAGTACTTCAAAAGGCTGTCTCATTTTGACAGCTTTTTCTTTTTTGCGCCAATCGCCGTTATTACAAATATTTTCCTGTAATACTGTTTTTATTTTCTTTTATTTCCCGCGGCGTTCCGCTTGCCACAATCCTGCCGCCGGCGTTGCCTCCTTCCGGTCCCATATCAATTACATAATCAGCATTGCGTATCACATCTAAATCGTGCTCAATAACAACAACTGTCGCCCCTTTATCAAGAAGTGCTTGAAAAACACCCAAAAGCACCTGCACATCTAAAGGATGCAGCCCTATTGACGGCTCATCAAAAACAAAAACCGTGTCATTTTGCGTTTTACCGATTTCACTGGCTAATTTCAAACGCTGTGCTTCCCCGCCGGACAAACTTGGCGTTTCCTCTCCCAGTGTCAAATAGCCAAGCCCCAGCTGTTTTAGAACATTCAATCTTTGGCTAACAATTTTCATATCTTTGCAAAAATCTATGGCAGAATTTATATCCATATCCATCAGTTCAGGAAGAGAAACGCTGCTGCTGGTCTTATTGCTGATTTTTACATCATAAGCGGCTTTGGCATAACGAGAACCACGGCAATCCGGACAAGGAATATTTACGTCCGGCAAAAATTGAACATCGAGGCTGACAACGCCGGTGCCGTCGCAGTTAGGGCAGCGCAAAGATCCTGTATTATAGGAAAAATCGCTCGCTTTATAGCCTTTTTCCTTGGCTGCCGCAGTTTTGGCATACAGCTTCCGCAGTTCATCGTGAACACCGGCATAAGTAGCAACAGTAGAACGGACATTGATACCAATAGGAGTTGCATCAATCAGTTTCACATGGGCAATGCCTTTTGCCTCAACTTTGCGGATATGCAAAGGAAGAGCATTCCCATTTATATATGCCTCAAGCGCCGGAACTAGACTTTCCAATACCATCGTTGTTTTGCCCGAGCCGGATACACCGGTAACCACGGTTAGCCGCCCTTTTGGAATATCCACATCAAGCGGCTTAACGGTGTGAATTTGCGTTGTCGACAGATAAATAACGCCGTTTTCAAACATCTTATTTTTTTCCGCACAGCTGCGCAGCTTTGTTTCAGCCTTGCCGGAAAGAAACTTTCCTATTTGCGAAACCGGATTATTTTCAATGTTCCGGATTGTTCCCTGCGCAATCACTTTGCCGCCTTTTGCGCCTGCTTCCGGTCCCATTTCTATAATCCAATCGGATTCTTTCAAAATCTGTGTGTCATGGTCAACTAATATAACTGAATTGCCGTCTGCCACCAAATCATGCATAACGCCTGTCAAGCCCACAATATTTGACGGGTGCAACCCAATTGACGGCTCGTCCAGCACATAAAGAACTCCGGTCGTACGATTGCGGACGGCGCGTGCCAGCTGCATTCGCTGACGTTCGCCGGTAGAAAGCGTAAATGCCGAACGGTCAAGCGTCAAATAGCCCAGTCCCAAATCCAACAACCGCTTTGCCGTGTTTAAAAATGCTTCGCAAATGCTTTCTGCCATCGGACGCATTTCTTCCGGCAGGCTTTCCGGTACATCACTCACCCAATCAACCAATTCGGCAAGCGTCATTGTGCACGCCCTGTCCAAAGATATGCCTTTCAGCTTTGGTGCGCGGGCAGCCGCCGAAAGACGAGTGCCCTGACATTCCGGACAAACATCTTCCTTCAAAAATTTTTCCACCCGTTTCATGCCTTTTTCATCTTTAACCTTGGCTAGTGCATTTTCAACGGTATAAACAGCGTTATAATAGGTAAAATCAAGCTCACCCGCCTGATTAGAGCTTTTTGCCTTATAAAAAATATGTTTTTTAACCGCCGGTCCGTGATAAACAATTTCTTTTTCTTCCGCCGTCAAATCACGGAATGGAATATTTGTCCGCACTCCCATTTCGCGGCATACATCAGTCATCAGCGACCACATCAGGCTGTTCCACGGAGCAACCGCCCCTTCGTCAATGCTAAGGGAATCATCAGGCACAAGCGTAGCAATATCAACTGTGCGTACGCTTCCAGTACCGCCGCATTTCGGACAAGCTCCTTGAGAATTGAATGCAAGTTCCTCCGCCGACGGAGCATAAAAATGAACGCCGCATTCCGGACAGACAAGTTCTTTTCCGGCAGCCACAGCCAAAGAAGGCTGCAGATAATGTCCGTTCGGGCAGTGATGGCTGGCAAGTCTGGAAAACATCAGACGCAGGCTGTTCAGTAATTCTGTTCCCGTGCCGAATGTACTGCGGATACCAGGAACCACCGGACGCTGATGAAGCGCCAGCGCCGCCGGAACATACAATGCCTCATCTACGCAAGCTCTTGCTGCCTGCGTCATTCTGCGGCGGGTATAGGTGGAAAGCGCCTCCAAATACCGGCGCGAACCTTCTGCATACAGCACGCCGAGAGCAAGCGATGATTTGCCTGAACCGGATACACCGGCGATTCCGACGATTTTGCCCAGCGGAATATCTATATCAATATTTTTCAGATTGTGTACTTTTGCCCCGCGGATTAGCATTTTATCAATCATTTTTTCTGCTCTCCAAAATTTTACATTCCAATTTTGTAACAATTATTTTTCTCATGCCCAAAATAATATTACACCCTGCCTGACATCTCAATAAAAAAATAATTGCTCTTTAATTTTTCATAGGCTTTAGAAAACACCAAAGATTAAAAAAATCATAAATTCAAAGCTCTGCAAACCTAAAAATAAGGAGTTTCTTTTTTGCGTAAAAATAAGCAATTATGTCCATATTTTTTTGCCTTAAAATGTAATATTTTGCTTGAAGTCTGACGTTTTGTGTTATACATTCTAGGCAAATTGAAGTTTTTTAATTTTAGTTATGGCTCGTTTGCGGGCTGTAACTTCGTTTTAACAAAATAGCTAATAGGAGCTTAAATAACCATGAGTAAATGGGTATATACATTTGGAAATGGCAAAGCAGAAGGCGATGCCAACATGCGTAATCTCCTGGGCGGTAAAGGTGCTAACTTGGCAGAAATGAACAAAGTTGGCTTGCCTGTTCCTCCTGGATTCACCGTTACAACAGACGTTTGCACATATTACTATGCAAACAACAACACATACCCTGCTGACTTGAAAGACCAAGTTAAAGCAGCTGTTGCCGGTGTTGAAGCCATTATGGGTAAAAAATTTGCCGATCCTGAAAATCCGCTGTTGTTCTCTGTTCGTTCCGGCGCTAGAATTTCTATGCCTGGTATGATGGACACCGTTTTGAACCTTGGTTTGAACGATGAAAGCGTAAAAGGTTTGGCTAAAGTTTCCGGCAACGAAAGATTCGCTTACGATTCTTACCGCCGTTTTATCCAAATGTTCTCTGATGTAGTTTTGGGTGCAGACCTTGATGAATATGAAGGCGCTCTTGAAGCTATGAAAAAAGCCAAAGGTTATGCATCTGATACAGATATGACAACCGAAGACTTGAAAGAATTGGTAAAAGAATACAAAGAAATCGGCAAAAAATTGGGCAAAGTTGTTCCACAAGATCCTTGGGAACAATTGTGGCTCGGTATCGGCGCCGTATTTGGTTCTTGGAACGCTGCCCGTGCTATTACTTACCGTAAATTGAACAATATCCCTGGCGATTGGGGTACCGCTTGTAACGTTCAAACCATGGTATTCGGTAATGCCGGTAACGATTCTGCAACCGGTGTATGTTTCTCTCGTGACCCTGCAACCGGCGAAAACAGATATTACGGCGAATACTTAATCAACGCTCAAGGCGAAGACGTTGTGGCTGGTATTCGTACTCCGCAGCCTATGGGTTCTGAGGGCAAAGGCAACTCTTTGGAAGAATTGTGGCCAGATTTGTACAAACAGCTTGTAGATGTTCGTAACGCTTTGGAAGCACACTACAAAGATATGCAAGATATGGAATTTACCATTGAGCATAAAAAATTGTGGATGTTGCAATGCCGTAACGGTAAAAGAACTGCAGCTGCTGCTGTAAGAATGGCTGTTGAAATGGTTAACGAAGGTTTGTTGACTAAAGAAGAAGCTATTATGCGCGTTGGTGCTGACCAATTAGACCAATTGCTGCACCCAATGTTGGACCCTAAAGCTAACAAAAAAGTTATTGCTAACGGTTTGCCTGCATCTCCTGGTGCTGCTGTGGGCCGTGCTGTATTCTGCGCTGAAGATGCAGAAGCTTGGGCTGCTAAAGGCGAAAAAGTTATCCTTATCCGTAACGAAACTTCTCCGGAAGATATCGGCGGTATGCACGCTTCTCAAGGTGTGATTACTGCCCGCGGCGGTATGACTTCTCACGCTGCTGTGGTTGCCCGCGGTATGGGTACTCCTTGCGTATCTGGTTCAACAGATATCACTATTGACTACAAATCTAAAACAATGTCTACAAAATGCGGCGTTGTAATTAAAGAAGGCGATTGGGTATCTTTGGACGGTGCTAAAGGTCAAATCATTGAGGGCGAAATTCCGACTGTAAGCGCATCTATGACCGGTAACTTCGGTACATTTATGGGCTGGGTTGATGAAATCCGCACAATGCACGTTCGCGCCAACGCTGAAACACCTGCTGACGCTAAACAAGCTTTGGCTTTCGGTGCTGAAGGTATTGGTTTGGCTCGTACCGAACACATGTTCTTTGACGCTAAAAGAATTTCTGATATGCGTACCATGATTTTGTCTGATGACGAAGCTGGCCGCCGTGCTGCTTTGGCTAAATTGCTGCCATACCAAAAAGAAGACTTCAAAGAATTATACAGAACCATGAACGGTTTCCCTGTAGTTATTCGTTTGTTGGACCCACCGCTCCATGAATTTTTGCCTCACACAGATGCAGAAATGCAGGAATTGGCTGATAAAATGGGCAAAACTTTAGCCGAAGTTAAAAACCGCGCTAACTCTTTGCACGAAATGAACCCTATGTTGGGTCACCGCGGCTGCCGTTTGCCGATTACCTATCCGGAAATCTGCGAAATGCAAACCCGCGCTATCTTGGAAGCTGCTATGGAATGCCGTGACGAAGGCGTTAATGTTATGCCTGAAATTGAAGTTCCATTGGTTGGTTCTAAGAAAGAATTGGATATTGTTAAAAACATCATTGATACAACTGCTCAAAAGATTTTTGCTGAAAAAGGCAAATCTATTGAATATGAAGTTGGTACCATGATTGAATTGCCGAGAGCCGCTTTGATGGCTGAAGAAATCGCTGCTTCTGCTGCATTCTTTGGTTTTGGTACAAACGACTTGACTCAAACAACTTTGGGTATGAGCCGTGACGATACCGGTGCTATCTTGGATTGCTATCGTGCAAAAGGCATTTATGTTGCTGATCCGTTTGCTTCTATTGATGTTGACGGTGTTGGTAAATTGGTTAAACGCGCTTGCGAATATGGCCGTAAAACTAACCCAGACTTGTTGTTGGGTGTTTGCGGTGAACACGGTGGCGACCCTAAATCCATTGAGTTCTTCCAACAGTGCGGCTTAGACTATGTATCTTGCTCACCGTTCCGTGTACCGGTAGCACGTTTGGCTGCTGCTCAAGCTGCTATTAAATACGGTAAAACTCAAAAAGACCACGCAGAAAAGAAAGCTGCTTAATCTTTAGAGCCAGTACAAAAAAATTCTCCCCGTTATTAACTTAGCGGGGAGTTTTTTTATTAAAAATACAAAACCAAAGAACAATCTCCGCTATTATCCACGGTACAAGATTTACATAATTGGTTAATCTGATTTAATGTCACATTTGCCAAACATTTCCGTGAACCGGAACAATGCTTTGTACCAAAAAGAAAATCGTTAGCCGAAGATGTTTTTCCACGCCATAAATAAGCTGCATAAACAACTTCATGCAAAGGTTTTGCTAAAGTTGTCATCATTTCACGGCAAAACATTTGATGTTCAGGATTTTCAAAATATCCTTTACTGTCTTGTCCAAAATATATTTCAAAGGCAAAAGCGTCTATCACTTCACCGCGGAGAGATTTTCTGTTATATAATTGAACATTATTATTAAAATCATCAATTAAAAAATGACTGCTTTGCTTTTTCCAGCTGTTAGGCACAAGATTAAGAGAATAAGCTAAATCAACAAACCCAGTATCATTTTGTTGTTTTTTCAATTCATTCATATGGTCTAATAATCCAAAAATCATAGAACTATAATCATTGACTGCCTTATTAACCTTAAATTTTGTCATCGCTTTGGAATATCCGGCGATACCTCCGACAGACAATACGCCGACAATCGCCAGAACTCCCAGCATTTCTATCATACTGCGGCCTTTTTCTAAATTTTTATACATTTTTCTAACTCCGTTTAATTTTGTTGCACATAAACAAAACCCACCAAAATGGCGGGCGGATGTTAGTAAACCGTATACACATAAACGGCTCGGCTTATTCAGCCAAATAGCCTTATTTAGCCGACATCCGTCCAACGGAAATCGGCATACAAAATTTTAAGTCGCTATGCTGTAACGACTATGTGTATAAAAGGGTTACTACGCCCTAGATAGACTATCATCTATCTAATTATAATTTTACTTAAATATTGTCTGAAAGTAAAGATAATTTTATAATTAAAAATTCAATATAAAAGGAGCTAGAAAAAATTCTACCCCCCTTTGAAAACAATGGTGCCGGTTATGTGACTTGAACACACGACCCACGCATTACGAATAGCGTTTATGCAATACTTTGAGAAAAAAGCATTTTATAATCAAATGTTTATAACCTTTTATAATAAAGGTTTATTACATTGTGCCAAATTTGTGTCAAATCAATAAAATGATAATATGATTTAATGATGTAATATATTTTTGTAAAATGATTGATGTTATACTATTACAAAAGTATAGCGTTTTTAACTAACATATTGATTTTTAATGTTTTTATTTTTATGTTTTTCCTATTGACTTTTTATGATGTTATGTTATTATGTATATATGATTAAATGATAACATTATAAAAGGATTTTTTGAAATGATTGGCAAGGCTGAAGTTTTGAAAGAATATGATGTCAGAAACGTGTTGAATATGATTAAGTCAATGGATAACCCACAACGCAACCGCATCATCTTTTTGCTGTCCTATCTTGTTGGTATGCGTGTATGCAATATCCAAAAATTACAGATTAGCGATGTATTTGACGATAATGGCAAGGTCTTTGATAAAATCGTTCTGTCAAAGGATAAGAACAAATTTCACAAAATTGCTGAATATTATCTAAATGATGAAATGAAAAAAGAACTTATCAATTATTACAAGTTTTTGAAAAATGATAAAATGAAATTATGTGAAAATGATTATTTGATTCAATCAAACAAAACAGGCAAGTATTTGCGAAAAGAAAGCATAGTCCGCATCTTTCGTCAAATCTATGACAAGTGCGGTTTAGCAAAATGCCGCTCGCACTCTGGTAGACGAACATTTATTACCGATTTATGCGACAAAGGCGTTGCGATTCAGGTTGTTTCAAAGTTGGTAAATCACAAATCAATCAGCACAACAATGGGATATTATCAGCAAAATCCCACAACGCTGCTAAACGCTGTCAATGCTATGAGTTTATAGGGGGTATCAATGAGCAAGTTTAGTGTCTTTACAATCAAATGCCCTGTTTGCGGCAAAGGCGATATACCTTTTCCTTTTGATGATGACGGGTGCGGATATTGTCGCCATTGCGGGGCAAGTATGGAGCAAATCAGAGAACACTGGGATATACAATGCAAGATGGGCGGGTTTGCCGTTCGTGTCATTGTGGCTGTGGCGGTGCTTTCCTACTTGTTTAGCCTTTTTTAGTCGCTATTCCTTTGGCAATTTTCATAGTCTTGATTTTGCTGTCAAGGTGCTTGATAAATTCCGGGTTGTCCGATACCTCTTTTTTGATGGCTTTGTAGATGTCCTTGACTTCTTCAAGCGAGTAGGCAACATAAGCGGTCGCATTGTTCTCTAAAAAGGGGATAGGCTTGTTCTGGTACTTAATGAAACAGTAGTATGATTGTCTGTCTTCTTTCAGTTGATACCACCGCCGAACTGCAAAAGGTGCTTTTTGCTCTCTCAAATCAAACTCAATGTATTGAAGTTGCTTTTCAATCCCTCTCAATATAGTGTTTTTCAGGGCTTCTTCTTTGTTTTTGGCTTTTGGTGCAATTACTGGCTTTGCTGTTTCTGCCTTAATCATTTTCAAAAATGATGTCATTAAATATGTTCTCCAATGTTATCAAAATATTGTTTCATCATATTATTATAACATTGATTCAAAAGAATCAACATAAATATTTTTATGAAAAACCGATTGATACAAATTGATGATATAACGATTGACGAAAGTATTATAAAGAATAATACTTTAGTAGACGTTTTGTGCAAACTAATTGCCGCTAAACGATTGCAAAAAACAACTCTGTCAATGTTGGCGGAGTTGTTAAAAAAATGATTTTGTAAGTAATTGTTTTAATTAAATAAAATTCTATTTTTGCAATTTTTGAAAAATGATAGTAGGAAGTTGCATCTTGATTTAATGTCTTTATGATTTAATGATTCATCAATTAAATAATCAAGATTTTCAGTAATTACTTCTAAATCAATGATGATGTCATCAAGTATTGCAATGGTTGGATTATTACCATTTTTCTGTGATGATTTAAAGTAAGAAGGGGATTTTTCAAAATGTCTTGAAAGTCCTTTTCCTGAATGGATTATTCCCAAATCTTTATATAAAGATGTTAATTCTTCAATCTTTTGATAATATGATTCTTTGATGTCTTGTTTAATTGATTGCTGTTCTTGTCGTTTCTTTTCAAGTTCTTGTTTCTTCTGGTTTATTTGACTTTGTATGATTGCTTGACGTAGTTGGTTTTTCTGGTATAGGCTGCTGCTCTTCTTCAACTGCTCTCGCTTTATTTTACGGTCCCTGCTGTATGCTTCAGGGGTGTTATTTTCTGGGTTAGGTGTATTCATTGCTTATCCTTATATGTATGTTTCGTCCATTAAAATCTGGTCTTTGGTAATTACTTTTTGCTGCTTGTTGCCACTATCATCAATGCCATCAACTATTAATGTCTTGTTTATGTAGTTGAAAGTGTCCAACTCATTGCTGTAAATGGATTCACTCAATACATTGATATTCTTAAGGCTTTGGCTCATATAGTAATAAAGGATTGATTGAAAATATATCATATCATAAATGAATAATTGTGTCTTTGTTATTATGTGTATATGATTAAATGATATTTTGTTATCCTTTGATTCAATAATGATGTCCATTTTTATAGGGGCTTCTTTTTGGCGATAATGCTTGCCAAGTTCAAAGCCTAAGTATCTGCTGTATACAAAATGCAATATCTCTTTTAGTCGGTTGTATGAGATGTCTTGCATTGGATTGATTGAGATAAAGTAGTTTTTCGGCTCTCTTAACAAGCGATTTAGTAAATCATCATTTTTTGATAATGTCTTAATGTTTGTTTTAACAATCTTGTCATCATTTAGTTCTTTGATGATTATGTTATTGTTTTCATTAACATTCGGCAAATTATGAATACACAATGATACTAAGTAATCCATATCAACAGGTGTCATCTTAAAGTTTCTCATTTTATATACCCTCTTTTAGTCAATTCATTTAGGGTAAAAGTCATTTTATCATTTATTCATTATAACATTTCATCAATGATTTATTTAATATTAGTTCAATCATTCAATCAATGTTTGTCTTCAATGATTATCATCAATATTCGTTCAATCATTTTATCAATCATTCAATCTATGATTTTATCAATGATTGTGTCAATATTTAGGTAAAGGTTGGAACTATGCTTTCATCTTTCAAAGCATTGCATTAAAACCTATGTCGCTGAAATTAGGATTCATCAATTTGACTTCTACCATTTTTCAAAAAGTATTTATCATCAATACTGGCGAAAATGGTTTTTTGCAAAAATGGCTTAAATGATTGTTGGGGTCGCCTATTTTAGGTCATCTTTGACTAAGTGTATTGCTAAGTGATTATAGTTCTTTTCTATCATCTCAATAGATGTGCCGCATTGAATGGCAATAGTGGTCAAAGGTATGTTCTTTTTGATAGCATTGGTTATAAAGGTGTGCCGGAATGAATACAGGGTCAATTCATTTTTGCCTATCGTCTTTGCCATTGTCGTCTTTTTTAACAATTCATTAAACGATTTTTTGAATGATTTTGTCGGCTTTCCTTGATAATTCAAGAATATGAAGTCATCATTATTAAATTTAATGTTGTATTGATTATATGTTTCTTTCAATTTTTTGATAATATGTTGTGCATTGTTTGATAAAAAGATGTCCCTAATTTTCGTTTTTGATGATGTTATTTTGGCGGTGTCTGCTGAAATGCCGCTAAACTTAATGCTTGACGCTTCGCCTGTTCGAATCCCCGTTTCAACAAGGAATTTGAGAAACAAGCAAAGCATTGTCCGGTCATACCTGATTTTACGGTTTGTGGCTTCCTCAATTCTCTGCTGGGCTGTAGTCATTATTTCAGATAGTTCTAAGTCCGTGAAAGCGTCTCTTTTTTTCTTGTCCTCTTTCAAACGCTCTATTGATGGCGGTAAATCTATGTAGGACTTTCTTTTAGCGAACTTAAGGACTTGCAAAAGTGTGGAGATGTCTCTGTTTATTGTCTGCGGCTTTACTTCATTTAATCGTTTAATCATAAAGTCATTTATTGACTTTTCTGTTAAATCATTGATTTTAACCTTGCCAAAGGGTTGATAAAAGACTTGCTTCAACCTTTTTTCATAGTCTTGTTTTTTCTTGTCTTTTTCAATGGTTTTCAAAAACTCTTTACAAACCCTTTCAAAGGTTGGGGTGTTTATTATCCCTTTGTTGTAGTCATCAATAATAGTAAAGCATTTATGCAACGCTTGCAAATAGTCCTTTGTGTTCAAGGATTTTCTTAAGCGTCTGCAATGCTCGGCTATATGGATATAGTAAAAATCATTATCCCTTTGACACAAAAAACCTTTGATAAAGTCATTTTCATAAACTATCTGTCGCATTTTTCGAATCGATATTGTGTTAAATCATTTCATCATATTATTGAATAATTGATAATGTGTCAATATGATTTTATGATTATATGATTCAAAAATTGTGCCAAATTTGTGCCAAATGTTATAGAATCTATGTTTCATAACATTGTAAAAATCATTATATTTCAATGATTTATGTAAAAATGATGACGGAGATGTTTTTGACACATTTTTATAAAAAATGGGGTTAGATTTTGCCCTAACCCTTTGAAAAAAACTGGTGCCGGTTATGTGACTCGAACACACGACCCACGCATTACGAATGCGTTGCTCTACCAGCTGAGCTAAACCGGCGCATAAAAAATACATAAAGCACTTTTACTTATTTTGCAAGCAATAACTTAAATATGTTCAACAAATTAAGGAATAGCTATAGATGTGTAAAAAAAACGACCGTTATTTTTACACACTCAGACATATTGAAATAAAGCCGCATAAAATCCACAAAAAACATCGTAAAAATAAAAAGTTATTGCAATAGTTAATAACCTTTGCTACATTGCCGAAAACAGCCTGAAAACTGTCCCTTTTAAACGGTCGTTTTTTTTACACACTTTTAGGATATAAAATTGATTAAAGAACAAAGTATTACAGACGCAGAAACAAAATCTTCCGCTAAAAGAAACCCAATCATAGATATAATGAAAGGCATTGGTATATTTTTTGTAGTTGTCGGGCATTGCGGCATACCTATTGGCTTGTTTATATATACTTTTCATATGGCTTTGTTTTTTATGCTGTCCGGATATTGCTTATCTTCTAAATATTCAGCCTCGCCGAGCGGCTGGTATAAACTGATTAAAAACAAGTTTTTCCGCTTATACATACCATTTATTTGTATATCTATAGTCTTTAATTTACTGCATAATTATTTTATGGATATAAATTTAATAACTGACAACCCGCAATTTTTAACCGGATACTTAGGTAATTTTTTCGGGCTAAACCAAAGATACAGCGATATTTTGGCTGTAATAAAAAATACATTGCTATTTGAACCGCAAGAACATGTTTTAGGTCCGACTTGGTTTTTATCAGCTTTATTTTCAGCTTTAGTGTTATACGCCGGCGTCAAGCTTATACTAATAAAAACCTGCCCAAAAAATTTTAACACCGCCTTAATTCTGTTAGCTTTGCTGTTTTCGTCTATAGGCTTCAAACACGCCGGAAACCGCAGCTTTATGTGCATATATATAGCCTGCACGGTTTTTCCGCTGTTTGTATTTACCGATTATATAAAATCTAAATATAGCTTAAGCATCGGCAGCAAAAATGCCAAAAATTTCATTTTATACAGCGTATTAAGCTGTGTTTCCGTATTTATTATTTTATTTTTGAAAAAAGACCTTAACTTTGCAATAGACTTAGGGCTTAACAGTATAAATTCCCCTACTCTGTTTATTTTAGAAAGCATTATCGGCTTTTTCTTCACATATTTTTTGGCTTGCTTATTAACCTATATCAAAACTCTGGCCAATATATTCATGTTTATGGGTAAATATACTTTAAGCATTTTAATTTTACACCTTTCAGCTTTTAAGATTGTTACCTATATTCAAGTTTTGATATATAAGCTGCCGGAATACAGGCTGAGTTCTTTCCCGGTGTATGATGTTTCGCACGGCTGGTGGATATTATATTGCCTTGTCGGAATAGTTATACCAATCGCCTGCGCCGTTATATTTGATTATATAAAAAATGGAATATGCCGACTGCTTCCTAAAAAAACAGCATAAAAACCAGAAAAGAGAAAATTTTAGAGTACAAAAAAAACAGCTTCAACTTAATGAAACCAGCACAAACTCTCAGAGGCTTGGATAATGAGGCTAATACTCATTAACTTTTTTGCGCTAGTTACTATATAAAAACTTTAGTAAATGAGCTTAATACGAAATAAGATTTTTTCGCAGTGTACAAACTAGTACATAAGAAAAAATCTTACAAGTAGAAAGCCATTTAATAAAGTTTTTAAGAATTCATGTTTTGGAAAAAGTCCGCATTATTCTTAGTCTGACGCAGCTTATCTAACAGAAATTCCATACCGTCGGTCATGCCCATCTGCATTAAGACACGGCGCAGAACCCACATTTTTGTTAAGGTTGCACGGTCTACCAGCATTTCTTCTTTACGGGTACCGGAACGAGTAATATCTATAGTCGGGAATAAACGCTTATCGGTCAGCTTTCTATCCAAAATGATTTCAGAGTTGCCAGTACCTTTGAACTCTTCAAAAATCACTTCATCCATACGCGAGCCGGTATCAATCAAAGCTGTGGCGATAATCGTTAAAGAACCGCCTTCTTCCACATTGCGGGCTGCGCCTAAAAGGCGTTTAGGACGCTGCAGAGCGTTAGCATCCACACCGCCGGTAAGCACCTTACCTGAAGACGGAACAACCGCATTGTAGGCGCGTCCTAAGCGGGTTATGGAATCCAAAAGAATTACCACGTCTTTTTTATTTTCTACCAAACGCTTAGCTTTTTCAATGCACATTTCCGCCACCTGAACGTGACGGGTAGCCGGCTCGTCAAACGTAGAAGATATAACTTCGCCTTTAACCGAGCGCGTCATATCCGTAACCTCTTCCGGACGCTCGTCAATCAGCAGCACCATTAAATATACTTCGGGATGATTGGTAGAAATAGCGTGGGCAATATTTTGCAGCATAACGGTTTTACCGGTACGCGGAGGAGCCACAATCAGGCCGCGCTGGCCTTTACCCTGCGGAGCGATTAAATCAATCACGCGTGTGGTATAATCTTTATCGCCGCAAATAATGTCAAAATTCAGCTTTTCGGTCGGATACAGCGGCGTCAAATTATCAAAATTTACACGCAGCTTAGATTTTTCCGGGTCGTCAAAGTTAATAGCATTAACCTTTGTCAAAGCAAAATAGCGTTCATTATCTTTAGGCGCGCGGATTTCGCCCTCTACCGTATCGCCGGTGCGCAGACCGAACTTTTTAACCTGAGCCGGAGAAACATATATATCATCAGGGCTGGCCAGATAATTAGATTTAGATGAACGTAAAAAGCCGAACCCATCCTGCAGAACTTCTATAACGCCGTCGCCGCAGATGACTGTGTCTACCTCAGCCAATTTTTTCATGATGGCAAAAATCAAATCCTGAACACGCATAGAAGATGCGTCTTCAACTCCTAAATCTTCGGCCTGAGTCAACAGCTCTGTCGGAGATTTCTCCTTTAATTCCTTTAAATGCATACTAACCTTAAAACTTTTGTGATTGTTAAAAATAGAACTTAAAACATTGAAATGTTTGTTGCTATGCTTATATTAAATCTGCAAGCAAAAGTCAATGCTTTTTATGCACAAAAAATTTCCCCTTTTAAAATTTAAAAAATAAATAGTTATTATTATTTATCCCTGCGCAAAATGTGGATAAGATTCTATCCACAGACTTACTAACATTAACAAATTATTTAATAAGGTTAATAAAAAGTTAATGATTCAAGAAGTTAAAAAATAGTTAACAAATATTCTTAACATATCTTAATAAATTCGGTTATGTGTTAATAAGTTTGTATAACGTTTTTACAAAAAGTTTATACTTTGTTAAAAACTTTACAGAGGATGAACTTATGCACATTTAAAGGCTGAATTGTGGATAAGATTCACAACTTTTTGATATAAGGCAAAAGATGAAAATTATAGCGATTACAGGCTCCATAGGCTGCGGCAAAACTTTTTTGGCAAATATAATACGGAGTCTCGGATATGTGGTTTACGACGCCGACAAGTGGTGTAAATATTTATACTACCGTCCGGCGTTTTTAAAGGTTATTAAACAAAATTTTCCTGAAGTTTTTGAGGTTGACGGCAGTTTTAATAAACGAAAATTAAGAAATTTGGTGTTTAATGATAATTCAGAATTAAAACGGCTGGAAAAGTTAATTCATCCGTTTTTGAAACAAAAATTATTAAATGTTATCCATAAAAATGCCGAAACCGAACGAGTTTTCTTTTTTGACGCGGCTCTGCTGTTTGAAATGAAATGGGATATTTATTGTCAGGCCGTTATTTTGGCTGATGTTGATAAAAATATCCAAAAACAGCGGGTTATGGTCCGCGATCATATAGCGGCTGATGATTTTGAAAAAATTGTTTCGCTGCAGATGGATAATGAACAGAAAAAAATGTTTACGGATGTGGTTGTAAATACGGATAAGCCGGAAAATTTATTAAAAGCCGAATTGATTAAAATTATAGAAGAGTTAACAGATGCGTGAAATATGTTTTGATACAGAAACAACAGGTTTAGACCCGGATACAGGCGACAGATTGGTTGAAATCGGCGCAGTTGAGCTTATTAACCATCTGCCGACCGGTAAAATTTATCATGAATATATCAATCCGGAACGCGATGTGCCGGAAGAAGTTGTAAAAGTTCACGGCTTGGATAATGAATTTTTGAAAGATAAGCCGGTTTTTAAGGATGTTGCGCAGTCTTGGGTGGATTTTATCGGCGATGACGGAATTTTAGTGGCTCATAATGCGGCATTTGACTTGAAGTTTATAAATTTTGAGCTGAAAAAATGCGGCTTTCAAACTTATGAATGGGATAGAGTTGTAGATACGCTGGCTATTGCCAGAAATGAGTTTCCGGGGGCGCGCAACAATTTGGACGCTTTATGCCGCCGCTTTAATATTGATAACTCCGCCCGTACATACCACGGCGCTTTGCTGGATGCTCAGCTGCTGGCCGAGGTTTATCTGCAGCTTTTGGGCGGAGATGAGCCTAGTATTAACTTTGTTAAAGCCTCAGAAGAAACGGCAAGCAAACATGCCGAAAATATCAGCTTTGCGGCCGAAAATGTAGTGAAACGCAGTTTTCCTTTATCAGCCGAAGAGCAGCAGGCGCATTTAGATTTTTTAGCTAAAAGCATTAAAAATGCTTTATGGCTGCAAGAACCTGAAAGTGAAGTTAAAAAAGATGCTTAAACAGCTGCAGTATATTTATAATACCTATATAAATAAAAGAATGCTGATATTGCTGGCGTTGGGATTTACCAGCGGTTTCCCTTTTTTATTAGTTTTCGGTACGCTGAGCTTTTGGCTTAAGGACTTGGATATATCCTATACTTTAATCGGGGCTTTTTCGCTGGTTAAAATTCCCTACTCTTTGAAATGGGCTTGGTCGCCGCTGATAGATAATGTAAAGCTGCCGGTTTTATATAAACTGGGGCGGCGCCGTTCTTGGGCGGTTTTTATTCAGCTTTTATTGTTTTGCGCTTTTGCGGCGATGGCTTTCACTAATCCGGAAATACATACGCTGCACATGGCTTTGTTTGCCTTTATAGCCAGCTTTTTATCAGCTTCGCAAGACATAGTTTTAGACGCTTACCGGGTGGAAAGTTTTGAAGATGAGCCGGAAAAGCAGGCTTCGGGTGTGGCTATTTATGTGCTTGGCTATCGTTTGGGGCTGATTTTTTCAGGCGCCGGAGCAATTTATATGGCTTCATATTTAAGCTGGCCAGAAGTGTATTTGATTATGGCCTGCGGGTTGCTTGTAGGTTTTACGGCGATTCTCTTGGCAAAAGAGCCTCAGAAATATCAATATAAAAAGTATAAGCTGAAGCTGAAAGACAGCATTGCTTTTATTAAAAATTCTTTGGTTAATCCGTTTAAGGATTTTGCTAAAAAGCAGCATTGGTATTGGATTTTATTGTTTATCTTCACTTACCGTCTGAGCAATGCTTATTTTGGTCCGATGAGTTTTCCTTTTTATGTGGATTTAGGCTTTACAAAAGCGGAAATAGCATCGGTTATAAAAATATATGGTATGGTTGCGGCTATTCTGGGCGGTTTGGCCGGCGGTTTGATTGTGATGAAATTCGGACTGAAAAACAGCTTGCTGCTGTTTGGCTTAACCCAATGCTTAACCACATTTTTATTTGCAGTTCAAGCGCATTACGGGCATAATATGCCGCTGTTTATAACCATAATTACTTTAGAAAACTTTTCATCCGGATTGGCTACAACTGCATTGGTTGCCTATATTTCATCACTATGCAATAAGCTGTATACAGCCACTCAGTATGCGCTATTGTCGTCGGTTATGAGCTTGTCGCGCGATATTTTTTCTTCTACCAGCGGGCTGCTGGCGCAATATGTTTCATGGAATGTGTTTTTCATTATCTGCGGATTTTTAAGCCTGCCGAGTTTAATAATTGTATGGTTTTGCCTGAAAAAGGATAAATAGCGATTGTAAAACTTGAAAAAAGGCGTTATAATGATAATGTTTTTTATTGAAAGATTTTAACAATGGCCGAGGAAAATAAAAATAAATCTTCTGATATTAAAGAAGCTGAAAAATATTATCAAAAACACCGCAATGATGAAGTTGACGAGGTGTTAAATCGCAGCGAGTCTTGGCAGGCCATAGCTAAGCAATTTGATAAATTTTCCGAAAATTCAGCCGGCGGGCATATTGTTAACGATATTGTTTTTTCCGGAAAAATGTTGCAAGGCGGCAGTTTTAACGGCGAAAATTTTGAAAATGCCGATTTCAGCGGCAGCAATATGCAGGAAAGCAGCTTTCAAAACGCCAATATGCAAAACGCTAATTTTACCGGAGCGGATTTAAGCGGCGCCGACTTCAGCGGTGCAAATCTTGACGGTGCAATTTTTGTGGGGGCGCAGCTTATCGGTACAAACTTTACCGGCGCACACATGCACGGCGTAAAATTTCAGAATGCCAATCTGCAGGATGCTATTTTATTAGATGCGGATTTAGATAATCTTTCTATTGAAGAGCTGCAGGAGCTGGTTGAATATTTAGCTAAATATTATCCGCATAAGCTGAATTTAACCCGCTTAAATCTGACGCTGCTTGATTTGAAACGCATTGACCTGACGCAGGTTAATCTGCGCGGCGTAGACTTTACGGGCTGCGACTTTACCGGTGTGAATATCTATGAATTAGATTTAAGCGAATGTGTGATTTCTCCGGCGCAGATTGAACAGGCTATCGGGCATGTGCCGACGGCTTTGGAATTGAAAAAGATTTTAGCGCCGAAAAATAAGAAAAAGCCGCAAAAAATGAAAGGTATTGATTTTGAAGACTTTTTTACCGGCGGAAATAAAAGCTTTGATTTAGATACTACGCGTATGGAAATAGATATCAATGCTATCGGCAAAAAAGGCAAAGAAATATTTAAGTCTTTTAAAAGAAAAGATTCTGATGATAAAATCATGGAAAAGTTCGGCAAAGAAAAAGAAAGCCATCAGTCCGAAAAAAAAGAAAGCAATATAGACGAGCTGCGCAAAACCATAGAACAGCATAAGCGTGAAGTTTTGGAACGCCGTCAGGAAATGCAGGAACGTGAAAATAAAGAAAAAATGCGCGAGCAGATAAAAGAAAAAATCAAAGAAAATAAAGCCATGCTTATGCAAGCTCATTCTTCTAGGGAAAGATAATGGAAGACACGCTTTTTTCAAACAAAGTTAAACGCCCGCTGGCCGACAGGCTGCGTCCGACTAAATTAGAAGAAGTTGTCGGACAAGACCAGATTGTCGGGGCTAACGCTCCTTTGGGGCGCATGCTGAAATCAGGCAAAATAAGCTCTTTTATTTTGTGGGGGCCGCCGGGCTGCGGAAAAACTACTATTGCCCGTTTAATTGCTGAATATACAAATCTTTATTTTGAACAAATATCTGCGGTTTTTTCCGGTGTTGCCGATTTAAAACGGGTTTTTCAGTATGCTCAGGAACGCCGTGCCAATCAGGGGAAAGGCACCTTACTGTTTGTAGATGAAATTCATCGTTTTAATAAATCGCAGCAAGATGGATTTTTGCCGTATGTTGAAGACGGTACAGTTATTTTAGTCGGCGCCACTACCGAAAATCCCTCGTTTGAACTTAATTCCGCTTTGCTTTCCCGCTGTCAGGTGTTTGTGCTTAACCGCTTAACTCCGGATGATTTTGAAATTTTGCTGGAGAGAGCGGAAAAAGAAGAGGGACGCAAGCTGCCGTTAGATGAAGAGGCCAGAGATTTTATTAAAGAAATTGCCGACGGCGACGGACGCTATATTTTGAATATTGCAGAAAATATATGGTCGTATGCCCAGAACGGAGAAATTTTTAATAAAGAGCAAATTCTAAATATTATCCGCTCTCGGGCGCCGGTTTATGATAAAGGGCGGGACGGTCACTATAATTTAATTTCCGCCGTGCATAAATCTTTACGAGGTTCAGATGTTGACGCTGCCCTATATTGGGTGGCTAGAATGCTTGTGGCTGGAGAAGACCCGCGCTATATTTTGCGCCGGTTGTTAAGATTTTCTGTTGAAGATGTTTCTTTAGCCGACCCTAACGCCGTCAGTCAAGCTATTGCTTGTAGTGAAACTTATGAGCGCTTGGGTTCGCCAGAAGGAGAACTAGCTATTATGCAATTAACCGCCTATTTAGCAACAGCTCCTAAATCTGCAAGTGTGTATAAGGCGATGCATAAAGCATTTGACGCGGCTCGGCAAACAGGTTCATTGATGCCGCCAAAACATATTTTGAACGCACCTACTAAATTGATGAAAGATTTAGGGTATAAAAAAGACTATATATATGACCAAGATTTAGAAGACGGCTTTTCCGGTCAAAATTATTTTCCGGACGGCATGAGCCGCGCTAAATATTATAATCCGGTAGACCGCGGTTTTGAGCGTGAAATTAAAAAGCGCATAGAATATTTTGATAAGCTGCGCAAGGAAAAACAAGCTAAAATGAAAGAAAAAAATGGCTGAGTATATCTATAAAATATGTGTTAGCTATAATGTTTTTCGCAAGCTGCAGGAATGCGATATTATTCCAAGTCTTGAAGAAAATCATGTAGGGCTGGAAATTCATATTTCTAAAGAAGATTATAAAAAATTATCTGATGAGGAAAAGAAAAATTTAAAGCAGTATGAAGTTGTAAATTCTCCATTGCCGAAACAGCGCAAAAATGGACCGCTGTTTGATGAAATAAAAGCTGAAGATTTAAATAGCGCTGCTGAAAAAATCAGGTGTAAAATGAAATTTTCTGATTTAGAAGAACCTAAAAATATAAAACAAAAGTATTATATTCCCAGAACAATAGGCAAAGTTAACACAAAGAAAAAAGGTGGTAGATAAAATGTCAGGCGTAACAATAGTTAAAATAAAATCAGAAGATGACGGCATAAGGCTTAACCGTTGGTTTTTGCGTGAATATCCGTCTTTGAGCTTAGGCAGGCTGCAAAAGCTGCTGCGTACCAAGCAAATAAAAGTTGACGGCAAAAGAGCGGAAACTTCTACCCGATTAACTGCCGGTCAAGAGCTGCGTTTGCCTCCTTTGGACAATGAAAAAGCCGTTAAAAAAACTGAGAATATCAGTAAAAATGACGCTGATTATATAATGTCTTTAGTTATTTATAAGGATAAAGACATTATAGCGCTTAATAAGCCGTCAGGCTTGGCTGTGCAGGGCGGAACCAACACTACCCGCCATGTGGACGGATTTTTAGAGGCGTTAAAGTTTGAAAACAACGAAAAACCTAAATTGGTGCATCGTATTGACAAAGAAACCAGCGGAATTTTGCTTTTAGCGCGTAATCGCAAGTCAGCCGATATTTTAACTAAAGCTTTTCGCGAACATAGTCTGCAAAAAACATATTTAGCTCTGGTGCGCGGCTGTCCGCAGCAGCTTAGCGGAGAGATTAACCTGCCTTTAGAAAAAGTCGGCGAAAAAATGGAAGTTGTTAAAGGCGGTAAAAAAGCCGTGACAACTTATGAAGTTTTGGATAATGCTGCTAAAAAGTATACTTTATTGGCAGCTTCGCCTTTAACCGGGCGCACTCATCAGATTCGTGCACATCTGGAAGCTCTGGGCTGTCCGATTTTAGGAGATAATAAATATTATGGAACGGAACGCGTCCGTTTAAAAGAAGTTGCGGATAAACTATATTTACATGCGTATAAAATAGATTTATCGGCTATATATGGTAAAAAGACGGTAATTTGCGCCGAATTGCCTAAGTATTATAAAGAAGCTTGTGAATTTTTTGGATTGGAGTATAAAAAATGAAAAAATTTTTAATAGTTTTAGCAATAATCATTTTTGTTCCGTTGATTGGTTTGATTACCTTTTTGAAATTAGCCAATTTTAACAACTATAAGCCGCAAATTGAAGCTTTGGCTTTGAAATATGCGAATATGATTGTTAAAATAAACGGCGATTTGAAAATCGGTGTTTCGCTCAAGCCAAGCATTGAGTTAAATGATGTTTCGGTTGCTCAAGCCGAAAATAATCAGCCGGTAGCGCAAATCGGTCAGGCTCAGGTGCAGTTTTCTTTGCTGCCGCTTCTGAAAAAAGAAATTGTGGTAGATACTGTTAAAACATCTGATACAAATGTTTTTTACAGCGACAAGGATAGTGTAGAAATTAAAGATTTGGCCGTTGGTATGGATAGCTTTGATTCGCCGATTAACCTAAGCTTTGATACCGTGGTTTCCGGTATTCAGATTACCGGCGATGGTACCGCCTCTTCCTTTAAGTCAATTCAGGATTCTGAATATAATGACGTTGACGCCAAATTACAGGTAAATGCTTTAGGCTATACATTGAATTATGAGGGCGGAGTTAAAGGCATCACTAAAGGACTGACTTCTGACGGTGCTTATGAAATCACTTATAAATCAAATAAAATAAATGGTAATGTTGCGGCTGATTTGACCGGAGAAACACCGTATTTAAAGCTGAATGCCGCCAGCGATAATTTGAATGTATATGAATTCAGCGAAAGCAAAACTTCCGAAAACAGCTGGTTAATTTCTGAAGCACAGGCTAATGAGTTGATTAAAAACACTCCGATTCCTTATGATGTGCTGAAATCAGTAAACGCTGATGTTAATATTGACCTGAAAACCGTTAATATTACACCGGATATGGCTTTAACTAATGTTTTGACAGATTTAACTTTGAAAAACGGTGTATTTAAAGCCGATATAAAGAATATCAGCGGCGGCGACGGTGTTATTAAAGGCAGCGCAGCTCTTAATGCTAACGCTAAAAATATGAATGTTAATTTAAACGGCAGCGGTATTGTTTTGCAAAAACTGAATAAAGCTTTTGCTAATTCCGGCAATGAAGTTTTGTATGTAAAAAACGGCGGAAAAACTGATTTTAACATCAAACTTAACACTTCCGGCGCCAATACCGACCAATATTTAGCCAATATGGACGGCCAAGTTGTGGCAATTATTGACCCGTCTGTGATGAATATTAAGAGTTTGGAACGCCTGCAGGGCAATATCATTGTTCAGATTTTGAACAACCTTAAATTAAATATTGTTAATAAAGATATGAACTTAAATTGCGCGGTGGTTCGCAGCGATATTAAAAAAGGCGTGGCCGAATTTCCTAAAGGCATAGCGCTTGATGCTAACGACTTTTATGTTGTAGCTGACGGCAATGTTAACTTGTACAATGAAAAGATTGATTTGGATTTACAGCCGTTCTCCGGACGTATTACCGATACTAATGTTTCCTCGGTTTTAGGTTCTTTGTTAAGTATTAGCGGCACTATGTCTAATCCGAGTGTCGGACTGAACAAAACGCAAACCGCAAAGGCTGTTGTCGGCATTATTGCCACCGGCGGTCTTTATAACGCCGGCGATATGATTTTGAGCGCGGATTCTTCTCCATGCTACACCGCATTGCAAGGCACAGCCTATGCTAATCATTTTAAGGCAGCAGAGGGCGGAGTAAAAAATGACGCTTCTAAAACCTATTCTGACACCAAAGACGCCGTTAAAAAATCTTTGACCGATACTAAAGACGCGGTAAAAGATTTAGGCAGCCAAGCCGGCAGTCTTTTGAAAGGTTTGGTAAAATAATGCTGGATTTTAAACAAGCAGAAAGCGAGATAAAGGAACATCGCGCAGAGGTAATAGAAAAACTGGTGGAGTTTTCTTTTACGGATGTGATTTTATTTTGGAGCGCTAATGATGACATTAAGGCTCTGCAAACCGAAAAATGGCTTCCGGTTTTGAAATGGCTTAACAATCGTTTCAAAATGACCTTAAAAGAAACCGACGGCTTAACTCCTCCTCCGCAAAATGAAAATAACCGCGCCGGCTTTACCGAGATTTTGGAAAAAATGAGCTTAAAGACATTGACAGCCTATTATTTAGCGTCTGTGCGGCTAAAATCTCCGTTGCTGGCACTCGCCTTTGCCGAAAAGAAAATAACCGCTTCCGAGGCTTTTGAACTAGCTTATTTAGAAGAATTATATCAAAGCAAGTCGTGGGGTGTTGATGAAGAAGCTGAAAAAGGACGGCAATGTGTGAAAAAAGAGCTTTTGGAAACAGAAGAATTTCTTCACGGTAAAAAATAATGTTAAAATGCTTTTTAGTCAGCGGCAGGGTTCAGGGCGTTGGTTTTCGCTTTTGGACCCTGCGCCGCGTTTCTGAAATTGGCGGAATTTCTGGTTATGTCTGTAATCTACCCAGCGGAGATGTGCTGGTTTTAGCTGAAAGTGCAGAAGATAAACTGCGCCAGCTTGAAATATCTTTATATAAAGGTCCTATGTTTGCCAGAGTTGACAGCGTAAAAAATTCACCGGAGTTTATTTCGTATTTTCCGGCGCCGGAGAACGGTGTATTTAAACGTTTATAGAACTGTAAGCCAGGTTTTTTATCACAAATTAGAGAATATATTTTTGCCGAATATAAAAAGGAGGCCAAAATGAAAAAAGTAGATAAAACCACCGAAAATATAAAACTTTGCCGCTGTATGACTTGTCCGTCATATACGGAACATTGCAAGCTTAAAAACTCGCCGGAGAATTTTTTGAAATCTTTGGAAAATTTACAGAATATGCAGCATTATGAAAAACTGTATTGCGCGTTTGAAAAGAGTAATTGTATTTATCAGGATAAAGGCTGTATTTGCAGCGAATGTGAGGTTTATAAAAACTATAATCTGCAAAATCATGACTATTGTCTGCACACCGGCGGTGTTTTGTAAGCGATTTTGTGGTCTGATAACAGTAATTATAAGTGTTATACAAATATAAAATTTAATGTCAGAAATCTACCGCATTGTTCTTCTTTTTGGGGGAATAATGCGGTTTTTTAGACATTTTAGACTAAAAATTTCTTTACATTTAGTATAACAACACTATAATAAATCACAAATTTTATTATTAACTAATACTTTTTATTATGAATATTTTTATTATTGAGAAAAGCTATGTGATTAAAAAGATTAAATCTGTAGCTGGTGGCTGGAAACTGTATCCTCAGGATAAAAATGAAAAGGAAATTTTTATCAGCAAGCAATATTATGCCGGTAAAATACCTTTTATGTTTCCCTGGCAGACCTTTAAGCTGGATATCGTCTATATCTGGGGTTCTAAGAATAACGAAATCGGCTTTATAACTTCAGCGATTCTGAACGGAAACAAGCTTTTTGAAGTTCCTAAGAAAGAGTATCCTGCAAATATCAAAAAAAGGGTAGATGCCGGCGATAAGCTTAACAGCGAACAACAAGAGCATATTGATACTGTCAATAAGGCTGTTATTTCCGCCTTGGATTCTTTTTTGCCTACGATTATGCTGTATTATAGGTGTACTGACTTGAATGTGGATTTACGATGCTATCTTGGTCTTCACATTTTTAAGGGAGAAAAGACTCCGGAATATGAGCAACGCTTAAAGCTGATGATAATTCTTTGCCGGATTGCCGAACGTATATACAAGCGTCACGTGAATATGGATGACTGTCTGAATGTTGGCTTATCGGCCATAAAGTTTGGTCTTCCCGGACCATGGTATGGTGATGAGAATATGCCTCTTGACAAGGAAAGTCCTGCTATGCAAATGTTTTGGGAAGTAGAGGATATGCTTAACGAGTATTTTCCTCCAAAAATGAATATTTTGCTGCGTCAGTATCTTAATTATGTTGTGCGTGACATATTGCGAGTTTTTGCACAAGATTATAATCTGATTTGCAAAGGCAAACTGGATCCGTTTGAACATTTCCATGAAGAATATTCGGACGAAAAAGTTTTTAGGTTGAACATAGAAAAAATGCAGATGCCTAAGTACACATCTTTTATTCTGCCTAAAGTTTTCAGCGATGTTGAAATTTATAGCTTCACCCGTGACTATAATTTGGATTAAACTAAAAAACAGCCTTAGTTTTATAACTAAGGCTGTTTTTGTCTTCTTAAATTAGGCTTTAATTTCCGGCTTATCTGCTTCTAAGTTTTTTTCATAGGCGCGTTTGTCATGCAAAAATTTGATAACCGTAAATGGAATTGTCAATAAATAAGCTAAAGTAAACAATCCCAATGTCAGCCAAGGCTGAGTTAATAAACAGCTTACAAATAAAGCGAACAGCACCATTAAAGGCAAGAAATAGTCTGCATTAATGCGTGTTTTTTTGAGTGACAAAGTTGGAATACGGCTAACCATTAAATAAGCTACCAAAATTATTATGGCGCTGCATAGATATTTGTTACGCAAAATAAAATCATATTCCGGATATGCAAATGAAATCAGCAGCGGCATAACCGCAATAGCTGCCGCCATTGGAGCTGGCACACCAACAAAGTAATGTGACCAATATTCCGGAACAGTTGCGTCTTCCAACATAGTATTAAAACGAGCTAAACGCATGGCCATACCGGCTGAAAACATCAGGGTAAAAATCCACCCCCAATGCGGAATACCGTTTAAACACCATTGATACATCAAAACAGCCGGAGCTACGCCAAAGCTAACAAAATCAGAAAGTGAATCTAACTCGGCGCCGAATTTGGACGAGGCTTTAAGTTTGCGGGCAACGCGTCCGTCCAAACCGTCAAACACGCAGGCTAAAAACAGACAGACTATTGCGTATGTCCAGTTTTGCATAATTGCGAATTTGATGGTAGTAACGCCAGAGCATAAGGCCATCAGGGTCACGATATTCGGAGCCATTTTGCGGAACGGAACTTCTTTAAATTTGCCGATAGCTTTCTTTTTTATACCGCTATGCACGGCTGTAGAGCGGTTATTTTGATAGTTTTTAGCCATTATCTTATTTCTCCTTCAAGACGGGGAGCATCTGATTTTATATCGGCAGCAATGGTTTCTCCGCCGATTAAATACTGTCCGACGCAAACTTGAGGCTCAATTTTTTCAGGCAGATACAAGTCAATATATCCGCCGAAACGAATAAAGCCAAAGCGCTGTCCGGCTGCAAATTCATCGCCTTTTTTAACATTGGCAGCAATGCGCCTGCTGCAAAACAGAGCTGTCTGCTGTAGCACAAATTCTATGCCGCTGCTGTGTTTAAGAGCAATCAGCATTCTTTCATTTTTAATGTCATTTTTAGCTGTAGAGCCGGAAAATTTTTGACCGGCATCGTAAAATGTTTTGCTGATAACGCCTTTAATCGGCATGCGGTTGATATTTGCATCAAACGGGCTGATGTAAAGGCTTACTTTGGTGTAATTTTTACGGTCAAGTCCTAAAGCGGCCGGACCTTTTTCGCGGCTTATGGCTACAACATAGCCGTCGGCCGGAGCGATTACGGCACCGGATAAAACCGGCGTAACTCTGACCGGGTCGCGGAAGCTGTAAAAACACCAAATTGTCAGCAAAAATGAAAGACAGCCGAGCGGAAACCATATAATTGCTAAAATTAACGATATAAACGCTAAAACGCTGACAAATTTCCACCCGTCTTCATTTATATTTGGAAAAAAATAATGATGAAGAGATGTGTCTACGGATTTCATTTTTTTCTCCCCAAAGAATACCGAAACGCTGTTTCTGCTGTATTCTCAAGTTAAATTAGAGGAAGTTTTTTCCTCTTTCCGCCTTATAATTAAGCATATTTTGCAAAAAAAGACAAGTTTTATGTTGCAAAAGTCAAAAAATTTATGTATATAACAAAACTGTAATGCGCTTGTGGCGGAATCGGTAGACGCTGCAGACTTAAAATCTGTTGGGATTTATCCCGTGCCAGTTCAAGTCTGGCCTAGCGCACCACTTAAAAAATGCTTTCCTTAGGGAGGGCTTTTTTTATGAATAACCGACAACTAATACAATACGTCCGCTAATGAGGCGGATTTTTTTATTCAAAATCAAAGCATTGGAAAATCTGGAAGTGTGTAAAAAAAACGACCGTTTAAAAGGGACAGTTTTTAGGCTGTTTTTAGTAATGTAGCAGAGGTTGTTAAGAAATGCAATAACTTTTTATATTTGCGATGTTTTTTGCTGATTTGTGAGAGTTTTCAGCGTCTTGTTTTGCTGTGTAAAAATAACGGTCGTTTTTTTTACACACTTGAGGAGGAATAAGATGTTTAAGGGTATAGAATTTTTCAGAAGAAAGAGCTGTGGAACGGAGTTTGGATTGTTTCCCTCAGCTCGCAATGACGTTTGTTCTGCTGGGCGGTCAATGATAGAAATGCTCGGCGTGCTGGCGATTATCGCGGTGCTGAGTGTCGGCGGTATCGCCGGATATTCCAAAGCTATGGAGCAGTTTAAGGTTGACAAAGCCGTGAGCGAATACAGCTACTTAATTCAAGGGCTGTTAGAACACTTAAAAGATTTGCAAAATGTTTCAAAACCCAATGAGGGCGACATTCAATACGGATTAACCAGCGTTGTGGAAGCCGAAAGTTTGGTGCCGGAAACATGGGAAAAAATATCTAACCACAATTATAATGACCCATACGGGAACTTAATCAGAATTTTCTCCCGTAGCCAAACTTTGGTTATAGATATGTATTTGGGCGGTTTCCAATCTGTTGACGGAGGCTCTGCTTCAACTGCATTTTCGCCTAAGTTTTGCAGCGCTTTGATGCAGGATGTGGTTCAACCATTATCTTCTGTTTTGTACAGCGCTTGGTTTACCTATGGTAATTATTATTATGGCGATAAACATTGTGGCTCAGGTTCAAAATGTATTAGAGATTTGAAACTAAGCGATATAAATAGGGCATGCAATTACTGCGCTAAACAGTCTGGACGTTTCTGCGGACTAATATTGGAATTTTAATATTATGTCCATAAAAGAACAGTCTTGGTTTTGGATAAAAACTAAGACTGTTTTTCGGTTTAAAATACTAAAATAAGTCCGCAGAGTTTGTTTGCTTCTTTGGTGCAGTAATTACATACATTGTTAATTTCTCTTAAGCTTATATTTCTGATGCAGTGTGTACTTTCGCTGCAATAAGCGTCTCCCATATATTCATTTCCATTTGTAAAGAAAGCTTTATTTAAAACAGATGCTAAAGGCTGCACCACATTTTGCATAAGCGATGAACAGAACTTAGGCGAAAATGCAGTTGAAGCAGAGCCTCCGTCAACAGATTGGAAACCGCCCAAATACATATCTATAACCAAAGTTTGGCTACGGGAGAAAATTCTGATTAAGTTCCCGTATGGGTCATTATAATTGTGGTTAGATATTTTTTCCCATGTTTCCGGCACCAAACTTTCGGCTTCCACAACGCTGGTTAATCCGTATTGAATGTCGCCCTCATTGGGTTTTGAAACATTTTGCAAATCTTTTAAGTGTTCTAACAGCCCTTGAATTAAGTAGCTGTATTCGCTCACGGCTTTGTCAACCTTAAACTGCTCCATAGCTTTGGAATATCCGGCGATACCGCCGACACTCAGCACCGCGATAATCGCCAGCACGCCGAGCATTTCAATCATAGAACGCCCTATTTGATTATTTTTCATAATAACTTCCTTTCTCTTTGAAATTAAACAAAAAAGCCGTCTGAAAAAGACGACCGGAAGTTGAGAACTACTGTATATAAGTATAGTGTAGCATATTAGCGTATAGCATATTTTGCTACCTTCCGATCAATAGACCAGAAGGTATTTAACGTCTAATATTTGACGTATATACAAGAGGTTCTCACACCTCGGACAGACTATCGTCTGTCTATTGTAAAGTTATAAAAAAAGCGGTAAAATATCAAGTAAAAAATGTCACAAATTATAAACCGGTGACAATTTGTCGCCGGTTTATATAAAGGTTAGAACTTATAACCTAAATTGAACAGATAGTAAACATTGCTCTTTTGTTCAAGCGGAGCGTTTACCGCAGCGCTGAGCGAAAGTTTTTTATAGTCGTATTGCGCTTTCATTGTCAGCAAACCGCTGTTACGCTGTAAACGATTACTGCTAATTTGATAAGAACCAAGCATATTATCCATAGTTGCCATTGTTGAATATTTATTGCCAAATTCATGGAAATAGCGTCCGCCGGCAGTTAATAAAACAGATTGTTCTTTGCCGAGTTCAAACTCTTTTTTAATATCCATACCAATAACAGATTGAATAGACGTAACTTTATCGCTGTCGGCTTTAAGTCCGCCGTTATTTTCTTTTAGGTCGTCAACTTTTACTTCGGTAATATTAGCGCCGATAACAGGCTCAATTTGCGCAACATTCACGTCAATAGTTTGGCGCGCCTCGGCGTCAATACCGTAGTAGTAGTTGGTTAAATCTGCTTTATAGGCTTTATCTACGCCGCTGCGGCTGTAGTGACCATTGCCAAAACCGACTTTAGGTTTAGCCATAGCGCGGAAATTATCGTTAGTGTAAGTAAGCGGAGCAAAAACTTCCAGCACATTGTTATAACGAGATGAATCGTCATCAAAATCGCTGTCGCTGCGAGCCGCCGCCGCACCAAAACCGGCGCGCCAGTTGTTGGCAATTTGATAGTCGCTGAAACCATAAACCGCTGTCACCTTGTCTTTGTAGCCGGAAACATTTTGTTTGCCGTCAAATTCTTGTTGATAAGCCATAACGTTAACTTTAGCGCGGTTGATTTCATCAGTTTGCGTCAAAATATCGTCATTAGCCGCGCGGTTGATGTTTGAAAGTAAATCCAAGTCTTGTTTTGCCAAGTTTGGAACCATGCTAAAGCCAAATTCGCGGTTTATTGCCATATCAAAAGCCGAAGCGCTAGACGCGCCTTTTAAGGTGTTGAAAACGCCCTCGCCTTTTTGCGCCGCATAGTTAGTGCTTAAATAAGAAGCCAATTCTTTATCTGCAACGGTTTCTGCAAATGATTTCATAGTCATAATAACATCGGTGTTTCCGGATTCGTTAGCGGCTTTTTCAGCGTTAAACATATAGGAGCCGGAAACCACATTTAAACCTGCGTCTTTGCCGATAAATGAGTTATCATTGCGGTAGGTTGTTTCAAATCCGCTTTGAGTTATATCAGCGTTTGCGGTTACTGTTCCTTTTAAAACCGGAGCTGTATAGCTACCGTTTTTACCGATTTCAATAGAACCGTTATTTTGTGTTGAAGCGTCAAAATCTACATTTGCTTCATAGTTTATAGTTCCATTATTTATGAAAGACGCGTTGTTTTTCACCATGATTGCAGTTGATTTAGCGGATGATTCTTCGCTGTTTTCACTTTCGGTTTCATCTTCGCAATCCAAGCCGCTGCATTTTACGGCGCCGTTATTTACAATGATAGTGCCGTTGTTTTTTCCGGAGCCGGCGACTAAATAAATTCCGTAAGATGTATTGCTGCCGGACTGATTTATGGTAATAGTTCCGTCATTGCTGAATTCTCCGCCGTTAATTTTTACACCGTAAGAGCCGGAACCGTAAACAATGATTTTTCCTCTATCATTTTTAGCCGTGCCTCCGTTTACTTCAATACCGGTGCCGTTGCTGACATAGTTGGAGACAGAACCGATAGTTATGGTTCCGCTGTTTGTAAATTCGCCGCCGTTAACAGCTGCGCCGATACCGCCGTTGCCGATTACAGTAATGCTGCCGCTGTTAGTCGTGGTTCCGCCGCTGACATTTATACCAGTACCGCTGCTGCCGGAAATGTATATATAGCCGGAATTGGTGGTTTCTCCGGCAGAATCTACGCCGGTGCTGAATGAAGAAGCTATGGTAATTCTGTCATTATTGTTGAATGTGCCGCTGCTGCCGACAGAAACCGCGGTGTTATTAGTGCTGCTGCTGCCGGTGGTTTGGGCTATTTCAATGAGGTTGTTATTATCAAAGGTAGCGCCTCCGGCTTTTACAGCCGTACTGTTGCTGGTATTCGTCAGGCGCAGGGTGCCGTTATTGGTAATGGTTCCCGAGCTGTCGTCAGCATTATCTATAAGCGTGCCTTTTTCCGTAACCGAAAGCTGAACGCCGCTTTTAACGGTCAAGGCAGCGCTGTCTTTAAGCTTTACCAGCGTTCCTTTAGAAATACTTTGGCTGTTAGTTAAGGTTAAATCTCCGGAAGAGCCGGAAACGCTGTAATAAGTCATGGTGTCGGCGGCGTTAGACTTGCAGTCTGCACCGTCAACGCTCGGGTCGCAGACAATGACATTGCCGACTTCTTCTATTTCGGCTTTGCCGTCAATTTGAAAGACGGTTGCATTTATGCCGAAAATTTTAATAAGGTTATTTTTAACAACTGCGCCCTCTTTGCCCTCGCCGGTTCCGGCAGAATATATAGCCGTGTTGCCGTCGCCGTATACATTGATAACGCCGTCGTTTATAATATGGCTGTTGCCGGTGGCATACATGCCGAAAGATTTTTTCCCGCTTACATTGATAACACCGGTGGAGTCATTTATCATATTCGCAATGCTGGTGGCAGCGCTGCTCATACCGGCAGAATAGCCGGTGTTTACATTGATAGTTCCCTGATTAACGATTTTTGCCACAGAAATAACATCGCTGGTTAAATGCATGCCCGTATTGCCGTAGTTTGTGCCGCTGGACATCAGGTTTATGGTTCCGGTGTTGGTGGCGGTGCCTTGTTTTGATTCCACGGTCATAGCCGAGGTGTCGGCCGAAGTCAGAGTTATGGCGCCGGAATTGGAGATAGTCTCGGTTTCCGAAGATGTTACCGAAGAAGTCCGGCTCGGCGATTTTGTATTCATAACATGTTGCTGAATATTCAGCAGATTTTTTGCGTCTGAACCGTCAGACGAGCTGCTGTTGCTGCTGGTTGCGTCATAAATTATGGTTCCGGCATTGACGGCGTTGCTGTAGTTGCCGCCGAATACGTTGGAGCCGACTGCATTATTATAAATATGAATTGTACCGTTGTTGGTAATAGTTGTACTGCCGCTGTAGTCATTTTTCATAGCGGTGGAATTATTTGAATATACGTTTATCTGCCCGTTGTTAATCAGCGATGTTAAAGTGCTGTCGCCCGAGCCGTACATGCCGACATTGTTGGTGTATAAGGTGGCGTAGGTATCATCGCCCAAGTTTATAACGCCGCTTTCGCCGTTTATCAGCGTGCCGCCGTTATATGAAGCCATGCCGTAGCCGTTGCTGGCGTTCAGCTTTATGGTGCCGTTGTTGGTAACGGTCGGCTTGGTTGTGGTATAAAGTCCGGAAACCGAACCTGTGCCTTCCACCGCCAGCATGCCGTAAGCAATCCGCTGATTGTCGCCGTTTGTCTGAATGGTAATGGTTCCGTTTTGGCTGTTGGTTATAGTTCCGCTGTGAACAGACTGCATGCCGGCTGCAACGGCAACGCTGTCGCCGGAGCTGGAAGAGTTATCATCCATGGTAATTTTAATATTGCCGTTGTTTGTCGCAGCGGTATTGGTTTCGGCGCGCATTCCGACAATGCCGCCTAAGCCTTTGCGCAGAGTTTTTGTAGAATCAAAAGTATATTGTCCGGTATAGCCCAAATCAATAGTTCCGTTATTGGTTAATACGGATTTTTCTGCGCGCTGAATATTTTTTGAGCCATTTAAAAATCCGTCGTCTAAATAGCTGCCCATACCGATAATGTTAACTTTAATTTCAGAGGAGGCGGCTCCGGCATCGCCGGCGCTCAGCTTGATTGTGCCGCTGTTGACGGCGGTGTTTGTGTCGTTCAGAGCCTGACTGCCGGAATTTATAATCATGGTTTCCATACCGATAATCGTACCGGATACGGCGGTTTTTTTAGTGTTTTCAGAAGAATCATCGGAGCCGGAAGCGCTGCTTTCGGTATTGTCTTTTGTTGGGTCGGAAATTGCTTTGGTGGCCGAGCCGTTGATTTCTCCGGTGTTGATAATTTGCGAGTTGCCGTCGGCATACATTCCGATTATGGTATTATTTTCGGTATAGCCGGAAAAGTTAAGGTTAATGCCGTTGGCATCCGGGTCTTGAATCACGCCTTTGCCGTTGTTATAGGCAACTGAGTTGTTGCTGGCAATCATGGCGACAGAACCGTTGAAAGCGTCGGCGTTTATATAGCCGTTGTTAATAACTTGGCTGTTATTGACTGCCGCCATCGCCGATGAACCCTCATTGATAGAAATTTTAGTGTTTTCTGTATTGGTATAAGAGCCGCCGTTAATGGCTTTTAGACCGATATACATATATTTTCCAGCTTCTATCGGGTTTTCGTTAAAGTTAAGCTCGGCAATCTTTTTTATATCCGGATTGCTTACTTCCAGCAGGCTGCTGTTAGAGGCTTTGCCGCTGGTGGTATTATAGATTAAGCCTAAAGCCCCCAAAGTGTCGCCGATATAGCTGTTGGATTCGGAGCTGCTGTCACCGCTGCTGCTTCCGCCGCCTCCACCGCCGCCGCTCATAGCCAGCGCCGCAATGCCGCCGCCTACGGCCAAACCGCCTAAAATCCACCAGGTTGTTGATGAAATTTTATAGCTTTCCTTGCCCATTTTGCCATAGGCTTCACGCGGAGTTGCCGTTACGGAGACTGCTTTAGAAGAGTTGACAAAGTCTTCGTAATAAGAAATTTTCTGCACGCAAGGGTGGCGCGGGTTAGCACCGGCGGCGCGGAAAGCGTTGTATGTATAAGCATCGCGGTTTTGTGCGGCAAGGCACAAGCCGGTATCGCCGTTTTGGTTGACCACGTCAATATTCATGCCGCGGCGGACAGAAGCGCGCAAAGCCTCTACTTCGCCGTTTTGGGCTAAATTATACATTCTGCTGAAAGACAAAGGCGCCAAATTATTAGCTTTAGCTTGAAAAGGCACCGCTGATAAACTGAAAGAGGCTATGGTAAATAAACCTGCAGTTTTTAGCAAAATCCTATTTTTAAACATGTCAACCCTCATTAAAGATAAAAATCTGACTTTAGCATAAAGAAAAGAATTTAAATTTTGATTAAGTTTAAAAGGATATAAAATAAAAAAAGACCCTGTTTCATGTGAAACAAAGTCTTGTATTTTAGTTGTTATCAGTTTTTTCAGTCGTTAAAATTTTTCATATAAACAACCTATTTGCTAATTGAAATTTCATCAATTTCTTCCATTTCTGAAGCGGAATTGCTGCAGCCGCAGCCACAGCCGCCTTTAGAAACGGTAGGCTGAGCTTTTTGAGACGGTTTTTTGCTGTCATAAGATTTAGATTCTTTTTTCATTTTAATCTCCTTTGAATTTGTTTATAAAAAACATAACATTTCGCTGTTACGCCAAAAGAGATAAAACTGATTTCGGCAAATCAAAGATAACCGTTAGGCTAGTTTATTTTTTTGTTTCATGATAGCTTTTTTCGGTATTGACCTGCCAAATAGCCTTTTTATCGCTGATTTCTCCCAAAATATGCCGTACCGCCGCAAAAGAAGTCGCCATAGAGTGATCCATATTGTTATAGCGGTGCTGTCCGTTGCGCCCCACGCAGTAAAGGTTCTCAAACGAATTCAGATATTCTGTCAGCTTGTCAATATTCTTATAGGTGTCAAAATAAGCCGGATAGGCCTTTTTAACGCGCTCTAAATGAGAGTCCATCACGTCTTTTTCATCTGAAATAACCCCCATTTTCAAAAGTTCGCTTACGCCCAAAGCCCGCCATTCTGCCGGACTCATGTTCCAATATTCATCATTTTCGCGGCAAAAATATTCCAGTCCAATCCAAACCGTTTCCTCCGGTTTTGCCACTAAATACGGCGACCAGTTGTTAAATATCTGGATGCGCCCCAGTTTTACGCCGGTATCCTGCACATAAATCCAGCAGTCCGGCACAATATTGTTAAGAGTTTTGATTTTGGTTTGATTTTTTAGGTTGAGCTTTTTCAAAAGCAAGCCGACCGTCACAAAATCGCGGTAAGGCAGACCGCCGGCAATGCGCTCTATTTTGCTGGGAATGCTGTCTATTCCGGCGGCAAGGTCTTTAAGCGGCATAGATGAAATAACAATATCCGCCGGCATGGTGTATTCTTTGCCGTCTTTAATATAAACAACTTCTTTAAATTCGTTTTTCTTGGTTTTAAATTTTGCAACTCTAGCATTTTTAATAATTTTACCGCCCATCTCTTCAATTTTAGCGGCTGCAGTTTCCCAAAGCTGCCCCGGTCCGTATTTTGGATAGCTGAACTCTTCTATCAGCGAAGTTTCAACCTGTTTGGGCTTTATAAACAGAATTTTGCTGAAAATATCTTTCAAAATTGCCACGATTGACAGCCCTTTGACCCTCTGTGCACCCCAGTCGGCAGAAATATCGCGGGGATGACGCCCCCAAAGCTTTTCGGTGTAGCCCTCAAAAAACATGGAATACAGCTTGCGCCCGAAACGGTTGATATAAAAGTTTTCCAATGAAGTTTCCGGCAGTTTGCGCAATATCGCAAATATATAGCTGAATCCGGCTTGTGCGGTGGTAAACAGACCCATATTAAAAATAGTGTTAAGGTTCATCTTTACCGGATAGTCAAAAAATTTGCGTTTGTAATATATGCGGGAAATGCGGCGCCGTTTCAGCATTACAATGTCTTCTTTTTCCGGATTCGGTCCCTGCGGATTCAGCTCAAAAACACGTCCGGTTTTAATATCGTCCAGCGAGGGAGCGCCCTGCAAGGGCATAAGATTGTTCCACCAGTCGGTAACCTCTTGGTCTTTAGAAAAAAACCTGTGGCCGCCGATATCCATTCTATTTCCGTTATAGCGTACGGTGCGTGAAATTCCGCCTATGGCGTCGCTTTCTTCTAAAATAGTTACCTGATAGTCTTTAGATTTTTTCAAAAGTTCAAAACCGGCGGTCAAACCGGCAGGACCGGCTCCTATAATTACAACTTTTTTCATGGCGGCTCCTTTCATATTTATACATCACTATAGCCTGCCAAAATTTACAGATTCGTTAATAATTTAAATTGTTTATAAAATCTCTTGCCTTTTATCAGCAAAAAAACTAAATAAAATATTAGGACGAACCATAAACAAGGATATAAAATGAAAAAAGTATTTTGCTTTAATTGCCAAAAAGATGTAACTCCGCTTAAGTTTTTGAAATGGCAGTTTTGCCCGCATTGCCTGCACCGCACCAAAGATACCGGCGAGGGCTTGTATTTGGTTTGCGACAAGTGCGGAGCTAATATTCCGGTGGATTCATTTTATTGCCTGAAATGCGGACACGGAGTAAACGGACACGCCGATAATGAGGCGGTTGCTTTGCTTCCGGAAAGAAATTTCTGGCTTAAATGGCTGCAGGAAACCGGCTTGTTTGCTTTTTCAATTTTGCTGGCGGCCGGAATTTTATATGTTTCGGTTTATTTCTTGCTGGCGGTTTTGGCTTTTGTGTTGGTTTTGGGGCTGGGCTGCATGATTTACAGCGGCATAAAGCAAAAGTTTTGATGAGTTGAATAATAAAAAAGACCGATTTTATAAAACCGGTCTTTTTTATTATGTCTTTATTATGTCAGTAACACAAAAATGCTACTATTGCACAAGCCAGCGAAGCAATTCCAAAAAATCGGCTCGCTAATTTTGTTTGGTCTGAATGGTTGGCATTAACAGCAAAGGCAATCGCAATTATAAGGCATAAAACCGTAAGCGATGAAAACATAGCAAAAAAAGTATGGCCTTTTTCTTCTTTTTTCGGCTCGTCTGGTTTGTCAATAACCGGAGTTTTGCCGACTTCATCATCCTTAACAAGCTGAATGTTTTTTACGGTATTTGCTGATGATGTTTGAGGCTGCGCTTCTAAAGCAACTTCTTTAGCCACCATTTCAGCTTCATTCTGCAGAAAGTATTTTTGTATCAAAACCACACAGCCGATACCAAAAACAGTTCCCAAAATGAACACGATTAAAAAATAAAAATTCTTCATAAGAATAAAAATTAACGGGTTCAAAATAATTTTAAATGTAACGTAATTGTATATGTTTTTTGTCAATAAGTCAATAAAAACCTGTTGATTTTTTTAAATTTTTAATTTTAGTTGTATGTATGCTGAAATTATGTTATAAACAAGCTGAATAATTTTAGGAGATTTTATTATGTATAAATTGGTTCTTTTAAGCTTTTTGATTATTTTTTCAGCTCAAGCCGAGGAAACGCAGGACTTTGACTGGCAGAAAACCGTGCAGGAAAAAATGTCTAATCCGGAGATTCAAGATATGCTGAGCAGCGGTTTTGAAATTAATGATGTAAACAGCGACGGTTTTATTTCTGAAAACGAATATGGTTATTTGCTTAAAAGCATTGATATTGATTTTAATCTGAACGACGAGCAGAAAGCGGCTAAAAAATCCCGTATGCAGGAATATTTTAAGCAGGCCGATAAAAACGGCGATTCCCGCCTTAGCAAAGAGGAATATTTTGAGGTTTTGCAAAAAGAAACCGAATACGAGGCCAAAGAACGTGTAAAGCAAATGCAGGAACTGGCAAATAAATCTCCCGAAGAAATGATGAGAGATTTTAATGAAAAAATGGAAAAGGCTAAAGCTGCCTTAGAAAAATTTCAAGACACATCAGCCGAAGAAATGTCTGATAATATAATCGGCAATATATCTCAGGGTCTGGCCGAAGAAAACTATTTTCAAATGGATAAAGACAAAGACGGCTGCGTAACGGCAGATGAATACGCCGAATATATGGCTGTTTTTTCTAAAAACGTGGCCGAAAGCAATAAAGACACGATGTCGGATATGCCGGAAGCTGATTGGCGCGAAGTTTATAAAGATGAGAAAAAAGCTAAGGAAAATTGCTTGACCAAAGAAGAATATATCCGTAATTTTAACGAAATGACCGATATCAGCGATGTAGAAGACTGATGTTCTGTTGGTAAATAAATTTTGACAAAAAGGCTTGACAACGGCAAATCTGAGTGTTATACAAGGCTAAATTTTAATAATTATGGCTGGTATAATTCTATTTTTTACATTTATTCTCGGACTTATAGCAATTTGCTTGTCCTTGATTTATTTTGAAAAGTTTATAGTTGCCGCGAATATAAGTAATCGGGTTATTGAAATTTTCAGCCGCTTAATAAGGGGAGCCGCTGTAAGTTTTAATGACTTAGAGAGTACTAATCTCCCTCATATTCGTTCGCCAACTTAAGGTTATTCTGGAAATAATCTTTGCCAAAACTATAACCGCATTGTTCTTTTTTAGGGAACTTTGCGGTTATTTTTTTATTGACAATATATGCAGCCGGTATTATATCTTTTAGCGTTAAATTCAATAATTATGGTTAATCTTTTTGTATTTCTATTTTATGCGATTCTCGCAATCCTTTTAGTAAAAGGATTAGAATCAAAAGGTGACACAGTTGTTGATAAGGTAGAAACTCAGAAGATGAAAGACAGTTCAGCTAGGAGAATTGTAAAGAAGTCTTTGAGTTTCGGTAGAATTTTAGGTATGTTGAACCGTCCTAATACGAACCTTATCCGTGCGCCTATGTGTTGAGGGACGTTGCTGATGATAAGTCTGTCGGTTATGCGAATCCGGTCGTTGATTAGTATTTAGTAATAATGCGCTTTAGAGCTTATAATTACATTAAATAATCCGGATTTTGAGCCTAATTCAAAAAGTTAATTTTGAGTTAGGCTGCGCAAACGAATGTGCAAAGCGGTCAGGAACAGTTTGATAGCTTGTACAATTACAAAGAATATCAATGCAGAATGACAGATTGATTTCTGTTTACTGGATTTTATTAACTGACGCAAGGACTTAGGCTCCCCATAAGTTAATCAGCAAAGTTTTTAACAATTTTAAATTTATAAACGAAAAATAACCGCAGCGTTCTTGACTGAACCCTGCGGTTATCGCTTTTTTAATGATATTGCACTAATTGCCGTCATAAACAAAATAATAATAGGGAAAGCTTTTCTATATTTTTTTAATCTGGAAGCGTGTAAAAAAAACAGCTGTTTAATTTATGTTTTTTGTGCATTTTTTAACTTTTTCTAGTTAATATAAGAGAAGTTAATCTGTTATTTAGGTGTAAAAATGAAAAAGTTTTTAATTTTGCTGTTAATGAGCTTATTTAGTTTTTCAGCGTTTGCTGTAGAAACAAATAAAGATTATAATGAATACGAAAAGATAACTGAGGCCATTAAAAATAATCCGAATCAAGCTATTAAACAGCTCAAAAAAATGATTGATACAAATGATTCCGCTGCGATTGAATATTTAATATTGCAGAGTATCTATCATCCTATTTAAAATTGACTGATTCGCAAGGGAATGATGTTTATGATTATTTGCGAGGTTCTGTGCCTTATGGAACATCTTCTGAGCCGAAAAATGAAAACTTAACATCAGAACAAGTTGAGAAATTTGCAGAATTTTTGAAAAATTATGAAAAAGAACATTCAGATGCTCAAACTCCTAATATTCGGGAAAAAAGTTGTCTGTAGTTTATTTAGACGGTAAAATTTATTTATCGCAAGGCAATAGCAGAGGCAATTTTTTGACCGAATAAAGTTCTTTACTTTCTTTAGGGCATAAGCTATAAAATTTACAGGCATAGAGATATGCTTAGGGCGTCAGAAACCCTTTTAATCGTAATCAGTCACTTGCATAAGTGACTTTAAACTGTTTATGCCGATTTCTGTTTTGGACGGATGTCGGTTAAATAAGGCATAAGCCGAATAGGCCGAGCCGTTTTACGATTACGATTTACGGTTTCTGAACATCCGCCCGCCTATATAGCGGGTTTTGTTTTTGTGTGCAATTTTGGGAGGTTTAGAAATATGAAAAATCAACGTGGCCGCAGTATGATAGAAATGCTGGGAGTTCTGGCGATTATCGGCGTTCTCTCAGTCGGTGGTATTGCCGGATATTCCAAAGCTATGGAACATTTTAAACTTAATAAAGCTATTAGCGAATACAGCTATTTAATTTATGGATTGTTGGAGCATCTTACAGATTTGAAAAATGTTTCTAAAAATGGAACAGCTGGTAGGCAGTATGGGTTGACAGATATTGTGGAGGCGGCAAATTTAGTGCCGAAAACTTGGATAAGAGACAGCAGCACCGATTTTCATGACCCAAATGGAAATTATATCAGAGTTTTTTCTGCTGACGGGCGTGTAGTTATAGATATGTATTTAGGCAGTTTTCAAATCGTTGATAATAAATCAGCTTCAACAGCATTTTCTCCAAAATTATGTTCGCGGATTATGCAGGATATTGTGCAACCATTAGCTTCTGTTTTATATGTTGCATGGTTTACAAATGATAGCGGAAAATATTATTATTGGGGCGAATCTTACTGTTTTGCAAATCAAAAATGCATACGAGATTTAACCTTGCAAGAAATTAACAGCGCATGTAAATCATGCACAAAAGAAGCAGGTAAAGTTTGCGGACTTATTTTAGCGTTTTGAAAAAAGCCTCAAAATTAGTATTACACTAGCTTTGAGGCACCTTAAATTTATTTTACGCACATGCAATAAATTGTTATTACAATCATTGCAATAGCGTACCATTTCGTTATTTTCCAAGAAGTTTTTTTATCTTCTTCATAACGGTTTTCATATTCTACCTTGTTTGTCATTTCAAGTAATCCAAGATAAATGAATGTGCAAACCAAAATCGCTATAAAATAAGCAGCTGCCATAATTATTGAAAATTAAAAATAAATAATTGCTATAAGTATAATAAAACATCAGGATATTGTCAATTTATCTATTTTGCAGTTTTATGTAATATTTCTATTTTGGAATAACATTTATCTATTTAAAACAAAAAAAAGCGCCTTAAAAGGCGCTTATCATAAATGGTGTGCGATACTGTGCGCGTATCGGACTAAAAATTATGAAGATTATATGCAATTGGGATATATTTTTGTGCTATACACATAAATCTAAAGGTAAATCGGATATATCTTTTAATCTTTTTCCCTGTATTAAAACATTTAACATTTCTAAAGCATCTTCTGCATGTGTCTTTCTTACCGATTCAATTAATTCATACAGCGCAAAATGATATACACAATCGATATCTCCTGTACCTAAAGCCAAAGATGATAATCTAGAAGGAAGTGGTTCTCCTGTTACTACAACAATATGAGGAAGATGACCTTTTCTATTTCTAATTAGGTTTAATGCTTCTGTTCGACTATTCTGTGCTCTATCTGTTCGTATAGTCCACTTTGCTGATATTGAGGCATGTAAAATAGGCTTTCCTCCATTACTTTTTCTTAAATCTGCAGATTTTGCCAAATTATTATTAATAATTGGTTGTGGAGAATTAATCTCATCATCATTATATAATTCTCTATAAACGATAACGTCAGGTGAAACCATATAATCATTTCCAAGAGCTGCTGCTAATTGAGAATTTGTTTTTGTTAGTTCATTTAAATAACATAAATGTTCATACTGCGCAAAATCAGATGTCTTTAATTTATTATTATTTCCAAGTTTGATAATTTTCCACTTTCCAGGACGAATATGTTGTAAATAAGGAAAAGTATTTTGCAAAAATGTCATATTACACTCTTCAAATTTCTTCCCAGAAGTTTGTCCAAGTGCTTTTTCCTGAACAGAAGCTAATAGTATATCAGTTATTCCTTTTGCGATGGATATTGATATTTTACTACTACGGTCTGCATTTGAAGGAATATTGTCTTTATCAATTGTTAATATACTATCTAACAAATCTTTATGATACTGTTTTCGTGCTTGCGCAATCAAGAAATCCATCTTCTATACACTCCCTTATTTTTAATCCAACAGCTTTGGCAACAGGTGGAGGAAAAGCATTTCCTATCATTCTACATGCTTTTGTTTTTTTGTTGCCAAAGTTCCACATATCTGGAAATCCTTGTATTCTTGCTAACATTCTCGTAGTTAGTCTAGGTTTTCCTATAAATTCTTTATCTGGTGCATCATTAGCAATTCCTGAGCCATCAATGCCTAATTCTGCCCAAGCATTTTTTGCTCTTGAAGGACCTAAATCCGGCCCCCCATGTTTCTTTGAACCACCGACTAGTGTTGGAGCTATATTATTACTAAATTTTTCTGCAACATAATCATTTTTCCAACCATTAGCATATAACAAATCTAAAATAGTATCTTTTAAAAATACCTTTTTATTATTAGGAGTTGGATAGATAAATGTTGTTTTTATATCAGCTCTTATACCGATAATAAGTACTCTTGGACGTAATTGAGGAACTCCGTAATCTGACGATTGAAGCAATTTTATTTGAACATTATAACCTAGATTTGTTATTTTTTTTAGAATATTTTTTCTATATTCATCAAAAATTGGATCTAAGAAACCCCGCACATTTTCTAACATTACTGCTTTGGGTTTAATTTCTTCAATTAATCTTATTGCCTCTGGAAATAAATCTCGTTCATCATCTTTTCCTAGCTGTTTTCCTGCTTTTGAAAAAGGTGGACAAGGTACACCACCAGCAAGTAAATCTACATTGGAATAATTCTTTCCGCTAAAATATTTTAAATCCTTACATATGATAGGCCAAAAAGGACGATTTTTGCGTAAAATATCACAATAATCTTTTTCTATTTCAATCAGAGCTATATGCTTAAAACCAGCCATTTCCAGCCCTAGAGCCTGCCCACCAGCACCTGCACAAATTTCAATACATTCAAGCATCTGTCCACCTATTCAAATATCTAAAAATACTGTAAAATATTTTTTACATAAATACAATAAAACAGTTATTTTTTTTATGCAACTTTTTTAAAATGTACAATAATTTATGAAGAAATTTCATTTTGTATCTGATTTTATGGAGTAAATTCACCAAAAATAAAAGACACCCTTTCGAGTGCCTTTTAGGAAATGGTGCCATTAGCAAGAATCGGACTTGCGACCCCGTCATTACCAATGACGTGCTCTACCACTGAGCTATAATGGCGTGACTAAACTAAAAACATAATATTTAACAGATGACGGGGTCTGCTCCCCCGCTTGTCGGTCTAGGCTCGCCGCGGTCGTTTTACTTTCCTTGCTTGCCAAGCCCTTACAAGGCGTTACAGACAAAAATAACAAAAAATTGTTATTTTTGCTTAGCCGCTACCAATGACGTGCTCTACCACTGAGCTATAATGGCAACGGCAGAAACTCATCAACTGAAATATCCCAGCAACAAATTTCATATAACAACATACAGATAAGATTTTAAAAATCAATGTATTTTTTTATAAAAGTGCAAAATTTATGCAAAATTTTTACTATTTGTCTGTTATGTTATGCTGTGATTATTGTAAAAATAAATAGTTAGAGGGAAAAATGAGCGCTAAAAATCCTGAAAAAAAAATAAAAAAATCAGATAAAACAGAGAATTTTGATTTGCCGGAACAGCCGGAAAGCTGGTTTTCCAACGGCTTACATCGCTTTATGATTGTTTTTAGCGTGATGTGGTTTGGTATTGTGGCCATATATATTACCAAATTTTTCGGCTGGGATAATCTTTTTTCTATGATGCCGAATGAATTTAGCGGTTTTATCGCCGGAATCTCTTTGCCTTTGGCAATTGTTTGGGTGGTTATGGCGTATATTGACCGCGGCAATAGTTTTCGCAACGAGACGCAGATGCTGCGCGATTCGCTGAATCGGGTTATTTTTCCGGATTCTAACGGCAACGCCGCAACAAAAATGATTGCCGATGCCATAAAAGCTCAGGTTTCCGAATTAAAAGAGACAACACGCGATGTCTGCGCTCAGGCCGATGTAATTAAGCGTGATTTAAGCGACCGCATCGCCGAGATGAAATCTCTTGCCGGAGAGTTGGATACTTATTCTTCGCAAACAATGCAGGAATTAAATTCTGAAATAAAAAAACTTGTTGAAAATTTTACATTCGTGGCTGAAAAAGCCGCTTCAACTACAGCAGATTTTCGTGTGAATACCATGCAGATACGCGAGGACAGCGAACAGCTTTCTAATATTATGAAACCAATGGTAAATGAGATGGTTACCGCGGCTGAAAATATAAAAGAAGTAGTAAATGTAAACAATGAAAATATAGAAAAAGCTCAGGCTCAGCTTAATAATTATTCTGAATCCAGTCAGCTGGCAATTGGCAGAATTATTGAATCTTGGGCGGAAAAAGGCGAAAATTTAGAAAAAACTTTTTTGCGTACGGCAGAAAACTGTGAAGAACTGTTTCATCGTTTGGATTCCGGAATTTCGCATATAGAAAACAGTATTAACGAACAGAAAACCGTGGTCGAGCAACAGTCGGCTATTTTGGATAAAAATTCCGGTTATTTAGATAAAAAACTCGGCGAATACGGCAAACTAATCAGTCTTGAAGTAGAGGCTATGATTGAACGTTCTAATACTTTAGAGCAAAATATTCAGGCTCAGATGAAAAATATAAAAGAAGCTTCACGGCAAACTGAAGAAATTTTTGGACGTTTGGGGACGGATATTTCTGATAAGCGTCAGCTTTTGGAAACAGAAGGCAGCCGCATGGTTAATAATATTCATTTAACAGTCGGAAATTTGGGAGAAGAAGTGGCGCGTTTGCAAGATTTTTATAAAAACACCCAGGATAAAAACAGCGAATTAGGCAAAGTATTTTCATCTATAGCTCAAACCTTAAAAGAAATGGAAGATGGTTTGCTGGCGAGCGTCAATAACTTCAGCAGCAAAGCTGGAGGCGTTGTAGATAAATTCAATGATGTAAACACTCTTGTTTCGGGAAATATCGGCAAATTGTCTGAGACCGCGGATAATATTGCCAATCAGAGCAAGGCTAATGCCGGACTGCTGATAGAACAGGATGAATATGTAAATAAATCCTTAGCCAGCCTGAAGCAAATCAGTTCTCAAATTGCCGCTCTTAATAAGGATATGTCGTCTACAGCCGGTAATGTCGGCAAAACCTTGTCAGCATATGAAAATAAGATGTCGGCTTTCAGCAAGGTTATGGGCGAACATCTGACAGATTTAAATGAAAATTATGATAAAACTCAAAAACAATATGATGAATTTAATCAAAAATTTAAGGTTGCCAGCATAGATTCGTTTATGAAAAATTCTGCTGATATTATAAGTGAATTAGAAACAATATCCATAGACATCAACAGCATCTTTAATAAAAGCGGTGACGATGAAGTTTTATGGAAAAAATATTATGAAGGCGACCATAGTGTTTTTGTGCGCTATCTTTCAAAAAATATGACTAAAAAAGAAATTATCGCCGTGCGTGAAGATTATGAAAAAAAGCCTGATTTCCGCGTGGTTGTCGATAAATATCTGGATGATTTTAATAGTTTGATTGAGGCGGCTCGCAGCAACAACCGTGCCGGTACATTGCTGGCTCTGATTTCCGGTTCGGATATAGGCAAAGTTTATTATATTTTATCTCGCGCGTTGGGAAAGGTTAATTGACAGATGATTTTTAGCGGATTTGACAGTCCGGTGTTTTTAGCGCCGATGGCGGGGGTTACCGATAGACCTTTTCGGCAGGTTTTAGCCGGCTGCGGCAGAGGAAATATGTATGCGGAGATGGCTGCTGTCAATGCTCTGCAGCGTAAAAATCCGAAAAGTTGGCAAATTGCCGATGTGCGCTCAGAAAATTATCCGGTAGTTGTGCAGTTGGTGGGAAATGATGCGGCGTTGTTTTCCGAGGCGGCAAAGCTTGTGGCGGATTTAGGCGCTCGTTCTTTGGATATTAACATGGGGTGTCCGGTTAAAAAAATTGTCAATAACGAGTCTGGTTCGGCACTAATGAAAGATATGCCTCGCGCTGCTAAAATTATTGAGGCTGTGGTAAAAGCCACTCCGCTAAGAGTAAGTGTAAAATTTCGCAAAGGTTGGGATAACGAGCATATAAATGCCGTTCCGTTTGCCAAAATGTGCGAAGAAAGCGGTGCTTCGTATATCACAGTTCACGGACGTACGCGGGCGCAGGGTTACAGCGGCGAGGCTGATTGGAATATCATTAAGGCTGTGAAAGAAAGCGTTAAAATACCTGTTATAGGCAATGGTGATATAGATTCGCCGCAAAAGGCAAAACAGCGTATGGCTGAAAGCGGTGTAGACGGTGTGATGATTGGACGTGCCGTGTTGGGTAATCCGTGGCTCTTAAATCAAACGCATGAATATTTACAGAACAATATTTTGCCGTCCGAACCTACGATATTGCAAATAAAAGAAATGTTGCTTAATCATTTGCGTTTATTGGCGGAATATTATGGAGAAAAATCCGGAATCGCCATATCTCGCAAACATGTAGGTTGGTATGTCCGTAGTTTGTATGAAGCTAAAAAGTTTCGTGAGCAATATACAAAAATTGCAGATTTTACAACGGCGGAAAAGCTTATAAATGATTATTTTTCAGGGTTAGAAGCATGAAGATTGTTATTGGCGGCGCATCGGGTGTCGGTAAAAGTTTTGTTGGGTATTTGAGTTTAGGCAATAACGATATTGTGGTTGTGGATGAAGATGCCGCAAAATTGGATGATATCGCTAAAGAATATGATATTCAGCCAGTTACCGGTTCAATATCAAATCCTGATATCCAAGAAGCTGTCGGGATGAAAAAAGCTGATATGATGATTGCTGTAACCGAAAGCGATGAGGTTAATCTGGTGGCGTGCCAAGTGGCATATACCTTGTTTGGCGTGCCGCGAAAAATAGCTCGTGTGGATTCGCAGTATTTTCTTAATCCGTTGTGGAATAAGCTTTATAATGAAAAGAGCCTGCCGGTTGATTTAGTGATTACTCCGGATATTGAAATTGCTTCGTTCTTGGTTGGTTTGTTTAAGCTGCCCGGAAGTATGGCTGTTTATCCGTTTTTAAATAAGGAATTAAATATTTTTAATTTCCGCCAAAAAGACACGGATATACCTTTTATGAAATTTTCGCTTAATCACATAAACAGCAAATTAGCCGAATTATCGGCAGCGGTGGTGATGATTCTTCGTGGAAACCATCGTATTTTGGCTTATGAGGAAGACGTTTATTTGCAACGTAACGACATTATTTACATTGCATGCTCTCCTGAACGCAATATAGATGTAATGCGATTGTTTGGCGTAGACCATAATCCGTATGAAAAAGCTGTGATTTTCGGTGCAAATGCTATTTCTCGTTATTTAGCCGCACAGCTGGAAGATGATGAAAATATCATAAGCTGTAGTATTGTCGAAAATGATATGCAAAAAGCCCATCGTTTGGCCGAAAAGTTGAATAAGGCCACGGTGATTGCCGGAGAAATGATGAGTGACCGTATTTTAGAAGACGCCGGCTTTGCAACTGCCGATGTCAGCGTGGCAGTTACCGAAAAAGATAAAGATAACCTCTTGATTTCTTTGCTGGCTTCCAAAAACAAGGATACTCAAGCTGTTTCGCTTATAAATTCGCGTGAGTATAATTTATTGGCAACAAATATCCGCAACAACACTATTATAGACTGTTCGGTTATTACAGTTTCCGGCATATTGCAATATTTACGCCGCGCCCGTATAAACGAGGCATACGCGCTAGGGCGTGAAATGGGAGAACTTTGGGAAATTCGTTTGGGCGAAGACAGCAGTAATGTCGGGCAGACCATAAAAGAGCTTGGATTGCCGGAAAACAGCGCCGTTTTGGCAATAGCAAGCGGTGAAAATTTTATTTATAACCCTACAGATTATGAACTGAAAGAACAAGACAGGCTTATTGTGTATGTTTCGCCTGCGGATATCAGAAATGTTGAACAGGTGTTTTATCGTTAAATACTTCAAAATAAAGCTTAAAAACTCTTGAAATTTTAAAAAAATGCGCTATTGTTAGGCAACTTTAAGCACGTGTTACTTATGTTACACGTAGCTTTTTTGTGGAGATTTTATAAAAGGAAAATTTAATAATGAGTATGAGAAATATTGCCATCATCGCCCACGTTGACCATGGTAAAACCACCTTGGTAGACGGGCTGTTGCGCCAAAGCGGTACATTCCGTGACAATCAAAAAGTAGCCGACTGCGTTATGGACAGTAACGCTTTGGAGCGTGAAAGAGGTATTACCATTCTTTCTAAATGCACTTCTGTTGATTGGCACGGCACTCATATAAACATTGTAGATACTCCGGGACACGCTGACTTCGGCGGCGAGGTAGAGCGTATTTTATCTATGGTTGACGGTGTTGTTTTGCTGGTAGACGCTTCTGAAGGTCCGATGCCGCAAACTAAGTTTGTTTTGGGCAAAGCTTTGAAAATCGGCTTAAAACCGATTGTGGTTATTAACAAAGCCGATAAGCCGGATGCTCGTCCGGATGAAGTTTTGAATGAAATCTTTGATTTATTTGTTAGCTTAAATGCTAATGATGAGCAGTTGGATTTTCCTGTTTTGTATGCTTCAGGGCGTAACGGCTGGGCTGTGCGTGATTTAGCAGATGAACATAAGGATTTAACTCCGCTGTTTGAAACCATTTTGTCTTATGTCAGCGAACCGGTCTGCGAGCCGGATAAACCGTTTAGAATGCTGGCTACAACTTTGGAAGCCGATAAATTTGTCGGACGTATTCTGACCGGTAAAATCCAGAGCGGCAGCGTAAAAGTGAATGATGCTGTAAAAGTTATTAACGAACACGGCGAAGTAGAACGCGCTAAAATTACCAAAATTATGGCCTATAAAGGTTTGGAGCGTGTGGCTTTGGATTCGGCTCATGCCGGCGATATTGTGGCTGTAGCCGGTATTGTTAAAGGCACGGTTGCCGACACTATCTGCGCACCGGAAGTAGATGTAAAAGACTTTATTAAGGCTCAGCCGATAGACCCTCCGACATTGGCTATGACTTTCTCGGTAAACGATTCTCCGCTGGCCGGCAAAGAAGGCGACAAAGTAACATCCCGCGTGATTTGGGCGCGTTTGGAAAAAGAAGCTGAGGGCAATATCGCTTTGAAAATTTCCCGCACCGATAATTCTGATACCTTTGAAGTTGCCGGACGCGGCGAGTTGCAGCTCGGTGTTTTGATTGAAACTATGCGCCGTGAAGGCTTTGAACTTTCTATTTCTCGTCCGCGCGTTATTATGAAACGTGATGAAAACGGTCAGCTTTTAGAGCCGGTTGAAGAAGTTGTTGTGGATGTAGATGAAGAATTTTCAGGCGCTGTAGTTGAAAAATTGAGCAAGCGCCGTGCTGAATTGGTGGAAATGATTCCATCGCAGGTTGGCAATAAAGTTCGTTTGATTTTCCATGCTCCTTCTCGCGGTTTAATCGGCTATCATTCAGAATTTTTGACCGATACTCGCGGTACCGGCGTAATGAATCGTATTTTTTATGAATTTGAGCCATATAAAGGAGAAATTGAAGACCGCCGCAACGGTGTGATGATTTCCAGCGAAAATGGTCAAGCTATTGCTTATTCTTTGTGGAAACTACAGGACAGAGGTCCGATGTTTGTAGAGCATAACAGTCCGGTTTATGTGGGTATGATTATCGGCGAACACACAAAATATAATGATATTGAAGTAAACCCGACCAAGTCTAAGCAGCTGACAAACATCCGTGCTGCCGGTAAAGATGAGGCTATTGACCTTATTCCGCCGCGTAAGCTTAGTTTGGAACAGGCTTTGGCTTATATCCAGTCTGATGAACTTTTGGAAGTTACGCCAAAATCATTGCGCTTAAGAAAGCGTATTTTGGATCCGATTGCCCGCAAGCGTGCCAAACCGGAAGCTGTAGAATAAAAATAAAGCGCCTTTGCGGCGCTTTTCTTTATTGAATTTTAAGCATTTTTGCGCTACTCTGAAAGCATTGAGGAGAAAATTATGTCCGAAGCCGAAGTTCATAAAAAATGTCCGGAATATTGTCCGTTTTTGAAAGCAAACAACACTTTTTGCGAACTGTTTAAGCGCACGCTGCAGCAAGTTTCCAAGCTTCCGCAGAAATGCGAAGACTGCCTTAATCCGGAACAGCGCATGGAATCTTACAAGTCATTGGGCTTGACGCTGGATAACCGCATTCAAATGTGGCAGAAAGCCGTAGTTAAACATAATGAGATAGAGCTGGGCAAACGCCGCGAGGAAGAGGCTCTGCGTCAAAAATTTGCGGCATTTCTGGCTGATAAATTCGGAGACAGACCGCCTTTGGACGGCAATACCTATCTGAATAATCTGGTTATAAATCTGTTTATGGTGCTTGATAATACGGAGCGTCATATGATGATGTCGGTGCTGAAAGGCCGGGGAGGAGATTCGCTGCTGCTGGCGATTGACCGCGCTCCTAAAGACGATTCTTTGCTGCGCAATGTTAGGCGTGAACTGGATTCGCATTATCAGGAATATCAGCGGACTTTGCAAAATTCTATATCCGGACGTGAAAACGGACGTTCTTAATTCTGTTGATTTTTTGTCAAAATTATGCTATTGTCATTAAAAATGTTTTTTTAAGGATAAACTATGTCAAAAGAAACTTTGTTGCTGACAACAGCGGATAATCATGTGGTCGCCATTGCCCTGAACTATGGCAATGAAGCGGAAAAGCAAAGAAAAATGCTGCAATATCAGCAACTTTGCGAGCAGATTACCTATAAAGAATTTTTTGATAAATATAATAATTTTGCAGCTTCTTTGCAATGCGGCTCAGCCTTGGAAAAAGAGTTTTTAACGGCTGTAGATGCTAAAAATACAGAGTTTTTAGCCAAAGAGATAGCTCATTATGATTTTATGAAAAATCCGGCAGGATATAAAAACGGACTGAAAGAAAATAACTATCCGCCGCATATTGCTTCTGCCGCAAATACATTGCACTTTGATAACCGGATTGACGATGCTGAGATTCCTCCGCTGATTAAAAATCTTGGTTATAAAATTGAGCCGCAGGATAATGTTTATGATGTATATTATGACAGCGCCAAGCAGGAATATACGATTAAAGATTTTGAGCCGCGCCGCGCCTCTGTTAATGTCGGCGAGAAACGTGTAAGCTTTGTCCGTAATCATTTTAAATTTTCGCCGAGTGATTATAGCACTTTAATGCAGCTGATTGCCCGCGCTGAGCGTGCAAGGCAAATAAATCCGCGCCGCCGGATTGCTGAAATTTTTCCAGACCCGAAAGAAAGAAGCTTATATAAGGTTTATTCGGATGAACATATTAAAGTAGCAAAGCAGCTTTTAATGCTGAAGCATGAGCTGACGCATGTTAAAAATACGGTGCTGCAAACCGGATATTGTCTGAAAAACGGTGCAAAACGCCTGTCGGAGGAGGATTATTACCGCCTGCAGGTAGAAGATGAGCGCAGCGCCTATTTGTCGCAGGTTTTTAATGCTGTAAATGCCTATTTGAAAAAAGGTAATCCTAAAGATTTCAGCATGTTTGACGGAGAATCTTCTCAGCTTTTGCTGGCAATGCGGAATATGCCGGAAAGCAAGCGTTTTGAATATGTGCAGAATCCTAAAAATTTGCTGGATTCGGCGTTTGCGTCATTTGAAAAAAATCATCGCCGCAGCTATGATAAAAAACAGTTTCTGAGAAATATGAAATTAGAAATTCAGCTTGTGCCTTTAAGTGCTGCCGAAGATACTGACCGGACAGAATTTTTTAAGCGCCGTTCGCTGCTGTATCGTTTCCAGCTCTATAATCCGCAGACCGGAGCTTATGAGGCGAAAAATCTGACTCCGTTAATTGATAAATCGCAGGAAGTTGAGCTTACGCCTGAGAATATCAGCAATATTATTGAACCGTGCCGGCATGATTTGTCGCGCCGTCTGGCTGAATTTAACCGCTATAAAAGCCGCGGATTGGTTAATCCGGACTTGGTGGATGAAGCTAAAGCGCTGATGCGCGGCAATCTGCATAAAAACCGGCTGATTAACAATATTAACGGCATGGAAATATCTGAATTGGCCGAAGCAGAAAAGCAGCCTGCAGGTCCGCAGCGTCCGAATGCGGCGCCGCAAAAGCCGTGTTCTTGGAATAAAGAGCTTAAAAAATATTGGAGCAAGCTTGACGGCTATAAAGAGATTGTTGATACAGAGCAGGAGTATTCTTTCAGCGTAAAGCAAAATAAAATCCGCTATACGGCAAAGGATAAAGTTCAGGTTGCTAAAGATGCAGAGTATGATATGTATGTAAAACTGCTGCAGGAGCCGAGCAATAAAAACAAGCCGGTCATTTTTAAAGATACGCTGACTAAAGAACAAGCCTTGAAATTATATGTTGCTTGTGTTAATAATAACCGTCAAATGAAAGGGGCGGTTCCTAAAGATTTTTCAGCGCTGCAGAAATTGAGGGATATTCCGGCGGCTGATTTGCAAAAATGTCAGCAGACTATTCAGCAGGGCAATCGGCAAAATCCGCTGCTGCAAAGACAGCTGGCGGCTCGCAGCGGCAGATAACGGCTGAAAATTTATCTTCCGTAAATGAGTTTACAGACGGGTAATTTGTAAAAAATGATAAATTAGCCGCGAAAGCATAAAACTGTGCTGTAGAGTCAAAAAAACGCCCTTATTTTTAATTATGAAAAAGGAATGGTAAAAATGGATAATAAAACGATTTATGCTTTATCTACGGTGTTTGGAAAATCCGGAGTAGGGGTAATCCGCATTTCCGGAAGCAAAGCTTTTGAAGTAATTTCCAAAATGACAGATTTAGACGAAGCAAAAATTGTCAGCCGCAAAATGTATTTAACCAAATTTTACAATCCTGTTTCACATGAAACATTAGATAATTCTTTGCTGGTGGCTTTTAAATCTCCGGCTTCTTTTACGGGAGAAGACACGGTAGAGATAAATTGCCATGGCTCAAAAGCGGTTATCCGCAGCTTTTTAGAAGCCTTGTCGTTGCTGCCGGATTTTCGTTTGGCTGAACCTGGCGAATTTTCCCGCCGTTCATTTTATAACGGCAAAATGGATTTGACCGAAGCCGACGGTTTAGCCGATTTAATAGAAGCTGAAACATCGCTGCAGCAAAAAGTTGCCTTGCAGCAAATGGGCGGAACTTTGTTTGACTTGTATAATGACTGGCGCTCGCGTTTGGTTAATGTTTTATCATATATAGAAGCTTATATTGATTTTCCGGATGAGGATATTCCGCAGGATACGGTAGAGAAAATTGAAAACGGTGTATTTAAAATTTCTGAAGAAATTAAAAAACACTTGCAGCAGAATAATGTGGAAGAGCGGCTGCGCGATGGTTTTAAAGTTGTAATTGCCGGACCGACCAACGCCGGAAAATCCAGTTTAATAAATGCTGTTGTTAAAAGAAATGTGGCGATTGTTTCTGATATTGCCGGAACAACCCGCGATGTGATTGAGGCTTATGTAGATTTAAAAGGTTTTCCGGTAATATTTACCGATACGGCCGGACTGCGCGAATCTGCTGATGAAATTGAACAAATCGGCATTAAGCTGTCAAAAGATAAAATTGCTGATGCTGATTTTTGCTTGTTTATGTTTGATGCTGAAAATGATTCTCCGGAAATTTTTGACGAGTATATAAAAGCTGCTGCGGTGCCTTATGCTTTGGTTGCTAATAAAATGGATAAATTATCGGCTGAGCAGCAGAAAAAACTGCAGGAGAAAGGCTGTATTTTAATCTCGGCTAAAGAAAATCAAAATTTAAATGTAATTACAGATAAAATTTATGAAACATTTCAGAATATGTATGAAAAAAGCTCGGCTCAGCTGATTACCAGACAGCGCTATAAAGAATCGCTGGCGGAATGTTTAGAAAATTTGAGTCGTTTTAATCTGCAAAAAGAAATTGAATTGTCGGCAGAAGATATTCGTTTGGCTTGCCGGGCTATCGGAAAAATTACCGGTCAAGTGGAAGTTGATGAAATTTTGGATAAAATATTCAGCAGCTTTTGTATCGGTAAATAATAAAAACATTGTATTTAAATTTTGCTTATAAAAAATACGCTGTATTTAAATCGGTGCAGCGTATTTTAATTTGCATTTATTTTGGTTTTGTGCTTTAGTGTAAGAAAAATTTTAGAGGCAAAAATGAATAATATGTATGATGTGATTGTTGTCGGCGGCGGTCATGCCGGCTGTGAGGCTTGCGCTGCTGCGGCTCGTACCGGTGCCAAAACTTTGTTGGTTACTCATAAAATTTCTACAATCGGCGAAATGTCATGCAATCCTGCTATCGGCGGATTGGGCAAGGGACATTTAGTGCGCGAAGTAGACGCTTTAGACGGTTTAATGGGGCGGGTAATAGATAAAGCCGGTATTCAATTCAGAATGCTCAATTTATCTAAAGGACCTGCCGTGCGCGGACCGCGTGCGCAGGCAGACCGCGAGCTTTATAAAAAATATATGCTGCAGGCGCTGCAGGAAACTCCGAATTTGGAAATTAAAGAGGATGCAGTTGAAGGCTTGCTGATAAAAGATAATAATGTCTGCGGCGTCAAGCTTGCCGATGATACAGAAATTTTTGCTAAAGCTGTAGTTTTGACAACCGGTACATTTTTAAATGGCGTAATGTTTACCGGCCATCAAACTTCTATCGGTGGGCGTGTCGGAGATATTTCTTGCACAGGTGTAACACCATATTTAAAATCTTTAGGCTTACAGCTGGGGCGCTTGAAAACCGGAACGCCGTCCCGTTTAAACGGCGATACAATTAACTGGGATATTTTGGAAAAACAATCCGGCGATAAAAATCCGGTGCCGTTTTCGTTTTTAACCAAAGAGCTTAATAATCGCCAGATTGACTGCGGTGTAACATACACCAATGAAACGACGCATAAAATTATCCGTGATAATTTTTCTAAGTGCGCTTTATTTTCCGGCTTGATTACCGGTAAAGGGCCGCGCTATTGTCCGAGTATTGAAGATAAATTAGTCCGCTTTGCCGACAGAACCTCGCACCAAATTTTTTTGGAGCCGGAGGGATATGATACAAACGTTGTTTATCCAAACGGTATTTCTACATCCTTGCCGGCAGACGTGCAGGATGCTTTTATCCATACGATGAAAGGCTTAGAAAATGTGGAGATTCTGCGCTATGCGTATGCGATTGAATATGACTTTGTAAATCCGCAGGAACTTGACCATTGCTTAGCGGTTAAAAAGTCTAAGGGTTTGTATTTAGCCGGACAAATTAACGGCACTACCGGATATGAGGAAGCGGCGGCGCAAGGCTTGCTTGCCGGCGTTAATGCGGCTTTATTTGCGCTTAATCGCGGCAAGGAATTTAATATTGACCGCAGTCAAGGCTATATCGGCGTTATGGTGGATGATTTAATTACCAAAGGTGTTGATGAGCCGTACCGGATGTTTACTTCGCGTTCAGAATATCGCTTAGTGCTGCGTGCTGATAACGCCGATGCCCGTCTGACTGAGCTTGGCTATAATATCGGCTGTGTTTCTGAAAATAGATACAGTGTATTTAAAACTAAAGAAGAAAAAATTAAAAAATTTAATGACTTTTGCTTAAACAAAATCGTTTCTTATCCTGAAATAGAAGCCTTGAGAATAACTGTAAAACATAATGGTAAAAAGACCTTAAAAGATTTGCTGGGCTATCAAGATGTTTCACGTGAAACAATTTCTAAAATTGCACCGGAAAGCAAGGATATAGAAAATTCTGTTTATGAACAAGTTGAAATTGACGCTAAGTATGCCGGTTATTTAAAGCGTGAATATGAGGATATCGCTGTATTTAAACGTGATGAAAATTTGCAAATCCGCGACGATATAGATTATTCTAAAATCGGCGGACTGTCTACGGAAATGATTCAGCGCTTTACGGCGGTAAAACCAAAAACCATCGGCGAGGCTGCCCGCATAAAAGGCGTTACTCCGGCAGCAGTTACGGCAATTTTGGGATATATTAAAAAATGACAGTTCAGAATTTTTCATATCATTCACACACAAATTTTTCTGATGGAAATAATACGCTTGAAGAAATGGTCGCGCAGGCTAAAAAACTTGGTTTCTGTGAACTGGGTATAAGCGACCATTTGTGCGTGCATAAAAATATACGGCAAAGCAAATCTTGGCCGCTTTGGGAACAGCGCGGCAACAGCCATATATTTAAAAGAGATTTCAAAGAAATCCTGCCGGATTTTCAAAAGCATTGTGAACACATCCGTAAAGTTTCTGCACAAAGCGGTTTAAAATTATATGTCGGTTTTGAGGTGGACTTCTTTACATACAGCGGCTGGTTCGCCGAGCTGCAAGACTTTTTGAAGCAGCTTGATTATGACTATATTATTACAGGTAATCACATGCTGTTTGATGAAAAATGCGAGTCATTGATAGATTTGTATGATATGCCGGTCTTCTTTAAAGATGAAGTTTCGCAAAAGGAATTGCTGCAGCGACACTTTGAAACTATAGAAAAGGCTGTGAAAAGCGGTGTATTTAAATTTTTAGCGCATTTAGACTATGCCCGCCGTTTAGGAAAAATTTGCTCTGCTGAGAAATTTATGCCGCAGAAATTAAAAATTTTAGATGCTTTGCAATGTCAAAATAGGGCAATGGAAATCAGCACCAAAGGCTTGCGTAAAATTAACGATTTTTATCCGAGTGATGAAATTTTAACTGAGGCAGCTAAGCGCAGTATTCCGTTTGTTATCAGCGATGATGCACATGCGGTTGCCGAGCTAGGCGATAGATTTGATTTGGCAGAGGCAGCTTTGGCAAAACATAATATTCAGCATAGAATTAAGTTTTAGTGAATAACAATTATATTTTGTTGCATAAAATTTAAATGGCGCATACTTTATAATCAGAGGTAAAAATGAATTTTGATGAAGAAGTTTTGAGTTATGGTGTTTCACGTGAAACATTGCAAAAAATGAAAGATTTTTTGCAAATTCTTTTAGAGTGGAATCAAAAAATTAACTTAGTCAGTAAAAATGCCGAAAAAGAACTGAAAACGCGTCATTTGCTGGATTCTTTGCAGCTGATAGACTATATCCGCGATGATGCAAAATTGCTTGTAGATATCGGAAGCGGTTCCGGCTTTCCGGGAATCGTGTTGGCTATTGCCTGCCAAGAAAAATTTCCGGCTCTGAAAATTGTGCTTATAGAAAGTATAACTAAAAAAACGCTGTATTTAAAAGATGTCTGCAAACGATTAAATTTGCAGAATACTAAAGTTATAAATAATCGTGCTGAAAACGTTGTATTTAAAAATGTAGATTATATAACCGCCCGCGCTGTGGCTTCTGTTGATAAAATCCTGAAATGTACAGCCGGACTGTATTCTAAAAATACGGAATATGTTTTGCCTAAAGGCCATACCGGATTCGCTGAATTGGAAGAAGCTGAAAAAAATTGGCAGATGTCTGTAGATATATTTGAAAATTTTTACGCCCGTCCGTTTGAAGTTGAAAAAGGCAAAGAGGGCTATGTATTTTGTTTGACGGAGGTAAAGAAAAAATGAAAATAATTTCTGTCGCAAACCGTAAAGGCGGAGTCGGAAAAACTACCACTACAATCAATATTGCCACGGCTTTGTCAGCTATCGGCCGCAAAGTTTTAGTTATAGATTTTGACCCGCAGGGCAATGCTACAACTTCTATGGGAATCGCCAAGCAAAAAGAAAACTATTCTTCTTATGATGTTTTAATCGGCAAGTGCGATGTAAAAGAAGCGGTTTTGCATACGGATTTGCCAAGGTTTGATATGATTCCGTCATCGCCGGATTTAGCCGCTGCCGAAATTGAACTTGTGGAGGTAGAAAAACGCGAGTTTGTGCTGAAAAAAGCCTTAAGCAGTTTAGAAGCTGTATATGACTATGTGCTGATTGACTGCCCGCCGTCTTTAAACTTAATCACTATTAACGCGCTGGTCAGCTCCAATTCGGTTATGGTACCGCTGCAATGCGAGTTTTTGGCTCTGGAGGGTTTGGCTGATTTAATGAAGAATATCAACGCGATTAAACGCAATTTTAATCCGTCTTTGACTTTGCAGGGGATTATTCTCACAATGTACAGCCGTCAAAATAACCTCAGCCAAATGATTGAAGCGGATGTACGCAAATATTTCGGCGACAAAGTTTATCGGACGGTTATTCCGCGCAGCGTGCGTATTGCCGAGGCTCCGTCGCACGGCAAGCCGATATTGATTTATGATTTTAAAAGCGCCGGAGCGCAGGCCTATATTCAGTTGGCCAAAGAAGTTTTGAAAAGAGAAAAGGAGTTATAAATGAACGCAAATAATAAAAAATTCGGCTTAGGCCGCGGCTTAGAAGCTTTGCTGGGCGATGAAGATATAAATCTGAATTTGGATGATGAAACGGCAGATGTCAGCAGTTTGGTTGAGAACGCTGTATTTAAAACTGAAAAAAATGAAGTTAAAATATCGGATATTGTTCCTTGCTCTTTTCAGCCGCGTACGGAGTTTGACCGTGAAGCTCTGGAGTCTTTAGCTCAGTCCATAAAAGAAAAAGGCGTGCTGCAGCCGCTTTTGGTGCGTAAAAAGAATGATAAATATGAAATTATTGCCGGTGAGCGCCGCTGGCGCGCGGCTCAGCTTGCCGGTTTGGATGAAGTTCCGGTAATTGTTAAAGACTTAAATGACAGCGAAACTCTGGAAATTGCTTTAATTGAAAATCTGCAGCGCGAAAATCTTTCGGCTATTGAAGAAGCCGAGGGCTTAAACCGCCTGATGAGCGAATATGCCTATACTCAAGAAATTATCGGTAAAGTTATCGGCAAGTCGCGCAGCTATATAGCCAACACTCTGCGCCTTTTAGGCTTGCCGGAAGAAATTAAACAGCTGGTAAAAGAAAATAAGCTGTCTGCCGGACATGCCCGCGCTTTAATCGGCTGTGAAAATGCTTCTGAACTTGCAAATAAAATTGTTAAAGAGGGTTTAAGCGTGCGCGAAGCTGAAGCCTTGGCTGCTAACGCTAAGGGTATAAATGTTAAAAATATTGCGCCTAAACAGCCGAAACCTGTAGACAGAGATTTAGAAAAAATTATGGCGGACTTAGAAGAAAAATTAAAGCTAAAAGTCAAAATAAATGCTGGAAAAAAAGGTAAAGGTAGTATAACATTGCACTATAACACACCGGCAGAATTAAGCTCGCTTTTAGATATTTTAGAACAAAGATAGGAGAAAATTAAAATGGCTACAATTTTAGAAAAAATGTTGGAAAACTGCAAAAAAGCCGGATACTATCCGACTCAGAATATTGAAAAAATCGCTAAGGCAAAAAATATGATGTTCGGCGACGGCGAGTGGCAGCGCTGCCCTTGCGACGGCAATAATGAAAAAAGATATTGTATTTCCGAGCTTTGCCGCAGCGATATTGAGCGTGACGGTATATGTCATTGCCGCTGCTATCAAAAAGCCAGTTCCGATAAATAATTTATGACCGAGGGGCGCCTTTTTCGGGCGCCTTTATTGCCGAATGACTGACCCTAAATTTATACATTTGCGTGTACATACCGCTTATTCTTTATCGTTAGGCGCCATGCTGGTGCCAAAATTGGTGCATAAAATGCATGATTTAGGGATTCCTTGCTGCGCTATTACCGACCGAGGCAATTTGTTTGGCGGCAAATGCTTCTCAAAATATGCCTCAGATGAGGGAATTAAGCCGATTCTCGGCTCTGAACTCTGTGTGCATAATGAGGATTCGGAAAACTTGGCGCTCTCTAAAGGCAAGGAGCTGCTGCCGGATAGAATTATTTTGCTGGTAAAAGATGAAACCGGCTATAAATCCATTATGAAAATGTTCCGCCGCTATTATCTGGATAATATGGAACACAGCGACACGCCACAGCTTACTATGCAGAATTTACGGGATTTCAGCGACGGGCTTATTTGTTTTACCGGCGGCTATGAAGGGCCAATCGGACGGTTGATTTTGCAAAACCGTAAAGATGAAGCCGAGAAAAAACTGCTGGAATATAAAGAGATTTTCGGCGACAGATTGTATATGGAAATTTCCCGCGTCGGCTATGAAGAAGAAAAAAAGACCGAGTCGGTATTCTTGGAGCTTGCCTATAAACATAATATTCCGCTGGTGGCAACAAACGATGTTTTCTTTTTTGATGAAAGCATGTATGAGGCGCATGACGCGCTTTGCTGTATTGCCGCCGGAGAGTATGTGGCTAACGAAAACCGCCGCAAATATCTCCCCGGCAACCATTGGCGAACCGAAGCCGAAATGGTGGAATTGTTTAAAGATATACCGGAAGCGGTTGAAAATACGGTAAATATTGCCAAACGCTGTAATTATCTTTCCTATAAAATGGAACCTTTGCTGCCGATATTTATTTGTCCTGAGGGCAAAACTCAGGATGAGTTCATTACCGAAGAAGCCTACAAAGGCTTAAACGAGCGTATGAAAATCCAAGTTTATCATGACGGAATGAGTGCGGAAAAGCGCGCCGAAATAGACCGTCATTATTATGAGCGCTTGGATTATGAGCTGAGCGTTATTAAGAAAATGGGCTTTCCGGGCTATTTCCTTATCGTGTCAGACTTTATCCGCTGGTCAAAAACTCACGGCGTGCCGATTGGTCCGGGGCGCGGTTCCGGTGCCGGTTCCATTGTGGCGTGGGCGCTGAAAATTACTGACTTGGATCCGATTCGCTTAGATTTGCTGTTTGAAAGATTTTTGAATCCGGAACGTGTTAACATGCCGGATTTTGACGTGGACTTGTGTCAGGAAAACCGCCATAAAACCATTGAATATGTGCAGAAAAAATATGGCTACGACCATGTGGCGCAAATTATCACATACGGTAAATTGCAGTCAAAAGCCGTGATTCGCGATGTGGCGCGCGTGCTGCAAATGCCGTATAGCCAAGCTGATAGAATTTCCAAAATGATTCCGCCGGGGCAGGGCGGTAAAAACCCGACTTTGCAGGAAGCCTTAGACCAAGTTCCGGAGCTGGAAGAAATGCGGGTAAAAGATCCGCAGATTAACAAGCTGTTTGATATTGCCATGAAACTTGAGGGGTTGTACCGCAACTCCGGTATGCATGCTGCCGGCGTGGTTATCGGCGACAGACCGCTGGATCAGCTGGTGCCGCTTTATAAAGACCCGCGCGCTGAAATGCCGGTTACGCAATATGATATGAAGTTTGTGGAAGAAACCGGTTTAATCAAGTTTGACTTTTTGGGCTTAAAGACGCTTACGGTTATCAAGCGAGCTGTGGACTGGGTAAAGAAAACCCATGGCATAGAGCTGGATATGGCGGCGGTTCCGCTGGACGACAAGCCGACCTATGAGCTGATGCAGGATGGCAACACCAGCGCTATTTTCCAATTTGAATCCTCAGGCATGCGCGATGTGATGAAGCAAATCAAGCCCGACCGTTTTGAAGATCTAATCGCCGTTATTTCTCTTTACCGCCCGGGACCGATGGATAACATTCCGACTTATATCAACCGCAAGCACGGACGGGAAGAGATTAAATATCTGCACCCTGACTTGGAACCGATTTTGGGCGAAACCTACGGAATTATGGTGTACCAAGAGCAAGTGATGAAAATTGCTCAGGTTTTGGGCGGCTATACTTTGGGCGGCGCGGATAAGCTGCGTAAGGTTATGGGTAAAAAAATGCGCGATGAAATTCCGCACCAGCGCCAAATGTTTACTGACGGAGCTATCAAAAAAGGCATAGACGGCGAAGTTGCCAAGACTATTTTTGACCAAATGGAAAAGTTTGCTTCTTACGGCTTTAATAAATCGCACGCTGCCGCGTATTCGCTGATTTCTTACCAAACGGCGTATTTAAAAGCCCACTATCCGGTGGAATTTATGTGTGCCATTATGGACTTTGATATTACCAATACCGAAAAAGTGCTGTTCTACACCGAAGAGTTCAAAAAAATGGGCTACAAAGTGCTGACGCCGGATATCAATATGTCCAACGCTTTGTTTAAGGTGGAGGGAAACAATATCCGCTTTGCTTTGGCCGGATTAAAAGGCGTGGGCGAAGCCAATATGAACGCCATTGTTGAAGAACGTGAAAAGAACGGAAAATTCAAAGATTTATCAGATTTTATCCATCGTGTAGATGTTAAGCAGATAAACCGCAAGCAGCTGGAACAGCTGATAAAAGCCGGTGCGTTTGATTGTTTAGATACAAACCGCGGCAAGCTTTTCGCCAATATTGAAAACATCATGCGCCATATGGCGGCGGCGGCCGAGCTTAAAACCAGCAGCCAGACTTCTTTGTTTGGCAGCGAAGAACTGAACGCTAAAGTAAAATTGCAGGATAAACCGGATTGGCCGGCTTTGGAACGCCTGCAGCTGGAGGCGGAAGCTATAGGATTTTATTTGTCGGCGCACCCGCTGGATGTTTATAAAGAAAGCATGGAGCGTTTGGGTGTCACTACTTACGCCGATGCGATAAAAGGGATAAAAACCGGCGATACGATTTACGCCAACCTTGCCGGCTGCCTGCAAAGTTTTCAGCGTAAAATCAGCAAGAGCGGCAAGCCTTTTGCTTTTGTAAAGCTTTCAGATACGACATCGGCCTACGAGGGCTTGTTATTTTCGGACGGAATAACTAAATTTGAACATGCCATCAACAGCGGTTTGCCGCTTTATGCAAAAGTAAAAATAGAAAAACAGGCCGACGATATGCCGCCGCGCATGCTGTTTAATGTTATTAAAACTTTGGATGAAGAAATTACAGAAAATTCAAAGGGCTTGATTATTGTTGTGAACAATGTTGAAGCCGTGCGCCCGATTCGCGAGGCTTTGTCGCATGAGCGCTACGGCACCAACAAAGTTTATATTAAGCCGGAAAACGACGACTGGGATATTCGTATAGAACTTAAAAACGGCTATGCTCTGGCCAACGGAGATTTGCTGTCTTCAATCCGCGCCATTGCCGGAGTTACTTTAGTAAAGGAAATCTAAAATGAAACTGACATTCCTAAAAATTATCCTGAATACGGGACGCTTGCTGAAGAAAATAGCAGAAAATTATAAAGTCATAGTTTGGTATGCTTTAATGCTGACTGTTTTGTCTGCGGCCATGGGCTTGCTGCCGCCATGCCAGCTGGGGCGCGAAGGCGGCTGGTGGTGCTATTTGGAAAATGATAAAGGTACTTTTCCGCTGTATTTGTTTGCCGCCGATAAATTTTTGTTTTTTCTGCTCTGCTGTTTGTTTTTTATTGATTTTTACGGTTCAGCCTTTAACGGACAGAATTTTAAGCCGAAAAATATATTTTTATTCAGCCGCCGCCGCTTGCAGATTCTCGGATTTTTAATGGGTGTTGTCTTTTTGCTGCTGGGTTCTGTAGCGGCAGTTTTTGCGATTATGCTCAAAAAAGCCAATCCGGATTGGCGGATTGAATTTATATATTTTGTAATGGCGTTTATTTGCTGCTGGGTGCCGTTTATTCTTTTGCGTCTTTCTCCGGCAATCAGCTATGCTTCCGGCGGAGAATTTCCTCCGTTTAAGCAGATATGGCAAAAAACGTCCGACCGCTTTGTGCATATAATTTTTTCGTATATTGTAATTTTTGTTATTATAAATTTTGTTTCGCTGTACGCCAATGTGCTGTTAAAAATTTTGATGCTGAGCAGTTTTAACTTTGTGACTTCAGTTGCGGCGGACTTTATTTATAACAGCCTAACTTTAATATATATTTCCGTCTTTATGATGCTGTTTAGGGCTATGCACGAAATTTTGGAGTCCGAAAATCCGAGTCCGTCAGATGAAAATACAGCTATGGATTCGCCAAAAAATGATACAGCATTGCCGGCAGCCGAAAATGATAGCTCCAGAGTCAAAAAATCGGCTAAAAAAGCAAAATCGGCAAAATCTCGCAAAAATAAAAAGGAAAAAAAGTAAATTAAAAAGAAAGCCGCCGGATAAGTTAATCTGGCGGTAAGTTTATCTAGTCTTTATCGTGTTTTGGAAAATCCTTAAAATCACGAGGTGGAAATCTGTGTTTTTCTCTGCCTTCAAACTCCTTTTCGTGATGCTGCATGCGGGCTTCCAATTTAGCTTTTTGTTCCGGCGTCAATATCGCTTCAAATTTTTTCATGTCGGCTTCGCGGATTTTATCCATTTTTTCGCGGATGTTTTTCATCTCTTTCATCAGCGGTTCAATTTCTTTTTGGCTTTGCTCTCGGATTTCTTTTGCCTTGGCTTTTTGCTCATCGGTCAAATCTAAGAATTTATTCATTTTTTCCGGTTCCGGACGTTTGCGCATTTCTTTATGATGTTTAGGCATTCTATCTGTCTGTTGAGCCGGTTCTGCCGGATTCGCTGCCGCTTCGGCAAAAGCGTTGGAATAAGCCGAAAAGGCGATTAGGGTGGAAAGTGCGGTGGTCAGTAATAATTTAGTCATTGTTTTTTCTCCTTTAGAAAACTTAATTTTTGAGCTAATATTTTGCGTGCGTTAAACAGTCTAGACTTAACTGTTCCCTCGGCAATTTTCAATTTATCGGCAATTTCTTTTTTCAAAATACATAAAAAAGTAAAAACCGCCGCTGATAAACGACGGTTTGCAAAATCAGTAACTTACGCTTGCGGTGTATCCGCTTCAAAGCTGTCATTATCTTCTTCGTCAGGATTATACTCAATTCCGAGTTTCGCCAGCATGTCGTCGTTGATGTCTTCACGCTGTGCCACAATCCAATCCGGAACATTCGGACATGGCGGAAGCTTAGCCAACTTGCGCATTTTAGGGTCAAGATAATAACGCGGCGAATCCGCTAAAATCGGCCGGTCTATATAGCTTTGCATCAAAACAACTTGTTTCAGCAAAGGCAAGCTCAGCAGCTGAGTAGCACTGATAACCGGAACTCCTTGCATTTGATAGCTTACATTCTTTGCCAGTGGATTAAAATCTTTACCCAAGCTGCCCTCTGTACGGCTGAAAGACGAAACTTGCACGGTTTTGTTACCTATCATTTTAGAAAAACGCTGGGCTGTAACCTCGTTGTTTTGGGAAAGAATAATCTTGCAGGCGGTGGTTGAAATCACCGTTTCCAAGTCGTCTTTACCATATTTGCCGGAGATTTGGCCTAAGTCTTGTCCAATCAGTAAATATGATACTTTTTGACCACGACCTACGGCCGGACCGTCAATAATAGCTTTCATTTTCGGCATTTGTGGAAACTCGTCGAGGATGAACAATGTTGGGAATGGTCCCATTTTGCCGTCGGTTTTATTAACATGGTTAGGTGGATTAGAAATCAGATAAGACGACATAAGTTCAATAAACGTACTGCTGATAACGCCCAAAGCACGTGCATCAACTTGGTTTACGGAAAGATAAACCGAAATCGGTTTCCACTCTCCGGTAACCGGGTCTTTCATTCCGCGTAGGTCCTTAAATTGAATGTCTGAAAAGCTGGTGCGGGCTTTTACGGCTTGGTTTTTGAAACAGCCGATACCGGCAAAAGCTGTAGAAAGCACGGAGCCGCGTTCCTTATCAGGCATACTGCTGAGGGAGCTTAATTCGGTGATACAGCGCTGCGAATAACCAAAGTTGCGGGCTTCTTTCACGGCTTCTTCCAACATGTCATGTGTCGGGTCAGCCATGGCAGCCATTTGGTCGCCTTCATCCATACGGCGCTGAATTTCTTGGGCAGCGTTAATCTGCGCTTCGGTAATCCATTCCATAATCATAGCAATGCAGGCTTCACGTCCCATCCAGCGGGATGGCAGCAAATTCCAAGTGCCGATTGGCAGATAGTTTTCCATGGTTAAAGTGCCGTTTTTCAAATTTTGAATAGCGCGCGGAGCAGCCGGATCGCGCATTTCCATATAGTAGCCTTCCAAAACTTCTTTATCTTTGGCATCAAGCTTTCCTTCATATATCCGGCTGATAAAATAGTCATTAGCGCGGGCGCGGTCACATTTAGAAGCCACAAAGTTAATAAAGCCGGTTAAGGCTGCACGGCCGGTGTTAGCCCAGTGCGGATCAGCACCGCCTTTAGGGTCTTCAACCAAAATATTGCACATAGAGTCCACATACATATCGCGGTCAGGGCCGGCATCAGGCATGGAGTTAGGCGACAGAGGATTCCAGCTTGGGTAATAAATACCTTCGCTTGGGTTATCCTCGGCACCCCAGTTGATGATAAACACAGGGCCTACTTTGGCGCGAGCGCCGCTTGTAGAATAGCAAAGCTCCGGTTTCGGGTCGTTTACAATAATGCTCAGCTTGGCCGAGTTAAAAATTGTCGGAATCACCACGCCGGCGGTTTTACCGGTACCCGGAGGAGCGCAGCACAGCGTAGCCAAGGTTTCTTTCAGCATTAAAAAGCGGCCTTTGAATTTGCCCACAACCTGACAAAAGCCGTCAAATCCGAGCAAAGCCATTTTGTTAATGTCGCGCAATTCGGCGATTCGCGCCGAACCTTGGGTGTTGACTTGGAATTTATACGGACTGAGCAAAGCGCCGACAATCAAACCCACCGGAATAGTGATAAACGGCAGCAGCGGCAGCCATAAGCTGAGTGAAAAAGAGCCGTTGTAGCGGATGAGCTGCTTGAACCATTTCAGGTACATAGCCCACAAATGCCCTGGGTTGTCTACAATCGTGGCTAAAAACTTATTTATCATCTCAAAAGAGGCTTTAGAAACGCCGTGACCGACCAAATATGACAAAGGTAGGGCAAAAATAAAGAGGAAAATCGTTAAGCCCAGACAAATAAGAAAAGTAATCATCATCCAGCGGACGGCGCTGTCATATTCTTTCCATTCTTCTCCACGTTCTTTTAGTGCCATTTTATCCTCTACTTAATACTTTTCAAAATCTTGCGCAGGCGGTTAAGCTCTTTGCGGTCAATCTGTCCTTCGGCTTCATCCAGCGATTTAGAGAACAGATGAATTTCTTTTGGAGCGCCGCGGTTGGTACGGGTTACTTCAATATCCATTTTGTTCCAAATTTCAAACATATCATCGGCGTTGATGATGTTAGCCATCTGCACAACCACATACGATTTGATTTCTTGTTCAAAATCTTCTTCCGCCAGTTTATCACGAATTATATTGCGTGCAACATCTAATTTGCGCACCGGTGAAATTCTGTGGCTGTTTTCGGAGAACCAAAGCGGCTCTTCGCCGTTAAACAATTCTTCATCAGCCAGCCAGTCGCCGTTTTCTTTATCCACCAAGCACAGGCAGATTTCCGTATCCGAAACGCCGACAAAATCTATGAGCGTGTTGTTTACATTTACGCCGGCAATAACATCATAGCCTTTTTGCTGCAGGCTGTCATAAACCGGACTGCGCGGCGCGCTGCTTTCGCCGGAATCATCGTCAGAGCCGCTGTTGTTTTGCTTGTTATTGCGGTTTGGCTTGTCGCTGCGGGCGTCTTGTTTATTTTTTTGCCGCTGGTCTTTGCCGCTGTTATCGCTGCTGCGGTCGTTCTTATTGCGGCGGCTGTTGCTGCGCGGCTGAAAATCTTCGTCTTCTTCCTCTTTGTCATCGTCAAAAATCGGCTTTTTGGCCGCACGCTTAGTATTATTATCCTTATTTTTACGCGGAGGAATATTGTCTTCTTCGTCATCCTCATCATCAAAGACCGGTTTTTTAGCTTTTGCCGGTTCTTTTTTCTTTAGAATATCGGCTTTTTCAAAAGAATCTATGTCTAAATCAAAATCATCGTCGTCATCGTCAAATTTGAACAAAGCATGGTCTATAGCTGACGGAATATCGGCCTTTTTAGCGGTTTTAGCCGCGGCCGGAGCTGCCGGAGCCGCCGCCGGACGTACCTGAGACGGCAAAACCGCGCTGCCGCCGACGCCTGCCGTTACCGGAGCCGCCGATTTGTTGTCGGCATAATCGGAAATCGGCATTCTGAAGCCCACGCCCGCCGGTCTGATTTGTTTATATGATTTTCTCTTTACTACGCCGTATTTGTTGTTTGTTTTCATAACGTTAAGCGGAGTTTTAATCAGGCGGCGGTACAAAGCCAGCGGCGATGTTATAATATCATAAATAATGCGTTCCCAAGCCACCATGCACAGCGTCCACCAGCCGGTAATAAGCATAGGGAAAAAGGTTACGAGAATAATCACAAAAGCCCATTCTTTCGGTGCGCGGATAACCCAGCCTGCTTTCCAGAGCGCGTAAGCTTGTCGCCAATGATCGGGCCAAAAAATATCAAAATGCCAGTTGCAGAGCATAATCACGCGGATGCCCTCTATGAAGACAATGCTCCATAGGCATCCCACGATAAGTATTCTTGCAAAGACAATTAAGGATTTCACCCGTCTTACTCCATTTTTTTCTTGTCAGTATAAAACAAATTTATAAAGAGAGTGTTAATTGATTTCATTTTCTATCTTTTCAACAATTTCTTTACGGAATTCGGCTGAATTTGCCTGCGGATTCTTTTTATTTTCCAGTTCAATACGCTCCTGCACCAGTTGTTCTATGGTCTTTTTCTCCTCAATTTTCAAGTTTTTGATGTTTACTTCAGGCATTCCGCCGCTGTATTTATCCAGCCCGCGGTTGGCAAACCAGCTCAGCGGTTTCATAATCAGATTCATGTATTTATATTTTGCCAGCACTCTCCAGCCCAGCAAAACTATCGGCAGATAGGAGAATATGCCCAAAAGCATAAAGATATCGCTGGATTTCAGCACGCCGCCGTCATTCCAGTAGTTGCGGATAGAAGCATAGGTGTGCAGCGAAAGAATGTTTATCTGATAGCAAAACAAAAATACTTGCCAGTACAGCAGCAGCAGAGCTGCGCTCCATAAAGCGTCGGCAATCAGCACGCAAATGTAATGAAGACTCTTTTTAACCATTTTTAGCGGCTCCGCGATTGAATCAAAATCTGATTGAATACATGGTTGCTGTTATCCATAACCTTTTCAAATTTGTTGCTGTTCAGAACTTTTTCTTTCCATTGCGACAATTTTTCTTTGCGGGATTGGTTTTGCTCCTGCGAGTATTTGTTGCTTGCCATTGTCTGGCTGAACTGGCTGTTGATTCCGTCCAGAGCAGACGGCGAAAAACGTTCTTTAGCGTCTGATTTCAGGTCGTAAGAAACAATTTGTTTATGGGTTTTGGCCAATATTGCATCGCCGAGCTTGTCAAGGTTAGATAATTTCTGCATATTTTTATAACTCTTAATGGTTTCATTAGACACGCCGCTGTCCAGCATTTTGTCATTTTTGCCGTAGCGGGCGTAGTTAAAGTTGCCTTTTTCCAAATCATTTGCCAGATTGGTTTTGCAGTCAATGGTTTGCTGAGCCAATTTACCCAAATAAGCTGCTGTGAATTCTGCTTGTTTGGCTTTAATCGCTTCTTTGTCGGTAATCCCTTCTCTTGCCGATTTAAGCTCTATCGCTAAATTAGCGTTTTCAATGGTTTCTTGGATTTCTCTGGCTTTTTCGGCTGCTCTTTTGCTTAGTTTTTTATCAATATCCGCCGCAGTCAAATCGCCGAGATTCCATTTAAATTTTGCGGCGCGGGTTAAACGACCGTTATCCATTCCCTCATAAGCCATTTCAACCGCAGCCATTTCAACGCCTAAGCCGTAAACAGAAGCGGCAAATTTTTCGGTCTTATCATAATTTTTGATAGTGGTTTTGACTTTATCCATGCAGGCTTGCGGATTTTGTTTATATTCTTGATTTACCATATCAATAAATTTTTTATCTTTCGGCTTAGCCGGATCAAAAGTTGTCCATGTCTGCGGGTCTTTGCCTAAGTTATCGTTAATATCTTTCCACATGGCAAATCTTTGGTTTTTAGATGCAGCATAGTCATCTTTCAATTTAGTAACAGCCCCGCCCAGCACATATTCGCCGTTCTTTTTGAAGTCGCTGACTTTTTCCTGTTTCTTTTCTTCTTTTTCTTTTTGGGCTTTTTTCATCTGGCGGTCGCTTTTGTCGCACAAATAGTCCACGCCGTCGCAGGCTTTGCTTACAAGCTTGTTAAGCCCCCAGCTTGCCGCGGCCAAAAACCACTCATTGTACATATAGTCAATAATGTCTTGTTCTCTAATTTTGTCGCCCTGATAATTATTTTTGCTTTTATCGTCTTCCGGAGCGTCTTCAACCGTTGCTTCGTTAATATCTTCGTCTTCTTCTTTTTTCTTAGGCTGAACATTAACTTTTACCGGTTTTTCAGCAACTTTAACTTTTAAGGCTTCTTTTTCTTCGCCGCCGACTTCCAGCCCCTCTTCGTTTGCTGCTATATTAACTTTCAGCTCCGTTTTTTCGGTCTGGCTTTGCTGTTTCTCAGTAGTCTGACCTTTGAATAGCGGTTTTCCGCTGATGGCCGGAGAGTTGCCGTCTTCATCTTTGGTATTTCCGGCTTTGGAAATTTCTTCAACCGTCAAGCCCTCGCGGTCGGCTTCCATAGATACGCCCAAGGTTTTTAATTCTTCCAGTTGAGCCGTATAAGTTGTTTGGTGCTGCTTAAATACATTTCGGTCGGCTTCCGGTAATTCCGGACGTTCGGTATTGGCTTTGTCGCAGGCGGCAACGGCTTGCTTGGCCGTAAAGGTGGCAAATGTTTCGCCGGTCATCGGCTGTTTCAATTCTAAAAAGGAGCTGAGCTGTTCAGGTTTGATTGCTCCGTTGTCGGCAAGTCCTTTTACTCTTTTAACGGTTTCAACCATTTTGTCCAATTTAACCAGACCCATATTCTTTTTGTCGCCGACTTTAGGGAAAACTCTCTTAGCAAACTCCTTAGATTCCAAAAGCTTGGGATTTTTTTCCAGAATAGCTTTCAGTTTGTCGTCAGAATCTTTATTTTCAATCGCTTTCATAAATTCTGTTGCTGCTCTAGCCGCTTGAACATCTTTTGCCATGAGTAATACTCCTTTTTTTAATCTTTAATGCCAATATACCATATAAAATGATTTTTGTCTATTATTTTTTAACTAAACTTTGAGTCTTTTCAAAAAGTTACCGATTTCCAAATTAACGCGGATGCCGTCTTTCGGCGTAACTTTTAAAAGCCCGAACCAGCGCGGCTTGATTTTGCTGAAATCAATCGGCGCAAAAATTGCCGGATTGGTTGTCAGAGCTTTAAATGCGCCGTCAACATCTTTTTGAGCAACCCTGAAATAGTTGCTGATGAGCTTGTCGGCGTCTACCGGAAAGTTTTTGGCGGCCAAAGCTTCGGTAAATTTACGCTGTCTTTCTTTGCGTTCCATATATTCTTCATACATCAGGCGTTTAATTTGCTTTTCTTGATATTTTAAGAATTTTGCCTGATAGGTCAGCTCGCAGCCCTCCATGTCTATCAAAATTTCTACATAAGAAATTACGGCCAGCTGCAAATCGGTATCAGTCAGCTTTTCGGCAAAGTTTAAAAAGGCTTCGTCTGAAGAGTTAAGCGGAAAATTGCCGATTTCCTGCGGAAACATTTTGGTTAAAAGCACCCAGCCGGCAACCACGTCGTCAGACAGAATTTTGCCGATACTCGGTTTATAGTTTGGATATAAGTCGTCAATTTCAAACAAGCATTGATATGGCTTGTTTAAATGCGTCATAGAAAGTTTGTTTACGGAGTTATAAAAGTTCAAAAAGGCCTGAGCCAGTTCCGATTCATCATTGCCCAGCATAGGCTGGTCATGGGTTTCCTGCGCCTCAACTTTGGCGTCTTGCAGGGAAGAAACCAGCATTTTATCCAAATCTTCATCCGACATGGTTTCATTAACGGCTTGTCCTTGAGGGCTGAGTTCAGTTGTATAATCAACCGGCGCAATATCATCATCATCCGCTTCTTCATTGCTTGGAGTAGGCTCGTTATTTTGCGGCCGGCTGTTTGTTTCATCCGCCGGTGTGCCGCTATCCACTTCGTTCATGGAGTCGTTAATAAAACTGTCTAACAGTTTTTCAAAATCATCATCTTCTAAAACGTTGCTATCAGACATACTTTTTTCTCCTGAATATCTGCATAATCTTTACTTGCATTTAACAGCAAGACTCATTAAGCTGCATTATAATGCAAAGATACTTAATAAAGGCTAAAAATGAACAGCGAAGATACAATATTTTCTACACCGGAAGTTACTAAAGACAATGAAAAACAGCGTTTGGATAAATTTTTGGCGCAAAATCTGCCGGATTTTTCCCGCTCGCAGATTCAAAGATTGATTTCTGAGGGCAATGTTTTGGCTGATGAGGTTGTTATTTCAGATAATTCATACAAAATCAAAGCCGGAGACTGCTTTACGGTCTGCGTGCCTCCGGCGGCGGAAGCCGAGCCTGCAGCCGAGGATATTCCGCTGGATATTGTTTATGAAGATAAGGACTTGCTGGTGGTTAACAAGCCGGCGGGGATGACGGTTCATCCGGCGGCGGGCGTTTCACGTGGAACGCTGGTAAATGCTTTGCTCTTTCATTGTAAAGGCAGCTTGTCGGGAATCGGCGGGATTAAACGTCCGGGGATTGTGCATCGCATAGACCGCGAAACCAGCGGGCTGCTGGTAGTGGCAAAAAATGACAATGCCCACCGCTTTTTGAGCGAACAATTTGCCGAACATTCTATTGAACGCACCTATTTAGCTGTTGTTTACGGCGTGCCGAATCCGCTGAACGGACGAATTGAGGGAAATATCGGGCGCAGTCCGGCTGACCGCAAAAAAATGGCGATTGTAACGAGCGGAGGCAAACCGGCGGTTACACACTATAAAACTCTGCAAGTATTTAAAAATGCAGCATCTTTGGTGCAATGCAATCTGGAAACAGGCCGTACTCATCAGATTCGCGTACACCTAACAAGTGTAGGTAATGCTTTGGTCGGCGACAAGGTCTATGTCAAGAACCGTAAAACTGCCGTAAATTTGCCTCAAAATCTCAAAAACTATGTCAATGAATTTCCGCGCCAAGCCTTGCACGCCAAGAGTTTGGGCTTTGTTCATCCGGCAACGAAAAAGTTTATGCAGTTTGATTCTGAACTGCCGGAAGATATCTCCGAACTGCTGCAGAAGTTAGCGGATGTGTGCTAATCTTTAGTTGATATTTAGTTAAAAATTAAAACTAAAGTATAGGTTGTTTGTTAAAATTTTCATCTATATCATACTTCTAAACAACTAACAGGGGAAGCAAAGACAATGGAAAATTTAACAGCACTTACCGGAATGGATTTTTCTCCGGAAATTAACTTAGCCAGATATTTGCAAAACATCCGAAAATATCCGATTTTGACGCAGGAAGAAGAATATACGCTGGCGACAAAATATAAAGAAACCGGCAATAAGGATGTGGCGTATCAGCTGATTACCTCGCATTTGCGCTTGGTGGTAAAGGTGGTTTCCCGCTATAAAGGCTACGGGCTGCCGGTCAGCGAGATGATTTCGGAGGGAAATATCGGTTTATTGTATGCCATAGATAAGTTTGAGCCGGATAAAGGGTTCAGATTTTCTACTTATGCGCTGTGGTGGATAAAAGCATCTGTCCAGAAATATATTCTTAATTCGTGGTCATTGGTAAAGCTAGGCACTACGGCGGCGCAAAAGAAGTTATTTTTCAATCTGCGCAAAATTAAAAACAGCCTTAATTTAATGGATGACCGCGAGCTTTCATCGGATGTTCTGAAAGATATTGCCCGTTCTTTGGATGTCAGCGTGCAGGAAGTAACTGATATGAATACCCGCTTAAAAGCGCATGACGGTTCGCTGAATTCGCCTATAGACAGCGATTCGGAGCATACGGCGGAATGGATGGATTTTATCTCGGACGGCAAGCCCAATCAGGAAGAGCGCTATGCTTATAAAGAAACCATGAATTATCGCCGCAAATTGTTTAATCAGGCAATTACCGTCTTGAATCCGCGGGAAAAAGATATTTTGTTTAAGCGCCGCATGAGCGATGAAACCATTACTTTGGAGGATTTAAGCCAAGCTTATAACATTTCTAAAGAGCGGGTGCGCCAAATAGAGCTTAACTCTATTCGTAAAATATCTAAGGCTATAGAAGTTTTACAATAGCCGTTCTCTTGAAAAGTGCTTTTTTCAGCATATCTAAAGTCAGACTTATCATATTCAGGAGGTTTGGCGGCTATGAAAAAAGATACTTTCAAAAATTGGCTGATTATAATTTTGTTACTGGTAATCGCGGGCGGCGGCATATTGTCTTATATTCACAGCCGTCCGCAGGCAGTAAAGCCGGAAGCAGCCGAAAAACTAATATCGGTTGCGGCGGAATTGCCGAAAGCAGAAGATATCAGCATTGCAAAAAATTTTATCGGCAGGGTTGCGGCCGTCCGCAGCGTTAATATTTTGCCGTATTTAAGCGGTTATGTCGCCGATATTCCGGCCGACAGCGGGCAGCAGGTAAAGCGCGGCGACGTTCTGATTGTGTTGCGGCAGGAAGAATATAAAGCGGCTGTGCATTCGGCCTATGCGGCGGTTCTGTCTGCGGCGGCGGATTTGCAGAACGCGCAGAATCAATACAGCCGCTTGCATAAAGCCGGAGCCAGAGCGGTGTCGCAGACCGAATTAGACAACGCTAAAACCGCGGTTCTGACAGCTGAAGCAGCGGCAAAGCAAGCTGCCGCAAACTTGGAAACATCCCGCATAAATTTGAATTATACTTTAGTAAAAGCGCCTTTTGACGGAGTTTTAGGCAATATCAATATTGCAGTCGGCGATTTTGTCACGCCGTCAATGAATCCCAGCTTGGTGCGTATTGTGCAGTATAATCCGGCGCGTGTGATTTTTTCGGTAACGGATAAAGAATTATTGCAAAATCATGATTTATTTGCCGATAAAGTGCGCCTGATACTTTCAGACGGCAAAAAATATCCTTTTTCCGGCAAAGTGATTTATACTGAGAACGCCATAGAAAAAAGCACAAATACCTTGGCGGTTTATGCTGAATTTGAAAATCCGGATAAAACGCTGATTCCTAACGCCTATGTAAAAGTTTTGCTGGAACATACATATAAAAATGCGGTTTTGGCCGCTAAAAATCTGGTGCAGATGAAAAATAACGGAAATTTTGTATATGCAGTAAAAGACGGCGAAGTTATCTTAAAGCCGGTGCAGATTCTGGCGGAAGACGGCGGCAGCTTTATTTTGAAAAATGATTTCAGCAATGGAGAAAGTCTGATAACGCAGGATATTGAACCGCAGCTTCTTGGTCAGAAAGTACAAATTCAAAATCAACCGCAAAAGGAGGAATAAACTATGTTTTCGGCCTTTTTTATTAACCGTCCGCGTTTTGCGATTGTGCTTTCTATTGTGCTGATAATCCTTGGCCTGCTGTCGCTGGCGGTGCTGCCGGTGGCGCAATATCCGGAAATCACTCCGCCGCAGATTGTGGTGTCTACAACCTATTCCGGTGCCGGTTCGCAGGTTTTGGCCGATACGGTTGCCGTGCCGATAGAAAATGAGGTTAACGGCGTAGAGAATATGCTTTATATGTCCTCATCATCCGATGATAACGGCTCATATGAGCTGACCGTGACTTTTGACATCGGAACCGATGCCGATATAGCTCAGGTAAAAGTGCAGAACCGCCTGCAGCAGGTAATGTCGGAGCTGCCGGACGAAGTTAATCAGTACGGCGTCAGCGTCAAAACTCAAAACCCGAATATTTTGGCCTTGCTGGTGCTGCGCTCGCCTAACCATTCTTATGATGATTTATTTTTGAGCAACTATGCTTATACCAATATAAAAAATGCGCTGGCCCGAGTCAAAGGCGTCGGCGAAGTCCAGATTTTCGGTCCGCAGTACAGTATGAGAATTTGGCTTAATTCCGATAAGCTTAACGCGCTGGGGCTGAACAGCAGCGATGTGATGAACGCCGTAAAAAGCCAAAACATACAGGCTTCTGTCGGCAGTATCGGTGCGGCGCCGAGCGCTAAAGACAATAAAATTGTGCTGTCGCTGACGGCTAAAGGCCTGCTTAACAGCGTTGCCGATTTTGAAAATATTGTGGTCGCCTCAGGCGCCGACGGCGCGCAGATATATCTTAAAGATGTGGCTTCAGTAGAATTGGGCGCCGATACTTATAACATTAAATCCGGCTACAATAACGCTCCGGCGCTGATTATGGCTATCAATCAGCTGCCGAATTCCAATTCTCTGCAGATTATGGATAACCTGCGCCGAAAAATTGCCGATTTGTCGGAAGTTCTGCCGCAGGATATGGATTTGCAGGTTGCGTATGATTCTACAGAGTATGTGCGCGCTTCTATTCAAAGTATTATAGACACGCTGCTGATTACTTTTTTATTGGTGGTGCTGGTAACGTATATCTTTTTGCAAAAGCTCAAAACCACGCTGATTCCGCTGTTTACAATTCCGGTTTCGCTGATTGCCACGTTTATAGTCGTGTATCTGCTGGGATTTAACATAAACATTCTGACTCTGTTTGCCATGATTCTGGCGATTGGTCTGGTGGTGGATGACGCCATTATTGTAGTGGAGCGGGTGCAGTATTTGATGCTGAATCAAAAGCAAGATTCCAAAACCGCGTCGCTGACGGCTATGCAGCAGATTAGCAGCGCCATTGTGGCGACCACGTTTGTGCTGCTGGCTATTTTTATTCCGGTAGGCTTAATGGCCGGAATTACCGGCAAAATTTATCAGCAGTTTGCCGTAACCATTGCCACGGCGGTTGCTTTTTCGGCGCTTAATGCTCTGACGCTGAGTCCGGCTTTGTGCGCAATATTTCTGCGCGGAGATGAAAACAGAGAGCCGCACGGCTTTTTTGCTTGGTTTGATAAGGTGCTGGATAAAAGCAAGGCCTATTATCTGAAATCGGTGGTTTATTTTTCGGAGCATCTGAAAACCATGCTGCTGTGCATGCTGGGAACAATAGCTCTGATAGCGGCGGGGTTTGCCTATACTCCGACCTCGTTTCTGCCGGAAGAAGACCAAGGTATTATTTTCGGCAATATTCAGCTGGCGGATACGGCAAGCATAAATGAAACCAATAAAGTTTTAAGCGAGATGAATAATAAAATCCTGCAGACTAAAGGCGTTAAATATTTTATATCGGTTGCCGGTTACAGTATGCTGGGCGGCAGCGGCGAAAATGTGGCGCTGGGCGTGATAGGCTTGGAAAATTGGGATAAACGCAAGGCTAAAAACTTGTCTATAGAAGCCATAAGCCAAGATTTGCGCCGACAGTTTGCCGGTAACAAGCAGGCGGTTATAAACTTTTTTGCTCCGCCGGCCATTCCGGGGGTAGGGCAGAGCAACGGTATTTCTCTGGAATTTGTGACCATGAACGGCAATACATCGCCGCAACAGCTGTATTCGCAGCTGGCAGAATATCTGCAGTCGGTTAATAAAAGCGGCTATTTTGACTATGCTTTCAGCACCTTTACTGCCGAAACTCCGCATATTTATCTGGATATAGACCGCAAAAAATTGGAATATTATAAAATTCCGGTATCGTCTTTGTTTGCCGCTTTGCAGAATAATTTAGGCTCGCGCTATATTAACAATATCACATTAAGCGGGCAAGTAAACAAGGTTATTTTGCAGGCCGATTATCAATACCGCCGGAATTTGGAAGATATCGGCAATTTGTACGTCCGTTCCAACGAGGGGCAGCTGGTGCGCATAAACAGCTTTGCCGATGTCAAAACTGAGCTTTCGCCGAAAATAATCTATCGTTTTAATCAATATACATCGGCGTCTGTTACAGCTATGTCAAAAGATGGCATCAGCAGCGGCACGGCTTTGGACAAGCTGGAGCAGCTGGAAAAAGTTCTGCCTAAAGAATATGATATCTGGTGGACGGGGCTGAGCCTGCAAGAGGTGGAAACCCGCGGGCTGGCGGTAATTCTCATCAGCTTGGCCGTTGTGTTTTGCTATTTATTTTTGGTGGCGCTGTACGAAAGCTGGCTGCTGGCTTTGGCGGTGATATTCTCTACGGTATTTGCCATTTTAGGCGCCTTAGCCGGTTTGTGGATTATGGGGCAGTCATTGAGCATTTATGCACAGCTGGGCTTGATTATGCTGATAGGCTTGGCGGCTAAAAATGCTATTTTGATTGTGGAATTTACTAAAATGTACCGCGAACAAGGGCTGCCGATTACCGAGGCGGCGCGCCGCGGAGCCGAAGAGCGTTACCGCGCGGTTTTAATGACAGCGTTTACTTTTATTTTGGGCGTGTTTCCAATGATTGTGGCAACCGGCGCCGGAGCCAGCTCGCAGATAGCTATCGGTTCATCGGTATTTTACGGGATGATTGCGGCGACTTTAATCGGAATCATCTTTATTCCGGCGCTGTTTGCCTTTTTTGAACATCTTAAAGAACATTTTGCTCCGCAATCTCAAAAAAAGGAGGCCGAAAATGCGTAAGTTAGCTGTATTACTGAGCTTTACTGCCGCCGCTTGTACGGTCGGCGAAGATTTCAGCCGTCCTGCACTTTATAATGATTCGGTTATAAAGCAGGAATTGGCGCTGAAAAACGGAACTCAGCCCTCTAAAAGCTGGTATGCCCTGTTTGGCGATGAACAACTTAATATACTGATTGAGCAAGGGCTTAAGAACAGCACTGATATTGAACAGGCTATAGCCATACTGCGGCAGGCTCGGGCGGAGTTGAAAATCAGCCAAGCCGGATTTTTGCCGCAGATAAACGCCCGCGGCGGCTATAACTATCAGAAAAACAGTAAAAACATCGGACCGACTGCTGATACGCATTATTATAATGCCGGTTTTGACGCTTCTTGGGAGCTGGATATTTGGGGCAAGGGACGCCGTCAAGATGAAGCTGCAGCCGCAATGCTTAAGGCCGAAGAATATAGCTTAAATCAGGTTAAAAATGTGGTGGCGGCTGAAATTGCTTCGGACTATGTTAATCTGAAATTAGCGGTTGAAAAGCTGCGTATCGCCAAACAGAATTTAGCCCTGCAGCGAGATATTTTCGGTGTGGTGAAATCTAAATATCAAAGCGGCTTAACCGACGATATCGCTTATAATCAGGCGGAGTATTTGCTGAATTCAACCGAAACGCAGATACCTCAGCTGCAGAGCCAAGTAGAGCAATATAAAAATGCTTTAGCCGTTTTATCCGGTGTTTTGCCGTCGCAGCTTCCTTTAGACAGCGAGAAGCGTTCGCCGATTTTCAGCAATGCCTATCAATATAATATCAAAGCCATGTATAATCTTCCTGCTTCGGTAATCCGGCAGCGTCCGGATGTGGCGGCGGCCGAGCAGAACCTCGCGGCGCAGAATGCTTTAGTCGGCGCAGCGGTGGCCGATTTATATCCAAATGTCAGTATTTCGGCTTTATGGGGATATGCGGCAAGCAGCGGCAATAGTTTGTTTAATTCCAAAAGCCAAGGCTATAGCTATGAGCCTCTGCTGAGTCTGCCCCTTTTAGATTGGAACCGCCTGCAAAATCAGTTAAATAAGCAAAAATATCAAAAGCAGGAAGCTTTTGCCGTGTATAAAAAAACGGTTTTAACCGCAGTCGGCGAGTTGAAAAACGCTATGGCAAACGTGCAGAACGAATTAAAAAGAAACCGGCTGCAAAACCGCGCTTTGGCAAATATGAACAAGGTTGTAGCGGCGTCTTCCGAAAAATACCGCAGCGGGCTTATAGAGTTTTCTGATTTTTTGACTATGGAGCAGAACCGCCTGCAAGCCCAAAACAGCAGCTTAGAAAGCAAAGCCGGAATTTTTCAGAATCTGATAGCTTATTACAAAGCCAGCGGCGGCGGTTATTTGCTGTAGACGCTTTCCAGCGGAACGTAATCCGTGCCTTTTTGCGGGTTATAAACAAATACGTTGGTTACAGTTGGAATGTCATATTTTCTGTGCCAGTAGCCTTTAGCTTCCATGCACAAACGATATTCCTTAGGATCGGAATCGGCTGAGTCGCGGATGGAATTTACCAGCAGCGGAGAAGCGCCGCGGTACGGCACATAGCTTGCCCAGATACCTTTTGACTTATGCCAGTCTACCACAATATTATAGCGGTATTCTTCCGAATAAAACCAGCTGCTGAAATCCGGCCAATGATACCACGGTTCGGCTTGTTTCAGGCATTCTGAGTGGTCGCGGGAAAATTTCTGCACGCCGGTGCGCTCTCTTTCCCAATGATAAATAATCTGCCCTTTTCCGCCCCAAGAAGAGCAGGAAGCCAAAAAAACTAATGATATCAGCAGTAAGTATCGCATGGTTAAAAATCCAAATCATTATAATGTTTTGCCGGATAAATACCTTTAAAACGGTCGTTTAAAATATCTTTGAAACTTGGACGCGACTTGATTTTAGAATACCAAAGCTTAGCATTTTTATAGTCTTCCCAAGGCACATCGCCCAAATAGTCAATAATAGAGAGCTGAGCCGCCGCGCTGATATCCGCCAGCGAAAAGTTATTTCCGGCAAGATAGTTGTTTCTTTCGGTTATCCAGTCAATATATTCCAGATGAAAGCGCAGGTTGTTGATACCGGCCTTAATGCGGCGGGATTCCGGCGGCTGCTGCAGGGCAAAGCGCTTATAGATTTTTTCGCCGGCAATATATTGATAAACTTCGCGGTTGAATTTATTGTCAAACCAGTCTACCAAACGCCGGACTTCGGCGCGCTCCTTGTTGTTGCCGTTGATTAAGCGGTTTTGAGTGTAGGTTTCTTCCAAAAATTCGGTAATGGCATAGTTGCCGGAAATTATGTTCCCGTCATAAATAAAGACCGGAAGCTCTCCTGCCGGATTTATTTTCATAATATCCTTAGAAAGTTTCCACGGATTTTCTTCTTTCAAAACAAACAGCATTTTCTTTTCGGACATCAGAATCCTGATTTTCCGGCATTGCGGCAAAACGCTGTTATGCACTAAAAGAACCATTTATATAACCTCCCTAAATTCCATCCAACACTTCATCAAAAGACTTTTGTTCAACTTTTTGTTCCAGCACGCGTCCGCCAGAGTTTTCTCCCGGAGCGTCTGCAGCCGGCAGCTCGGTTTCTTCGGTCTGCGGCGCAGCTTTTTTAGCAAAAGCCGGCGGAACAATTCCCTGATTTTTGGCAATTTCATCTTCTACCATGCGTAAAATTTCTTTTTTTACGGCATTGCCGAACTCAGGCTTGTTAAATTCTTGCGAAAATATTTTATCATAAAGCGATAATTTAGGCATAACTTTGGAAAGTGCAACAAAAACCGGAATTTTGAACAACGGTTTTTTAGAATATGCTAAATATTGTTCAATTCCGTAGCGGCTCGCCATAATGCGGTTATAGTAAAGCCCGCCCAGAATATAGTCGGCCTCGCCGGTAAAAAGCTTTTCATAGGCTTCATAAGGCGTTTCCGCAAAAGTCAGATTCAGCGGTTTTATTTTTCTTAAAACAAAGTCGCTGACATATTCGGTTTTGCTGATGACGCCTCTTAAGGCGGCTAAGTCTTTGGATGATTTTATTTTTTCCTGATCGTCGGGCAGAGTAATTACATGAATAGGGTTAGAAACCGAGGCCGGATAAATCAGATGTATGCCGGTAAACAGCTTGGTGTCGGAATAAGCGCCGATAAATATTTGAGATTTGCCGCTGCGGATGTCTAAAATTACCGTCTGCAGGCTTGCTCTTTCCACCATGGCTTCGTCTTTTATTTTAAAATCATATTTCTTAGCAATATCCTTTATAGGTTTTAAAAACGCGCTCTCTAAAGAATAAATTCCTTGTTTTTCAGCAAGATATTGGGAAAAAGGCGGATAGTCGGGCAATCCGGTGTAATACAAATCTTCGGTTAAATAGCCCTGTTTCTGCACCATATGCTGAGCCAAAGCCGGATTTAAGGCTGCCAGACAGCAAAATAAAGTATAAATTATAAATCTTTTCATGTATATTTCCCAACCATATAGTCAAAATATAAATAAATTGTGTTAAAAAGATTTTAATCGTTTGCAACAAAACAATAAATTTGTCACTATCATAATAACAAAAAAAGAAAAGTACAAGATGGTAAATCAGGATAACACAAATAAAAATTTGTTTTTAACGCCGCAATCAAAAATAACAGCGGTTACATCGGGCTTTGGCAGCATGGGAAAAACTTGGCTTTCCGTGACCTTGGCGCATGCTCTTAACCTGCTGCATAAAAGCGTGCTGCTGTTTGACGCTAACAGCGGGCTTTTGAATACGGATTTTCAGCTGGATATCAACTGCCGCGGCTATCTAAATCAGGTTATATCCGGAAAACTTACGCTGAATCAGGCGGTTTCGCCGGTAAATAAGAAAAAGTTTGATGTTATCAGCGGCTTAATGGGCAGCGATTTGCTGGAGGGCGTACCTTTGGGGCGCCTGCAGATTTTGCGCGAGGAATTGGCTTTGCTGGCGCAGAATTATGATAACGCCGTAATAGATTTGCCGGCTTCCGAAAAAATTCTGCATAATCTGCTGCCGCCTGCGGATTTGATTTTGGTCTGTACTAACGAGCCGGCCAATGTGGTTGCGACTTATGACTTTTTGCAGCGCAACGGCAGCCGTTTTCCGTATAAGAGTTTGCAAATTGTGATAAATTATGCTAATTCATACGAAGAGGGGATAAGAACCTATGATACTTTGCGGCACGGGTGCGAGCAGTATATGTCGTCAACGCCGCGGCTGCTGGGGGTTATCCGCCGCGATACCCGTGTGCGCGACGCTATCCGCAACCATGTGCTGCTGCTGAACCGTTATCCTAATTCGGAAGCGGCGGAAGATGTGATGAATATTGCTAAAAAACTGTGTATTGAGGAGACTGCGGATGAGCGCTAATTTTGATGCTAAAGGATATTATAAAGTTTTGGAAGTCACGCCCAATGCTCCGCTTTCGCTGATAAAACAGCAGTATTATGACCGGGCTAAATATTGGCATCCCGACCATAATGACAATCCGAACGCCGTGGAAATATTTCAAAAGATTTCTGTGGCTTATAACCTGCTGAAAGACCAGAAAAACCGCCTGAAATATGACCTGCTTTCTATTATATATAATGACAAAGATTTTCCGGATATGGATTCTTTAAATCCCTATAAAAATCAAGCGGGGCAGGACGACGCGGCGCTGCGGGTGCTGAAACAGCGCAGAATTACGGCGTTTTTTACGGGTTTCCAGAAAAAAGAAACTAAAGATATCTGTAATTTTTCAGAGGCTAAAGATATGGTGGTTGCCACCTCTGTGGCAAACTGGCTGCGCGGCTGGTGGGGAGCGGCGGCGTTTGCTGAAAATATAAAAGCGCTTAAATTTAATTATCAGGCGGCGGCCGCGGCGGATGAAGATAATTTGAAATTGCTGATACACAACGCCGTGGCTTATGAAAGCAGCGCCCGCAAGGATTTATCTTGGATATACGCCAAGCAGGCAATGTTGCTGGTAAAGGCGGACAGCCGCGAAAAAGAATTATTGCAGACTTTTATAGATATTTTGGACTATCATCCGCAAAAGTCTGTGGTGCTGCCAAAATGGTCGGTATCAGAACTGCGGATAAGGCAGCTGCTTATGCCGGTATTTTTTGCCGCGGTGGCAGCGGTTCTGCTGATTTTCTTTATGGGGAAAATCGGAATGGTAAATTTGCCGCATAAGACCGATAGCTATTATAAAGAAATGATTCTCGGCGGCGAGCGGGTGGCAGACGACCAAATAGAAAGCCATATAATTAAAGTAGACGGCGATAAAGGCGATGACCGCTATATCTTTCATCTAAAAGCTGCCGGCAAGATTTATTACGGACCGGACAGCCGCTATGACGTGTTAAAAGAAGGCGTTAAAGGGCAGACAGTCAGAGTTGTCGGATATACTCCTGATAAAAGCTGGTTCAAAATAATTATTGACAACGGCGAGGCCGGATACGTAAATAGAAACAATATAGCTAAAGGAATAGGAAATCCGATTCCTCCGCGTTCACAAGTCAGATAATAGGATATGATATGGGACTAAAATTTGAAATAGATAAAAAAATAGGCAAAAGCCGTTTGGGACGTTTAATCACAAAGCACGGTGTTGTAAATACTCCGGCGTTTATGCCGGTGGGAACATGCGGCACGGTTAAAGCAATGATGCCGGAAAGCGTGGCGGCGACCGGCGCGGAGATTTTGCTCGGCAATACCTATCATCTGATGCTGCGTCCGGGGGCGGATTTGGTTGAAAAAATGGGCGGACTGCACAAATTTATGAATTGGAATAAGCCGATTTTGACCGATTCCGGCGGTTTTCAGGTTATGAGTTTAAGCGGTCTGCGCAAATTAACAGAAGAAGGCGTAACTTTCCGTTCGCATGTTGACGGTAAAAAGTTCTTCTTAAGTCCTGAAGAGTCAATGAGTATTCAGCATAAGCTGGATTCAAATATCACTATGTGTCTGGATGAATGCACGCCGTACCCGTCCACTTATGAAACCTGCGCTAAGTCTATGCGGATGTCTATGCGTTGGGCAAAACGCAGTAAAGCCGCTTTTATTGACCGCGAGGGCTATGGAATTTTCGGTATTCAGCAAGGCAATGTCTATAAAGATTTGCGGGAAGAGTCGGCTAAAGCTTTGCGTGAAATCGGTTTTGACGGCTATGCTATCGGCGGTTTGGCAATCGGCGAGGGGCAGGAGAAAATGTTTGAGGTTTTGGATTATGCTCCGGGAATGCTGCCGGAAGATAAGCCGCGTTATTTAATGGGCGTCGGCCGTCCTGACGATATTGTCGGCGCGGTTCTGCGTGGCGTGGATATGTTTGACTGCGTTATGCCGACCCGCTCCGGACGCACAGCGCAGGCTTTTACTAAATACGGACCGATAAACATCCGCAACGCCCGCCACCGCGAAGACCCGCGTCCGCTGGAAGAAGGCTGTGATTGCCCATTATGCACGCATTACAGCCGCGCTTATATCCACCATTTGCAAAAATGCAACGAGGTTTTGGGAATTATGCTGCTTACATGGCACAATATCCGCTACTATGAACGTTTAATGCAGGGATTGCGCGCTGCCATTAAAAACGATACGCTTCAGGAATTTGCGGCAGAGTTTTATGCTAATCAGGCAAAAGGTGATATAGAGGAGCTGTAAAATATGGAAGAACAAACCTGTAATGTTGAAGAAAAAGTAATCCAAAGTTTTAAAGAGGCCAACAAAGAAGACGGTATCCGGGTGTTTGTTGCCGGTGGTTCTCGTTCCGGTAATGATACTGCTTATGCGCAAGAGGCGTATAATTTAGGCAAAAAAATTGTAAAAATGGAATTTAAACTGGATTTCGGATTATCTAACAGCGGCATTATGGGGGCGGTGGCAAAAGGTGTGCTGGATGGCTGGAACAAGCTTCAATGCAAGCTGGAAGGCTCTCCTATTCAAGGTATTACCACCAAAAAATATTTTGATTTATATCCTAATGACGATGAGCTAATCAATAAAATGGATATAGTGGTTGCCAAAACATTGGAAGAACGCAAGCAAAAACTCTTGGAGTCCGATTTTGTGGTATTCGCTCCGGGAGGAGTTGGAACTTTGGACGAACTGGCTTATGATTGTGTGGCCATGCAGGACGGCATGCTGCCCATGAAACCGTTTATTATATATAATATTAACGGCTTCTTCCATCACTTGCTGGAGTTTTTGAAATATATTGCTCAAGAAGGATTCGCCAATCCGGTGCCGTTTATTGTGGTGGATAATAATGAAGAGCTTGAAATTGCTTTCCGTCTTTTGAAAAAGCGCTACATCAAGTGTGCGGATGGACAGGAGGCTTATGCCAACGCGCGTCAGCTGGTATATGAATTGCCGTATTTTATTAAACAAAAATTGAACTATAATTTTGAAGTGGAAGATTGTATTGAAAAAATGCGTCAAATCAACACGTCAGGCACTTATCAGGAACGCACCGTTTTGCGCAATGAAATAGAAACCGCTTATTTAGAAAAAGAAATCAGCCGCATGTATGACCGTTTGGCAAAAACCGGACGCGATACAGGCAATGTAAGTGAAAAATTAACCAAGCTGAAAAAACGCCGCAAGGAATTGGCTGAATGAGCGTTTTCAGCTTTATTTTCAAGTATTTACGCAAAACAAAACTGATGGCGTCAATTATTTTGGCTGCGCTGATTGGACGCTGCATAGCTGAGCGCGGTCAAATTTTTGCCATGTCACAGGTTATAGGATATTTGCCTAAGTATGCGGAGAATAATGTAATTGTATCGCAAATTTTGTTATTTATCGGTTTATTGGCGGCAATGCTGACGCTTGATGGACTATGCTCGTATGTTTGGCGATATACGGCCGGTAAGTTTATGCCTTATTTCTGCAGTTTAGTGTATAAAGATATTTTTGTGCAGGTTCATCATCATTCAATCCGCTTTTTTAATGAAGAAATGGCCGGTAAAATTGCTTCAAAAACCAAAAATATTGTTTCCGGTATCAGAGAAATATATGGTCAAATAGTATTTGGGGTCATTCGCCCGTTAAGCGGCTTGATTATTACCATGTTTTTAATTTGTTCAGCCGATATTGAACTTGGGTTTATCATCTTTTTGCTGAATATAATTTATCTGCTGATGATGGTTTATATCCGCAAAAGAATAGGCTCGTTTGCCGAAAAAAGAGCCAGATTCGGTGCTGAAACAGACGGAGTGTTTATTGATACTGTTACAAATTCTGATTTGGTGAAAAGCTTTGCCAATTATTTTTATGAAAAAAAACGTTTTTACAATGTGTTGAAAACAGCCGTAAAGGCAGAGCAGACTGAACGAACTAAAGACGCGTGGTTTGATTTTGAAGGAAAACTATGTTTTGCCGTGACTTATATGGCCTCTTGTTTGATTGTCTTTTACTATTGGTATTTACAAAAAATCAGTTTTGCTGATGTGGTGATGGCCACTTCGTTGTTAAACGGTGTAATGTTTGATGTTATAAATATTGGCTTTTTTGTGAGCGAATTTTCTCAGTCTTACGGACAGGTTAAGGACGGTTTGAATTTGATTTTTCAGCCATGTCAGGTTCAGGATTTGCCTGACGCGTATAATCTCAAAATGCGCAATCGTTCTATCAGCTTTGAAAATATAGATTTTTGCTATCCTCAAAAAGGTAAATTTTTTAACAATTTTTCGCTGAAGATAAAATCGGGGCAGAAAGTCGGATTAGTCGGACATTCCGGCAGCGGCAAGTCTACTTTGATTAAATTGCTGGTGCGCTATTTTGATGTTTGCGGCGGTAAAATTACGGTCGGCGGCGAAGATATTGCCAAAGTCCGCCAAGAGAGCCTGCGGGCGCAGATAGCCGTGATTCCGCAAGATACAACCTTGTTTAACCGTACGATTCGCGAAAATATCCGCTATGGGCGTTTGGACGCAACCGATGCGGAAGTGGAAGCCGCCGCCGAACAAGCATTTGCCGATGAGTTTATAAAACAGCTGCCGGAGGGCTATGACAGCAAAGTCGGCGAGCGCGGCGTATTGCTTTCGGGCGGCGAGCGGCAGCGTATTGCGATTGCCCGCGCCATTCTGAAAAATGCACCGATTCTGATTTTGGACGAGGCAACTTCGGCGCTGGACAGCCAAAGCGAAAACTATATTCAGCAATCGCTCAAAAAATTGATGAAAGGCAAAACGGTTATCGCTATTGCACATCGTCTGTCTACCTTAAAAGAAATGGATTCGCTGGTGGTAATGGACAAGGGCAAAATCGCGGAGCAGGGTTCGCATGACGAGCTTTTAGCGCATAAAGGCGCATATTATAGATTTTATTGCCTGCAGAATTTTGAACAGCAAGAGCATAAATAAAATGCTTGCAAAAAAATTGAAATTGCATATATTTTAGGCAGTTATAAAACTTAACTTTTTAAGGAGAAAAAAATGCCTTTAGTATCTATGCGTCAAATTCTTGACCATGCGGCAGAACACGGATATGGTGTTCCGGCTTTCAACGTAAACGATATGGAACAAATTTTAGCTGTATTGCAAGCTGCTAAAAAAGTAAACGCTCCGGTTATTTTGCAAACATCTACCGGCGCTCGTAAATTTGCCGGCGACCCGATGATTCGCCACATGGTAATGGCCGGTATTGAAATGTTTCCGGAATTGCCGATTTGCTTGCACCAAGACCACGGCGCTTCGGTAAATATCTGCCAATCTGCCATTGTAAACGGTTACAGCTCTGTAATGATGGACGGTTCTTTGGAAGCTGACGGCAAAACACCGGCTTCATTTGAATATAACGTTCGCGTAACTCAAGAAGTTGTAGCCCGCGCACACGCTGTCGGCGCTTCTGTTGAGGGCGAATTGGGCGTTATCGGCTCTTTGGAAACCGGTAAGGCCGACAAAGAAGACGGCCACGGCGCCGAAGGTACTTTGGATAGAAAACGCTTGGTAACCGACCCTGATGAAGCAGCTGAATTTGTGGCTTTAACTCACTTGGATGCTTTGGCTGTGGCTGTTGGTACTTCTCACGGCGCTTACAAATTCACACGTAAACCGGATGGCGATATTTTGGCTATTGATGTTATTGAAAAAATTCATGCCAAATTGCCTAACACTCACTTGGTAATGCATGGTTCTTCTTCGGTTCCGCAAGAACTGCAAGATTTAATCAATGCTTATGGCGGTGCTATTCCTCAGACCTATGGTGTTCCGGTAGAAGAAATTGTCCGCGGTATTAAATCCGGCGTTCGCAAAGTCAACGTAGATACCGATTCCCGTATGGCAATTACCGGCGCTATCCGTCGTTTCTTTATGGAAAATCCAAAAGAGTTTGACCCTCGTAAATATTTGAAACCTGCTATTGAAGAAATGCAGAAAGTTTGCGAAGCTCGTTATATTGCCTTTGGCGCTGCTGGCCATGCAGACCAAATTAAAGCTATCAAATTGTCGGATATGGCACAAAGATACGCTGCCGGCGAATTATAATTTTATAAGGGCTTGTCTGTCGGGTCTCTGCTTGCGCTTTTTTCACTCATGTACTATTTTGTACACAACGTTCCAAAAGTGCGGCGTATTGACACACGACATCCAAGTCCTTGAGTTATTTTTTTCTCTTGCCGGAGAAATACCGGAAAAGGGAAGAAGTCTCAATTAAAAAAAACATCCCAAAGATTGCAGCTGCGGTTTTCGGGGTGTTTTTAGTTTAACTGTTATTGCTTATTATAAGCTTTAGGCTGCTACCATACCATTACAACTTGGCAGTTATTGCTAAGAGTTAGACATTTTTTACAAGCTTCATCAGCGTCAGCTAAGGTCATGTCTGTCAAACATCTAAAGTTACTTTTTTCATTATGACAACTTGAAGTGCCGTCATAGTGGATAGATGTAGAGCCGGAATTAGCAAAAATTCCCACAAAATATTCAGATAGAGGCTTAGCTATATCGTTAAATAAAGCTATACACGAATTATAAGCAAAATCAGCGGTACCTTTACTGGTAGTTCTTAAATACACATCCATGACTATAAATTCTGCGCCGTCGCTATTATTTAAATAAGGCAGTACATTATTGCCAACACTATCAATCATTAAACTGCTGCCATTCATAACCCAAGCAGCAGGAACTATGTTAGCATCTTGAAAAAAACTGCTTAAATAAACGGTACCTGTTTTGGGGTTGTTTTTCAGTAAACTGTCTTTATACTCTAATGAACTGACTATTAAATAACTATATTCACTAATCATTTTGTTTATTTTGTATTTCATCATCGCCTTAGAATAACCGGCAATACCGCCGACAGATAAAACTGCAATTATCGCCAGCACACCGAGCATTTCTATCATATTGCGTCCTAACGGGTTTGTCTGTCGGGTCACTACTAGCGCTTTTCTCGCTCGTGTACCTCGTTGTACACGTCGCTCCAAAAGTACGGCGTATTGACGCACGACATCTAAAGTCTTAAATGCGATTTTAGTTAAGTTAATTTCTTGTTTGCTGATTTTTTCAAAAAACTCTGCAAAAATACATTGAGCAACAGAAAATATGCCTTTAATCAGATGTTTAGGATTTGCAGAGAGAGAGAGAGAGACCTTTGAATAGCTTATTTTTCATCTTTCTTTCCTCTAAAATTATGTTATTTACACTCCAATTCTATAACAATTATTCAAACAAAGTCAACCGCAAAAATCAAATGTAAAATGATAGGCGTTTCAGGCTTTTTGTAATAGTCAATCAAAATTGTAAGACAATTAAACAATAGTGTTCGTCTTTCAAACAAGTTTTACATAAATTATGAATTTCCGCCGGTTTTAAGTCCGTAAGACATAAACGTTCATCTGAACAATATTCGTCTCCGTAATATGTTACTGAATGCCCTAGTATCATAGACGCACTATATAATGAATAATGTAAGGGTTGTATAACATCAGTAATAATAGCTGTACAAAATTTATCTGAATATGATGATGATACCATAACACCATTGTCATTTCTTTTCATCCAACCGATATATAAATCAAATGACAAATAGCTATTTCTTGAAAAGGGTACAAAATAATTTCCTATTGAATCTATAGTAGTAGACCAGCTTTGAGGTATAAGATTTGCTGCTTCGGCAAATGAGGACATTCCGATAATATTACCGGTGTTTGGTTTTGTTAAGCGCCTTGCATCTTCTATATAATTAAGCATTCCAAAAATGTAATAATTGTATTCCTGAACAAGCTTATTCAACTTGAATTTTTCCATCGCCTTAGAATAACCGGCGATGCCGCCGACAGATAAAACTGCAATTATCGCCAGCACACCGAGCATTTCTATCATGGAACGCCCTTTTTCAAAATTCTTATACATATTTCTAACCTCCGTTTAATTTGTTATATATAAAAACAAAACCCACTATGAGAAGTGGGCGGATGTTGAGAAACCGTACTGTAACAAACGGCTCGGCCTATTCAGCGCACAGCCATATTCAGCCGACATCCGTCCAACGGAAATCGGCATAACAAATTTAAGTCGTTTATGCACAACGACTGTTACAGAAAAGGGTTCTCACGCCCTAGACAGACTATCGCCTATCCGCTGATATTTTAGCAATATATAACTATGTTGTAAAGAAAAATAAAAAAATCCCAAAAATTACCGCAGTAACTTTTAGGATTCTTATTTGTAAATGATTGAAGCTTATTTAATAAACTTATCCAAGCTGACAATAGCCTCATCAATCAGCGTGCTTTTATTTGCTTTGCTGATATGAGCCAAAATGGCTTTTTTAGCAACTTCTACTGAAGAGCGGGCTACCGATTGATTTATTTCCGCCATAACGTTTTCGGTAGAGCTTAAAATGCGGCGTTTAATTTCTTTTTCTTTAACCGCAGTATTTTCTTTCAGCTGAGCTAAATCATTTTTCTTTTGATTAGCAATGTTTTTTTCAGCTTGCTTTAAGATTTCTGCTACTTCAGATTCAGTTGCTGCGAATTTGCGTTCATACTGAGCTAAAAGCTCTTGAGCGTCGTCGCGCAGCTTTTCCGCATCGGCAATTTGATTTTTTACAGACTCAATTTTGCCGCGCATAGCACTTTTCAAAAAGCGGTAAGCCGGTTTAGCCAGCACCACGATTGATAAAATAAAAGCCATGCCGACCCAAAATTCCACATCGGCATAAAACGGAACTTCCGTCAGCTGGTGCGCAATATCCGGATTTGCTTTATTAAATACTTCAGATACATTTTCTGCCGCATCTATAATAGCATTTTGCGTGGCGTCTATTAAATCATTGCCGGTTTGCAAAGTTGCTGCCGCAGCATCGTTTAAAGAGCTGTCTGTAATTTCTTCAGCCATTAGTCATTTCCTTTTTGAGCAGCGGCATTCGCTATATCTTCTTTGCTGATTTGCGTAAAACCGAGTTTCTGCACAATTTCAAACGCCAGATTCTGCGAAAGCGATTCAATTTGCTGCAGAGTTTCTTTTTTCTCTGTTGCCAATTTAAATTCGCTGTCGGCAATTTGTTTATTCAAGCGTTCGTTCAGCATTTTTTCTTCTGCCGCCAAAAAGTCAGCCGATTCTTTTTGATTAGCGGCAATATCAGCCGATGCTTTTATTTTTGCTTCATTTAAGGCCTGCTCATATTTTTCCAGCGAAGTTTTGGCCTGCTGGTTTAATTTTTCGGCTTTGCGGATATAGTCATCTATTTTGCGCTTGCGCTGCTCTAAAACATCTGTAATTTTCGGAGTGATAAAAATTGACAGCATAATCCAGAGCAGACTGAAGCACAAAACCATCCAAAAAGCCTGAGAGGCAAATGTTGATAAGTCTAATTGAGGCATTTTGTTCCCTCGCTAAAAAAGGAATATATGTCTGTTAGATAATCATCAAGATGGCAATAACCAGAATGTACAAAGCAATAGCTTCAATAGAACCCATACCGATAAAACCGAACAAGGTAACATCTTTTTTAACCTGCGGATTGCGGCCGACAGTTTCAATCAAAGCTACCCACAGTTTTGTTAAACCCCAAGCAGCAACAGTCATAGCCAAAGCGCAGATACCGGCGCCGATATAAGCCAAAGTTTTGTTTTGTAAGATTTCGTTTTCCATTTTGAGTTCCTTTCTTTATTAGTCAACAAAATTTAGTGTTCGCTGCTTACTGCCATGTTTAAATATACACAGCTCAGCGTTGTGTAAATATAAGCCTGCAGCAGCGTTACGAATAGTTCAAACATAATGATTCCCATGTCTGCAATCAGCGGTACAAAGCCGAAAATTTTCATGGTAATGATAAATCCTCCCAAAACCTTTAGAATAATATGCCCGACAGACATATTCACCGCCAGACGGATTGTCAGGCTGAAAGGCTTTGATAAAAGAGAAATAGTTTCAATAGGCACGATTAACGGAGCCATTAAAGCCGGCACGCCTTGCGGCAGAAAAGTGCGGAAATAGCCTAGGCCGCGTTTTTTGATACCGACAACAATATTCATCAAAAGGCAGAACAATGAAAGCGCGCCTACAGCTGCAATATGCGAAGTAAATGTAAAACTGTACGGAAACAGTCCTAAAATGTTGCCGCCGGCAATGAATGTAAACAAGGCAAATACAAATGAAAAATATTTTACGCCGTTTTTACCCAGCGTTTCGCCCATAATTCCTTGAATAAAACTGTAAATCGCTTCGGGAATGGTCTGCGCCATGGTCGGGACAATATCTCTTTTTCTAAGGCAAAAAGCCATGCTCAGCAAAATAACCGCAATCGTTATCATCATGCAAAGAGATGAATTGGTAAACGACAAATCAGTTCCGTTTACTTCAAACGGAATAATCTTTTTAATCTCAAACTGTTCAATCGGACTTGACATCAATCTTTTCCCTTCTGAATATCTTTATCCATCTCTTGAGCCGAGCGATAAACATTCAACATACCAGCCATACACCCAAATAAAGAAAATACAAGCAGAAAAATGACTTTAGTCCCGAAAATTTTATCTAAAGTGTATCCGATGCAGATTCCGGCCAATACAGCGGCAATAAATTCCGTGCCGATTCTAAAGGCGTTGGCTATGGAATTCCGCAAAGGAGAAGACGGCTCAGCTTTTTTAGCCTGCTGCTGTTCTTTCAGCTCGCGGATTCGTTTATCCATTGCTTCTATGTCGGCGACGTTTTTTTTCATTGATGCGGATTTATCCCCATTCTGGCATAGCGGCTGTCTAAATATTCTTTTACAGAATTGAAGCTGGCGGCCGAATAAATAATTTCATTGCCGTCGCGTCCGCTGAACAGCAGAGCCGGAGTGCCGGTCATGCCAAGCTGTTTAAGCCCTTGCTGACGGTCCGAAATAATGGTCTGCGCCATTGCGTCGTCATGCATGCAGGCTTCGGCCTCGTCATAGCTGATTCCGTATTCTGCCGCATAACTGTGCAGCTGGGTGGTGTCGCTGGCTAAATACCAAAATCTCTGCTTGTCAAAAAGGCGGCTTAAAAAAGCGTGGTAGTTGTCGGCTGAGGCGCATTGCAGCAGCATTGCCGCTTCCATAGATTTTTTATCCAGCGGAAAGTTTACAAAAACAATGCGCAGCAGGCCTTTTTCTACATATTCTTTTTCCAATCTCGGTACAACGTCCAAGTGAAAATCAGCGCAGTGCGGGCAGCCCAGCGATGAAAATTCATATAAAGTTATGGGCGCGGTATATGAACCCTCGGCAAATTTTGTAGAGGCGTTGATATTCAATTCTTGCGGCAGAACTGTAGCAATTCCGTTTTTTTCAGCAGCGTCGGCGGTTTGAACTTTTAAAACAATCTGCCCGTTTTCGTCAAGCACAAAACCTTTGTAGTTAAAATAAAAAACAGCGGCAGCAAAAAAAGCCACAATCATAGTTGCAATTTTGCTGAGTGATTTTATAAGCTTATCCAAGTTGTCTCTCCTAAGATTTTTTATTGCTGAAAACCGCTTTGCCCAAATTTTCTAAATGTTCGCGCAAATTATTGTTATCAACATCCTTAATTATTTCCGTAATATAGTTTTGTTCTTCTTCAGATACAAGAATTTTTTTCACATTATCAATGGGCTTTTTCGTGATTAAAAAGTTTTCGGGGCTGTTGTTCTGAATTATTTTGAGTTTAGCAACGGCGTTATAGCCGAAAAAAGTGTTTATTTTGCTTAAAATCTGCGGTTCGCGCTGCTTGATTTCCATAGCAAAAGCTCCGCTTAAAACCAGCAGCTCCAAAGTGCCGTTGCTGCGCTCGTCTTTGCGGAAAATCAGCCGCTGAGGCAGGGAAAACTGTGCCAGCTCTTCGCCGATAATGGAAGTCCAGCTTGCCAGCATTTCAACATTCAGCAGGCCTTTCGCACCCAAAATCTGCTTAGCCAGCGGCATAATGGTTTTAGAAACGCTGGTTAAATCATCAAGCGAATGCTCTTCTTTTATTTGTATTTTCTTAGACATCGGCTTTTTTCTTTTCTTCTGTAAAATGAGATAAAGGATGTTTGCTGCGTACAACATCGCCGAGCTTCTGCGGAATAATGTGGGTATAAACTTCGGTTGTGGCAATGCTTTCATGCCCCAGCATTTTCTGCACGGAGCGCAAATCGGCGTTGTTATTCAAAAGGTGGGTAGCAAAAGAGTGGCGCAAAACGTGCGGCGAAACCCGCGACGGATAAATTCCGCAGTCAACCGCCAGTTTTTTCAGGTCTTTATAAAAAGCATCGCGGGTCAAATGTCCGGAAACCGCGGATAGCGACGGAAACAGCCAGACAGATGTTGAATTTTTTTTAATAAATTCATTCCGCAGTTCAAGGTATTCCTGCAAAATATTTAAAGCTTTTCCGGCAACTGGGACAACTCTTTCTTTGCTGCCTTTGCCGAAAACGGTTATTAAGCCTTTTTTGAAGTTCACGGCGTTTTGCGGCAGCCCGACCAATTCTGAAACCCGCAGACCTGTGGCGTACATCAGCTCAATCATTACTCCGATTCGCCAATAGCGGTAGTCAGGTTTGGCAAAAGCCGTATCTGTCAAAAGCCGGATTTCCTGCACGCTTAAAAATTTAGGCAGCGGCTTTTCCTGTTTCGGCGTCAAAATATAGGCTGCCGGATTCGTCGGTATGATTTTTTCGGAATACAGAAACTTGCAGAAATCTTTTATAGCCGAAAGCTTGCGGGCCAGACTTTTAGGGGCGTAGGATTCGGTTTGCAACTGCTGAATAAACTTTTCCACCAAGTCTTCGCTGAGTTCCTGCGGCCGGGATATATTGCAGAAATCCAGAAACTGGCGCAAATCATGCTCATAAGCGGACAGCGTAGTCTGGGCGGCGCCTTTTTCAGCCGCTTCCGTTTCTAAAAAATCTTCAATAAATTTTCCGAGCATAGGGCTTAATTGTCAATATTTACAGACACTTCCTGCGTAACATGTTCGGTCGGAACCTGAATGTCATGCACCATCAAAAAGCCGATGCCGATTAAAATTATCAAACCCAAAGCATAAAATACAATTCGCAGAGAGCCGCTCTGACCGTAGGCTGATTGTCTTTTCATAAATTTCTTCCTTGTGACAAGTTAAAAAAATATTGAATAATAGTAGCAAGGATATATTATGAGGTCAATAGAAAGCAAAAGTTTAAACAAAGAAAAATAAGAAAATGTCAAAAATAAATAAAATAATTCTTTTGGTTGGACTGATGGGCAGCGGAAAAACCAGCGTTGGCAAAAGGCTGGCGCGCCGTTTGTCTCTGCCGTTTGTTGACGGCGACCAAGAAATAGAAAAAGCGGCGGGGCTGTCGCTGGTGGATGTGCTTAAGTGTTTCGGCGAAAAAGAATACCGCGCCGGCGAAGAACGGGTAATGAAGCGTCTGCTGCAGGGTGCGCCGTGCGTATTGGCGTCGGGCGGAGGTTCGTTTGTGGCCAAGCAAACCCGTGAATTAGCAAAAGAGCATGCTGTAACCATCTGGCTTAAGGCCGATATAGATACTTTGTACCACCGTACTGCCGGACGCACGCGTCGTCCTTTTCTGCTGGGGGATAACGCAACGGTAAAAAACAAGCTGCAGGAGTATATAACTGAGGAATATCCTTACTATTCTGAGGCGGATATAGTGGTAGAAACCCGCGATGAAAAGGTTGAAAACACCGTAAAACGGGTGGCTTCGGCGGTGCATCGTTTTTTTATGCAGCAAAAAAATCCGGTTAAAAATTAAGGAGAAAGCAATGCGGAAAAGTAATCGCGGAACGGAAGATTTGCGCCAGATAGAAATTATTCCGAATGTAAATTTATATGCCGAGGGTTCTTGCCTGATTAAATGCGGCAATACCCATGTTTTATGCACAGCCAGCGTCAGCGACGAGATTCCGGCGTGGCTGAAAGGCAGCGATAAAGGCTGGATAACCGCCGAATATTCATTGCTGCCGCGGGCAACGCAAACCCGAGTCAGCCGTGAGACAAAAGGCGTGGGCGGACGCACGGCGGAAATTCAGCGTCTTATCGGACGTTCTCTGCGGGCGGCTGTGGATTTGAGCGAGATGCCGGAGATGTGCGTGCAGGTGGACTGCGATGTTTTGCAGGCGGACGGCGGAACGCGCACGGCGTCAATTACCGGAGGTTTTGTGGCTTTGTATTTGGCTCTGCAGAAAATGGTGCAGGACGGCAGGCTGCCGCGCAGCCCGATTCGCGAGTATGTGGCGGCGGTGTCGTGCGGAATTTGCAGGGGCGAGCCGTTGCTGGATTTAGATTATGATGAGGATTCGCATGCCGGAGCCGATACCAATTTTGTGCTGACCGAAAGCGGCAAGATTGTGGAAATTCAGGCAACAGCCGAGGGTGCGGTATTCAGCGAAAGCGAGTTCAGCGAATTGTTCCGCTTGGCTAAGCAGGGGATTCATCAGCTGATTATGGCGCAGAAAAAAGCAATAAAAGGATAGGAGAAAAATATGAAGCTAACGGAAGTTGTTTTTGCCAGCCATAATGCCGGTAAAATAAAAGAAATCAAGGAATTGCTGGAGCCTTACGGCATAAAAGTAAAGTCCGCTTTGGATATGGATTTGCCGGATGTTGAAGAAACCGGAACGACTTTTGCTGAAAACTCGCTGCTAAAGTCGCAGACTATAGCTAGGCTGACCGGCGTTCCGTGTCTGGCCGATGATTCCGGATTGTGCGTGGATTCGCTCGGCGGTGCGCCGGGAGTTTATTCGGCGCGCTATGCTCCGGACCGCGATTTTGATAAGGGTATGGAAAAATTGCTGTCGGAGATGGCTCAAAGTGCGGATAAAAGCCGGAAAGCTCATTTTTCCTGCGTGATTTCCTTGGCTTTTCCGGATGGAAAATACGAATTGTTTGAGGGGCGTGTGGACGGTAAAATCGCTTTTGAAAAGCAGGGAAACGGCGGATTCGGCTATGACCCGCTTTTTGTGCCGGACGGATTCGCTAAGAGCTTTGCACAAATGACGAAAGAAGAAAAAAATCAGGTTTCACACCGCGGACGGGCTGTAGAAAAACTAAAAGCTTATTTAGCGGCAATGTAGGAGAAAAACATGGCGGCAAAAATTTATAATGTCAATGCCGGAGAGTCGTTTACCGATATTTTGGCGGCTCATTTTTTGGAAGAGTATAAAACTCAGCCCGAAGAATTGGCAAAAGTTTTGTTTTTGCTGCCTAACCGCCGCGCCTGTCAGAGCCTCAGCGAAGCTTTTGTGCGTCTGAAAGGGCTGGAGCCGACAATTTTGCCGCAAATTCTGCCGATTGCCGATGTGGAAGAGGATGAAGTTTTTTTAACCGGCAGTTCGGAAGTTTTGCAAAATATAGCGCCGGAAATCTCTAAGACTGAGCGGGTGCTGATTTTTACCCGTCTGATTATGCAAAAGCCGGCAGATTTAGGCTTGGGGCATTTATCTTTGGCGCAGTCCTATGCTTTGGCAGAAAACTTGGCGGATTTGATTGATTTGTCATATAATGAAAATTTAGATTTTTCCCGCCTCAGTGAGATTGTGCCGGCGGAATATGCGGCGCATTGGCAGGAAAGTCTGAAGCTTTTAAGCATTATTACCGAATTTTGGCCGCAGATTCTAAAAGAACGCGGAGTTGTAGACGCCTCATTCCGCCGCAATCAGCTGCTGCAAGCCGAGCTGGCTGTATGGCAGCATTCTCAAACCAAACAAAAAATTGTAGCGGCTGGAACGACTGCAGCATTTCCGCTGTTAAAACAGCTGGTTAAAACCGTGGCTGATTTGCCGAACGGCGAAGTTTGGCTGTACGGTTTGGATAATTGCCTAGAAGATTCGGGCTGGCAGGAAATAGATGAAAATCATCCGCAGTTTGAGCTTAAGGAATTGCTGGACTATTTACAGATAAACCGTGCCGAAATTATAAACGTGCCGAACAAAATTTTTACGCCGCGGGAACGCTTGGTTTCTGAGATTATGCGTCCGGCTTCCAGCTCCGGCGAATGGCGGACTTTATCGGCTCAGCCGCTGCCAGAGGAGGCTTTTAGCGGCATACATCTGTTAAACTGCGACGATATCCGCCAAGAAGCTCAGGCGATTGCTCTGCTTATCCGCCGTACTTTGGAAACACCGGAAAAAACAGCGGCTCTGGTTACTATGGACCGCAATTTAGCGCGGCGGGTTGTTTCTGAGCTGAAAAAATGGAACATCACCGCCGATGATTCCGCCGGCCAGCCGCTGGGTTTGTCGCCGGTTGGAGCTTATCTGCGGATGATTATCAAGGTATTGGAAGATGATTTTTCGCAGGTAAGCCTGCTTTCGCTGTTTAAACATCCGTTTGCTTCCGGCGGCAAAAATTCTGCCGAGTTTAACCAATTTGTCCGCAATTTGGAGCTGGGCTGGCGGAAAAATAAAAATTTTGCCGATGAAAAGGCTAAAAGATGTTACTTGGAATATATGCAGCCATTGGAAGAGGCTTTGGCGGAAATTAAAAAAATCATGGAGCCGCTGGCGGAGCTTTACCGGCAGCCGGAAGTTTCTCTGCAGGAATTTTTTACCTGCCATATAAAGACAGCCGAAAACTTAGCTGATACCGATGTTAAAAGCGGAGGTAAAATTATCTGGAAAAATGACGCCGGCGCGGCTGCAGCCAAGTTTGTCAGCGATTTTGTGCAAAAAAGCGAATTGCTGGGCAAGATAAAGCCACGCGATTATCTGCCGCTGCTGGAATGTATTTTGTCAGAGCAAAATGTGCGCGTGCGTTACGGCATGCACCCGCGGGTTAAGATTTTGGGACCGATTGAAGCGCGGCTGACTCAGTTTGACGTGACAATCATCGGCGAAGTAAACGAGGGTGTTTGGCCAAAACTGCCGTCTGCTGATTTGTGGATGTCGCGCCCGATGAAAAAAGATTTCGGCTTTCCTCTGCCGGAGCGTTCCATCGGGGTTGCGGCTGCCGATTTTGCTCATTTGCTGAATGCCAGAGATGTTTATTTGACCCGCGCTGAAAGGGTGGAAGGCACTCCGACCAACAAGTCTCGCTGGTGGCTGCGGCTGGAGACGGTTTTAGCGGCGAATTTCGGCAATCAAAAAGAAGATAAGGCTAAATATGCGTTTTTATATGACAATAAATATTCTTTATGGGCAAAATATCTGGAACGTGCGGAAATTATGCGCCGTATCAGCGCTCCGGAGCCTCGTCCTCCTCTAAAAGCGCGCCCGCGCCGGCTTTCGGCTGTAAATTTTGAAATGCTGATGCGCGACCCATATACTATTTTTGCTAAATATATTCTTAATCTTTATCCGCTGGAAGAGCTGGACGGCGATGTCGGCTACAGCGACTACGGCAATATCGTGCATAAAGTAATTCAGGATTTTAATAATATTTACAATACCGATAAATATCCGGAAGACGCCGAAGAGCAGCTGCTGAAAATGGGAGAGGCTGAATTTGCGGCAAATAATATCAGCGCGGATGTCCGGGCTTTTTGGTGGCCTAAATTTGTTAAAACTGTAGAATGGCTGGTGTCTGCTGAAAAGGCTTACCGCCGCGAAATTCTGAGAGTTCACAGCGAAGTCAGCGGCAGCATGAACTTTAATTCTACCGGCGGGCCGTTTACGATTACCGCCAAAGCCGACCGTATAGACGAAACCAAAGACGGGTGCTTGAATATTTTGGACTATAAAACCGGCAAAGCCCGCTCAGTTAAAGAAATTACCTCCGGTATGGCGCCGCAGTTGCCGATTGAGGGGCTTATTGCCGAAAACGGCGGTTTTTCCGAAGTTCCGGCCAAAGAAATTGCCGGTCTGCGCTATTGGCGTCTGGGCAAAGAAGAAATTATCGCTAATGAGGAGCAAAGCAGCAAAGGGCTGGAAAAAACTCTGTCTTATCTGCAGACGCTTATCAGGCATTTTGACAATGAAGCCACGCCGTATTTTGCCAAGCCTAACCCGAGTTATGCGCCGAGCTATTCAGACTATGACCACTTATCGCGTTTTTTGGAATGGTCGGTAAGAGACGACCAAACACAGGAGAGCAGTTCTAATGACGACTAAAGCAGATTTTGAAAAAGAACGGTCCGAACGCAGCAGTTTGGCGACGGCTCAGCAGCGTTCGGCGGCTAATCCGCAAAAATCCGTTTGGGTGGAAGCCTCTGCCGGAACCGGAAAAACCAAAGTGCTTTCCGACCGCGTGCTGCGCTTGCTGCTGAGCGGGGTAAATCCGCAGCGCATACTGTGCTTAACCTATACCAAAGCGGCGGCGGTGCAAATGAATACCCGTATTTCCGAACGCCTGAGCAAATGGTCGGTAATGGCGGAAGCCGATTTGGAAAAAAGCTTATACGATTTGCTGGGTACAGAAATCGGCAATGCGGAGCAGCAAAAAAAATATAAGCGGCGCGCCCGCACGTTGTTTGCTGTTTTGCTGGACACTCCTGGCGGCATAAAAATTCAGACTATTCACAGCTTTTGCCAAGAAGTGCTGAAGCGTTTTCCGCTGGAAGCCGGAATTTCCCCGTACTTTGATATTTTGGATGATGAAAGCGCGGGCGAAGCTTTGTCGCAGATACAGAAAGAGCTGCTGGAGCAGGCCGAATACGGCGCTGACAGTCCGCTTAAAGAAGCTTTGCAGTATTTGACCGAAAACTTAAGCGAATATTCTTTTCCGAAAGTGATGAAAAACATCACGCTTAACCGCTCTAAAATCACGGACTTATTAAAAAATTACGCCCAAGCCGGAGACTATAGCCGGGCTTTGGCGCAAAATCTGCAGGTTTCGGTTAATGATACGGAAGAAAGCGTGATTGCCGATTTTATGGCAAATATAAACATAGCCGGATTGCGGGCAAATATTGCGGCGCTGCTGCATGGCGGCAAAACGGACTGTGAACGCGCCGAAAAATTGGAACAGATTTTGCTCAGTAATCTCCGTTCGGAAGACTATTCTTTATATACGGAGGTTTTTCTGACGCAAAAAGGAACGCTGCGCAAGCAGGCCGATAAAAAATCGGAAGCGGCGGATTCGCTTGTTACGGAGCGGATGCAGCAAGAGGGCGAACGGGTTTTGCAAAATGAAGATAAAATCCGCAAAGTCCGCCTGTTCTGCGCCACTAAGGCGGTGTTTGCCATTGCCCGCGAGCTGACTGAACGCTATAATGCTTTTAAAAAGCAGCATTCGCGGCTGGACTATGAAGATTTGATTTTGATTACCCGCAACCTTTTGGCTGATGAAGCGGCGGCTTCGTGGGTGCTGTTTAAGCTGGACGGCGGCATAGACCATATTTTGATTGATGAAGCGCAGGATACTTCGCCGAACCAATGGGAAATTGTAAAGTCGCTGAGCGCCGAGTTTTTTGCCGGTGCCGGAAGCTCTGAAAAAAAACGCACGGTTTTTGCCGTGGGCGACCGCAAACAGTCTATTTACAGCTTTCAGGGCGCTGATCCGGATAAATTTGATACTATGTCAGAGCTTTTTGCCGAGCGTGCCGGAGATGATTTTCGCAAGGTAAATCTGGAAGTTTCATTCCGCTCCTCGGCGGCGGTACTGAATACGGTAAACGAGCTTTTTGCCAAGCCGGAAAATTCTGCCGGAGTCACGGCAAAAGATGAAACGGTCAAGCATATTCCGTTCCGAGCCGGAGAGTTCGGCAAGGTGGAAATCTGGCCGCTGCTGGTTGCCGAGAAAAAAGAAAAATCGGATGAATATAATTTTCAGCCGGCGGTGGAGATGAGCAAGGAAATATCTGTAAAAACCCGCTTAGCCGTCAGGATTGCCGCCAAAATTAAGGAGCTGGTGGAAAAAGAAAATCTGCATTACCGCGATATTATGGTGCTGGTGCAAACCCGCAGCAGCTTTGTGGATGAATTTATACGAGCCTGCAAGGAAGCCGGTGTCAATATCAGCGGCGCCGATAAATTGCGGCTGGGCGAACAGATTGCCGTGCAGGATTTAATTTCGCTGGGGCGCTTTCTGCTTTTAAATAATGATGATTTGTCTTTGGCGGAAGTGCTTAAATCTCCGCTTTTCGGCCTGACGGATGACGATTTATTTAAGCTCTGCTATAACCGCGGCAATGCGCCTTTATGGTCTAAACTCGGCGATTTTCCTGAATATGCGGCGGTCTATAATGATTTGAAAACTTTGTCAAACATGCTGGACTTTGTGCGTCCTTATGAATTGTTTAACTATGTGCTGACAACCATGAACGGGCGCTATAAATTTACCGAGCGCATGGGAATGGAAGTAGAAGACGCTTTGGACGAGTTTATAAACCTGACGATTTCATATGAGCAGGAGCATGTGCCGAGCCTGCAGGGATTTATAGATTGGATTGGCCGCAGCGAAGTTGAAGTTAAGCGTGAAACCGAGCAGAAAGATACGGACGCGGTGCGGCTGATGACGGTTCACGGCTCTAAAGGATTGCAGGCGCCGGTGGTGTTTTTGCCTGATACCGTGCGCATTAAGAATATCAAAAACGAGCAAGCCCTGCTTTGGGGGCGGGATATGGCTTATTATCCGCTGAACAGCGGCTGTTACGACCAAAATTGTACGGAAATAAAAAATGAAAACAGCAGCAAAGCTTTTGAAGAGTACCGCCGTTTGCTTTATGTGGCTCTGACCCGCGCCGAAGACCGGCTTTATATTTGCGGTTTCGCCGGAAAAGACGGAGCGGATAAGCGTTCGTGGTATGAGCTTTGCAAGCAGACTTTGCAGGAACACGGTCAGCCGTCCGGCGATAATTTTGAGATTCTGGAACCGGAAGTTATTGCAAAAAAGCCAGATGAAAGTAGTCTGGCGCAAAATGCGGTTCCGGCTAAAGAAGAATGGATGAGCAGACCGGCTGAAACTGAATCTTTGCTGGCTAAGCCGTATACTCCGTCGCATTTGGATGAGGAGCAGGATGAAGATTCGGTTTCTCCGCTGCTGGAAAACGGAAATTTCTACCGCCGCGGTATTTTGATTCACAAGCTGCTGCAGTTTTTGCCGCAAAGCCGTGAAAACCGCGGAAATCTGCTGAGCGAATATCTGAATAAGAATGCCGAAGATTTTAGCGGACAACAGAAGCAGCAGATAAAGCAAGAAGTTTTGGCTTTGCTGGATAATCCGGAATTTGCTGAGATATTCGGCGAAAACTCCCGCGCCGAAGTGCCGGTAATCGGCGAGTCCGGCGGAAAAATTATTTCTGCTCAGCTGGATAGGCTGATTATTTTGCCGCAGAAAATCATGATTTTAGATTTCAAAACCAACCGTCCTGCCGCCAAAGATTTAGCTTCAACTTCGCCGGCCTATGTCAAACAGCTGGGCATATACGCCGAATTGCTGCGGAAAATATATCCCGATAAGCCGGTTGAAACCTACATTTTATGGACTAATGAAACCAGATTGATGCGGGTTGGCTGAAAAATTTGTTGTCTTATTTGCTAATAGTCTTTAATATTGGCAAAAATAAGACTATATAGAAGTTATCGTTTTTATAAAAGTAAGGAGAAAAATTATGACACAACCATTAACCGACAACCAGTTTTCAGAGAATGTTTTAAATTCTAAAGGGCTTGTTTTGGTGGATTTTTGGGCAGAGTGGTGCGGTCCGTGCCGTCAGCTGGGACCTATTTTGGAAGCCATTGACGAGGAAATGGGCAGCGATGTTACCATTTATAAAATGAATGTTGATGATTCGCCGGAAACAGCCAGCCAGTTCGGCATCCGCAGCATTCCGACTATGTTCTTGTTCAAGGACGGCAAACAGGTAGATACTAAAGTCGGGCTGAACACTCAGTCAACAATTTCTTCATGGATTGAATCCTATAAATAAGATATATAAAAAATCTTAAAATTTTACCTCTGATAAGTCCATATTTCAGAGGTATTTTTGTATAAAAACAAATAGTTAGGCAAAGAAAAAGTGTGTAAAAATAACGGTCGTTTTTTTTACACACAAAAACGAGGCTTTCCGAAATGTTACAGAAATGTGAAAAAATGGC
>CAKQRZ010000005.1 GCA_934271715.1 uncultured Alphaproteobacteria bacterium
ATTTCCTTTTCTATTTGTTGTTTTTTTATGAAATACACGATTCTTTTTTTATTCTCAATCGTTCGTTTTCTGTTTTTTAATTTTCATTGTTCTCGTTTACTCATTGATTATATTGACTTCTTTTTAGATATTTGGTAATATTACCATTATGAATGATTACGGCATTATTGCCGTCATTATTACTGGAACAAATTAATATTATTTATAATAAAATCTCGTACTACTTTGCACAAAAAATAACATTTATTTTTAATATGTTAACAAAGGAGAAGCTAATGGATATGATTATAAAATTTATATTAAGATGTATCATCAGATACTTTGTATTCTCTGTAGTAATGCCGTAATCATTTATCTTTCCAATTCTCTAAAATCAAGGTCGGAACTCTGGCTTGCCATTTTTAGCTATCGTCGGCAAAGTTAATCAATTTCGGCATTTTAACTTGCGGCACCAGAATAAAAGCGATGACAGTCTTGCGTTTTTTCTCGTTGACCAACTTTTTCGTTGGTTCAACTCCCAGCAACACATTTAAAACAAAATACACCCATTCTTGCGAATGAGTGTATTTTGTTTTATGGTTGCGGGGGAAGGATTTGAACCGACGACCTTCAGGTTATGAGCCTGACGAGCTACCAAGCTGCTCTACCCCGCGATTGCGATAACGTGGTTTATATACCTTATTTTAATATGCTTGTCAAGCCCTAAAACGCATATTTTATGAAAAAAATTAAAAAAATATGCTTAACTGTGTGAAAAAACGCCATTTTATATCTTGACAAAGAATAAACTAAAGAGTAGCACTCGCATTTGGAAAATTGTAGTCTGAAATAGAGAAAAGAGATGAAGAGAAAAGATAAGGGTATTTTGCTTGGTATCTGGGGTACCTGCTGCTATGGTACGAATCCGCTGTTTGCTTTGCCACTGTTTGCTGCCGGTATAACTTCTAATTCCGTGCTGTTTTACCGCTATGGTTTTGCGCTGATTATTTTTGGTTTATGGCTGACGCTGCACAAAAAAATTTCGTTGAAAATCTCTTTGCGCGAAGCCGGAGTTTTGATGCCGCTGGGTGTGGTTTTTGCAATTTCTTCGCTTACCTTGTTTCAGAGCTATATTTATATCGGTGCCGGCATTGCCTCAACAATTTTGTTTATATATCCGATTATGGTGGCACTGATGATGGCAATGTTTTTCCATGAAAGGATATCCTTAAAAATTGTCGGAGCCATAATTTTGACCACAGTCGGAATTTGCCTGTTTTATGAGGGCAAAGACGGGCAGACGCTGAATTTGATCGGCGTTGGGCTGGTGCTTATTTCGGCTTTGGCCTACGCGGTTTATATGGTGGCGCTGAAAAACGTAAAAATGCTGAAACGCGTGCAATATTCAAAGCTGACTTTTTATGTGATGTTTTTCGGGCTGTTTGTGTTCTTTTTTGCCTCTAATTTCGGCATTGAATTACAGCCGATAAACTCTTGGTTTATGCTGGCTTGCTTGCTGGGTTCGGCGGTTATTCCGACTATTATCTCGCTGGAAACCATGACGATTGCCATAAAGCTAATCGGCCCTACTTTATCAGCGATTTTAGGCGCCTTAGAGCCGGTAACTGCCGTATTTATCGGTGTTTTTGTGTTTGGAGAGCATTTATCCGTGCGCATTGTCTGCGGAATTATCTTGATTTTGTCGGCGGTGCTGATGATTGTTTTAGGCGGCAGTTCAAAAAATGTAAAAAGCAAGCCAAAAGAGTTATCAACAACCAAATAAATAATTGCCGCAATAGCTTGAATATAAAAAATAATTTATATATAGGATAATTATGTTTTAGATATTCTGATATCATTTCGCAAGTTATGGATTGGAGAGATTTTTTTATGCGTAGAATATTATTTGCGGTTTCGCTGATTGCGGTTTTAAGCTAAGCGGAAAACGCTGCTGCCGAAGATGTTTATAATTGGGCGGATTTTTTGACTGAAGCCGCCGAGGGCGATAAGACCATAAATCTGAAAGATAATCTGGAAGTTCCGGCCGGATATAACCGCTTGCAGATAAACGGTTCTGCCGCTAACCGAAGATATTTTTCCATAGACGGCAATTCGCATTCTATTATCGGCACAAATACGGATGAATCTCAATTTTTCTGGAGTTTTGACCGCGCCGTATCTACAATCAAAAACTTAACCATTCAGGATTTTAGAAGCTCAGTAAATTCGGGCGATTTCGGAGGCATAAAACTGCAGCGGAGCGACCTGAAACTGAACAATGTAAATGTGCAGAATTTTTCTAATCCGAGCGGCGGCGCCAAAGAAATTTACGGCGGCGTGTTTGATGTTTCCGACGGTTCGGTAATGCGGATTGAATACGCCCATCTTTTAAATAATAAGCAGCATGCGGATTCTGCCGTCAACGGCGACGCTATGGGCGGGGTGCTGTATGTTCAAGGCCTTATGCGCGGACAGAAGTCGTGGATAGACTATTTGAAATTTTCTTATATTACTAATAACGCGATTATTTCTGAAAATAAAGCCAATGCTTACGGCGGGGCGATTTTTTTGGAAGGGTACATGGATACTTTTTCCGGAAACACATTCAGCAATAATACGGCGCAGGCAATTATGGACGGCACTAGTGCATATGGCGGCGCGGTTTCTTTAGGTGGAGTGTTCAGCGACCGCGGAACGGCGTATATTACTTATTTTGGGGCGACCCTCTTGCCGATATGGAATTTACTTCTAACAAAGCCATAGCGGACGGAAACGGCGGAGAAGCCGCCGGCGGTGCGTTTTTTGTTTCAGAATACGGCAAAACAGATTTTAATAAAGCCGATGAAAGCTGGATGTTTTTTAGCGGCAATATAGCTCAGGCGGATAAAGGAACAGCCAAAGGCGGGGCTATTGCCAACTATTACAAGGCTGACAGCAGCGTTAATATGTATGCGCTGGAATTGGAAAACAATCAGGCTTTGGGCAAAACCGCGCAGGGCGGAGCCATTTATAACAGCGGTGTTATCAATCTGATTTCTGACAATACCGATAAATTTGACAATCAGAAGCACGCCTTTACTTTTACCAACAATCTGGCTAAAGGCGAAACCGCACAAGGCGGCGCGCTTTATAACAGCGGAACAATTAATACAATTCAGAATGTAACGTTTGACGGCAACAAGGCGGAAAGCACTTTGGCTTCGGCTCAAGGGCAGGGCGGGGCGATTTATAATGCCGGAAACATCGGAACTTTGACAGATTCTCAATTTTTGACGTCGGATGATACCATAGTAAACGCCGCCGGTGCTAAGATTGATATTATAAACAATATAACCATGGCCGGCTTTCTGCAGAACAGCGGCACTATAGCCGATATGACCGGAACTAATATCCTTAATTCGTTGCCGAATTTTTAGACGGTTTTACGAATGCGTCCGGTGCTAAAATTACCAACAATAATATTTTGAATGTCAGCGGCAGTTCGGATAATGCCGGAGATATTTTGGGCGGTATTCGCTTCGGCGGAAATAATGCCGTGCTGAATAACAGCGGCTATATTGAAGAAATCAGCGAGTCTCAGTTTACGTCCGGCAGTGGGCCGGCGTTGAAAAATACCGGAACCATAGGCGATATTGTCAATTCGTCTTTTGCTTACGGCAGCGGTACGGGAATTGATACAAACAGCAATCTGACAATCAGAGCGGATAACGGAAAAAGCAGTTTTAACGGCAGCGGCACGGCAATCAGCGCCAACGGCAATGATATTGATTTTAAATCTGAAAATAATGCTACTATTGAAATCGGCGGCGCGATAGATAGTGCTTCAAAAATCAACATCAGCGGCGAGGGCGAAACCAGAGTTAATAATTTGCTGAATATCGGCAGCGGCAGCTTGTCACAAAACGGAATTTTGACTGTGGCGGACAGCGGCATTATAAATATCGGCGAAAAACAGATTAGCGTCGGAACTTTTAACCTAAACGGCACTTTGCAGCTGGATATAAGCTCTATTGCCGCAAATTCCGCAAACTATACCGGCGGGCAGATTATTGTCGGCAGCGGGGCGGATATTGCCGGCGAGGCTAAACTGAAAATAACCGTTGCCGTCGACTTATTGCAAAAGGGCGAGCAAACCGGTGAGCTGCAGCTGATAAGCGGCAATAACGTTGCCGGAGCCTTTAATAATATTATGTCTAACAACCGCTATGAAATTGTAAAAGGCAATCAGGACGGAACAATCGTTATTATCAGCAAAGCCACGGGCGAAGATGTGGCCGCTGCCGCCGGAAACCGCAACAACCGCAATACGGCGAAAGCTTGGGATGAGGCAAATATTCCGGCAGGCACTCCGGCAGCGCAGATAAAAGATATTTTGAACGATTTGTCACAGCATGACGTTCAAAAATATACAGCGGCCTTGACTAAAATTGCTCCGGCAGATTCTCAGCTTGCTTTAATGACATCCCGTGAGGTAAATAATCAAATCAACCGCAGTATCTGGCACCGTTTTGGCAAAGACCGAGCTTTGTGCGGCACGCCGTTGGCTAAGGCTTCGGTTTGGATGGATGGCTTAGGCGGCTATGCTCATCAGGGCGGACGTTTTGAAGCGGCCGGCTTTAACGCCCATACCGCCGGATATATTCTGGGTGTTGACGGTACCGTAAATTGTGAGACAGCAGCCGGTTTCGGCTATGCGTTTAACAATACTAAAGCCTCGTCGCAGGGACGCGATACCGGCATAAAAGGGCATACGCTGTTCGGCTATGCAAAATATCAGCCGCAGCAGGCTTATTGGCGCGGCACTCTGAGCTATGGCTACAGCAGTTATAATGAGCATGCGGCGGTGGAAAATATCGGCATAAAAGCCAAGTATCATGTGTAGGCTCTGAGCGCCGAAACTGCCGCCGGTTATGAGTTTACGGACGGATTTATTCCGGAAGCCGGACTGCGCTATACTTATTTAATGCCGGAAAAATACAGCTATAGTCTGGGGCAGCGCGTGCAGGCTGAAAATACAGACCTGCTGACCGGTTTTGCCGGAATGCGCTATCGTCCGCGCTGCGGTAAAATCTGGTATAATGTACGCCCTACGGCATATTTGGGGCTGACTTACGATATTTATAACCGCGATACAACAGCTAATGTGGCGATTGCAAATAAACAATATGAAATCAACGGCGAAAGACTGCCGCGCTGGAGAATTGAAAGCGGTGTAGGCGTTGAAGTTTCTGTAAATCATTGGGATTTGTCGGTCGGCTATGATTTTGGCCTGCGGGAAAAATATCAGTCGCATACCGGAATGCTGAACGCCCGATATAATTTTTAGCTGCAAAAAAAATACAGCCGCAATATAAAGGCGGCTGTATTTTTGTTTAACTCAAGATACCGTATACTTTTAGAACCATGCTTAATATTGCACAGCTGAAAAGATAAAATCCGACAATGATTCCGGCAAGGTTAGTTTCGGTTTCAGCTGTCGGAGTTATACCTGAAGCCAGCTTTTTCTGATACTGATAATTGTCAAGAGCAGTACCCAGCCACAGCAAAATACCAAAACCCAAAATGACGCAAAGTCCAAAAAATAAATCGCAGTTCATAATAATAAATCTAATATAATTAAAATCTGAAATGAATATAACTTGTTTTGTTTATTTTGTCAATAAAAAGTGCAAAAAAATAACCTTAGGACTATAAATAAAAGTCCAAGGCCTTTTGATTCAGCAAAAATCTACAGCTTTTGCTACGATAAAACCGGCGGCAATGATTAAAAAGGAAAAAATGCAAACATATCCTTTAGTAAAATCGCCGGTCTGCTGAGCGCCTGATGTGTTGCTGTTATATTCCTTGCGGTTAAGTACAATACCTGCCACGGCAAGAATGATAAACACACACAAAACACATACGCCGAAAATTGCTTTTACTTCCATAATAATAAAAAATTTAATTAAAAAATTGTAATAATAATTGCAAAACGGGTTGCAATGTAGCATAATTTTTGCGGATGTCAAGTGTCTGTATGAATTTTTTACGCTAAAAATATTGACTTGGCGTAATTGATAGATATTATCTATTTAACATTATGAATAAACGGGAGAAAAGCTAATGAAAAATACTTTAATCGGGGCGGCGGTTTTGCTGCTGGCGGCCTGCAATGCAGAAAATACGGTGGTTAATGAAAAAATCAGCGTCATGCAGGAAAATGAGGCGGTTAAAACCAGCGTGGTTTGGGAATATCCGCAAAAAGGCGATGATGCTGCACTTAGTTCTATCCGCCGGCAGGCGGCTGATTTGCTGATTAAAGATTATAAAGGGCAGCTGAGCGACGGGCAGAAAATCCTGCAGCAGTTTGTAAGCGGAAAAATGGCGGAATTAGCGCCGGCCGAGGGTTATATTCCGGCTTTTAAGTCAACCTATACCGCGGAGGTTAAAGAGCTTGTTCAGACGCCGAAATTTATCACTTATGAAAAAAGAGCCGAAGTATTTACCGGCGGTGCACACGGCATGTCGGAATGGGCTGCGGCAAGCATCCGTAAATCGGACGGCGTATTGCTTAATGAGCATATCCTGAATGAAAGAGTAAATTCTCCGGAATTTAAACAGCTGCTGAAGCAGGGCGCCGAGGCTTATTTTACAACTCTCAAAGGCGCATACTATCAATGTGAGTTTCAGCCGGAAACTTTGCAAAGCCAGCTGTTTGAGGATTTTGATGCCGACAGTCTGCCTTTGCCTCAGGCCAAGCCGTTTTTAAGCGATAAAGGCGTCGGCTTTGTTTATATGCCGTATGAAATCGCCAGCTATTCGGACGGACAGATTGCGTTTATTCTGCCGTATGAAGCTATGAAACCATACTTGACGGCCGAGGTTTGGAACTTGGTGGCAAAGCAAGAAAATAAAGACGCGGCAGTAACCGCTTATGTTAATGATTATATGGCGGCGGAATATCAAAAATATTTAGCTTTGCCGGAACATAAGGCTTGCGAATAAAACTTAAAAAAATCCGTCTGTTATAAAAGCAGGCGGATTTTTTGTGAACATTAAAAGTAAAAGTCATTTCCCTGATTGCTGCGGATTTTATCCAGTCTTTCGCGGATAGCCTCTGCAAGTTTCGGCGGAAACGTTTTCAGTTCCTGTTCAATCAGCTTTTCGCCGACAGCCTTTGTTTCGTCCGAAGCATAATCGGTCAAAAACTCTTCCAAAGTCATAAGTGCGTTCGGGTGGCAGCAGTTGTGGATTTGCTTAGCCTTGCACAGCTCCATAAAGCGGTCGCCGGTGCGTCCGGAACGATAGCAGGCGGTGCAGAAACTAGGCACATAACCCAGCCGCATAAGCCAGTTGATAACCTCATCCAGCGAACGTGTGTCTTCTACCTCAAACTGCTCGGAATGCTCATCCTCCGCTTCAGGCTTAGCATAGCCGCCGACAGAAGTTTTAGAGCCGCCGGATATTTGCGAGATACCAAGTTTTAGAACTTGTTCGCGCGTTTTTTGACTCTCGCGGGTAGAAACAATCATACCGGTATAAGGCACGGCAATGCGGATTAACGCTACGATTTTGGCAAAAATATTATCCGGCACGCAGTTGCTGAATTGGCTCGGGTCAATATCATCGGCCGCACGCAGGCGAGGGACGCTGATAGTGTGAGGCCCGACCCCGAAAACGGCTTCCAGATGTTCGGCGTGCATCAGCAGGCCGCTGAACTCGTAACGATAGGTTGACAAGCCGAACAATACACCCAGTCCGACATCGTCAATTCCTCCTTGCATAGCCCTGTCCATGGCTTCCGTATGCCAATTATAGTCATGCTTAGGGCCTTTCGGGTGCAGCTGTTCGTAAGATTCCTTGTTGTAGGTTTCTTGAAACAGAATATAGGTGCCGATTCCGGCTTGGTGCAGCTTGGCGTAATTTTTTACCGTAGTTGCAGCAATATTGACATTGACGCGGCGGATAGCTCCGTTTTTGTGTTTGATACCGTAAATAGTTTTGATACTTTCCAAAACGTATTCAATCGGGTTGTTTACCGGATCTTCGCCCAATTCCAAGGCTAAGCGCTTATGTCCCATGTCCTGCAAAGCTATAACTTCCTGACGGATTTCATCCTGTGTCATTTTTTTGCGGAAGATATGCTTGTTTTTGACATGATAAGGGCAGTAAACACAGCTGTTGACGCAGTAATTGGAAAGATAGAGCGGGGCAAAAAGCACAATGCGGTTGCCGTAGTAATTTTGTTTGATACGTTTGGCAAGAGCAAAAATTTCCGCCTCAATTTCCGGATTGTCACATGCCAGCAGAACCGAAGCTTCACGGTGTGTCAAGCCTTTTTCCTGCTCAGCTTTCTGTAAAATCTGCCGAACTAAAGCCAGATTGTTTTTGTTTTGGTCGGCATATTCCAGCGCGGCGCAGATTTCGTCATGCGAGATAAATTCCTCAGCCTTGGAAGACTTTGGATTATAAGCAAATTTTTCCATAATGATTATATTAAAAATGAAACATCAAAATAAAAAATACAGTACTAAGATAACACTGTATTTTTTTGTTTGCAATGATTTAATTTAAGAATTTATTTGTTTGGGTTATACGGGTCTTTGTCATCGGCAAGCAAATCTTCTACCGAGATTTCTCCCGTGTTTTGGTTATTTGTATCATCTTTCAAAATGTCTAAATCAGCCATTTCAGAAGCAAAATCATCATTGAAAATATCATCAAGCTTTACATTGCTTTCTTCATTCGGCAAATCCAATGAAACCGGCTCTTCATCCTGTAAGTCAAGAGATACTGGAGCTGCGCCGCTTGTTTGCACCGCTTGTTTCAAATCTTCAAAATGCTCCGGCGACGGATTGAACGGGTCGCTGGCTTCAAGTGAAAAATCGCTTGCCGGAATTTTTACCGGAGCCTGTTCAAAATATGGTTCATTTTTCGGTTTGTCATAAATGGCAGGTTCATCAGAAATTACCGGTTCTTCTTTGGCGGATGGCAAATCAGGAGATGAAACTTCTGACGGCAGCTCAAAATCTTCGGGCTGCAAAACCGAATCTGTAAAGTTTTGAGTATTGTCCCAATCCGCAGCCGGTTCAGCGATTATCGGCTGTTTTGTCTGCTCTTCGGCTTCTGCCGCCGGAATAACTTCCTCATCCGCCGCCGAAACCGGAGCTTGCTGTTCTTCAGCCTGTTGTTCGGCAGGCTGTTCTGCATATGACTCTGCCGGCAATTCAAGCGGCTGTTCCGCATACGGTTCAGAAGCTATCGGCTGTTCATCCGGCTGTGCAGAATATTCTTGCTCGGCGTCGCTGATTTCTGCCGCCATCGGTTCTGCCCACGGCTCTTTAGCTTCTTGCTCTGCCGTATCATCTGCAGCTTGGTTTTCGGCTATAGATTCTGTTTGCGGCTCAGTCAAATCCAGCGATTGCGGAGCTATAACCTCATCAGTCGCCGGAGCGGTCAGCAGCTCATCAATTCGGCTTTCATTTTCATCCAGCACTTCCTCATCTTCTGAAACTTCTGTCGGAACAGCTTCGTTTTTTTCTTCTTCATTTTCCTGAATATCCTTAAAATGCTGCTCATAAAAATCGGCAACAGACTGCGGCTCCGATTCATTTGTTTCATCTTCTGCCGGCTGCGGATTATTATCCGGAGATTGCAGCATATTTAATTTAATATCCGGATTTTCACCATTTTTAGCCAAAAGAATTTTTTGCAGCAATTCTTTGATTTCATTATCTATATCAGTATGACTTTGAATGCTGGTTGTAACATTTTTGCTGATTTGATTAACAACATCAAGCAGGCGTCCGTTTAAATTATTCAAATCAGAACTCAAACGAGAAACAGTAGTTACCAAAACATCAAAATTGCCGCTGTGGCCGGCGGCGCGCTGATTTTCCTTGGCGTTTTCAGTCTTAATGCTGTCAACATACTGCGATATTTCTCCGCAGATATTTGTCAGCTGCTCTAAAGTTGCCTGAAAGTTTGTGCTGTTAGTCTCAGAACTGCTGTTCAAGGTGTTCAATCCGTTATTAAGTTCTTTGAAATGACCGTCCAAAAGCTGATTGGTCAGGTTGCTGAAAGAGGCGATTTTTACCAGCAAATCGGCGATGTTTGTTTTTTCGGAGTTCCCGTTTAAATCAGAGCTTTTTAAAAGCTTGACTAAATCGCTTTCGGTATTTTTGCTTTGATAAACGTCAAACAAAATAAAGAGCAGGGCAAAGCATACGGAGGAAATTAAGAATACTATCAGCGCCATGTTAGCAGTAAATAAGTCTTCAGCGTCTTTGGTGGTCTGATATTGATAAGTATAATATAAGAATGCGCCGAAAACAACAGCGGTAAGCGCTCCGCTAAAAATCTTAATCAAGGCTGCAGCAAATTTCATCTGTTTTCTCCTTAAATCTGCCGATAACTTACTTTAATTTAAAATATTAAAGCAAACCTGACAAAAACGCAAGGTTTGCTTTATATTTCTTAACAGGGAACAAAACTAAATTGCCTGCTCGCGGGTTTTATGCAGTTCCAAATGCGGAAAATCTTCTTTAATTTTGCCTAAATGCCAAGCATTGCGCGCCAAAAAGACTTTTTCGCCGTCATAATCGTCGGCAATATTCATCTGGTTGGTGTTATAGAATTTTTCCAGCTCCGCTTTATCTGAGCTGCTGACCCAGCGCGCCGTATAATATTGCGTCGGTTCAAAAATCACATCAATATTAAATTCCGTGCGCAGGCGGTCGGCAATCACTTCAAACTGCAGCACGCCGACCACGCCGACAATATATTCCGAGCCGACAATCGGTTTAAAAATGCTGGCGCCGCCTTCTTCGGCAATTTGCTGAAGCGCGTTGGCTAAGTGTTTGGATTTTAGCGGGTCTTTAGCGCGGACGGATTTCAAAAGTTCCGGCGCAAAACTCGGAATGCCGGTGTAATGCAGCTTTTCGCCCTCGGTCAAGGTGTCGCCGATACGCAGCTGCCCGTGGTTTGGAATACCGATAATGTCGCCGGCATAAGCGTCTTCAGCCAGTTCGCGTTCCTGAGCCAAAAACATAACCGGAGTCGGCACTTTAATATCTTTGCCGGTACGGACTTGCAAAAGGCTCATGCCGCGCTTAAAGTGTCCGGAGCAAATACGCATAAAGGCAATGCGGTCGCGGTGTTTCGGGTCCATATTGGCTTGAATTTTGAAGACAAAGCCGGTTACTTTCTTTTCATCGGCGTTAACCACGCGTTCGGCGCTTGGCTGCGGGCGAGGCGTCGGAGCAAACTCGTGCAGTCCGTTTAAGACTTCGCGCACGCCGAAATTGTTGACGGCGCTGCCGAAAAACACCGGAGTTAAGGCGCCGGCTAAATACAGCTCTAAATCAAAGGCCGGACACAGCTCGCGCACCATTTCCACATCTTCACGCAGCTTTTTAACGGCATACGCCGGAAGAAGCTCGTCAAGCTTCGGGTCGTCTAAGCCCCTGCAGGTTTCTATAGTGTCGTTAATCAGCGACTTGCTGCCGTTTTTGTTCATCAAAATCAGCTGGTCGTTAATCAAATCATAGCAGCCTAAAAAGTCCTTGCCGCTGCCGATAGGCCAGCTCGCCGGAGTAACGTCCAGAGCCAAAGTTTTCTCAATGTCGTCCAGCAGTTCAAACGGGTCAAGACCCTCGCGGTCTAATTTGTTGATAAAAGTAATAATCGGAATATTGCGCAGACGGCAGACTTCAAACAATTTTTTAGTCTGAGTTTCAATACCTTTGGCTGAGTCCAAAACCATCACGGCTGAATCAACGGCGGTCAAAACCCGGTAGGTATCTTCTGAAAAGTCTTCGTGTCCCGGAGTATCCAGCAAATTGAAAGTGATGTTGTTATAGTCAAAGTTCATCACGGAAGAAGCAACGGAAATACCACGTTCCTGCTCAACTTTCATCCAGTCGGAGTGGGCGTGGCGGTTTTCGCCGCGGGCTTTGACGGCTCCGGCTTGCTGAATGGCGCCGCCAAACAGCAGCAATTTTTCGGTTAAAGTAGTTTTACCGGCATCCGGATGTGAAATAATGGCAAAAGTTTTGCGTTTGTTAACAATTTGTTCTGGCATATTTTCCTCTATACTTTATTTATTAGTGCTTGTTATAAACAAAATTTGCTGATTTGCAAGATTTTTGTGGGTTAAGTGTTAAAAATTGCTTGATTTATAAAAAGTTTTATGCTCTAATCCGCCGTAATTGGGAATATATTCCCAGCGCGGGTATGGTGAAATTGGTAGACACGCCAGACTTAGGATCTGGTGCCGCGAGGCTTAAGAGTTCGAGTCTCTTTACCCGCACCATCGCTTTGTTTTAGGCGGTGAATAAAAGGAATAACAATTTTATTTTAGAGAAAATCACAATGAACGTAAAAGAAGAAAAAGCAAAAGGTTTGAATAAAAAGTATAATGTTACTTTGGCTGCTGCCGATTTTGCCAATGCTGTTGATAAAAAATTGGAACAGGTTGCTAAAAAAGTTAAGCTTCCGGGATTTAGAGCCGGTCATGCACCGAAATCTATGATTGACAAACAATACCGTCCGAGCGTTTTGGGCGAAGTTCTTGACGACATGATCCGCGACGCCGTTAATGAAGTTATTGCAGCAAACAAATTGCGTCCGGCTGTTGCTCCGGATATCAAAATTGAAAAATTTGAAGACGGCAAAGACGTTGAATTTACGGTAGAAGTAGAAGTTTTGCCTGAAATTAAAGTCGGTGATTTTTCTAAAATTACTTTGAATAAATATGTTGCCAAAGTTCCGGCCGAAGAAATTGAAAAAGCTGTTAAATATATGACAGATTCCCGCCGTGATTCTGCAAAAGTAGAAGAAGACAGAGCCACCAAAAAAGGCGATATCGCCGTTATTGACTTTGTCGGCTCTATTGACGGCGTTGAATTTCAAGGCGGCAAAGGCAATTCTTATCCGTTGGAATTGGGTTCTAACTCTTTCATTCCGGGCTATGAAGACCAGTTAATCGGTAAAAAAGCCGGTGAAACCGTAGAAGTTAAAACCACATTCCCTGCCGATTATCATGCTAAAGATTTGGCCGGCAAAGAAGCTTTGTTTGTTACCACAATCAAAGAAATCCGCGAATATAAACCGGTAGAATTGAATGATGAATTTGCAAAATCTATGGGCGCCAAAGACGTGGCAGATTTGAAATCTAAGATTGAAGCCCGCATTTTGGAAGACTACAATGCCGCTTCACGCATTAAATTAAAACGCGATTTGCTGGATGCTTTGGATAAAGAGTACAGCTTTGAAGTTCCGCAGAAATTGATTGATGCTGAATATGCCGCTATTGAAAAGCAATATCAAGACGCTAAAGCTAAAAATCAGCTGGATGAAAGCGAAAAATCCCGCGATGAAAAAGACGTTTTGGCAGAATATAAAGAAATTGCTCTGCGCCGCGTTAAATTGGGCTTGCTGCTTTCTGAAATCGGCGCCGACGCTAAATTGCAGCTGTCTGCTGATGATGTAAACAAAGCTATTATGAATGAAGCTAAGCGTTATCCTGGACAAGAAAAAATGGTTTTGGAATACTATGTAAAGAATAAAGATGCCGTTGAAGCTCTTAAAGCTCCTGCATACGAAGAAAAAATCGTTGATTATGTTTTGGAAAAAGCTAATGTTGCTGACAAAGAAGTTTCAGTTGAAGAACTGTATGACTTCAGCGATGCTTCTTCTGCTAAAAAAGAAAAGAAAGCTAAAAAGTCGGCTTAATATTTTCAGATTCTGATTTAATATTTAAGCTATATAAGCTGAATTTTAGTGAAAATTCTATAAAAGCCGCCTTAATTGAGGCGGTTTTTTGCTGTAAATATATAATAAAACAACTTGACTTTGAGTATATTAAAATTATGATAAAACAATTAAAAGGAGATAATGCGATGAAAAAGTTTATACTGATTTTGGCTGTGTTTTTGGGATGTACTATTAACAATGTTCAAGCCAAATTATACCATGGTATAGATATAGATGATGTCTTTGCAAAAAGTGATTGGAATAGCAAAGATGAAATTAAAGACATTATAGACGATTATTCCTTATTGTTGCAATATAATTCAGAGCTGTCAAAATGCACGGAGAATCATCACTTAGATTGTTTAAATGTTCTTGCCGAGAAAATTATAAAACACTTTTATTATTTTAACTATGAGGCAAATAGAGGAAACTATCAAAATTATGTTAAAGCAACTTTTTCAGCTTATGGAACTATTTATTGTTTAAATAAATATAATATGCCTTCAGGTACAATGTGCAACCAAGAAAATGAAGCAAAAACAACAGATGTTATTACTGAATATGTAAAAACTTTATTATTGCAAGTTGAACAAAAAATCAAAAGTAATGATTTTCTTGCAAGCTATAAAGGATAAAATAAATTTTTAGTTTTGCGGCTAAGTTTTAAAAACAACTTGACTTTGAATATATTAAAATTATGATAAAACAATTAAAAGGGGATAATGCGATGAAAAAGTTTATACTGATTTTGGCGGTGCTGTTTGTGTGGGGCAATGGTGCATGGGCGGATGAGGCAAAAAAATTAGAGTTTGTGAATCCGGTTTTCAACCAACCTTTGCGTCCTATGTCAATGAGGTCAGGCTATGAATATTTAACACCAACTACTGTAGATTTCAGAACGCCTTTGGATAAAAATCTTAAAAATGCTGAGGGTAATTGTGAATTATTGGAAAATGAAGAAGACCATATAAAGATGTTTTGTAAGTTAACATGGTTGCTCTATGATACGAAATATAAAACATATAAAGAAGATTTTACATCAGAAGAGTATTATATATATAGGATTAAAGGCTTATCTCATGAAGAATGTTTAGATATAGAGGCATTAAATTATGATGAGGGGCAACAAGAATATAATTCAGAACTTCATTTCTGTGTTACCCCTCCGGATGGATATGCTACCAAGGAGTGATTGAGGCAGCCATACGTCTAGCCCAATCATTACGTTCTTGCTGAACATCTTTTCGGTGTACATTAGCAACAATACCATTTTCGCCGTTTATGTTTCGTTCGCGGATAGCTTTATATAAACTAGGCCATTTTTGCTCATTTAGTCCACCTTTAACGTTGTATTGAATGTCTAGTAATATTTCTTTTAAAGGTTGAGGAAATGTGTCAAAATCGGCAAACTCTCGTCGTACATGAGCTAAGTCATTGGTCATGTGGTTTTGTGCAAGACTGCGAGCATATTCATTAGATATACGAACATTTGTATCTTTTTTAAAAGTATCTGCAAATCTTCCCCAATTTTTATGCTTACCATTGATATCAGTATCTTGGCTTAAATTTCGCATAATGCTAAATGCTGCTAATTTTTCAGCTTCTGTTGCCGGAACCCCATTAACGGTAAAGTTAATTTTTCTAAAATCATCCCAAGAATTAATATTAGCTCCGCCTCCTACTGTTATAAGTCCCTTGGTGTCAAGATAAGGATGTTCAATAACTCCTTCATATTTTTTTATGTTTTCCCACATAGCTTTGTATAAATCTTCATCTGTAGTATGATTAGGTGAAGTATTATTCGGCGTAGGTGTAGGCGCAGGTGGTTGAGTTTGTCTATCATACTCAGGACCTGTACAAGCAGGTTTAGGCTGGTTCCAAGAAACCGGAGTCTGGTTTTGCGGTTTGCCGGCAATATCATGATTCCAAGGTGTCGGAGTCTGATTTTGCAAGGTATTATTTTGCCCTATAGCCGCATTATTCTGCTGAGAGGGTTGAGGAGTTGAACCTGAATTGTATTCAAAGCCAAAACCTGTGTTTTTGAGTGAGTTTGTAACGTTTTCTATGTTTTCGCTGATGTCAGACGAGCCGAAACCATAGTTATTCTCCGCGTTTCCGCCCCAAAAGTTGGTGCCGTATTGCGGATAATCTTTGTTTATGTCTTGGCTGTTAAAGTTCTTAATCAGCTGTTCTTCACGGTCTGCCCGCGCCATTTGATAAGCGATTTCATCGCGCAAAGAAAATTTGCTGTGGTCAACACCGTAAGTGTCAATTTTACTGTCTCCGGTTAAGTAGCCTAAAGGCGATTTATATTTGGGCCATATATCCATGGCTTTTCCTCCATTTTCTATAATTTAAACCTTGTTAAAATGATTTATTTCTTACGGATGAATTTGCAGCCAATTATATCGCGAAAGCCATCAACCGGCTGCAATTCAATAAAATAAAATCACTAAAACATTATTGTATGTATGATAAAAATCTTTTAAAGTCAAGCTAAAAATAATAAAAATATATAATATAACATGTTATATACTTTTATTTCTTACTGTAATTATAAAATTATATAAAATATTTAAGCGGCGAGGGGTTGACTTTGCTTTTTTATGTGTTAGAACATAGCTGTTTTAATTATAATTTATAATATTTTTAACTTAAATTTTTTTGCGTATGAAACAGATGTTTCTTTGCCTTGTGGCATTGACGTTGTGTTTAACTTTTTCTTCTTGCAGCCATCAGAGTTGTAAAAATCTGAATGATGCTGTTGCAGAAGAGCGTGAATGGGGATTTTTTGACGCCGCCTTAAATTGGCTGCAGTCAGAAGAACCAGTTTTGAATGAGGATGCAGAAACTTCGTATACTACCGAAGAGGATGAAAACGGCAATCTTCGTTCTGTGCAGATACTTTATGCCGATAAGTGTTCCGGCGTAAAGTATGCAAACACCAATGAGCATGTTTCTGCCGGTGATTTCGTTTTGGTTTGGAAAAGAGGTTTTTTCACATATTTAGTGAAATGCGACAGCCGTCTTTCTTTTATGGAACGTATTGCCCAAGCCCGAAAGTGGTGCGTAGAAACGTTCGGCCTGCCAGTCAATTCTAAAGATTATCTGGCTTGCCGCTATCCTCGTGTGATGTGCGTGCAATAAAAAATAAGGACTGCCTCATAAATTGAGACAGTCTTTATTTTTTTTTACAAGGCGGAAATTTCCTCCAGCAAATCAAACAGCATATACATTCTAAGAGTTTGATTATACAAATTTCTATAGCTTGTAAGCGGTATAAAAAACGGTGTTGCGCCAAAGAACCGCCGTGAATAAACGGCAATAATAAATTTATCTTCAAAACGCGAGCAGTCTATAGGCGTAAAAGGCATCAGCTTTTGTATTTTTACGAGTTTTTCTGCCAGCTGCGGCGTCAAAAAGTCTATAGCCGATTTTTTATCATAGGTGTACACGTTCCAATTTTTATTAAATTCAGGCGTGATTTCCAAATATTTGCTGCTTACATGCGTGGTTCTGGTGCGGTATTTTTTGAAAATCTTGCCCAGCAAATAAAAAGCATAATAAATTGCCGGAACAAACATAAGGCAGCAGCCAAGGGCGAGGGCGGCTATTTCAATCGGCTGACTGCGCACGGCATAGCTGAAGATAATTGAAAAAATGATAATCAGGCTCAAAATTACCGGAGTGTATATCAGTAAAATTTTAGCCATAGTATTGTTCCAATAGAATTTTTTAGAACGTATAATCAGCGGAGTCGGAAATATTTTATTAAATCCGAACATCGCCATTGTTCCGTTAAACCGCCATTCGGCGCCGTATATTCCAGATTTTGTAACTTTGCTTGACGAAACGCAAATGTCGGAGTTTTTATAAGTTCCGCTGAAATATTCATCATTTTTAATGTTTTCTATATCATGGAACAGCCAAGAGTTCAAAATATCTGTTGGCAGAATGTGCAGGCGGTAGTTTTCTGGTTTGAAATTTTTGAAAAAAGTTATGAGCTTGCTTATTACCAGAATATTTATATTGCACTTATATTGGCTGTACATTTTTAAAAATAAAGCAAACAGCGCAAACGGTGCGAACGTTAATACTAAAGCGATGGTGGTAAAGCAGTCGTCGCCTATAATATTATAAAAGTATCGTGCTGTTAAAAAATATAAGATAAGTGCAATTATATCAGCAATGGTTAAAGCAATGTAAACCCAAAAGGTTTTTACAAACTTTTTTCTGACGTTTTCCGCTTCGGTCAGTCCGCGGCGTAATTCTGTTTTATAAAATTGCTGAAATTCACGTTTGAAAAATCTGAGTTTTTTATTCGGCTCCTGCGTAAGCATATTTTAGTCCTTATAGTCTGTTTATAGTAAATGGAAACATTACCTAAATACTACTTTTTATAAAATATGTCAATAAAAACAGATTAGCGATAGAAAAAATTAACAAATTTGTGCTATAGCTAAAATAGTTTTATAAATGGAGGATTTTGAGATGAACAACGGTTTTGAATATGTAAATGATTTAAGCTTGGATGAAAAACTCATATTTTTGCGTATGATTATCCGCTTGATTGGCAAAGACGGTCGCATAGACGACGCCGAACGCGCATTTATGAAAGAATTGGCCGGACAATATCAAATTCCCCGTGAATACAGCGCCCAGATAAATCAGCAGGTCAGCGAAGAGAATCTGCTGAGAGAAGCTCAAAAATTAGACCGCCGGAAGTCTCTGTATTTAGTTAAAGAATTGCTGACTGTGGCAAATTCTGATGAAGATTTAGATGACAGCGAGATTGATTTTGTTATCAAAGTAAGCAAGGCTTTGAATATTGAAGATGAAAAAGTAGCTGAAATCAATCAGCTGGTTTTAGACCAGATGTCGCTGCTGGAACGCTATAATCAAGCGCTGGAGCAGGACTAGCCGGAGCTTTATTCATCGGCGAGATTTTGAAAAACGCCTAAAATCTGCTCTGTTTCTTCATAGGTTATAGCGCCGTCTCCGTTGGCGTCAAACAGCCGGAAAATCTGCTTGTTATTGTTCAGAAGCGAGGTTTGCTGATAGTGCTGAAATTCCGTCTTGTCCAGAAATCCGTTGCTGTCAATATCGGCTTCCTTAAAGTTTTTTGCAATGGTGCTTTCGTCTTCTGCATAATCTTCATTCTGTCTGAAGCGGGTTAAAATTTCCTCTTGACTGATTTTTCTGTCGCGGTTAAGGTCAAATTCAATAAAGTTTTTAGCCGCTATTTTATTAAAATCATTTTCCTGAAACAGTAAAAATTCGTCTTCGCTGATTTTTCCGTCTCCGTTGGTGTCGGCTTTATTAAATTCCTCTCGGCTTGTAAAAATCAGATTGCCGATTTCTTCTTCGGCGTTTTCTTCAGAATAGTCTTCCGTTTTCTGAATAGCGGCCGGAGAGGGGGATTCTGCAGGTAGAGCGGCAACAGGTGCTGCGGATTTTTTAGCATGGCGCGGCGTCCAGTTCCATTTTTGAGCGCAAACCGGCTGGCTTAAAAATAAAACAGCCAGCAAAACTAAGATTTTTTTCATGAAACTATCCTCCTATTGATAGATATAGCCGTTGACGATAATTTTTGTTGTATAAAGAATAAAGCACATTCCGGGGTTTTGCCCGCCCATAACATAATCATGGCGCTGGCTGGTTCTGGTGCCGGTATGCAAACCCATAGCCGGCACGTCTACCAAATAGCCTTCCAAGTGTACAACATCTCCGGCAAGCAATGTATGCAGCCCTTTATTGACATTTTCATTGGCCGGAATAGGGTGATAGTTATTGAATTGATCTTCGTTTATATGCGGATTGCAGATTGCCGAATTTTTTTCACTTTCTTCGCGCTCGGATTCTGAAGAATAGTATGAAAAGAAAGATTCCTTATATTTTACGCCTTTGCATTTAATAATTCCGGCTCTCTCTTCGTGCTCAAACTCAAACAGCTTATAAATATCCGGCTTGGCCATATCGGCATAAACCATCAGCAAATCAATCGGCACTAAATTTATGTACTTGCTTTGGCTGTGGCCGCGGTAGATTTTGTTTAAAATCGTATCATAATGGTCAATATAGCCGATTTTAGCTGTTATGCTGTATTGAGTTTTCATCAGCAGCTGATAAGTATAGCTGTTTCGGGAAAAGCTAAAGGTTGCCGGTTCAACGTCTTTGTAGGTTCCGTCTTGCGAAACCGTCAGTTTTTCGGCGGATTTCTGAGCAAATAAAAGCGGATAAATTAAGCGTTTGGGATATTCCGGAAATAAAAAAATGAGCAAACCCAGTGCGATAGCGGCAATACAAGGCTTATTCAGCGGACGCCTGTCCTTAAAATAGCGTATTGAATAAATATCGGGCATGGTTTGCTCCTGTAGCCGAGCGGCTTAAAAATCTATTTGTACATATAACCGCCGCTGATAACTTTGGTGGTATACAGATAATAGTGCTGGCTGAGGTTAGCGCCCTCCAGCAGCTCTCTCTTTTTCTGATTCGGCTTATGTGCGGTTGTTATTTCCAGCTGCGGTACATCTACCAGATAGCCCTCAATATAAACAATATTGCCTTTGGTCAGTGTGTGAACAGCCTGATTTATACGCTCGTTAGCCGGTATAATGCGGAAGTTGTTGAAAGTGCCGGCAGATGAATAGCCGCTGCAGAGATTATACTTTTCTTGTTCTTTTTGCGAAGCTTGTGTGGCAAATGAAGCGGCAAAAGATTTTTCATAAGATACGCCTTTGCAAAGCACATAGCCGGTAGCAGATTTATGTTTATAATTAAACAAAGAAAAAACATCGCTTTTAGCCATTTCGCCCCATAATAAAAACAGGTTTGCAGTTGTTAAATTCGGGTCTTTGGTATCTTTGTTTTTCTTTTTCAAAAGCTTGTTTAAAGTGTTGGTTGTCAAATCATCATACGGATGCGCATAGCCTACTTTGGCGGTTATGCTGTATTTTGCATGCGGAACCAGCTTATAGTCCTTATGGTTGCGGGTAAAATCAATAACCTTTTTATTTGTAACCTTAAATTCTCCGGCTTTGGAAACCGTTAGTTTCTGTGGGTCTTCTTTGCCGATTAACTGCTGGTAGACCAAGCGCAGAGGATATTCCGGAAAGAAATAAAAGAGCAAACCCAGAATACAAATCACATAGCCGAAATAGCTATAGTGTTTTACTCGGTTCGTAGATTTTTTCATATGCAAATCGGGCATAATTTAACTCCTTATAGGTATGTGTTTAAGACAGTTTTTTAATAGCTTCGGAAATTCTCAGCAAAGTTTCGGCTTTTCCCAAAACATGAGCTAATTCGGTTGCGCCGCCGGGTGTGGTTTCTTTGCCGGAAAGGGCAATGCGCACCGGATAAAGAATTTGTCCGTTTTTCATTTCATTGGCAACGGCCGTTTCTTTTAGGGTGTTAAACAAATTTTCGTTAGTCCAATCTGTAACATTTTCCAAAATCGGCAAAACAATTTGCAAAGCTTTAGCGGCAATTTCCGGATTAGTTTTCATTTTTTTATTTTCATACAAAGACACATCATATTCCGGCATTTTTGCTAAGAAATCTGTTTGTTCTGTAATTTGATTTAAAACTTCAATACGCGGTTGTAACACTTTGCTTAAAAAGAATAAATCTATATTTTTATTTTCTAAATCTTTATAATATGGCAAAGCCAGCCTATGAAAATCCTCGGCTGAAAGATTGCGGATATAGCAACCATTCATCCATGTAAGTTTAGTAATATCAAAAATAGCAGGAGATTTGTTTAATCTTTCACTTGAAAAACATTGTTTAAGTTCTTCTAAAGAAAAGATTTCCTGTTCTGTTCCTGGGTTCCAGCCGAGTAGGGCGATATAGTTCAAAATAGCTTCCGGCAAATAGCCTTTAGCCACCAAATCTTGGAAAGAGGCATCGCCGTTGCGTTTGCTTAATTTGTGCTGAGCGTCTTTCATAACCGGCGGAACATGCACATAAATCGGCGGTGTCCAGCCAAAGGCCTCGTAAATCAAGTTATATTTAGGGGTGGAAGAAATATATTCATTGCCGCGCACCACATGGGTAATCTGCATCAAATGGTCATCCACCACATTGGCAAAATTATAGGTAGGCAATCCGTCAGATTTTAGCAACACTCCTTCGTCAAGCTCGTCATAATCAATTTCAATATCGCCGTAAACCACGTCATGAAAAACGGAAGTGCCTTTCTTATTTATGGTTTGGCGGATGGTATAAGGCTCACCTGCGGCAACACGTTTTTTAGCTTCTTCTAAAGAAATTTTCAAGCAAGGGTCTTTGAATTTTATATGAGCTTCAGGAGTGTCTTCATCAACATCTTCGTTTTCTTCTTTTTGAGCGCAGAAACAATAGTGCGCGCCGCCGAGTTCTACCAGCTTATGCGCGTATTCCTGATAAATTTTACGGCGTTCTGATTGTATATATGGACCAAATTCACCGCCGATATCCGGACCTTCATCCCAATTCATGCCAACGCGTTTCAGAGTCTTAAAAATGATATCCGTAGCCCCCTCAACATAGCGCTTTTGGTCGGTATCTTCAATACGCAGAATAAAATCGCCGCCGGCAGATTTTGCAATCAGATATTCATACAAAGCTGTGCGCAAGTTGCCGATATGCATGTAGCCGGTAGGGCTTGGCGCAAATCTGGTTCTGTTTTTCATTTTATAACAATCCTCTAATGTAATTTTGCTTAAATTATCATTAGCATAGAACAAAATTTACTTATTGCAAGACTTTTATCAATATTTTCAACTTATAAAATATGCAGCGCCAAAATATAGGCCTTTGCTCTTTATTTAAACAAAGTCAGAAAACGTAAAACAAAAACACTCCGCCGCATTGGGGCGCGGCAGAGTGCAGATATAATTAGGATTTGTTTTTATTTATTAACTTTGCATCACCTCCTTACGTCATTTCAAACATCTATAGTTAATCAGTTGACACCCGGTTGGACATTGCACACAAATGCTGCCTCTTCCACCATTTATGTATTCCTTTTTTTCACATCTACATTCTGTAACCTTTCTGCAAAAATTATTTTCTAACAAATAACCATCTTTACACGAGGTACAGCCTTCCTTTTCCTCAATAAAAGTTGCGCAGCCATCATATAATTCTCTTGGCATGCGTTTCTTATACTCAGGGTGATTGGGACAACTTTCCGTGTAACATTTACCATCAAAATCGACACATTGCATACCTTGGCTATTTTTTGAAAAACCATACGTTTCACATATTTTTTCAGAAATTTTTATATCATCTCGTGATGTAACACACTTTATTTGATAATTTACAATAGGTCCTTCCAGTGTTAAATTGCAAAGAGCTGTAGTATCATAAGATTGTGCCGATTTAGGTAATGAATACTCTGCACTAGAGGCAAGCATATTATTATCTACACCATTTAACCATGGAAATGTATTGCTATACATTATAGTTAAAGATCTAGGCATCTTATAAAAATCTACAGGTTTTTCAGAAGTTATATACGGCAGCTGTGTTGAATACCAATTTCCCTTGTAGGTCAGCTGCCAATGATGACCGGAACATCCGCCTCCTATACACCAATAACCACCATTTGAGCTTCCGTAAAGAGCAGGAATATCTATTTGTTCAGTATCATCACTAGTCCAAAATTCAACCAAATTCAAGGTTCCTCCTTCTGAATTTGTTGCAACAAGTTCATCAAGAAAATATAGATATTTTGTTTCCTTGACATTTCCTGTTTTACAAACACCGCAAGTAACGCACACACCATCTGAACCTCGTTCTCCGGTAGCTATTAAACTTTCTCCGGCAGAACAGCTTGTTTTATAGGTTTGGTTGATTTGTTTGCAGGTTTGTGCAGTAGGTTGCTCAATAGGTTTACAGCTGCCGCAAGGAATATTGTTGCTGTCATAATTGCCGTTTGCCTCAAAAGCTTTTCCCTTTGCGCTGCATGTGGATTCGGTTTCTGTGCAAGTTACTTTGGGTTCTATTTGGGCTACAATTTTATAACAACTGCCGCAGCTTACACAAAGTTGATTAGAGTCTTCGGCTTTCTTTTTACAGCTTTCCTCATCCGCAAATATATTATTGTCTTCAGTCTTGCAGCGCCTGTAGTAGCACATGTTTTGTTTATATGTAGTTTCGCAGGCGCCTATACCGTTGCGGGCTTCAGTTTCAGATTTATACATACATCCGCTTTTATTAGTCTTAATACTGGTTATTTTGCTAGTGCCGCAGCTGTCGTCCGGCAAAAAGCAAATCTTCGCCTCTGCCGCGGTTGCGAATAAGTCAATAAATACTAATAAGGCAAGTATAACCCCAGCCCCCCTGCGGAAGAGAGTGGTGCGGCAGCGCCGAGTGAGGTGATTATCAAATATAGACATTGCTTTAGCAATGACTTGATGGATTATCCGTCTTGGTACTTCCGGAGGGGAGTACCGACAAAGAATGTCTGGTGCCGGAGTAGTGGGCTTAGTATCTCTGGCAAGCTTATTTTTAACATATTCAAAATTTTTATACATATCTCTAACTCCGTTTAATTGTTATACATAAAACAAAACCCACCGAAATGGCGGGCGGATGTTGAGAAACCGTATACTGATAAACGGCTCGGCTTATTCAGCTCATAGCCTTATTTAGCCGACATCCACCTAACCGGCAGAAATCGGCATAACAGAATTTAAGTCGTTTATGCTTTAACGACTATCAGTATAAAAGGGTTCTCACGCCCTAGACAGACTATTGCCTGTCTAAAGCTTATTTTACTGAAAGATTGCATAAAAGTAAAGATAATTTTATAAAATATGTAAAATCAAAGCGTTGGAAGATGCGGAAGTGTGTAAAAAAACGACCGTTTAAAATGGACAGTTTTTAGGCTGTTTTTTGTAGTCTAGCAAAGGTTTGCTGAATTTGCAATAACTTTTTATATTTACGATGTTTTTTGTAGTTTTGTGAGAATTATCAGCGTCTTATTCTGAGTGTGTAAAAATAACGGTCGTTTTTTTTACACATAATAGGAGGAATAAGATGTTTAAGAGTATAGAATTTTTCAAAGGAAAGAGCAGGGGAGCGGAGTGTGGATTGCTTCGCGTTGCTCGCAATGACATTGGCTCTGTCGGTCGGTCAATGATAGAAATGCTGGGTGTGCTGGCAATTGTCGGCGTACTAAGCGTTGGCGGCATCGCCGGCTACTCCAAAGCGATGGAAAAGTTTAAGCTTAATAAAACTATCAGCGAATATAGCTATCTTATATATGGTTTGCTTGAGCATATAGATGATTTAAGGAGCGTTCCTGTCGGTATGGGAAAATTTAATTTCACGGACTTTGCCCGCGCCATAAATATTGTTCCGTCCAGCTGGACAGCCGAAGATAATAAGGCAATGTGGGATAACAGCGGCAATATTGTGCAGTCTTATAGCGGCGGCAATGTTTTGCTTCTGGATTTTTATTTAGGCGGCTGGCAAGAAACCGCAGACAGCAAGATATCCGCAAACTTTTCATCGAAGCTTTGCGTTGAGATGTTTAACAATATTATGACGCCGCTGCATTCCGCTGTTTATTCAATAAACACTTTTAATTCAACTAAAGGCGATATAACATTTTATGGCGATGCTTATTGCTCAAATGGACGAGATTGTTTAAGCAATGCGACTTTGGCTCAAATAAAATCCGCCTGTGAACATTGCGATGCTTCAGGAGTATGCTGTATAACTATCCGTTTTCCGTTGTGATTATGTCAGTTTCTTTGCTCTTCTAAAAGCTGGCAGATTGCTCCGACCATATTTTGCGCACCTTGGCAGACATCAAGCATATTGGTGGCAAGCATATAAGCCGGAGTGCTGCAAACCAGATTATCGCGGTCTATGCAAACATCGGAAACGCCGACTTCTTCGTGAATCGCGCCAAGTTCTTCTAGTTTACGGGCGGTATCGCCGCCGGCGCCAAGCGTGAATTTAACGTGTTTGTCGGCCAAAACCAAAGCAATCAAAACCGGAGCGATGCACATTGCGCCGATAACTACTTTGTCTTCCCAGCATTTGCGGATAACCTGTTTGACACTGGTGTTGATGTTGCAGGAAACACCGCGTCCGGCAAAATCACACCAGTTGGTGACAGCGCCAAGCCCACCTGGGAAGATAATGGCGTCATAATCTTTGGTGTTAAATTCTTTCAGGTCCAGAATATTGCCGCGGGCAATACGGGCAGATTCCACCAAAACATTGCGTTTTTCATTCATGGCTTGATTGTTTAGATGATTAACCACCGCCGCTTGGTCAATATCCGGTGCAAAGCATTGATAGGTGCAGCCCATATTTTCAATGCAAAGCAGAGCGCATACCGCTTCGTGAATTTCTGAACCATCGGCGCGTCCGCATCCTGAAAGCACAACCGCAAAATGTAATTTTGTCCCCATTATATACCCCCTTATAAGTTTTGTGTTGATTTATCATAATCAGATAATATAATGCTGTCATACGTAATTTTTTAGAATAAGGCAAGATTTTTTATGGAAGTTAAATTAACAACATTGAAAAACGGCTTGCGGGTTGCTTCGGTTGAACGTCCGCAGACTGAAACTGTTTCTTTGGGTATTTGGGTAAACACCGGCAGCGCCTGTGAAACGCTGGAAAGAAACGGAATTTCGCATTTTGTGGAACATACGGTATTTAAAGGTACAAAAAAACGTAACTCTTTGCAAATTTCCGAAGATATAGAAAACGTGGGAGGGCAGACCAACGCTTATACTTCGCGCGAGTTTACGGCTTTTTATGCTAAAATGCTTAAAAACGATGTGGAATTGGCCACAGACGTGCTGACTGATTTGATTATGGCGCCGACTTTTGACGCTGCCGAACTGGCAAAAGAAAAAGAAGTTGTAGTGCAGGAAATTAAACAGACTAATGATGATCCAAGCGATATTGTTTATGACTATTTTCAAGAAACAGCCTTTGCTAATCAGGCTTTGGGACGCAGTATTCTTGGTCCGGCGGAAAAAGTCCGCTCATTTAACGCCGATAAACTGCATGATTATATGAAACACAACTACGCCGCCGAAAATATGGTTGTTGCCGCTGTTGGTAATTTGAACCATGATGAATTTGTTAAAATGGTAGAGGATCGAATGTCTGGTTTGCGTGAAAAAACAGACTATGTTAAAGACGCGCAGCATTATACCGGCGGTTCATCTATCAAAACCCGCGATATTGAACAAGCTCAAGTTTTACTTGGCTTTGAAGGAGTGCCGTATAACGATGCTGACTATTATCCGGTAACTGTGCTTTCGACCTTGCTGGGCGGCAGCATGTCATCTCGTTTGTTCCAAGAAATCCGTGAAAAGCGCGGCTTGGTTTATACGGTATACAGTTTTGCCAATGCGCACACCGGCAGCGGTATGTTTGGAATTTACGCCGGTTTGAATGAAGAAGAAATCAAGCAATATGTTCCGGTGGTGGCTGATGAGCTGAAAAAAGTTGTCAATGAATATGTGACTGACAAAGAATTGGAGCGGGTGAAAGTTCAGCTCAAGGCAAGTATGCTGATGGCTTTGGAAAGCTCTTCTTCTACCGCCGAAGTTATCGCCCGTCAGCATCTTTTATATAACCGCGTGATTCCGGTTGAAGAAATTGTGGAAAAAATCAACGCTATCAATAAAGATGATATTCAGCGTGTGGCGCGGCGTTTGTTTGCCAGCAAGCCTACTTATACGCTTTTGGGTAATCTGCACGACTATCCAAGTTATGATATTGTAGAGAAATATTTGCGTTTTTAAGCGGATTGTGATATTATAAGCCATAAATGCAACAACAGGAGATGCCGCCATGTCAAGAGCTGAAGATATATTTGAAAAGCTGGTCTATTTTGGCGAAGACGCGCTTGATGAGTTTATCCGCGAGCGGCAGACAGAAGAGTTGTTTTTGGACTTTAAGCAGGCGGCTTCTACCGGAAAACACGGGCAGGCGCTGTGTAGTGACGATAGGCGTAATCTTTCTAAGTGCATATCCGGTTTTGGCAATTCCGAAGGCGGAGTGATTATTTGGGGCGTTGAATGTTCACGCGACTGTGAGGTTGGCGATGTGGCAAAAAGCAAAGTTAAAGTTCACAACGTACACCGCTTTATGAGCTGGGTGGAAAACGCCATCTCCGGCTGCACTATTCCAAGCCACAATAAAGTGCGCAACCACATAATTGCCTGCGATAAAAACGGTGACGGCTATTTGGCTACATATATTCCAAAATCCGATTTGGCTCCGCTGATGACGACAATCGGCAGTCATATTTACATTCGTTCGGGTTCAAACAATGTGCCGGCTCCGTATTCGGTGATTGCCGGAATGTTTGGACGCCAACCACAGCCTAATGTGGAACTGATGATAGAAAACCGCAAGCTGGAAATTGTGCAGAATGATGAAGCTGAAATTCTTTATCTGAAAAGTAAAAAAGGCAAGGCGGTGCGCAAATATGTCAAAGTTTCGTTTGATGTATTTTGTAAAAATGAAAGCAATGTGATTGCCAGTGAGCTTTATCTTACTTGCACTACCGAAAATTATGGCGGCGTTAATAATAAAGTGCGGTTTTTGGATTATAACCAGATGTATTCTATTCAGGGAATAGCAGGGCATTTGAACCTGATTACCAAGCCGGAATTGCGTTTGCCACCGCGCGGAATTTTGAAGTTTACAAGAATTGAGATAATTTTGTCACCGCTGGTTGACGATGATTTGCTGCTGGATGGCGTGGTTGGAGCCGAGCGCGCCGCGCCGAAATCATTTAGAATAAGCGGGCTGAAAAATAATTTACGCTCATTTGTAGCCAAGGCTTTGCGGACTGATGAAAAAAATAATGAGTGGCTTATCAATGAATTTTTTAACGAGTTTTTACGAAAAGTGGAATAAATGACGGCAAGAGTGGAGATTTTTACGGACGGAGCTTGTTCCGGCAACCCCGGAGTTGGCGGTTGGGGTGCAATTTTACGCTATAAGGATATTGAAAAAGAGTTAAGCGGTGGAGAAGAAAACACTACTAACAATCGTATGGAGCTGATGGCTGTGATTATGGCATTGAGCGCGCTTAAAACCAAGTGCAATATTTCACTTTACACCGACAGTAAATATGTGATGAATGGTATAACCGAATGGCTGGCTAATTGGAAACGCAACAACTGGCAGACGGCAAATAAAAAGCAAGCGGTTAAAAATGTGGATTTATGGCAGCGCTTGGACGAGCTGACACAACAGCATGAAATTCGCTGGCTGTGGGTAAAAGGACATAACGGTCACCCCGAAAACGAACGCTGTGATGCGCTTGCCCGTGGCGAAGTAGCCAAGATAAAAGCCAAGCAAGAGGCTTGATAAGAGCCAAATTCAATAAGTTATAACAATAGAGCAACCTCCGCTTTTTATATCTGAGCAGGTACGGCATTTTGCGTTAATTTCATCTAGGGTAACATCTCTCAAACATTTTCTATCTCCTCCGCAATAATTGTCGCCGTAAAAAAGTATATTGATTGCCTTATTTCGCCAAACATATACAGTTGTTACAAAATTTGCTAGAGGTTTAGCGAAGTTACTGAATATTTCTCGGCAGAATGATATTTGCCGGGAATTTTCAGTTATACCATCGTGTAATAAATATATTTCAAAGGCTAATTCTTCATTTTCAATTTTAAACATTTGAATTGGGCGATTAAAGCTATCATTGACTAACACATTATTTACTAAAGTCCAAGTTTCGGGAAACATATTGAGAGATTGGGCTGCATTTGCATATCCAGATCCTATGGAAATTTTCTTTAAATCATCTGCATGAGCAATGGCATTAAACATAAAATAAGTATATTCACTAATAACCTTGTTTGTTTTCCACTTTTCCATAGCTTTGGAATATCCGGAGATACCGCCGACTGTTAACACACCGATAATGGCTAAAACGCCGAGCATTTCTATCATGGAACGGCCTAGCGGGTTTGCCTGTCGGGTCACTACTAGCGCTTTTCTTGCTCGTGTACCAGTTTGTACACGTCGCTCCAAAAGTGCGGCGTATTGACGCACGACATCCAAACCCTTTAATACGATATTGGTTCTTTCGGCGCCATTGCTTCGCTTTGCTCGCAATGACGGCAGAGTAAAGTGCGAGGCTGTTATATTGCTTTTGTGCTGGTTATTACCGAAAGTGTCATTTTTTCTGCCAAACCCTGCAAAAACGTGCTGAAGGGCAGAAAAAGCGCCTTTAATCAGATGTTCAGGATTTGCAGAGAGAGAGAGAGACCTTTGCTTAGCTTATTTTTCATCTTTCTTTCCTCTATTTTAAGTTAATTACTGCATTTATTCTACACCAGTCTCACTCCATAAGTCAACTACTAAAACAGTATGCTGCAGTCGGAAAACATCTTTACTTTCAATCAAAATTCAGTTTAGTCCAAAGTTTTTTGTATAAATATATTGACAAAATAGCTGGAGATTCTTAAAATAACTACATAATTTTATTTTTATGTCTTAACGACGTTTATAGGCGGGGCAGGGCTTGCATACATGTACTTTTACATGTAATCCCCAAAAAACTGTGAAGTCATTATGATTTCACATTTTTTTTGATTATTCTTTTTTCTCCGCTTCTCGGGCTTTGTCTTCATAGTATTTATCTAGTTTTTTCAAAAGACGGCTGCGTTTGAGGCGGCTTAGGTGGTCAATATATAAAATACCGTCCAAATGGTCTATTTCATGCTGCAGAATAATTGCCAGAAAATCGTCCGCTAAAATTTCTTGCTCTTTGCCGTTATAGTCTACATAACGCACCCGCACTTTTTCATGACGCTCCACATCTGCGCTTTGATTCGGCAAAGACAAACAGCCCTCGCAAAACATAACAGTTTCTTCTGATTTCCAGATAATTTCCGGATTTACTAAATACATCGGGCGGCGGGCGGATAAATCTTCATCGCTCGGGTTGGGGTCTATCACAATCACACGCTTATCCGAACCGACTTGTGGAGCGGCCAAGCCAACACCCTTGTCGGCATACATGGTTTCCAGCATATCATCTAAAAAACGGCGCATTTCATCGTCAACTTTTTCAACCTTACGGCATTTTTGCCGCAAAACTTCGTCAGGATAAGTGTATAATTTTAAAACAGCCATTTTATTTCTTCTTTTTTAGTTTCTAACCGCGTGAGCAATTTGATCCAGCAAAGCATTAACCATTTTCGGCTCATTCTTAGTAAAGAAAGCATACGCTAAATCAACGTATTCTTGAATAAGAACTTTAGTATCTACCGAGGTGTTGGCAGTCAGCTCATAAACAGCGGTCAGCAGCAAAGCCTGCATAATGCCGTTCATGCGGTCATACGACCATTCGCCGCGCAGATAGGCGTTTAGTGATTTTTCCAAGTCTTCTTTGCGTGATTGAATGCCGCGCACCAATTTTTCAAAATATTCCTTGTCAATCGGGCCGACTTCAACCATATTTTCTTTATCTTCGCTTTCGCTGTCGTCAATCACAAAGCGGCCGACTTTGCCTTGCACAAAATCTTGAATAACCTCGTCAACCGGCAGCTGGCTAAAGGCAATCATATAGTTTGCCTGCACAGCGGCCAAGCGCGCGCCTGATTTCATTTTGATTTTTTCTGAAACAAATTTAGACATTTTAGTTTTCCTCAATAAATTTATGGTCTTCGTGATTGGTTAATTTTTCTATGGTCGCCACAAAATCTTCCAAATCCTGCAAAGTGCGAAAGTCTTTATATACGGAAGCAAAACGGATATAAGCGATGTTATCCAAATTTGCCAGCACTTCCATAACGCTTTGTCCGATTTGCTCGGTAGTGATTTCCGCTTCGCCGGAGCTCTCAAACTTGCGCTGCAGCGATGTCACGATTTTTTCCACACGTTCGGCAGAAATCGGACGTTTGCGGACGGCGAGAGCGATAGAACGCTCCAGCTTGTCGCGGTCAAATTCCGTGCGGTCGCCGTTGCGTTTTACCACAATCAATTCCCGCAGCTGCACACGCTCAAACGTGGTGAAACGCGAGCCGCATTCCGGACATTCACGCCGGCGGCGCACCGAAGTATTGTCTTCGGTGTTGCGGGAATCTTTAACTTGCGTTTCTTCACAGCCGCAAAAAGGACATTTCATTTAGGCAGCACTCCCTTTTTTCAAAAGTTCTTCCGTCACTTGGTACAATTTAGACGAATATCTAGCTCCCTTTATAAGAACAGTATCGTTATTTTGCAAGAGTTTATTTAACAAAAAATCAGCCACTTGGTCTTTATTTTCAAAGTAATACTGCTGCTTGTTTGCCGGCAGCTGCGCCAGCATGTCTTTCATTTCCGGACAAACGCCGACCACCACGTCAATAGAGCTGTTTGCCAGCAGCTTGCCGATTTCTATATGGCGCGCCTTAGAGGTGTCGCCGAGCTCAGCCATTTTGCCAAGCACTACGATTTTGCGGCCTTTTGTTTGGCTCTTATCTAAGGCTTCTATACCCAGCTTCATTGCTTCCGGCTGCCCGGAGTAGCTGTCGTCAATCAGAGTGTATTTGCCGCCGTGAATGGCTAGAGTATGATGTTTGCCGCGGCCATCAAGCGCGCCGAAATCTTTTATGTATGAAGCGGCTTTGTTTACATCTAAGCCCAAAGCCTGCACTACGGTAAGCGCGCACCAAGCGTTATATAAATATTGTTCGCCTTGTTCTTGAGTGGTAAAATTATCAGTCGGGTGGGTGTTTTTGCCAAAGGTAATGATTTTGGCATTATGTTTTATCGCTTCCGCTTTCAGAATGTCGGCAAAGTTGGTGTCTTCGTTGATAATGGCAATACCGCCCTGAGCCGGCAAGCCCTCAAAAATTTCCGCCTTAGCATGGGCAATACCTTCAAAATTCGGAAAGAACTCTATATGCATCGGATAAACGTTTGTAACCACGGCAATATCCGGTTTAACCAAGCTTATGGAATGCGATATTTCGCCTTTGGAGCTCATACCCATTTCAATCACGGCGTAACGAGCGTCCATATCCAGTTCGCACAAGCTTTGCGGCACGCCGATTTGATTGTTATGATTACCGGCTGTGGCGTAGGTTTTGGCAAAATGCGACAGCAAAAAGGCAATCTCCTCTTTCGTGGTGGTTTTGCCTGCGCTGCCGGTTAAGCCGATGACCGTGCCTTTAAATTGACTGCGGTTATAAGCGCCGATTTTGCCGTAAGCTTCCAAAGTATCTTTTACCACCAGTTGTTTTTCGGCCGGAACATTTTGCAGCAAATGGTCAACTACCGCCAGCGGGCAGCCTTTAGCCGCAACATCTGCAACAAAATCGTGAGCGTCAAAATGTTCGCCGCGCAGGGCGATAAAAAGCGAATGTTCATCAACCTGACGGCTGTCGGTGGATATTTTATTGATAACGATATCAGCCTGAGCAGCGTCGCAGCCCAAAATTTCCGCCAGTTTTTGCGAGGTAATCTCTTTCATAATCAGCACTCAATATCTTTACTGGTTTTAACATAGTTTTCTACTAAAACAGTTCCGCGTTTAGCCGGAATAACCGCTCCCGGACCGGCAATGCAGCCGCCCTCGCAGCACATAACTTCAATCATATTCGCATCTTCCGGAGCTTTGGCGGCGAAACGCTTTAACATTTTGCAGCTGTCTTTGGTCAGACCGTCAATTTTCAGCGGCTTATATTCTGCTTTATCGCCGACCACAAATTGCACGGCGCTGGCAACGCCTCCAGAAATCGGAAAACGGCGTCCCTGTGCGGAAGATTCTACAGCGAATTTATCAGCTTCCAAAGCTGCCGGATTGATTTGCGCGGCGTCAAAAGCGGCTTGCAGCTCTTCAAAAATCAGAACATAGTCAACATTCGGGTTGCGCTCGGCTTCCAAACGTTTTGCCATACACGGACCGACAAACACGGTTTTGTATTCCGGAAATTCTTTTTTCATTACTTCGGCAATGTAATACATTGGGCTGCCGGAAGTTGAAACATATTCTTTAAGTTCCGGCATATGCTTTTCCATAGCCTGCATCCACGCCGGACAGCAGGAAGTTGTCATAAATTTTGCACCCTCGTGCATGCGTTCCACAAATTCCGCAGCTTCGTGCTTGGTGGTTATATCCGCGCCTTGCGCCACTTCCACCACTTCATCAAAGCCAAGTTTTTTGAAAGCGGTGATAACTTTGCCCAAGTCATTGCCGAATTGCCCGATAACCGCCGGAGCCAGCATGGCAATAGTTTTTTGCTGCGGATTTTTCAAGGCTTTCAAAACGTCAAGCAGCTGCGAATTGTGGGCAATCGCGCCGAACGGGCAGGAAACAATACATTTACCGCAAGAAATACATTTGTCGTTGTCTATATGCTCCACGCCGTTTTCATCTTTGCTGATTGCGCCCACCGGACAAGCGTCTTCGCACGGCACAAGGGCTTTGTTAATGGCGTTATACGGGCAGTTGCCGGCGCATAAACCACATTTAATGCAGTTGTCTTGTAAAATAACGGCTTTTTTTGCCACAATGATAGTTTTTTTAGGGCAGTTTACAGCGCAGGGACGGGCGTAACAGCCGTGGCAAGCGCTGGTAACTTCATAGTGTGTGGATTTGCAGGCGTCGCAGACATTCGGCAAAACCGAAATTGTGGCTTTTTCCAATTCGGTGCGGGCCAAAAAGTCTTTAGCGGAATCCGACAAGCTTTTATCCGCGGCGACATTGCATGGCGTAAAGCCTAAAGCGGCTAAACAAAGCTGTTTGACGGCGTTACGGTCTTTTTCCAGCGAGCCGCGCGCCGGTTTAGCATCATCAGGCACTAAATTTGTCGGAATATTTTCAATATCGGATAAGTTATTGTCTAAAAAACTTTTAGCGACATTTGTCAAAACAGCCAGCCGTAAAATAGCGGCGTTGTTTTTGGGATTAAGCATAAGAATAAGCCCTTTCAATAAAATAGTTCAAATTACCTTATCTTATACAATACCCTCCGCAAAAAGCAATAGTTTTTAATGTAATGCAACAGGGCTGTCTGAATTTCTTTAAGTTTAGAAGTTAAGGATAATTTTATAATGTATGAAAAATCTCAATAACCAGAGCTTAAAAAATACTTTCAAGCTGCCGTCGGCTGGTAGAAATAAAATTTATAAAAAATCGGCGAATCTTGAAAAGCAGATATTGACAAATTAAATAAAATTTACTAAAAATTATTCGCTAGCAATTTATATTGTCCGCAATGGATAACATATGATTTTTTAAGGAACGTTATGTCAGATAAAGAAAATCAGGACTTGTACGAAAATGATGGTACAGACTCCGTTAACGCTGAAGCTATGACTACAGCTTTCAGACATCTTCTTGCCAAAGGCAAAAATCTTGGATATATCACAATGGAAGAGCTTAACAAGGTTCTGCCGCCGGATAAGCAGTCTTCGGATAAGCTTGAGGATATTATGTCGTCTATTTCCGACATGGGCATCAACATTATCTCCGATTCGGATGTTGATGAGGGCGAAGAAGATGATTCTAATGAATATGATTATGAAAACGATGAAGCCGGCGAAGAAGAAGTCGGCAATATAGACGCCAAAGACGTAGGGCATTCAGACGACCCTGTCCGTATGTATTTAAAAGAAATGGGGTTGGTGGAACTGCTTTCCCGCGAGGGCGAAATCGCCATTTCTAAGCGTATTGAAGCCGGTAAAACGGTTATGATCGGCGGATTGTGCGAAAGCCCGATGACTATTAAGGCTATTTCGGATTGGCGCGATGAGCTGGTTGCCGGTACCATGCAGCTGCGCGATATTGTAGACTTGGAAGTTATGTACGGCGACGATTCTGAAGCCATGGTCTATGATGATGAACCGGAAAATGCCGGCGTTGATGATTTGGAAAAAGTTACTAAAGAACTCAACGAAAAGAATTTAGATGAAATAGACGACGATTTAGATACCGATATTGAGCTTGACGATGATGTTGCTGATGACATGGACGACTCTGACGACGGCATGGAAAATCTGGATGATGAAAATTCTGAAGAAAACAGCGACAGCGAAGACGGCGAGGGCGGAGGTCACAGTTCAACCTCGGTTTCTACCATGGAAGGGCAGCTGTTTGAGCCGGTTTTGGAAATTTTAAACAAAATCGCCGGTTACTATGATGATTTGAAAAAAGTGCAGAGCCAGCGCATGGCGGCGATTTTAGCCGGCCGGAAGATTATTCCGTCTACCGAAAAGAAATATCTGAAGCTCAAAAAAGAATTGGTAGAGCTTATGAGTTCTATCCATCTGAACAGCGCTAAAGTAGAGCAGCTGGTGGAACAGCTTAATGAAATGAATAAGCGTCTTATGGGACAAGAGGGTAAGCTTTTGCGTTATGCTTTATCTTGTAAAATCAAACGCGAAGACTTTTTGGAAGCATATCAAAAATCTGAGCTTGACCCGAATTGGCTGGATAAAATTTCGCTTAAAAAAGATAAGCATTGGGCTGCCTTTATTGAAAAATATAAAGATGAAATTATAGATATCCGCAATAATGTGGCGCAAATGGCGCAGGAATGCGGTCTGCCAATCAGCGAATACCGCAAAATGGTTGACACCATTAAAAAAGGCGAACGCGAAGCCGAACGCGCTAAAAAAGAAATGATTGAAGCAAACCTGCGTTTGGTTATTTCTATTGCGAAAAAATATACAAACCGCGGCATGCAGTTTTTGGATTTAATCCAAGAGGGCAACATCGGTCTGATGAAAGCCGTGGATAAATTTGAATATCGCCGCGGCTATAAGTTCTCTACTTATGCAACATGGTGGATTAGACAGGCTATAACCCGTTCTATCGCCGACCAAGCCCGCACTATCCGTATTCCGGTTCATATGATTGAAACCATTAACAAGCTGGTGCGCACTTCTCGGCAGATGCTGTCGGAAATGGGACGCGAGCCGGTGCCGGAAGAATTGGCAAAACGCTTGTCTATGCCGCTGGATAAAATCCGCAAAGTGATGAAAATTGCCAAAGAGCCGGTTAGCTTGGAAGCTCCAGTCGGAGATGAAGAAGATTCGTCTTTGGGCGACTTTATTGCTGATGAAAGCGCTTTGCAGCCTTTGGATGTGGCTATTCACTCCAACTTAAAAGAAACCTGCACCAAGATTTTGTCATCTTTGACGCCTCGCGAAGAGCGGGTTTTGCGTATGCGTTTCGGTATTGGCATGAATACTGACCACACTTTGGAAGAAGTCGGCAAGCAGTTTAATGTGACGCGTGAACGTATCCGCCAGATTGAGGCCAAGGCTCTGCGCAAATTGAAGCATCCGAGCCGTTCTAAGCGCCTGCGCTCGTTCTTAGACCAATAAAATGCTAAAAATCAATCAGTTCTGAGGGAGGTTTGGATGACAGAATATACAGATGAAGATATTAAAAGAATGAATATTTCCGCTCTGGCTTGTAACAAATCGCGCCTGAAAGAGCTGATTGATTTTGCTAAGCTCAGCGGATATCACAAGCTGGGCATAGCTAATTGCTTTTTTATGCAGAAATATGCGGCTCACTTAAAACAGCTATTGGAAGATGCCGGATTCGATGTATATTCTATGAGTTGCCGTGACAGCAAATTGGATGGCGAAACTATTTCTGCAGAGCTGAAAGGGCCATCTTGCGACCCAGTCTCGCAAGCCGATTATTTGAACGAATGCGGCACGGATTTTAATATAAACGTCGGACAATGCTTGGGGCATGGTCTGATTTTTCAAAAATATTCAAAAGCCGATGTAACTACGATTGTGGTAAAAGACTTTGAAACGCATCACCGCAGCGTGGAAAATTTTGAATAAACGCACAAAAACTTCCGATATCGCAAATATCGGAAGTTTTTGTTTGATTGAGGGGCTTAAGTATTCTTCTTTTGGGCTTGTTCTTTGAAAAAGCCCAAAATATAAGAGCTTGCACCCATAAATATAAAAGTTCCCATGATAAACTTTGTCAGCTTTATAGATTCTATATAGCTGTCTTGAGCTTCTTCAGCCGATTTATACAAACCTTTAGCCATCAGCATTTCAATAGCTTTTTCGGGCAAAGCATTGCGCCGGAGCTTTGTTGACATGGTTGATTTAACATTGCGGTCAACTGTGCTGCGAATCAAGCGGCACCATTTTTCAAGAAGCTTATCGCCGTTTTTAGGCGAAACTAATGATTTGAAATGATTATAATCCTCATCAGATGATATCATTTTCAAAAAATCTTCTTTATCAACCTCAAAAGTCCTAAAGCCGCAATCAGCGTCTAGTGTCTCAAACAGCGCAGCAACGTCTTTATCAGGAAACATAATTTCGGCATTATTGTGTACAAAATAATACACTATAACTCTGTGAATAAAGTCATAATCACAGTCGGCAAATGTTTTTGCAGTCAACTGAGAATTAAACTCTTTGACGGCTTTTACAAAATTCTTAGTATCTGTCATAAATAAAAAATAAAATAAATAATAAATTTGATGGTTATTTTATAATCTTTTTCCTTGTTTTTGTCAATAGCTAAACAAAAAAGCTCCCGATACAGCAAATATCGGAAGCTTTTTTAATGTTATTCATGCAATTTCATGGCTTTCAAAAATGAACAGCAGAAGAAAGCTGACGAGCAGGCCATGCCAAAGGCTTCAATATCCCTAGTCAGCACGGCTATGTACAAGTCTTTGCGTGATTTCGGAAAATCATAGCGCGACACAACATGACTGGTAATAAGCTCCGCCCATTTTTCCAAAATCTCATCGGCTGAACCATCTGAAACAACCGTCTTGAACCAGTTGTAGTCGTCTTCAGCCTGCACCATTTCCCACAATTCGTCTTGAGTACAGTAGCAATAACAAAAATTGTTACCCGTGCCGTACGCGTGTTCAGCCATATACTGCAGCAATTCCGCCGCATCGTTTGACGGAAACAGCAAAGGCTTTTTTAGGTTGTGAAGCAATGCTTTTGTCAATTTTACGGCTTCGTAATGAAGCAAAGCACCCTGCAGCTTGTCAAAATCTAAATTGAAAAACTCAGGCGCAAAAAGCTGCTTAGCCAATGAAGCTGCCATAACGAAAAACTTAGAATTTTTAGAACTCATAGACATAAAAATTAGTTAATAATTAAAATATGTTATTAAAATATACATTTATTTTTTTTTGTCAATAAAAAATATGAGATAAGCTGAAATTTGCAAAAATGGAATAACTAAAAACAAAAAAGACTGCCTTGCGACAGTCTTTAGAATTTGTTGGCTCCGACTATCTGATTCGAACAGATGACCAATCGGTTAACAGCCGATTGCTCTACCGCTGAGCTAAGTCGGAATGTTATTGGAGGCCGGTACCGGAATTGAACCGATATAAAAGGATTTGCAGTCCTCTGCATGAGCCATTCTGCCAACCGGCCGGTTCGTACCGAAGTACCAAACTCACTTAACAGAAACCATATATACCGATTTTTTTGCAAACGTCAACACTTTTTTTTATTTTTTTTCATTTTTTTTATATCGGTGGAAAAAATGTGTTTTTTGGTGGAGCATTTTTTCTGTTATATTATATAGTTGTGTCAGAAAAAGGGAGAATGCAATGAAAATAGCTATCGCATCCGATCACGGCGGATTTGAACTGAAAGAGCAGCTGAAGCAGCATTATGCCGGTTTAAATTTGACCGATTTAGGCACATACTCGTCAGAATCGGTAGACTATCCGGATATAGCCGATAAAATGGCGCAGGAAATCCTCAGTAAAAAAGCTGAATTAGGGATTCTTATCTGCGGAACCGGAATCGGTATTTCTATTGCCGCCAACCGCCACAAAGGAATCCGCGCTGCCTTGCTTTACAACGTGGAAGCAGCTCGTCTGGCTAAGCAGCACAACAATGCCAATGTGATTGTTTTCGGCGGACGCACTATGAAATTTGCCGATGTGACGGCGGAAATTGATGCTTTTATGGCGGCGGAATATGAGGGCGGACGCCATCAGCGCCGTTTAGATAAATTAGACAAGGGGGAATAAATGGATTTTGAGCATGGTTTGCAAACCGAAGATAAAGATGTTTATGACATTATTCAAAAAGAGCTGAAGCGCCAGCGCGAGCAAGTGGAGCTGATTGCCAGCGAAAATATTGTTTCTCGGGCGGTCATGGAGGCGCAAGGCTCGGTTTTGACCAATAAATATGCCGAGGGCTATCCGGCTCACCGCTATTACTGCGGCTGCGAGTTTATAGATGAAGTGGAGTCGCTGGCTCAAGACCGGGCTAAAAAGATTTTTAAGGCGCAATATGTTAATGTGCAGCCGCATTCCGGCTCGCAGGCCAATATGGCGGTTTATTTTGCCTTGCTTAACCCCGGCGATACGATTATGGGTATGAGCTTGGATGCCGGCGGACATTTAACCCACGGCGCAAAAGTTTCTATGTCGGGCAAGCTGTTTAAGGCTGTGCAGTACGGTGTGCGCGAAGATACGGGGCTTATAGACTATGAAGAGGCGGAATGCTTGGCTTTGGACAGCAAGCCTAAGTTGATTGTGGCCGGCGGTTCGGCTTATCCGCGCCAAATAAATTTTGCACGCTTCCGTGAAATTGCCGACAGAGTAGGGGCTTATTTGATGGTTGATATGGCGCATTTTGCCGGTTTGGTCGCCGGCGGGCAACATCCGAATCCGTTAGACTTTGCCGATGTGGTAACCACCACCACGCACAAGACTCTGCGCGGACCGCGCGGCGGCATGATTTTAACGAATAACGCCGATATCTATAAAAAGGTTAATTCTGCGGTGTTCCCGGGGTCGCAGGGCGGTCCGCTGGAACATGTGATTGCCGGCAAGGCGGTTTGCTTCGGCGAGGCGATGACTCCGCAGTTTCAGGATTATGCCAAGCAGGTTATTATAAATGCCAAAGTTTTGGGCAATACTTTAATCAAGCGCGGATTGGCTCTGGTTTCTGGCGGAACCGACACCCACTTGGTTTTGGTTGATTTGCGTCCGAAAAAACTGACCGGCGATGTGGTAACCACAGCTTTGGAAAAGGCGCATATAACCTGCAATAAAAACGCCATTCCTTTTGATCCGCAGCCGCCAAAAATTACTTCCGGCGTGCGTTTGGGCAGCCCGGCAGGCACAACCCGCGGCTTTAAGGAAAAAGAGTTTGAGCTTATCGGCAACTGCATCGGCGATGTGGTGGATGCTTTGGCCGAAGGCAATGCCGAAGAGGTTATTGAACAAACTAAAAATAAAATTATTGAACTTTGTAACAACTTTCCGATTTATGAGTAAAGAACTAAAAATATGATTAAAAGCTTTTTTAATGAATTCAAAAAATTTGCAATGCGCGGCAATGTGATGGACATGGCTGTCGGTATTATCATTGGTGCTGCGTTTGGAAAAATTGTAGATTCTATGGTAAAAGACATTATGATGCCGCCAATCGGGCTGCTTTTGGGTAAAGTTGATTTTTCAGATTTAAAATGGAAAATTGCTGATGATGTTTCAATAAATTACGGCGTTTTCTTAAACAATGTGATTAGCTTTATCATTGTGGCGTTTGCGGTGTTTGTTTTGATTAAAGCCGTTAATAAGCTGCAGGAAAAAATGATTAAAGAAGAAGAGGCTGCTCCGACTACCAAAAAGTGTCCGTATTGCTGTGAAGAAATTCCGCTGGCAGCGGTAAAATGTCCGCATTGCACTTCGGATTTATCTGATAAATAAGCTAGGTCGCCGGTCATAAAAACCGGCGTTTTTCATACTTTTTTTAATGATTTTTAAAAGAAATTGACCTAAAATAACAGCTGTTGTTTGAGAGGTATGATAAAATGAATAAAATCAAAATGTTGGTTTGCGGAATGCTGGGAGCAGCCATGCTCTTGGCGGGCAGCGCGGTTTCGGCAGCGGAGAAAAATAAAAACACTCCGCCGAAAGAATGGACTGTCTGGCTGGAAAGCTTAAAGCGCGAGATGATTTCTAAGGGGATTTCGCAAAAAACGATTGATGAAGCCTATAAAGGCAAAAACTATTATCATCCCTTGCCCGAAGTGGTGCAGCTGGATAAAAAGCAAACGGAATTTGTGCTGACGACCTGCGCCTATGTTAACCGCTTGGTCTCGGCAAAACGCGTGCAGGAAGCCCGTAAACATAATGATAAGCTGGCTAAAAAATATAAGAAAGTTGAAAATAAGTACGGCGTGCCTCTGCCGTATTTAACCGCATTTTGGGCGGTTGAGACCAATTTCGGGCAAAATAAAGGCACATACCATTTGATAGACAGCCTGACGAATCTCAGCTATAAAAACCGCCGCTCAAAATTTTTCAAAAGCGAGCTGTATCAGGTTTTGAAAATTATGGATAAAACCAAGCTCAGCGAAGATAAAATGCTGGGTTCTTGGGCAGGCGCTATGGGACATTTCCAGTTTATGCCGTCCACCTACAACAGCTATGCCGTGGATTTTGACGGCGACGGCGTGCCGGATATCTGGAACTCTTTTGACGATGCGATTGCCTCGGCGGCCAATTACTTAAGCTCTTTAGGTTGGAAAAAAGACGAGCCGTGGGGCATGCGGGTTTCTCTGCCGTGGAATTTTGATTTCAGCCAAGTCGGGCGTCAAACCACCAAAAAGGTTGAAGAATGGAAAAAACTCGGAGTTAAAACTTATTACGGCTATAACCTGCCGTATAATGCAGAGCTGAAAGGCTCAGTAATTCTGCCGGACGGGCGCAAGGGACCGGCCTATATCGTGTTCGGCAACTTTAAGCGCGTGATGATTTGGAACCGCTCGGATAATTATGCTCTGGCGATTGTAAATCTGGCTGACTATATTAAAAATCCTAAAAGAAAATGGGCGCCGCTGTATGCCGATGAGCAATATGTGATGAACAGCGACGAAATTAAGCTGATTCAGCAATTTTATAACAAATTTGTGCGCAATAAAATCAAAGAAGACGGCAAGCTCGGCAGCGATACGCGCAAGGCCGTAAAGTTTCTGCAGCATAAAGCCAAGCTGCCGGAAGACGGCTATCCTGATTATCAGCTACTGAATAAAATTAAAAACTATAACCCGAAAATCGGTTTCGGCGTGCCGGTGCCGGAAGAAAAGAAACCGCTGAAAGCTAAAACCCAAAAGCCGGCGCTTAAAACCGCAGCAGCGGCAGCAAAAAAGATTAAGCATAAGTAGAGAATAATGCTTGCTGAAACAGAAAAAACGGAGTAGGGTGCAGTAACTGAAATTTGATGATGAATAACGCAATGAACGGTATTAAACTATTTTTTGGCTTGCTGATTTGCGCCGGAGTGCTGAGTTCCTGCTCTACCGGAACGCCGGAGCTGTCGGGATTGTCTCCGCAGGCGCAAGCTGAAATAATCAAAAATTACGGCGGAATTTACAAAGTCGGCAATCCTTATAAAATTGCCGGAAAATGGTATTATCCGAAAGAAGACTACAGCTATTCGGAAATCGGCACCGCTTCGTGGTACGGCGAGGATTTTAACGGCAAGCCGACCGCTAACGGCGAACGCTATAATATGAATACGCTGACGGCGGCGCACCGCACTTTGCCGCTGCCGAGTATTGTGCGGGTAACCAATTTGCAGAACGGACGTTCTATTATTTTGCGCGTAAATGACCGCGGACCGTATGTTAAAGACAGAATTATAGACCTTTCCAAGCGCGGCGCCCAGCTTTTGGGATATATGGGGCAGGGAACAACCCGCGTTAAGGTGGAAGTTTTGCCGAAAGAAAGCAAGGCTTTAAAAGAAGCTCTGCTGAATTTGTCTTCGCCGAGCGGCAAGGCTTTGGCGGCAAAATCCACACCGGCGCCGTCTTTGTACGAATCTTCGGCTGAACGCATAGAAATTTCGGAGCATGTGGCGGAGCAGGCTAATGTTTATGCCAGCGCCGGAGATAAAACTTACAGCACCGGCACCTATACGCCGACCGGAACCACGGCCGAACCTGCAGTTTACGGCAGCGCAGCTTCATCAGGCGGCGAGCGCAAAACCGGAGCCATGGGAACAGTTTCGGCAAACGCATCTAAAACCGGCAGCAGCGGAATTTACGGCGCGGCGGCAAAGAATCCTGAAAAAGGCGATACCAGAGCGGTTAAAAGCCGCAGCTATCAATATTTGTCAGGCTATTACTATATTCATGCCGGAGCCTTTACGCAATATGACAAAGCGCATGCTTTGATGGTCCGCCTAAAAGAATACGGCAGCAGCCATATTGTGAAAATAGATGTCAGCGGAACAACGTATTATCGGGTTTCGGTAGGGCCGTACAGCCGCGTGGAAGAGGCTAAAGTGGCTCAGGCTAAGTTAAAGTATTATGGTATCAGCGACACCAGAATTGAAAAGAAATAGGAGATAAAAAATGAAAATCAATAAGTTTGGTTTGACTGTTTTGTTGTGCAGCACGGTTTACGGCTTTAATGCCATGTCTTTTGAAACAGCGGCGCGTAACGCAATTTTGATGGACTATGATACCGGCGAATATCTGTTTACTAAAAATATGGACGAGAGCGTTCCGCCGGCTTCTATGAGCAAGCTGATGACCGTTTATATTCTGATGAGCAAAATCAAAGACGGCAGCATAAAGCTGGATGATACTTTTTCTGTCAGCGAAAATGCTTGGCGCAAAGGCGGAGCCGCTACCGGCGGGTCTACAATGTTTCTTTCTATCGGCGATAACGTCAGCGTAGAAAATCTGATTAAAGGCATAGTGATTCAGTCTGGCAACGACGCTTGCATTGTGGTAGCCGAAAATGTGGCCGGCTCGGAAGATGATTTTGTGATTTTGATGAATAAAACCGCTAAAAAATTGGGCTTAAAGAACAGCCATTTTGAAAACGCTACCGGCCTGCCGCATCCGGATCATCGGATGTCTATGGAAGATCTGGCGATTTTATCACGCCATATCATTAAAGAATTTCCAGAACTTTATCACTATTTCAGCCAAAAAGAATTTGTTTATAACAACATTAAGCAGGGCAACCGCAATCCGCTTTTGTATACCATGAAAGGCGCCGACGGCTTAAAGACCGGACACACCGAAGAAGCCGGATTCTGCTTGGCGGCGTCGGCGACCAAAGGCGACCGCCGTTTGATTGAAGTTATGAGCGGCATGAACAGCAACCGCGAACGTTCGGAAGAAGCAGAACGCCTGATGAGCTGGGGCTTTAGGGAATTTAACAACTTCAAAATCTTAAACAAAGGGCAGACCGTGGCTGAGGCCAAAGTTTGGTATGGTAAGGAGAAAACCGTAAAATTAACTGTTGCGGACGATGTTTTGAAAACCGTTCACCGCAGCCAGCAGGAAAATGTTAAGGTTTCGGCTGAGTTTGACGAGCCGGTTAAAGCTCCGATTAAAGCCGGTCAGGAAATAGGCTCTATAAAAATAGAAATAGACGGTCAGGCTCCGCTGAATGTGCCGTTAGTGGCGGCAAACGATGTGGCTGAAACCGGCATGCTGGGTAAATTCTGGGCTAATCTGAAATATTTTGTTTTCGGAGCAAAATAATGCGCGGCAAGTACATCACGCTGGAGGGCGGCGAAGGCTGCGGAAAGTCTACGCAAGTCCGCCTTTTAGCGCAATATTTAGAGCAGAACGGTATAGCCTGCGTGCAAAGCAAAGAACCGGGAAGCACCGAGGAGGGAAAAATCATCCGCAATTTGCTGGTTACCGGCGATAAGGATAAATTTGACGCAATCAGCGAATGCCTGCTTTATTACGCCGACCGGCGCTGCGATTTGACTAAAGTTGTGTGGCCGGCTTTGGAGGCGGGAAAATGGGTTGTCAGCGACCGCTACGCCGATTCTACCGAAGCCTATCAGTATTATGGCTATGACAAGCGCGTGCCGCTGGAAACTCTGCAGAATTTATATAAAATCGTCGCCGGAGATTTTAAGCCGGATTTGACTATTATATTGGATATGGAACCGGAAGTCGGCATGCGCCGCTCTTATGCTAAGGCTGAAACTATGGCGGTTAAAGAGCTGCGTTTTGAAAGCCGTCAGCTGGAATTTCATAATAACCTGCGCCGCGGCTTTTTAGAAATTGCCAAGCGTGAGCCGGAGCGCTGCGCGGTGCTGAACGCCGATACGGATATTGAAATACTGCACCGGCAGATTATAGACATAGTTAAAGAAAGGCTGGGCTGCTGATGGCGGATGAAATCAATATCACTCCGCGCAGCAACAGCTTTTTACTGGGGCAGTCCAAAGCTGAAGAGCTTTTTTTAAAGGCTTGGAAAAACAACACTATGCACCATGCTTGGATTCTGAATGGTCCGAAAGGCATCGGCAAGGCGACTCTGGTTTATCGTATTGCCCGTTTTCTGCTGTGGGCGGATGAAAGCAAAAAAGAGGCTTATAATTCGCTGAACGTACCGGAAGATTCGGAAGTGTTTCGGCAGGTTGCCTCGGGGTCTCATCCCGATTTGATGGTGGTGGAGCGCGATTATATTGAAACCGACCGCAAAAAAATCATTAAGGCCATTCAAAAAGGCGAAGCGCCGGATGAAGAAGAGCTGAGCGCCATGAAAAAATCCGCCTTTATCAGGGTGGATGACGTGCGCAAGGTTAATGAGTTTTTAGCAAAAACCTCGTTTAACGACAACTGGCGGATTGTGATTATTGACAGCGCCGATGAAATGAATAAAAACGCCGCAAACGCGCTGCTGAAGATTTTGGAAGAGCCGCCGGCGCATACGGTTTTGCTGCTTATCAGCCACAATGCCGGAATGCTGCTGCCGACAATCCGTTCGCGCTGCGCCAAACTGCCTCTGCAAATGCTGGATGCTAATGAAACCGCCAGCCTGCTGCGCCGCTATCGTCCGCACCTTAAGGAAGCGATGATAGGCAAAGTGGCGGAAATGTGTCCGCAAAGCATCGGCAAGGCTATATTATACGCCGATTTGGACGCTGTCGGAATGTATGACGGTTTGTGCAAGATTTTATACGCAAAACAAAAATTTGCTTTAAGCGATTTGCTGGATTTTTGCACAGCTGCCACAGCCGATGCGGAAAGTTTTGATTTGCTGCAGGAGCTGATTTTGAAATTTATCCGTGAAAATATGCCGCAGTCGCCGGATGTTGAAGCTTTATATGCCTGCTGGGACGCAACCAACCGGATGTTTACAGACTGCCAGAATATTAACATGGATAAAAAGCAAATGCTGGTTAATTTATTAACAAAAATCAGTAAGGTTATGTAGATGTTTACAGACAGCCATTGCCATATAAACGCCGCAGATTTTGCGGATGACCGTGAAGAAACGGTGCAGCGCGCCCGTGAAATGCAGATAACCTATATTTTGGATGTGTGCGATGATATAGCGGATATGCCGCGTCTGCTGGATTTCTGCGCAAAGCATAAGCAGATTTATACTACTGCCGGAGTTCATCCCGAGCTGGCGGATAAATATCCGGATTTTACGGCTGAGCAGATTCTGGAACAGGCAAAATCGCCGTATGTTGTCGGTGTCGGCGAGTGCGGCTTGGACTATTATTACAACGCCGATATTAAAGAGCAGCAGCTGAAAGTTTTGGCTGAGCATATTAAGGCGGCGCAGCTAAGCGGGCTGCCGCTGATTATTCATAACCGCGAGTCGGATGACGATATGATGGCTCTGCTGGGCGAAGCTTATAAAAAGCAAAAATTCAAAGGCGAGCTGCATTGTTTTTCGTCATCGGAAAAATTATTGGAATTTGCACTTTCTATCGGCTTTTATATTTCCGCTTCCGGTATTATTACATTTAAAAAGAGCGAAGAGCTGCGGCAGATGTTTAAAAATGTGCCGAATGACCGGCTGCTGATAGAAACAGATTCGCCGTACTTAGCTCCGGTTCCGCACCGCGGGCAGCGTAACGAGCCGGCTTTTGTGGTAAACACAGCCCAAGTCTTGGCCGAACTAAAAAATATGGCGGTTGCTGATTTAGCAGAATTAACAACCAATAATTTTTTGGCATTGTTTAATAAGGTAAAAGCAGATGAGTAAGCTGATTATTTTAGGCAGCGGCGCCGCTCCCGGAGTTCCGTCCGTTTCCGGCGGCTGGGGCGCCTGCAATCTGCAGAATCCCAAAAATAAAAGGCAGCGCGCCGGAGTCTATTTGACCGACGGCACAACGCAGATTTTGGTTGATACCTCGCCGGATTTGAAAAATCAACTGATAGCAAACAATATAAAAACGCTGGACGGAGTATTGTACACGCATACGCATGCCGACCATCTGCACGGTATAGACGACTTGCGCGGAATTACCCGCAATACCGGAAAAAGCCTGAAATTTTACGGCGCTGCTCCGCATATTGACGAGATTAAAGAGCGATTCGGTTATGTCCTTTCTAATATAGAGCATCACGACATTACCAACCGTCCCGAACTTTTGCCGGCAGAAATAGAATACGGCAAAGAATTTGCTATAGGTGCTTTTAAAATTATACCGCTGGAGTTCGGCGGACATACGATGGTGACGACCGGATATTGCTTTAACGGCGGGCAAGTAGTGCTGGTGCCGGATTTTAAGTTGATACCGAAGCAAACCTTAGATTATTTATTGCAAATTGATGTGAATGTTTTGATTATGCCCTTGACTATTCTGCATGGCGGCAGGTATCATGCAAACATTGATATTATTTTGAGCTATGCTTCACAGATAAAAGCCAAGCGGGTTATTCTGACCCACATGGCTACAGAATGCGATTATGATGAAGTGATGAATTTGACGCCGGAGAATATGGAGCCGGCCTATGATAATATGGTGATTGAGTTTTAAGGAGTTTATAAATGCTGTGTATTTACCACATTGCCGACCACGACGGAAAAGGCTCGGCCGCGATTGTTAAAAGCGTGTTCCCTGAAATAGAATTGATGGGGCTGAATCATGATATGGAAATTCCGTATGAAGAAATTGAAAAGCATGATAAATTGGTAATCTGCGATATTGCGCTGCCGGTTAAATATATGCTGGAACTCAATAAAAAAATTGATTTAACTTGGATTGACCACCATGTTTCGGTTATCAAAGAATATGATGAGCTGATGAAAACCGGCGAATATGAACCGATTAAAGGCATCCGCAAAGTCGGCACGGCGGCGCTGGTGCTGACCTGGCAATATTTTTATCCGGATAAAGAAGTTCCGGAGGGCATCCGTCTGCTGGGTCTGAATGATATTTATGACTTGCGCGACCGCCGAGTGCGCCCGTTTGAATATGCTGTTCAAACTTTCGGCGTAAACCGTCCGACCGACAGAATCTGGACGCAGCTGATGAATAATGAAGTAGACATCAAAGCTATGGTAGAAAAAGGCTCGGCTATTTTGTCATGGGTGCGCCACCGCAACTATCGTCTGGTGCGCGGCATGGGCTTTGTCAGCGAATATAAAGGCATGCGCTGCGTTTGCGCCAACATGGCTCAAGGCCAGTCAGAGTTTTTTGATTCGCTGGAAAATATCAAGGACTTTGACTTTATGGTTATCTTCTTTATGAACAAGAAAAATTTGTGGAATATGACTTTTTATACCGCCAAAAGCAATATAGACGTCTCCTTAATCGCCAAAGAATTCGGCGGCGGCGGTCATGCTAAAGCGGCAGGCGCTTCATCCTTAAAAGAATTGCCGGACTTTTTGAAAAACGGCAAGCCGTGGAGCAAGCCGCTGCAGAACTAAGCCTGCATGTTTCTTTATAAAATGTCCCTTGCCGTAAAAAGCAGGGGATATTTTTATAGGTTTCCGGCGCGCCTGTACTTGACAAAAAAATGAAAAATGATATACTAAACTGAATTTTTAATTATTAACTTATTTATTATGATACATTTTGCTAATAAATCGTGTTTTTTAATTGGCCGAAACCGCAAAGCACCGCAGCCTCTTATAGTTGCATCCGACAAAATCGGCTTTGGGCTGAAAGCGGAGGATGTTTTGGCAATCGTCAGTTATAATCTGGTTTTTACCATAAATCAGCAAGCCGCCGATGAACTTAAGAAAATTGCCGATAAGTCGCTTTATCTGTATGAGCTGCCGGACTATTTTTTTGAGGCAGATTTTGCTGCCTATGACAAGGATTTTCGCCGCAAAACGGAGATGCTTTGCCAAAACGGCTGCAAGGTAGATGAAAAACAGCTGCAAAATCCGGTGTTATGGCTTTTGTCTGAGCCGGTTTGGTTTTATAACCGCTATGAAAAGCCAAAGGACTATCTGCTGGCAACTCTGATATATCTGAACCGCGATGATAACACTCTCAAATATTCTATGCATTTTGACGAGGAGCGCATTCAGGATATTATCGGCTTTGTGCTGGATGATTTTGTGTTTTCGCTGAATACGGTTGCCAACTGTATGTTTTTTGAGATGGTGCGTGATAAAAAATGCTTGTTCCGCGCTTCTAAAGACGGAGAATACGGAGTAGGGCGTACGGTTACGCAAACTCCTGAATTTTCTAAGCTTATCAATATCTTGCAAAATTACTGCGTGATAGACAACAGCGTATATCTGCCTTTTTTGAGGTGGAAAACCGATAATTCTGAAAAACTGATTTTTTAACTTAAATTTTTATGTGTATGGAAAGTAAAGTTAACATTAAGACTGACATTAAAGTTGAGGCTCCTTGCCTGCTGGTTTATATTGCCAAAAGCGGAAAAGTCAAAATTATGCAGGTTTTAGACTTTGCATTGCGTGAGGATCTTTGGGGAATGAAATGCGGCAATATATTTGTCGCCCTCAAAAATTCGGGTTTTAATGACTGGGTGCAAGCCATGCAGAATGCTCCGAGCGTGCCTCCGGCTTCCGGCTGGAAAATCACGCTGGCGCCTGTGGATAGCTTGAGCGAATGCTTTGTGGCAAATGCTCAGTTCCAAAAAGGTTTGGAATTTTTGCATGTGCATGCCGTAGAGGCCGAAGATTGGCTCAAAGGCTGGTATTGGTCCGGTGAGCAATTTGAGCGAGAGGCCGGGCAAATTCATACCTTTGATATGAAGAACGGCAGATTCGGCACTCATGACTTTCAGGACAGCAACGGTTTTGTGCGTTATGCCTTGCTGAAACTTCCGGAGTAATCCAATTAAAAAACTGCGGAATCACTAAAAAGATTCCGCAGTTTTTTTGTTGAAGAGCTTGACAAAATATAAAAATGAGGCATAATAAAAGCAATATTTTATAATTAGTTTTATTTTTAAGTTTTTATTTTTTATGGATACGAAAATGATATCAGTTCCTTGCAAATTGGTTGTAAAGGATGCAAAGTCTGTAGCTGTTTTTTCTAGTGTTGACGCAGCAAATTGTAAGAATATTGTGGGGATTATCTGTTTTGGCATTTTGTTCTGCCCAACGGCAAAATCTTCGGCAATATGCTGTAATAATGAAGCAGCCGCCAAGCTCAGCCCGATTACTACCGGTGATTATTCCCGAGTAAAACAGGCTGCTAACTCACAGGAACTGGCAAAAACCGTCACTTTGCTCAAGCATTATATTGAGGTTGATACCGATGAGGTGCATACTCCTTTATATAAGGTTATGGCTTGAGCAAAAAATTCAGAACTTCTCTAAGCCTGATGGTTTATGAGAAGTTTTTTTGTTTTAAATCTGGTCTAAAATATTGACAAAATATAAAAGATGTGTAATATAAAGGCGTATTCTGATTATTAACTTTTTATATTTATGGACTATAATCTTATTAAAACTCCGTGCGCTTTGATTTGCTTTAATTTAAAAAATTCGCAGATAGAAAAGCTTAAGAACATAAAAGCAGAACAAATTGTGACGGTTTTGGGTTTGGAATATCAGGGAATTGTCTTTCCGCTCAGCGTGGAAAATTGTTCTATACTGATAGAATCCGTGTCTGAAACGCCTCAGCTGCAGAAGATTCCGCCTTATGAGCTTATACAATGCGAAAGAATTGCGTTTGCTAAGGAAATAGGCGAAACAATCCAGATTCTTTCACATTACTGCGAAGTAAGCAAAATTATGGCGCATAAGCCGATATTGCTTTGGAATGAATAATTTAATTTAAAATTTTGAGCATATGGATAAACATTTTATTGAAGCGCCTTGTGATTTACTCGTTTTTAACAGCGAAGACATCATAGTTGAGCGCGTTAGAAAAGTGGCAGAGAGTGAAAGCTATGCAATTTTAGGCTTTGAAAATGAAGGCTTTGCCTATGCTATTAACTCTTTAGCCTGCTGTGTAATGAGCGGTATTTTTTTTAACAATGCAAAATTGAAGCCGCTGCCGAAGCTTTCCTTTGAGCAAAAGAGAGCTTTAATGACAGCTCCGAAAGTTTTGGAGACCGCAAAAGTGCTGGCTAAATATTGCAATGTGGCGGAAGATACTATCCGCTATCCGATTTTGGTTTGGAACGGTTAGTTTTATTAACTTTAATTTTTATGATTATGAATGAAAGTTTTATTCACACGCCCTGTCAGCTGATTTTTTATAACAGCAGCAGCGGCGGATTGGAACTGGCTTCACGGGTTGATACTGATAAGTGTCATTTAGTGCTGGGAATTGTTTGCAACAACGTGGTTTTTGCTTTGACCGATTTAGGCAAAAAAGCCTTGACCGACTTTCAGCTTTCGGAACCTCATCTTGCAAAAATTTTGCCGGATGACAGTCCTAGAGCTGTTGGAACAGTACATGCGACTTTGCTTAAAAAAACGCTGGCCATGCTGTCTTTTCATTGCACCATAGACAGCAATGTTGTCAAAAAGCCTCTGTTTCTATGGAAATAGCAACAATGAAAATCCTCTTAAAAACTTATTGTTTTTGAGGGGATTTTTGTTTATAGTAACGGCATAAGGAGAAATTAAATGCAGCTCAGCGCTAAATATCAGGCAGTTTTAGAAGTTATATCTAAGGTCTTTCAAGACCAATATCCGGCCGACAACATTTTGAAAGAATATCTGCGGAACCGCAAATATATCGGTTCCAAGGACCGCAAATTTATTACCAATACAGTGTGGGATATTATCCGGCACCGCAGCCGGCTGGAATTTGACTGTGGCTGCTGCGAACCGCGGATGCTGCTGCTGACCTATCTTAAAGACGAGGATTTGGATATTGCCGCCGACGGTTCGGAATACGGCTTAAAGCCTCTGACTAAAGAAGAAAAGGAAAAACTGGCGCATCTGAATGAAGAAGTTTATCCGGTATATATTGAAAAAGAATGTCCGAAATGGCTGTATGAAAAAATCAATAATCCGGCGCTGGCCGAAAGCCTGAATACCACAGCTCCTGCTGATATCCGCGCTAATTTTATCAGCCGCGAAGAGGCTAAAAACAAGCTGCAGAAAGAGGGGCTGTTCTTCTCTTTTACCCCGTATTCGCCTTATGGGCTGCGCTCGGCCGAAAGAGTGAACCTGCAAAACTGCATAGCTTATCAAAACGGAGAAATAGAAGTGCAGGACGAAGCTTCGCAGCTGGGGGCTATTTTGTGCGATGTGCGCAATAATCAGCGGATTATAGACTACTGCTGCGGCGGAGGCGGCAAAAGCCTGCTGCTGGGAGCTATTCTGCATAACGACGGCTTGATTTACGCCCATGATAAAAACTTTAACCGTATGGACGGGCTAAAGGCGAGGGCGGAGCGTCTGGGCATTAAAAATATCAAAATATTGCGGGAAATCGGAGCTGCCGACAGATTTGACCGCTTTATTATGGACGCGCCGTGTTCGGGCAGCGGCACTTGGAGGCGTTCTCCGGATGCTAAATACCGCCTGACGCCGAAGCAGCTGAAAGCCATAGAACAGGCGCAGACCGAAATTTTGGATATAGCGGCCAAGCATGTGGCAGATAACGGGCGGATTATTTATATGACTTGTTCGGTGCTGCCGGAAGAAAATGAACAGCGGATAGAAGCTTTTCTGCAGAAATATCCGGAATTTACGACCGTGAATATGAAGAATTTATGGGAGCGCAAACTGGAGCAGAATTATCCGTTTGCCGAAACCCGCTGGCTGAAGTGTTCGCCGCTTTTAACAGGGACGGACGGATTTTTTGTGTGCGTACTGCAAAAGAAATAAACTGTAACGTTTTGTGTGTTGCAATCTGCCCGGACTATCTGTAGTCTTACGGATAGTTAATGTTTTTATATGTAAAAAAGGAATAAAATTATGGCTAAAATTCATGCTACAGCTGTTGTTGAAGACGGCGCACAAATTGCAGACAGCGCGGAAATCGGACCTTTCTGCTGGGTCAGCGCTCAGGCTAAAATCGGCGAAAACGTACGTTTGCTGGGACAAGTTACAATTTACGGCGATACGACAATCGGCGAGGGTACGGTGGTTTTTCCGGGAGCCAGACTGGGCTGCGGTCCGCAGGATCACGGCAATGAATTTCAGCTGGGAGCGCGCCTGATTATCGGCAAGCGTAATGTTATCCGCGAAAACGTGACTATGCACGCCGGTACGCCGAAAGAACAGCTGACAACCATTGTCGGCGATGACGGCATGTTTATGGTTAACTCTCACGTTGCCCATGACTGCGTAGTCGGCAATAATGTGATTATGACCAATAATGCGGTAATCGGCGGTCATGTTCATCTGGGCGACGGAGTTATTTTGGGCGGCAACTGTGCGGTTCATCAGTTTGTGCATATCGGGCGCAAAGCTATGGTTGGCGGCGTTTCTGGTATTTCCCGTGATATTATTCCGTTCGGCATCGCCAACGGCATGCCGGCGCACCTGCGCGGTTTGAACGTTATCGGCTTAAAGCGCAGCGGCTTGGAGGAAAGCGTTATTAAATCATGCACCCGCGCATTTATGTTTATTTTTAAAGGGGCTAACGGTACTTTTGAAGAACGCGTTGCCCAAGCGGCGGAAAAATATAAAGATAATGAAATGGTTATGGAACAAATCAAATTCATTCAGGAATCTTTAGCCGGCAAGCGCAATCTGACTATTGCCGACTGATTTAACTTATATTAGAGGTTTCATAAATTTCCCCTTTTTCCATATTATCCGGATGAGGGGAAATTTATGTTATCCCAAATAAATTTAGAAATTTAATCCAACCATGCAAGCCCCGCTTTTTTCCATACAGCTCTTGCATTGCTGTAAAATTTTCTTTACTTTCAAACATTGTTTCAGTAAAATAAATATTGGATAGGCGATAGTCTGTCTGGGGTGTCGTAGCCTCTTAAGTATAGCGTCTGAACACAAGACGATAAATAGGTGTATCTTCAAGCTAATGGCTGGAAGGTGGCAAAATATGCTATCTTAGGCTAATATGCTGCACTATTTTATACTTAATAGCTTACGAACTTCCAGCTGCTTCATCCAAAGCAGCTTTTTTGTTGAAATTTAATAAAATGAAAGGAAGTTACGATGAAACAAAATCAATCTGGCCGCAGTATGATAGAAATGCTGGGCGTTTTAGCTATTATTGCAGTGCTGTCAGTCGGAGGGATTGCCGGTTACTCCAAGGCGATGAGAATGTGGAAAATGAACAAGACAATCGGAGAATACTCTATGTTTTTTGCCGGACTTCTGGAGCATTTGGATAGCTTAAAATCAGATGAACAGGTTAGGCAAATACCATTGGCAGACACCGTTTATGCGTTGGGGTTGTTACCAGATAGTTATACAAAATCAACCACTACCTTTTATGACACTTTCGGTAATATTGTTTATCCGTATACTAAAAAAGGTGCTGTTTCAGTAAGCATAAAAATCGGCGGTTTTACTGAAAGTGCTGATAATGTAACCACTACAGAAGGATTTGCAGAAGATTTTTGTTTGGAGTTGTTTAAGAATATAGCTATACCTTTGTCCTCTGAAATTTATTTGGCAAGATCGTGGCAGGGGTCGCATAACATATATTTTTATGGAGCAAAGTATTGTCAAGACGGAGAAAAATGTTTACCTACGGCTACATTAAAAGATTTTCAGGAAGTTTGCGCTTCCTGTGACAAGAAAAATACCGACTGCGACGTTAGTTTTGAATTTAAATAAGCTATTCTTTAGCCAGAATCAAATTATTGCGTTCTGTTACAAGTTGTTGATAGCGAGTATAAATCTCTGTTGAGTTTTCTGGTTGTTTAGCCATTAAAGCTGTACATTCTTTTAGCTCGCTATCAATTTGTTTTAATTGTATTTCTAATAATCCGTTGTCTATTTCAGATTTGAGACTCGGTAGGGTGGATTTTTGGGATTTATACATATTTATTTCCCATAAATCACCAATTTCTGCGGCAAAATTTAGTTTTAATTTTTCAATCAGGCGTTCGCTGTCCAAGTGTTCGTCTTCTTGATGAATTTCCATAATTTCAGCCAGAATTTTTGCCATTTTAGAATCATTTATTTCAAAAGCCGTCAATTTTTCTTCGTATTTTTCAATAAGTTCAGGATATAAAAGCATGGCGGCAATAATTCCGCGGATAACCAAATCATTAAGCGGCGGTTTTTTAACAAAATGATAAATAGGTTCTGTGTCAGGCTTTTTACGTCGCGGCGCATAAGTTTGTTTAATTGGTTGTTCTGACGGCTGCTGAGTGCTGTTTTGCGCGATTTGAGAGCTTTTATACAGAGAACCTTTGCCAAAAGTGTAATAAATACGCTTTTTCATTTCCTGCGCATAGTAGCTGCGGATTTGCTCATCCTTGATTTTTGCCACTTCTTCAAAAGTTTCTTTTTCTATCAGAGCCTTTTGCTCCGGCGTGTCGGTGTCTTTATTCATTTTGCATTTGTGCCACAAAATATCCACCAGAGGCTTGGCTTTCTGCAAATATTGTTCAAATACCGGCGCTCCAAGGCTGTGCAGCAGTTCATCAGGATCTTTTTTTTCTTTCAGAAAGATGTAGTTGACCGAATATCCGGCTTTTAAAATCGGCAGCACGCGGTCTATGGAACGGATAGCCGCTTTAATTCCAGCGCCGTCGCCGTCAAAACACAGGGTAGGGATGCTGCAGACCCGCCAAGCTTCTAAAATCTGCTCTTCGGTCAAAGCGGTGCCGAGCGGCGCTGTTGCATAGCTGAAATTAAAGCTGTCTAAAGCAATCACATCCATATAGCCCTCGCAGATAATGAGTCGCTTGGCGCTGTAAGCCGGTTCGCGGGCGTTGTTCATATTATAAAGAATACGTCGTTTATTAAAAATCGGAGTTTCCGGCGAATTTAAGTATTTAGGCTGACTGTTATCCATAATGCGTCCGCCGAAAGCAATGACATTGCCTTGCTTGTCCATAATCGGAATCATGACTCTGTCGCGGAAAAAGTCATGCGGCGCGCGCGATTTATCTTCCGGCACGGCAATAAGCCCGAGCTCGGCCATGTCATGCTCCGATACGCCCTTAGAAGTCAGCAGGGCTTTCAGCCCGTTTCCGCTCGGCGCATAGCCTAAACGGAACTTTTTGATGGTTTCTTCGCTCAAAGCGCGTTTTTCCTTAAAATACGATAAGCCGTGCGCCCCGACCGGCATGCGCAGATTTTTTTCAAAATACGCGCAGGCGATATCCATAATCTCGTATAAGGATTTACGTTTCAGGTTTTGCTCTTGGCTTTCTTTAGACCAGACCGGCAGCTGCATTCCGACTTTATCGGCAAGTTTTTTGACGGCTTCAATAAAGGGCAGGCCGTTGGCGTCCATTTCAAATTTTACAATATCTCCATGAGCGCCGCAGCCGAAGCAATGATAAAAGCCTTTGCTCTCATTAACTGTGAACGACGGTGTTTTTTCATTGTGAAAAGGGCATAAGCCAAGATACTCACGCCCTCTTTTGGTCAGTTTTACTTTGCTCCCGACAACATCGGCAATAGAAATTCTACTGCGCAGTTCGTCTAAGAATTTTTGTAAATCATCGTTCATTATGCAGCCGTTCAGCCTGTTTTTAACTTAGGCCAAGAACTTTTTAATAGCGGCAGAAGCAGCGCCGAAATCCATTTTTCCGGCGTATTTGGCTTTTAAGGCTCCCATAACTTTACTCATGTCGCGGATGCTTGCGGCACCGGTTTCAGAAATAGCGGCTTTAATAGCTTCGTCAATTTCAGCGGCATCCATTTGTTTCGGCAAAAAACGGGTAATAACATCAATTTCAGCCTGTTCTTTTTCGGCCAAATCCGGACGGTTGCCCTCGTTATAAATTTTAATAGATTCGTTTCTTTGCTTAATCATGGTCTGCATCATGGCAAGCAAATCGGCATCGCTGGCTTTTTCCAAACCTTTGGCACGGGCTTCAACATCTTTTTCTTTTTGTCCGGCAATAATTAGACGCACAGCGCTTACAGTTTTCATATCTTTATTTTTCATAGCTTCTTTCAAGCTGTTTTGCAAATCTTCTCTTAACATATTTATCTCCTTTAATTTATTTATTCGGCATTTTCCGTAAAACTCAAAATAACGTTTTTTTCTTCCAAACTGCTATCCGGAATCAAAACTCTGAACACGGCGCTGAAGCTAGGCTCCAGCCGGTCAATAGTCAAAACTTTAACAACTTCGTTCAGCTTTTCGCCCTGTTTGTTGTACAGTTCGGCTTTTATCGGCAAAACCGCCGTTTTCATATCGCTTTCATTATAAATAAGTCCCGAAACCTCCAGATTTATTTTGCCGCGGCTGGTCATATAGCGGGTTTTTACGCTTTTGAAAATCAGCCCGCGTCCTTTATAAAGGCTGTACAGCCCCATATTTTTATAGAATCCCTCAAGCTGCGGAATTTTTGAAACAATATAAAAACGGTTGGCATAGCCGATATAAAATGTAAAAGCAAACAGCAGCAGCACCAAAGAGCAATTAACCACAAACGGCGAGAAAAACATTTTCATTTTGATTTTGTATTTATCCCACCGGGTGTTGGCAGATGAACTGCCGCTGAACAAGCCTTTAGTATCTTGCGACAGGCGGTTGAACATTTTTTCAACATCGGCATCAGCCTGCGACTGCGGGCTGACAATCTGCGACTTTACCTGCGGAGCCGGAGCAGCAGCCGGAGCTTCGGCAGCAGCGCTGCTTTTGGCTGCAGCGGCAGACGGAGCGGAAACCGGCGCCGTAACGGGAACGGCTGCGGGTTCTGTTTTTTTAACATCTTGCGGACGCACAGTCCAGACTTCGCCGCACTCGGCGCACTTAAACTTTTTGCCCTCAGCCGGAATCTGACCGTCCGGAATCTGATAGACAGCATTACATTTTGGACAACTTATTAACATACTAACCTCTTTTTTTTGCACTATATTCTAAAAATTTGCAGATTAAAAGAAAAAAAGTATTTTATTAAATAGATTATTGATATATTCTTAAGACAAAATGGGAGGAATGTATGGAAAACAACCAAACAGGCATCAAACAGCCGATTATAGACCTGCAAAATGTTTCTGTAGGCTATGAACGCAATGAAGATGTTTTGCAAAATGTCTATTTTTCACTTTTGCCGGGGTCTTTTACATTTGTAACCGGCAAAAGCGGCGCCGGAAAAACCACACTTTTAAATATGCTGTATCTGATAAAAAAGCCGCATAAAGGGACTTTGAAAGTGTTTGGAAATAATATCAATTTTTCTAACCGCGATACGTTGGCGGAACTGCGGCAAAAAATAGGCGTGGTATTTCAGGACTTCCGTTTGCTGGAGCATTTGAGCGTGTTTGACAATATCGCTCTGCCGCTCAGAGTGCGGGGCATGGGCGAAAAGGAAATTTATAAGCGCGTTACAGAATTGCTGCAATGGGTGGAGCTGCATAAGAGCATTTATAAAGTATGCTCGTCGCTTTCCGGCGGTGAAAAACAGCGCGTAGCTATTGCCAGGGCTGTGATAAACCGTCCGGAGATTTTGTTTGCCGACGAGCCGACCGGCAGCGTTGACGCGGAAATTGCCAACAAGCTGATGCGTTTGTTTGTGGAGCTTAACAAAGTAGGTACCACCGTAGTTTTGGCCACCCACAACGAGCAATTAACTTCTACATATAACTACCCGCGTATTGTGTTGGCTAACCATACGGCTAAGCTATATCCGGCGCTGAAAAAAGTTTAGGGAGAAATTACAGATGAAAAGCGATTTGGTAACGGGACGCCGCAGCGAAATTAACACCGAAGACGATGACACATCGGCTTTTATGTATGTTTTGACTTCTATCTATATGTATCTTTTTGTGGTGGTGCTGGCGATTGTAATGGCAATTAACGCTATGGCCGACAACTGGAAAAAAGATATTATGGGGTCGGTTACGGTGCAGATTATTCCGATAGAAGATGAAAGCAAGCATATTGACGAGGCGAAAACCCAAGAGATTCAGAACAGAGTCCTGCAATATGTGGAAAATCTGTCTGACGTGGAAAATGTAAAAGCCTTAGACGCGCAAACCGTTGAAAAGCTTATGACGCCGTGGCTCGGCAATAAGGTGGATATTTCTTCCCTGCCGATTCCGATGCTGCTGGACGTTAAATTAAAGCCGAATACGGAACTGAATTATGATGAAGTTACCCGCGGCCTGCGCCAGATTTCTGAAAACGCTTCTATAGATAACCACAGACTGTGGCTTAACCGTCTGATAAAGTTTGCCTCTTCGCTTAAAAATATGGCGCTGTCGGTGCTGCTGATGGTTATTTGTATCTGCGCTTTTTCTATTTATTATTCCACCCGCACCAGTTTGGGAATCAATATAAATACCATAGAAATTCTGCATATTATCGGCGCTAAGGATGACTATATTGCCCGCCAATATGCCAAGAATTTTGCTAAAATCGGCTTTTTTTCCGGTATTATCGGGCTTATGGCGGCGGTTCCGAGCATTATTTTGGTGGCAAAATACGGAATTTCTACCGGCAGCGGACTGATTAAAGGGGCGCAGCTTTCTACGCTGGCTTGGAGCCTGATTATGGTTACGCCGCTGTTTTCATCGCTTTACGCTATGGGAACATCTTATTGGACGGTTCGCAAATCTTTGGAGAAAATGGTTTGATACGGCGCTTGCTTATTTACGGCGGATTAAGTTTATTGGCTGCGTGGTGTCTGGGTTTTGTTTACTTTGCGCACTGCATAAACTCGTATGAGATTGATAAAACTGCAAAAACTGACGCTATTATAGTTTTGACCGGCGGGCGCAACCGAATTTCCGAGGGCATTAAGCTGCTGAATGATAACTTGGCCGATAAGCTGTTTATTTCCGGAGTTCCGGAAAATATCAGCATCCGCCAGATAGAAAAACAAGCAGGCATAGCTGCCGAGGATGAAACCAAAATAGAGCTGGGGCGCAAGGCTAAAAATACTATTGAAAACGCCATAGAAACCGAAGAATGGATTAAAAAAAATGACATAAAATCCATTCGGCTGGTAACTTCAAGCTATCATATTCCGCGCAGCCTGCAGGAATTTATTATTTATGTGACAAAGGGAAATGATCTAGAAGTTATCCTCAACCCGATTTATTCGCCCAACGTCAGCCTGAAATGGTGGAAAAGCTGGGGGACGTTCCGGCTGCTGGTTATGGAATACAACAAGTTTTTGGTGGTGTATATCGGTAGGCACCTGCATATTTATTAAGGAGAAAACAACATGCTGTTTATTCGTTCTTTACTGACTAATATTTTCTTTTTCGGAACTTTGGGTATCGGCTGCATTATTCAGCTGCCGCTGGCTCTGCTGCCGCAGAAAGTTACCATATTTTATTGGGACAGAATGATTATGCCTATAGCTTTGTTCTGGGTACGCTTTTTCGGCGGTATAAAGCTGGAACTGCGCGGGGCGGAAAATATCCGCCATCACGATGTTTTATATGCCTGCAAACACGAATCGGCACTGGAAACCTATTCTTTTACCCAGTTTTCTCCGACCACCACCTATATTTTGAAGCGTGAACTGATTTTTCTGCCGTTTTTCGGCTGGTCTCAGTATTTTTACGGTATGATACCCGTCAACCGCAAAGGCGGCGCCAGCGCTATGAAGCATATGCTTACTGAAGTAAAAAAGAAAACCGACGCCGGCCGTCCGGTTGTGATTTTTCCGGAAGGAACACGCTGCAAGCCGGGGTCTACCAAAGGCTATAAGTCCGGCATTTTCTTTTTGGGAGAAAATTTGGATTTGCCGATTGTTCCGGTTGCTATAAACACCGGTCTGTTTTGGGCGAAAAATTCGTTTTTGCGCTATCCGGGGACGGCGGTGTTTGAATTTTTGCCGCCAATCAGTGCTAAAGGCAAGACCAAAGAAGAATTTATGACGGAATTACAGTCTGTTATAGAAAATAAATGCGCCGAGCTGAATGCCGAAGCCGTGAAAAAATATCCGTATGTAGCTAAAATGCTGGCCGAAAAGGAGAAATAAATGTCGGGATTTTGGAATAAAATAAAAGGCTTTGCCAAAGTACTGTGCATGGTTGTCGGCGCTGTGACCTTAATCAGTCTTATCGGGCTGATAACGTTCGGGATGATGAACAGATATCCGAAACCGATAGAAAAAAACACCTATCTGACTATAGATTTTAACAAGCCGTTCAGCGAGTCGGATAACAGCGGAATCTGGACAGAGTTTACCGATGATGCGCCGCTTCCGTTCTTAAAAATGCTGGAAGCGGTAGAATATGCGGCGGCTGATGATAATGTCAGCGGTTTGGTGGCTAAAATAAATAAGACGAATTTAGAGCCGGCGCAGCTGCAAGACATAGCCAGAGCTATTTTGAGGTTTGAATATTCCGGCAAAAAAACTGTTGTTTTTTCGCAGGGATTCGGTAGTTTAGGGCAGGGCAGCGGCGACTACTATTTAGCTTCGTTCTTTAAGCAAATCTATATGCAGCCGCATACTTACATTGGTCTGACCGGTATCAGCATAGAAATTCCGTTTCTTAAAAATCTGCTGGACAAACTCGGAGTTACAGCGGAATTTTATTCCCGCTACGAATATAAAAACGCTATGGCTTCATTGACCGACACTAAAATTTCTAAAGCCTATGCCGAGGAAATGACCGTTTTAGCCCAAGGTTTAATGTCTGAGCTGGAATTGGATATTAAAGGCAACCGCAAACTGCAGGATTCATTTGAAAATATTGTGAATAAGGCGCCTTTAACCGCCGAAGAGGGACAGAAATTGGGACTTATTGACGGTATTATGTATATGTCTCAGCTGGAAGACAAGCTAAAAGCGGACGGAGCTGAACACTTTGTAAATATTAAAGACTATGCCGCCGGTTTAGCGCCTAACAGCGGAAATTTGCCGACTGTGGCGCTGCTGAATTTGAGCGGAGAAATTATTGACGGCGAAAGCAAAGACAGCTTGCGCCAAGATGATATTATCGGCAGCGAAAGCGTGGTTGCCGATATTGAAAGCATTAAGAAACTGCCGAATCTAAAAGCCGTGGTTGTGCGGATTAACAGCCCCGGAGGCAGCTATAACGCAGCGGACGAGATTTATTTTGCGCTGAAGCAGCTAAAAGAAAAAACTAAAGTTCCGGTTATTGTATCGCAGTCGGCTTATGCGGCTTCAGGCGGCTATTTTATCTCGCTGGCCGGAGACTATATTTTTGCCGAGCCGATGACTATTACCGGTTCTATCGGAGTTTTAGGCGGCAAAGCGGTGTTTGGCAAGCTTTGGAAAAAGCTCGGCGTAAGCTGGAGCCGGCTGAACTTTGGCAAAAACGCCGGAATTTTAAGTTCTATTCAGCCGTTCAGCGAGTCGGAAAAGAAAATATTCAATAAATCATTGGATGATGTTTACAGCGATTTTACGGCTAAAGTGGCTAAAAACCGCAAATTAACACAGCCGATGGATAAAATTGCCCGCGGCAGAGTTTGGCTGGGGCGGCAGGCTCTTGATTTAGGATTGATTGACGAGCTGGGCAGCACTTCGGAAGCTATCGCCAGAGCTATGGATTTAGGAAAAATTGGTAAAAATCAAACTTTTAAAATCGTATCTTATCCTAAAGCTAAAAGTTTCGGCGAAAAACTCAGCGACCTGATTGCCAATACCGGAAGCATAAAAGCCGAACAGCTGATAGAGCAGAGCGGTGTTGATATCACGAATTTAAAACTTTTCAAACGCTTACAATATGATACTGTAATGCTGCCGATAAAAATAAATATGTAAACAGAGGTAAAAAAACTATGGCTATAGATAATGAAACCGTCAAGAGAGTGGCTTTTCTCTCCCGTCTGAAAGTAGAAGACGAAAAAATAGAAGCGACAAAAGAAGAATTTAACAAAATTCTGAACTGGATTGAAGAGCTTAATGAAGTGAATACCGATAATGTTGAGCCTTTAATTTCGGTTAATGACACGACTTTGCGCCTGCGCGAAGACCAAATTACCGACGGAAATTATCAAGAAGCCGTGCTGGCAAACGCTCCGGATAAAGAATATGACTATTTTGCCGTACCAAAGGTAGTGGAGTAAGAAGATGAAAGAAATTACCAAGTTAACCATTCACGAAACCTTAAAAAGCCTCAAAAATAAAGAGTTCAGCGCTGCGGAGCTGACAGAGGCTTATTTAGAAAATATGGCGGCAGGCAAGCGCTATAACGCCTATGTGACCGAGTGCGGCGATAAAGCTTTGGAACAGGCAAAAGCTGCCGACAAGCATTACGCAGACGGCACTAACCGCGCGCTGGAGGGAATTCCTTTGGGCGTTAAAGATTTATTTTGCACCAAAGGCATCCGCACCACGGCTTGTTCGCATATTTTAGACAATTTTGTTCCGCCTTACGAATCTACGGTTACAGCTCAGCTGCTGAATGACGGCGCTGTCTTTTTAGGCAAGCTGAATATGGATGAGTTCGCCATGGGCGGCAGCAATGAAACCAGCTATTTCGGTCCGGTTGTAAACCCGTGGAGCAAGGATACAGATTTAGTTCCGGGCGGCTCTTCCGGCGGTTCGGCGGCAGCTGTAGCGGCTGATATGTGCGCCGGAGCAACGGCAACCGATACCGGCGGTTCAATCCGCGAACCTGCAGCTTTTTGCGGCTGCGTGGGTATAAAACCGACATACGGACGCTGTTCGCGCTATGGCATTATGGCTTTTGCCTCATCTTTAGACCAAGCCGGACCGATTGCCAAAGATGTTGAAGACTGTGCGCTTTTACTGAAAAGCATGGCGGGATTTGATGTAAAAGATTCTACATCCTGCGACAAAGAAGTACCGGATTTTGCAAGCTTTTTAGGCAAAGATATTAAAGGCCTGAAAGTTGGTCTGCCAAAAGAATACCGTCCGGACGGGCTTAATGCAGAAATCTGCGCATATTGGGATAAGGCGGCGGAATATCTGAAAGCCCGCGGCGCTGAAGTAGTGGAAATTTCTTTGCCGCATACAAAATATGCTTTGGCAACGTACTATGTTTTAGCTCCGGCCGAAGCTTCTTCAAACTTGGCGCGCTATGACGGAATCCGCTATGGCCTGCGCAAAGACGGAGAAACATTGGACAAGCTCTATATAAACACCCGCACCGAGGGTTTCGGCGCCGAAGTTAAACGCCGCATTATGATCGGCACCTATGTTTTGTCTGCCGGTTATTATGACGCTTATTACATCAAAGCTCAAAAAATGCGCCGTTTAATTCATGATGACTTTATAAACGCCTTTAAGCAATGCGATATTATCCTGACCCCGACATCTCCGGTCACAGCTTTTCCTATCGGCGATGAGAGCATGAAAAACAATCCGATAAACATGTATCTCAACGATGTGTTTACAGTTTCTGTAAACTTAGCCGGGCTGCCGGCGCTGAGCCTGCCGATTGGCTTGTCCGAAAACGGGCTGCCTTACGGCATGCAGCTGATTGGCAGACCTTTTGACGAGGGTACAATTTTCAATGTTGCGGCCAAAATTGAAGCCGATGCAAAGTTTGAAAGGAAATAAAATGGCAGAATATATTATTGAAACAGCTAAAGGAAAATGGGAAGTTGTTGTGGGTTTGGAAATCCATTGCCAGATTATTTCGCAATCTAAAATTTTCAGCGGCGCTTCTACCGAGTTCGGCGATGACCCGAATGTTAATGTGTCTTTTGTGGACGCCGGAATGCCGGGAATGCTGCCGACTTTAAATAAACAATGCGTGCATCAGGCGGTTAAAACCGGTTTGGGGCTGAACGCCAAAATCAATAAATATTCCGAATTTTCGCGTAAAAACTATTTTTATGCCGATTTGCCGAGTGGCTATCAGATTACTCAATTCCGTTTTCCGATTGTGGGCGAGGGCAGCATCCGCATAGATTTGAGCGACGGCAGCTCTAAAATGATTGGGATAGAACGCATGCACATTGAGCAGGATGCCGGTAAATCCATTCATGATTTAAGCCCGCACAAAAGTTTTATTGACCTTAACCGCGCCGGCGTCGGCTTAATGGAAATCGTGACAAAACCAGACTTCCGCGCGCCGGAAGAAGCCGGAGCCTTTTTGCGTAAGCTGCGTTCAATCCTGCGTTATTTAGGAACTTGCGACGGCAATATGGATGAGGGTTCTATGCGCTGCGATGTAAACGTTTCGGTTCGCCCGTACGGTTCGGACGAGCTGCGCACCCGCTGCGAAATGAAAAACGTAAACAGCGTTAAGTTTGTTATGCAGGCTATTGAAAATGAAGCAAAACGCCATGTTGAAGTTTATGAAAACGGCGGAGATATCTGTCAGGAAACCCGCCAGTTTGATCCGGCTACCGGACAAACTAAAGTAATGCGCAAAAAAGAATTTGCCCATGACTACCGCTATTTTCCGGAGCCGGATTTGCCGCCGTTGGTTTTGAGCGATGAATATATTGAGCAAATCAAAAAAGAAATGGTTGAACTTCCGGATGCCAAAAAGCAGCGCTTTGTTGAAACTATGGGCTTAACTCCTTATGACGCCGCTGTTTTATGCGAAAATAAAGAAGTGGCCGATTTCTTTGAAAAAGCAGCTGCCGGCCACGATGCTAAAAAAGTGGCAAACTGGATGATGAGCGACTTTTTCGCCATGCTGAACAAAAAGAAACTGGATATTCAGCACAGTCCGGTCAGCGCCGAAAATCTCGGCAAGCTGGTTGAGCTTATCAGCAAAGAGGTTATTTCCGGCAAAATCGCCAAAGATGTATTTGAAATTATGAGCGAAACCGGCGGAAATCCTGAAAAAATCGTAGAGGAAAAAGGTTTAAAGCAGGTTACGGACACCGGCGCTATTGAAGCGATTATTGATGAAGTTATTGCTTCTAATCCGGCCAATGTGGCGGCTTATAAAAACGGTAAAACCAATTTAGCCGGCTGGTTTGTCGGTCAGACCTTAAAAATGTCTCAAGGCAAGGCTAATCCGGCTATTGTTAACAAATTAGTTAGAGAAAAGTTAGATAACTGATGTTTATGAACGATTTAAATTCTGTTTCACCGGTGCCGCAAAATACTGCGGCGCCTCTAAAGCATGATATTGAAGGAAGATTTTCCCGCCATGGCATTCCCAACAAGGAAAATCCTCTGAAAAAAGCGTTTATGGAAAATGCCATAATCACGCTTTATATTACATTTTTGCTTTCAATAGATTTTATTTTGTTTTCAGGTTCGGGAAATATTGAATTATTCCGCGATTCTATATTTCCAATTCCCGAAGTTTCTCTGATTTTACTGGGCTTTTTGGTATTTTCATCGCTCATAGTTTATTTGGTGCATTTTAATAAAATTCTGAAATACTGTCTGGCTTCCTTAGTCACATTTGCCCTAGTGTTTGTGCTGTACCGCCAATTTTCTATGATACAGCAAATTCTTTCTATCGGCGTAACCTCGGTTCCGGTGCATACGGTTGTCGGCATTGTTTTTGCGGTAATATGCTACTGCATATTCTATTACGGAAACTTATTCGCCCGCTTTTTATATATGGTGGCATCCGGCATTTTATTCTTTCATGTATATTCGTCTTATATCGGGCAGCCGAACTCGCCTGAGTTTTTAGAAGCCTACCGCTCCGAAAAGCAAGGCGAGGGGCAAAATAAGCGCTTTGTCTATTTTATGCTGCCAAACCTGTCTTCATACGCTTATTTATCTAAGTTTGACAATGCGGAATCGGCCCGCACTCAAACCATTATGCAGGGCTTTTATCAAAAAAATAAGTTTACGGTGTACCCTAAAGCCTTTACTTTAGAAGATGCTTTTTTGCACAATATGACTTTGTCACTCAATCCGGAATCCAAACAGCCCAGCACAGAGCATATTCTAAAGACGCGGCTGCTCTCGGAATATTGGCGCTTTTTCAATATCCGCCATGAGCTGATTAACTTGAAAGACAACAGCTTATATGACTTTTTCCGCAACAAAAATTATATGATTTCGGCTTATAAGTCCCGCGATTTTGATATGTGCAGCACTAATCACGCCGTTAGCGTTGACCGATGCATAGAAAAAATCAATCAGCCAGTAAATATTTATGATATCCGCCTGTCTATCTTGTCTAAAATGAATATTCTGCTGATGGAATGGCTGGCCAGCATGCAGATTGTTAATAATATGTCGTCAATCTTTTCTTTTTTAACTAAGTTTGCCGATTTAGACAATGCGCCGATGGTGGGGATTGATTACAGCAATCTGTATGTTGTGAACTCAGTAAAAACCTTTGATATTTTGCTGCAGAATATTGAAGAAGACAAGGGCAAGCAAGCTTATTTTGTGTTTGTGGATTTGCCGTCCAATATGTATATTTATAACGAATTCTGCCAAATTAAGCCAACTGACGAATGGTACGATATCTCCAGTTTGCCGTGGATTAAAAATGACTTAAGCCAGCAGCGGCAATTAGCTTATCTGCAGCAAACCCGCTGCTTGTACGGCGAGCTGGAATATTTTATGCAGCAGCTGAAAGATAAAAATTTGCTTGACGATACAACGATTGTCGTGCAGGGAACTTCCAGCGTAAATAATTTCAAAAAAGAAAAAGAACCGATGTTTAATGATGAATTTATCGCTAATCGTTCGGTCAGCATGGCGATTTTTGATAAAAAACTGCAAAAAAAGCCTTTAGACTGGCGTTTTTGCAGCACAAATCAAATTTTGCTGTCGCTGCTGCAGGGGAAAAATAAGTGCGATAAAAAGCTGAATTTAGGCGTTCATGAAAAAATTGTCAGCAATCTGAATAATGAACTGGGCAAGCTTTCTTTAAGCATATCCAATGATGTCAGCAAAAATTTTGAAACTTGGTTTGAAAGCTGGAAAGTTGTTAATCAGGAACGGATAAAAAATAAACCGCAGAAGCTTTTGATTGAAAAAACAGAGCATACTCCGGTGCCGTCTGAAGAGGATAAAACACCACCGGAAGCTGTCTCTGAAGAAGCTGTAACGCCGGCAGCCGAAAGCGAAGTGCCGGAGCAGACTTTGAACGATGTAACCGCGGCAATCAATCAGCCGCCGGCAGAAAATCCGGCAGAACAGGTTGGTAAACAAGCAGCTCCGGCTGACGAAGCTCAATCAGATGAAACGGCCAAAGACAGCGATGAAACCGCGGAAGACAGCATGCCGAATGCTGAAACAGATTTTGGATTATAAGTATGTTGCTCAGCGGGAAAATAAGCATTTTTCAAAAAAATAAAAGAGCTTATATTTCTTTGCTGCTGCTTATAATGATATTTGTATTATCTTTATTTTCTGAGTTAATAGCTAACGATAAGCCTTTGATTGTAAAATATAAAAATGAATTGTATTTTCCAATATTACATGATTACAGCGATGAATTCTGGGGCGGAGATTTTCCGACTTCTGCCGATTACAGCGACAGCTTGATTCAAAATAATATAAAGCAAAACGGATGGATGATTATGCCGCCTATACCGTACTCATTTAATACCGTGGACTATTATTTAGCCAACACTACACCTTCAGCTCCGGATAAACAGCATTGGCTGGGAACCGATGAAGAAGGGCGTGATGTTTTAGCGCGTATTTTATACGGCGTGCGCTTATCTTTAATTTTTGCCGCAGTTTTAACCTTGGTTTCTTCGGGCATCGGCATATTTGTCGGAGCGGTGCAGGGGTATTTCGGCGGTAAAATAGATATTATTTTACAAAGGGTTATAGAAATTTGGGATTCTCTGCCGCAGCTGTTTATTTTAATCATTATCGCCAGCGTGTTTTTGCCGACTTTCTGGAGTTTGCTGGTTATATTGCTGCTGTTTTCGTGGACCGGACTGACCGGCATGGTGCGCGCCGAATTTCTGCGTTTACGGAATTTTGAATTTGTGAAAGCCGCGCAGGTTCTGGGTGTCGGCAGCTTCCGCATTATGTTCAGGCATATTTTGCCGAATGCATTAGTAACGTCTATCACATTTATTCCGTTTATTATGGCCGAGGCGATAACTTCGCTGAGCGCTTTGGATTTTCTAGGCTTAGGTTTGCCGCCGGATTATCCGTCTTTAGGCGATTTAGTACGGCAAGGCAAAGACAATCTGCAGGCTCCGTGGATAGGTATCAGTATTTTTGTAGTGCTTTCCGGTTTGCTTTCTATGCTGATTTTTATCGGCGAGGGCGTGCGCGATGTTTTTGATACAAGGAAAAATAGCCGATGAAAATATTAGATATCAAACACTTATCGGTATATTTCAAAAACAGCGGGCAAGCAGATTTTTGTGCCGTAAATGATGTAAGCCTAAGCTTAGAGCAGGGGAAAATACTTGGAATTGTCGGGGAATCAGGCTCCGGAAAATCGGTTACAGCCTTGTCTATATTGGGATTGCTGCCATATCCTAAAGCCTATCATTCAGAAAATTCTTCTGTAATTTTTGATAATAAAGAGCTGATTGGTCTGCCTGATAAAGATTTTCAGCAAATTCGCGGCAATAAAATATCTTTTGTTTTTCAAGAACCGATGTCCTCGCTTAATCCTTTGCATAAAATAGGGGCGCAAATTGCGGAAAGCCTGCAGCTGCATCAAAATTTAAGTAAACAGGAAATTAAGGCTAAGACTTTGGAATTGCTTAATTTAGTGAAAATTCCGGAACCTGAGCAAAAGCTTAAAGCTTATCCGTTTGAGCTTTCCGGCGGTCAGCGGCAGCGGGTAATGATTGCTATGGCTATTGCCAATAATCCGCAGATTTTGATTGCCGATGAGCCGACAACAGCACTGGATGTGACTATTCAAGAACAAATAATTGATTTGCTGCTGGAATTAAAGCATAAACTTAATATGTCAATCATTTTCATCAGTCATAATTTGCGCTTGGTTCACAAAATTTCTGATTATATAGCGGTAATGTATCACGGAAATTTAGTAGAGTACGGAACAGCCAAGCAAGTTTTTGAAGCACCGGAACATGGTTATACTAAAAAGTTAATATCATCTGATTTGTTACTGAATTTGCAACAAAAAAATGATAATAAGACTATAATGTCTGTGCAAAATATAGAGGTAGCATTTCCGCGTAAAAAAAATATATGGGGCAGGGTAATTGCTGATTTTAAGGCCGTTAATGACGTAAGTTTTGAACTAAAGCAGAGCGAAACTTTAGGAATAGTCGGAGAATCCGGCTCAGGCAAAACTTCTTTGGCCTTAGCTGTGATTAACTTATTGAAACATAAAGGAAATATTGTGCTGATTGACGGCAAAGACAGCTATAATCTGCAAAAATTCAGCAAAGATTTACAAATAGTTTTCCAGGATCCATACAATTCCTTAAATCCGCGGATGACTGTTCAAGAAATAATCGGCGAGGGCTTGTCTGTGCATTTTCCAAAGCTTACAAAACCAGAAAAAATAAATAAAATCAAAGAAATATTAAATGAAGTTAATTTAACAGAAGATATTCTGAATAAATATCCACATGAATTTTCCGGCGGTCAGCGGCAGAGAATAGCTTTAGCGCGAGCCTTGGTTTTGAAGCCTAAAATTATAATCCTAGATGAACCGACATCAGCGCTGGATGTGACTGTGCAAGCTCAGATAGTTGAACTTTTAAAAACATTGCAGAGCAAATATAAAATTTCATATATGTTTATTTCTCACGATATGAATGCTATTCGGGCGATGTCTCATCGGGTTATGGTTATGCAAAACGGCAAAGTTGTTGAACAAGGTACAGCAGAACAAATCTTTAAGCATCCGCAGCAGCCATATACTAAGCAGCTTATTAAAGCGTCGCTGCTGTAAAGATTATTTTTGCCCCATAACATAGGCTTTGCAATATTCCAATTCTGCCGGCGTCATGTCGTTTGGCGATGTCCATTCACACATAATTTGGTTTCTGGCGTAACATCCGGTTAAGAAGATTGTTACAAATAAAATTAAAAAAGTTTTCATAATTTAGCCTTATAATGTTTGTATATCATAGAATATTGTTTACTGTACAATGTCTTAGATGTCAATCATGACGCTCACATAAATTGAATAATCATAGCTTAATTTGGCTGTTTCAGCGTTTTTATTGTGTCAAACTATACATAATAGACATTATGCGACAAATATTTATTGCATCTCTATATCTACTATGTTATTTACATATATAATAAAATTATTAAAAAAAGGTAAATAAACATGACAAATTATATGCAGGCTGAGCAACAGTTAACGACGCATTTAATGAACTAAAATATGCTTTAAACAAAAGCAATTATTTCAAGATGTTAAAAATAACTATTTAAATGAATACCTTAACGGTTATACTTTAAGCAACGATACCCGCAAGCTTTCTGAGAAAATTTTGAACAAGTTATATTTTTATCTTTATAATGGCTGCCATATTACTCAAGTGAAGCACCGGTTATGTGTTGATTTTGATAAAGAATATAATTTTATCAGTAGCTTGACTAATCCTTATATAGCAAGATATCGGCAAGAGGTTTCTCCATATAAGGCCTATGCTGCGCAAAAAATGCTTTTAGCCGGTATAAAAAAGAAAAAAATATCTGAAATATTAGATATTTCAAACGCAAACTTAAATATTTTATTAAAGCAAATAAAGGGGGATTAGCCCCCTTTCCTATTGTTCGCAAATCGGTGTTAAATTATACATATCCTTATATGCCGGCCTCCACCATTTCAAACAATAAATATCTATTACCAGCAATTCAGAGAGAAATTGTATGGAATTGTGAGCAGATAGAAAATTTATTTGATTCAATCTTATCAGGATATCCTATAAATTCAATGTTGTTCTGGAAATACAGAATAGATTTTAACCATGACAATTATAAATTTTATGAATTCATAAAATGTTATGATAAATATAATACAGAAAATAATCACAACAAAGAGCATAATGTATCTGGTCAGAATGAAATAATGGCAGTCCTAGATGGACAACAAAGATTAACAGCTTTGTTTATAGGATTAAAAGGTTATATGAACTTGAAAAAGCCGCGATATCGTGCTGGCCGAGCAGAAAATTACGAAAAAAAATTTCTATATCTGAATTTATTAAAAAATGATAGGAATACTGAAAATGAAGATTTAGAAAATAAGTATGAATTTAAATTCAAAACTATTGAAGATGCTGAAAAAGATAATTCTACTCAAAAAAAGCTTTGGTTTAAATTAGAAAACATAATAAAATATGATTCTATATCTAAGTATAAAAATTGTTTACCTGAATGGTACAAAAACCTAGATTATAATACAAAAGAACAAATAAATGATATATTATATAATTTAAAACGCTATTTTGTAGATAGTGATGATATTTTAAATTTCTATCAGGAAACTACAGATTCTTTAGACAGGGCTCTTACAATTTTTGTAAGAATAAATTCAGGTGGAACTCCTCTGGATTATACTGATTTTTTTAATGTCCATGATTGTAAGCAAATGGAGTGAAGCTCGTAATAAAATCAATAATGCCATAGATATAATAAATAGTGAGTGTAACTTTAATTTACCTAAAGATATTTTCCTGCGTTCATGCTTATATTTGACTGGCTCTCCATTGAATTTTAAAGCAGATAATTTCAAAAGTAGAGTTATTGAACGAATAGAGTTACAGTTTGAAGATATTTTCAAATATTTAAAAGCTGCTTGTCGGATATTTAATCAGTTTGGATATAGTAAGGATAATCTTCGTTCTAATTTAATTATTTTACCGGTTGCTCAATTTCTGCTGCAAAATAACACAACAGAATTAGATATTCATAATATGAAACTTATAGAAAATTGGGTACAGCGTTCAATATTATTGCATAAGTGCCGGGGACGTGGGTTTAGTGTATTTTGCAAGTTCTTTAAGTACCCCTCACCCGAGGCTTACGCCTCCCCCTCTCCCTCATGGGGCGAGGGTTCTGGATTGCACCGCCCTGGGTGCGACAAGATACTAGGTACAGACTGTGCGTCACGGCCTAGGATGACTGGTGGCAGAGGCGCAAATTACTTTGGCCGAAGCATGATAGAAATGCTCGGCGTGCTGGCGATTATAGGAGTATTGTCAGTTGGCGGGATTGCAGGTTACAGCAAAGCCATGGAGAAGTGGAAAGTCACGAAGGCGATAGATGAATATTCAATGTTGATAGCCGGGCTTATAGAGTATAAAGATAATTTTATTAAAAACACTCCGGCAGAAACTAATATATATATTCCTGATTTTGTTCAGTCTGCGCATTTAGTACCGGAAACTTGGAAAAAAGGTGGATTAACTCATATGTATGATACTTTAGGAAACAGGGTTAATATATACTTTTCTAACACAGAAAATAAAGTTGGCAATCGTTTTGTCTTTGATATCTGGTTTGCTCAGTCGGCTTCATCCAATCATTCGCTCGCCTACAACTTGTGCCAGGCTTTTTATCAAGATGTCGGGGTTGCCATGTCTTCTACGGTGCTGGCCATGATTGTGCAGGGCGGCAAACATTATGTATACGGCGAGACAGTATGCCACGACGAAACTGATGATAAAGATAACTCCAGACATTGTTTAAGAGACCTGACCTTGCCTGAAATCAGCGATATCTGCAAGACTTGCCAGTCAACTAATTGTGCCGTATATCTTGTGTTTTAATGATTAGACCAGATATCAAAACTTGTGCAGATATTCTGAAAGCCTGAAGTATTGGCGCAGGCTCCAAAGCAGACACATTTCCTTGCGGAAACTGCTATGTTTTTTAGAGTTGATAAGACGGCGGTACAGATGGTTCAGATAAAACAGCTGTACTCCGTAAAGCCAATATTCCTGAGTGAGTTCATTTTGCAGCAGCGGCTGAAGCATTTTTTGCAGTTTGGCAAAACGCCCTATCCTGCCCCATAATCCGCGGAAGCCGCAGAGCTGCAAAAACAGATAGCAGACATCTTCAATTCCGTACCCATAGCGGATTTGCTCAAAGTCCAGCAAATGCGGCGTTCCGCTTTCATCCACCAATATATTATTAGCCGTTAAATCGCCGTGAATAAATTTTGCGCTGCTTTCCAAACATATCAGCTCGGGCTTGATTTTCTGCCAAAAATATCTATTAAGCAAACGCCCCGCCAAACTGCCGTCATTTTGCAGACATTCCGATATTTTAGCTATCATTTTCGGCATGTTTTGCTGAGGTCTGATAAATTCCGCCGCCAGCCCGCAAGCCTGAAATTTAACGTATTCCGCCGACAATTTAGCAAACAGCTCCGGCGTGCAGTCTTTATATTTAAGCTTATGCCCCGCCACATACGGCATAGCCAGCAGATAATATTCGGCAAATTTTTCTTGCGGCAGCGGATACAGAAAATCCAGCTGCGGCAGCACCTCTTTCAAATGCAAAAATATGCCTCTCTCTCTCTCTGCGGAAATCAGCTTTAAGAAAAAATCGCCCTGTGCCGTTTTTATGCAAAAATTATACGAGCTTCCACCAACGCAAATTTCTTTAATACTCAGTATTTGCGGAAAAATTTGCTTTTTTCGTAGAAATTCCGACAATTCTTTGCTTTTAGCGAACTTCAATTGCTTTTCTTCTCCCGATACGAATTAGCTTTATAGCAGCCTAAAATCTGATATTCTTCCGAAAAGAATTTAAGCTCCTCCAAAGCGTAGCGCAAGGCTTTAGAGGCTATATGCTGCTCCACTTCAATATAGAATTGAGCCGAGAAGAAATGTCCGTTCAGCAAATAGCTTTCCAGCTTGCATATATTGATGCCGTTGGTGGCAAACCCGCCCAAAACCTTATACAGCGCCGCCGGAATATGCTTGGTGACAAACACAATGCTGGTAATAAATTTGCTGCCGTCATCCGCCGGAACCGCCTCTTCTTTTTGCATAATCAAAAAGCGGGTGGTGTTGTTATCGGCATTTTCTATATTAGACGCCAAAATCTGCAGGCCGTAAATTTCCGCTGCCAGCTTTGAAGCTATCGCGGCCTTGGATTTGTTTTGTTCCTGCGCGATTTTCTCGCATGATTTAGCCGTATCTATGCGGTTCAGCGCCTTAATATTATGTTTTTGCAAAAATTCCGTGCATTGCGCCAGCGCCTGCGGATGCGAAGCCGCGCACACAATATCTTCCAGCTTGGCGCCTTTAATGCCAATCAGCTGATGTTCAACCCGCAGAAAATGCTCTCCGACAATATGCAAACCGGCTTTAGGCAGCAAAAAATGCACATCGGTAACCCGTCCGGCGTTGGAGTTTTCCACCGGAATAACCGCTTTGTCTACGCTGCCGTTTTTAACCATTTCCATAGCGATTTCAAAGGTATCGCACGGCACATATTCCTGATTTGGAAACAGCTGCCGGCAGGCAATGTGCGAATACGCCCCCGGAGCGCCTTGATATGCAATTTTTAACATTTGTTATCCTCTCTAATTATGCTGCTTATTTTAGTGCAAATTTTCGGGCTGTCAAGAGCTGCCAATCTTCTGTGACTAAATCCGAACATAAAACAGAACAGCCGCATTGCTGCGGCCGTTTTTGAAAAATAAGCAACTTTATATTATTCAGCTACAGAAGCGTCAGTATCTTCTGCATCAGTCTTCGGCATAATATCCGGCAATTGGCCGACAGCTTGCTTGCGCTTTAATTTATTTACAAACTTAATAGAGCGCTGAGCATCCCATTTTCTTTTGCCCTCTTCGCTTTGATAAATCAGTTTATAAACTTCTATAGCCTGATCAAATTCAGACAGTTTAGTCAAGCAGGAAGCCAAGCCGTCATAAAGCTTGTGGGTATAGCGTCCGCCGACAATCGCCTGAGCTTTTTTGTAGCACTTTAAAGCGTCTTTGAACTTGAACATTTTTTGATATACATAGCCGATGCTAATCCAAGCCTGCAGCTCTTGGCTGTTGATATTCAGAATCTTGGTAAAGCATTTTAAGGCAGATTCGTTGTCGCCCATCAGCTGATAGGTTACGCCGATGCCGTTCCAAGCTTTAGTATTGTATTTGTCGCCTGACAAAACTTTCTTAAAGAAAGAAATTGAACGGTCGTATTGTTTCAATTTCTGCAAAGTCACAGCAATGCTGAGCAGAGTCTGCGGATGTTTGCTGTCTATTTTCATAGCCTCTTCCAAAACATCCAAAGCTTCTTTATATGAAAACATGTGCTGCAAGGCAATAGCTTTGCCGTTAAGGGCTTCCAAAGAGGTACGGTCGTTGGCAAAAGCCTCGTCAAAACAAGCGATAGCTTCTTTATAGAGTCCGCGCATACTTAAGGTTACGCCTTTATTATTCAAAACTTCCACAGATTTCGGGTTAATAGCCAATGCTCTGTCAAAGCATTCAACCGCGTCTGTGTACTTGCTCATTTTTTGATATGCGAACCCTTGGCTGTTCATAGCTTTCCAGGCTCTTGGATTTTCAGCTATCACATCAGAAAATTTTTGGATAGCTTCTTCATATTGACCGGCGTCTAAAAGTTCCTGTCCTCTTTTGTATGCTGTATTTTCGTTTAATTTAACCATTTTTACCTCTTTATTATACAATAATAATTCTTTTGTGAGTGTTAACACAATAATATTATTATGTCAAGTTTTTTTACATTAGCTGCAACTGTTTGAAAATAGGGACATCAGTGCGGATTTCCAGATATTTGCATAAAAATTTTTGGCAATTTTTTCTAATATTTTCCCGATTTTGGGCAAAATAATTTTTATATTCAGCCTTAAAGCGCTCGGATGAGCTGTTAAATTCAATTTCCTGCCCGTTATAAACCGCGCGGTATTCGCCGCTCGGCGGGGCAATATCTTCCAAAATATCAAACACTTGCACACAGTATATTTTATTATTTTTCGCCAGCGCAGCAATATTTTTAAATTGCTCATTGTCAAAATGATAAAAATCGCTCACGACAAAAATTGTACCCTGCCCTTTTTGATGATATTCCAAGGTTTTCAGCGCTTCCCCAAAATTTCCGACTCTGCTGCCGCTCAGCGCTTTTTTGCTGAGTTCGGAAATCTTGCCGAACACCGACATTAAATTGCTCATACTGCCCTGCGGCTTAAAATAATAGGAATTTCCGCCGTCATAAATCAAAATGCCGAAACGGTCTTTATTACGGACCGAAAGCCAGCCCAGCAGCGCGGCTATTTTGGCGGCGGCCACGGATTTCAGCTCTTTTTTGGTGCCGAATATCATAGTTGCCGACAAATCCAGCACCACCGTAATCAGGCGGTCTTTTTCCTCGGAATACACTTTGGTAAAAGGCTCGGATTTTCGGGCGGTAATGCGCCAGTCTATATCGCGCACATCGTCGCCGAAATTGTAGGCGCGCACTTCTTCAAGCTCTACGCCCCTGCCCTTAAACGCCGATTTTACATTTCCGGCACGGTCAGAAGTTATAAAGTCATGCTGCCGCAGCAAATACGGCAAAAAACGCTGCTGCGCAATCAAATCCGGAACGGCAACCGTCAGCCCGTTTGTTTCGTCCTGCTTTTTATTTTTCTTAAAAAACAGCATGCTGCATATTCCTTATGGCAAAGGTACAACCTTTAGCAAGCGGGCAATGACTTCATCGCTGCTAAGACCGCCGGCCTGTGCTTCAAAGCTCAAAATAACACGGTGGCGCAAAACGTCATAAACCACGGCATGCACGTCTTCCGGCGTTACAAAATCGCGTCCGGCCAGCCAAGCGTTGATTTTTGAACACTTATCCAAAGCAATGGTGGCACGCGGGCTGGCGCCGTAAGCAATAGTGTTTTTCAGCGATTCGTCATAGCGTTCTGGATGGCGGGTTGCCATAATCAGCTGAATCAAATATTCCTCCACGGCGTCGCTGCAATGAATTTTATAGGCTTCCTGACGCGCCGAAAAGATATCTTCATATTTCAGAGCGCCGAATTTAGCCTTAAACTGCGCCAAGCTGTCGGCCGAAGTCTGGGTGTTATTGTCTTCATTGCGTACCAGCTGCAGAATTTTGCGTTCTGTCACCGCATCCGGCTGGTCAATTTTTATATACATCAGAAAACGGTCAAGCTGAGCTTCCGGCAGATTATAGGTTCCCTCATGCTCTATCGGGTTTTGGGTGGCCATAACCATAAACAGTTTCGGCAGTTTATAAAGCTTGCCCCCGACGCTGACCTGACGCTCAGCCATAGACTCCAGCAAAGCCGACTGCACTTTGGCCGGCGCGCGGTTAATTTCATCTGCCAGCACCAGATTGGCAAAAATCGGACCTTTGCGGAATTCAAACTGTCCGGTAGAAGCCACATATATATCGCTGCCGGTAATATCCGACGGCAGCAAATCCGGCGTAAACTGAATACGGCTGTAAAGCGCGTCTATGCACTCTGCCAAAGTCTTTATAGCTTTGGTTTTAGCCAGTCCCGGAGCGCCCTCCACCAGCACATGCCCATCGGCGAGCATAGAGATTATCAGCTTTCTGACTAAAGCTTCCTGCCCTAAAATCCGGCTTTCCATAAATTGTTTCAAGTTTGTGATTTTATCTCTGATTTCTGACATTTCAAGCCTTTCAAAAAATTGTATGCAAGTCTAAATAAAAACTTTTCTTTCTCTTATATTTACGATATATAAGTTTTAAAAATGTTAAAAACAAGAAGATTTCAAAAATGAGTGACATATTTGATTTAGACGACACAAACTGTGCGCCGCAGCTTTATGACAATATCAGCGCTCTGCGCCCCTCCGCCCCGTGGCTGAACGAGCTTAATCCGGAGCAGCGGCAGGCTGTGGAAACCACAGAGGGGCCTTTGCTGGTGCTTTCGGGCGCCGGAACCGGCAAAACCAAGGTTTTAACAACCCGCTTGGCCTATATTTTGACTATGCAGAAAGCTCAGCCGTGGAACTGTCTGGTTGTGACCTTTACCAACCGTGCCGCTAAAGAGATGAAAGAGCGCGTGCAAAACCTTATCGGCGACATGGCCAACAGCGTCTGGCTCGGTACTTTTCACAGTATCTGCGTCAAAATTCTGCGCGTCCACGCCGAAGCGGTCGGTCTGCACTCCAACTTTACGATTTTAGGCGAAGACGACCAAAAGCGCCTGATTAAGCAAATCTGCGAATCTTTAGGTATAGACGAGAAAAAATATCCGGCGCAGAGCCTGATGGAAAGAATCGCCCGCCTCAAAGACAAAGGCATAACCGTGGATAAGGCCGAGCAGGAATACCGCTCTAACACACTGCTGGAAGTCTACAAAAAGTATCAGGCCCGTTTGGTAGAGTTGAACTGCGTGGATTTCGGCGATATTCTGCTGGACACGCTCACAATTTTGATGTCTGACGCCGATATTTTGCGCAAATATCAGGAAAAATTCAAATATATCATGGTGGACGAGTATCAAGACACCAACGTCACGCAATATCTGTTTTTGCGCCTGCTCTCGCAGAAATCCCGCAATTTGTGCTGTGTTGGCGATGACGACCAATCCATTTATTCTTGGCGCGGGGCGGAAATTGAAAATATTATGCGCTTTCAAAAAGATTTTGAAGACGCCAAAGTTATCCGTTTGGAGCGCAACTATCGCTCAACGGCCAACATTTTAAACGCCGCTTCGGCTCTGATAGCCCATAACTCCACCCGTTTGGGCAAAACTCTGCGGGTGGCGGAAAACAGTCCGGCCAGCCGCAACGCTAATGAAAAAATCAAAGTTTTGAGCATTTACAGCGGCGAAGAAGAAGCCAAGTGGATTGCCTCGGAAATTGAGCGCCTGCACCGCGGCGGTCATCCTTATTCTGATTTTGCGGTTTTGGTACGCACGGCTTTTCAGACCCGTGAATTTGAAGAAAAATTTATCAGCGAAGCCATACCGTATCAGGTTATCGGCGGGCCAAAGTTCTATGAACGCGCCGAAATCCGTGATTTATTGGCTTATTTCAGGGTTATACTGCAGCCGAGCGACGACTTGGCTTTTGAACGCATTATCAATAAGCCGGCGCGCGGTATCGGCGCCAAGACCATAGAAAAACTGCAAGACACCGCCCGCGATAATCATACTTCTATGTTTGCGGCAGTTAATATTCTACTGAACAACGGAGGACTGAGCGGCAAAGCTAAAGCCAATTTAAGCGAGCTGATGGATAAATTTGCCGATTGGCAGCGCCTTGCCAATGCTGTTTCGCCTAACGATTTAGCCGAACAGGTTTTGGAAGATTCCGGCTATTTGGAAATGCTGAAAAATGACTCTTCGGCCGACGCTCCGGGACGTATTGAAAACTTAAAAGAGCTGGTCGGCGTGATGAGCGACACCGAAAACTATCCGAATTTGGCGGAATTTTTGGAACACGTCAGCTTGGTAATGGATAACGACAACGCGGTAGACACCAACAAAGTTATGCTGATTACCCTGCACTCTGCCAAAGGCTTGGAGTTTAACATTGTCTTTTTGCCTGGATGGGAAGAGGGCTTGTTTCCGCACCAAAGAAGCTTGGAAGAAGGTGCCAACTCGCTGGAAGAGGAGCGCCGCCTCGCCTATGTGGCGATTACCCGCGCCAAGCAAAAGCTTTATATTACCACCACCTACTGCCGCCGTATTTACGGACAATGGCAGAACAATATGCCGTCCCGCTTTTTGAATGAGATTCCTACCGCGACGCTGGATATTATCAACCAAACCAGCAGCTGCTACAACGGCGGCGGTTCGGGCTACAATTCTTACGGCAGCAACAGCGGATATAACGGCGGCGGATATAAAAAATACGGCAGCAAATATAACAATAAGCCCAAATTTTCCACCAAACCGAGCTATCAAGCTGACTATGACTACGAACCTGACGACTACGCCGATTATGATTCGTACCAAAGCAGCAAAGCTTCCAGCTTAATCGGGGTCAGAGTATATCATGAAAGTTTCGGCTACGGCAAAATAACCAATGTAGAGGGACAGACCTGCGAAGTGGATTTTGAAAAATTCGGCCGCCGCAAAATTATGGGTACTTATTTAAGAAGAGCCTGAGCTGACTGCATATAACTGCTTATAAGTACAAAAAAATCTTTGCTATTTATACATAAGGGTGTAAAATTCAGGCAGAATTATTAACCTCTCAGCGGAGAAATTTTATGCGGACTAAATTTATAAAACTTGCAGCTATGGCCTTTATATGCACTGCAGCTGCGCGGGTATCGCAAGCCTATAACCTGTCGCCGATATCGTTTGAAAATTTATACCGCATAGCCGCTGACGGGGATTTGCAGGGGCTTAAAGACGTGCAGCGCCGCGGCTTAAACCTTGATTCGCCGAATATGGACGGCGATACGGCAGTATGCGTGGCTATAAAAAGACAAGACTATTTAGCCTATAAAACTCTTATCCGCGCCGGAGCCAAAAGCAATCCGGACTGCGTAGAGCGTCTGCCGGAATATGCGCATAAAAATTTTTTAGCCAATTATAATCAAAAATATGCAGCGCCGAAAACACCGACTAACTGGGCAAAAAGCGGCACCGCTTTTGTGGTGGGCGGAGGTATCGCCGCCGGTATTGTGGCTTTGGCAAGCTCAGGCGGCGGGGGAGGAAGCAGCAAAAGCGGCAGCAGTCACGCCGATGATGCGTCCAACACCGCAAACTGCGACTTAAATCCTTGCGCCGAGGGCTGCTATGAAAATATTACCTGCGCTGCCGGCTACCAATGCACGCAATATGAATCTAAATGCAATTTAGGCTGCACTAAATGCGAGCAAAAGCCGGAATGCGTCAACGTTCCGGAATGCACTAAGGGCTGCTATACCAATTTAACCTGCCAGTCCGGCTATAAATGCTCTAAATATAACAAATGCAACGGCTGCGAAAAATGCGAAAAAGCTCCTGAGGAAACGCCGGACAGCTCTAATTCCCGCTATTGCAAAGATTTTAACAGCGCTAAAAACTACTGCAACGCCTGCAATGACGGCTATACCGCAGTTAACGGCGTATGCAGGCTGAATGCTCCGGAACATTGCGCCGACTATAGTTTTGCCAGCGAAAAATGCTCGGCCTGCGAAGCCGGATATAAGCTAGAGTCCGACAAGCGCACCTGCACGGTTGATAACGGCGACAGCGGAGATTCCGGCAGTTCCACCGCCTGCACCGCGGCAAACTATCCGCTGACCGTAAAACCGGATGCTGATAAGGCAAACTATAAATCATGCAGCAGCAACGGCACCACCCGCTATAAAATAACCTCCTGCAAAAGCGGCTACAGCCTGTCAGCCGATAAAAAATCCTGCGTGCAGAACGGCGGCAGCGGCGGCGATGATACAGGCACTTGTGATGAAACTATATATCCGTTTACCGAATGCCCGGAAGGAGCTGTCTGCGGCTCTTGCCATATTGGCTTAGGCTATGATTATCGCTACAACCTAAGCTATTGCAAGGTCGGCTATACTTTATCCGAAGACGGCAACAGCTGCCTTTCGCAATGCGACCGAACCAGCTTTAATTTAAGCGCATGTCCGGACGGGGCTGTTTGCTCCATCTGCGAAGATGCCTCCGGAACATATTATAAATTTGACAGATGCCGTGAAAACCTCACCGAAGACGCAAACGGAAATTGCACCGTTGCTTCTATTGAAGCCACTGATAATGATGTTGCAAACGACAAAGAATTGGCTGTAACTCCTGATAATGTTGCTGTTAATGATAGTTATATCATTGGATTTTCCAATGCTCCTGACCATTTAAACTCTAATTTATACAATGCCAAAACTGAAGATGCTTCAATTTCTATTACTATTACAGAAAGTACCGATTTGCAGTCTTTGAAAAATAAAGACATTTTCGGCTTAGCGACCAATGGTTCAGATTCCGGAAACGTCATAAATTCTTATGACAAACATACCGGCACTATTACCATTGATAATTATTACGCCAACTATAATACATACGGTATGAGAGTTGCCAACGGCATAGCCTATAACACCTATAATGGCTACGGAAAAATCAATTTAACATCAAATGGAATATATTTCTTAGATGATACTGATATTGAGTATAATAATGGAATTATTGCCGGAATGTACGGAAGCACCTCTAAAAGCACGCTTTATAATGCATTTAGCGGAATTGGAGAAATTACAGTCAGTACCAAAGCCGGTAAAGCTTACGGCATGCTTGGCAGCACCTTGATAAATGCTTATTCCGGAAGTATCGGCAATATTACCGTGTCAAGCGAAAAAGGCTACATAGCCGGTATGATGAATAAATCATCAACAACAGGCTTTATAGCTAACGCCTACTCTACAACCACAGACGGTAGCGGAATTTCTCATGGTACCATTACTATCAATAATCCAAACAATATTACAGCATACGGCATATATAACAGCAATGCATTGTCATCTACAATTTACAATGCTTACGGACATAATGCTGTCGGTAAAATTATCATCAATGGTTCCGGTATCGGCATTACCAGTACTGGAATAGTTTATAATGGAGCTAACACAGGCTATGGCTATATAGAAATCAATTCAACTTCTACCGACCCTATCGGACAAATTATTGGAATACAATACTACGATCCGCTGAATCCAAGCTACAACGGACACAGCAACGGAACCGGAGAAATTAAAATAACCGTAGCCGGTCAATCGCAAGATTCCAGTACCGGAAATATTTATTACCACACGGTTTACGGACTTGACGGTTCTATAAACAACGGTTCGCTGAACGGAGGGAAAGGAATCATATCTATCACAGATACCGGAAATAACAATGTTACCGGCATTTACGGCGGCGGCAATTTTGCAAATTCTTCTGTTACCATAAACAGCAACGGCGATACGTCTAAAACCGTTATCGGCATGTCTAATGTGCGGCTAAAATCTGAAACTCAGAATGAAGATTATGCTACTCCCGAAGCAACGGACGAGGCAAACCAAAACTATGGAACTATTGATGTTACTACCACAAACGGAGCGGCTACTTACGGCATATACGCAAAAAATACAAATGTTTTAAATGATAAAAACGGCAAAATTACCATAAACAGCGCAGGCGTGGCTGCACATGGTATCTACAGCAATAAATCTATTTATAACAATGGTTCAATTACAGTACGTCAAGGCTCATTCAGCGGCAATTATAAACAATCCGGTATTTATTTAGAAAACAACACAAATACAGCCGTAAATGAAACTGTTTATAACACCGGTAATATGACTTTGAACGTATACAGCCCTATAAACAAAGACCTTAACTCGCCGATTCCAGCTCAAGGATATGGCATATATTCAGACGGGCATGTTCAAAATTCCGGATATATCTACATTTACGGAGGAGAATATTATTCGTCTCTATATGGAATTTATTCAACTCTACCATATCAAAATGAAAATACTGGAAGAATTGCTCTTAAAGGCGGTATCGACAATACCGGATTAGTTAATGTCAACAATGGTATCGGCGGCTATATTGATTTAGCTCCTACCGGACCAAGCTGGTCGAGCGGACAACACTCACATGCTTCTGGTATTACAGCGTTTCGCCCAAATGGCTATGAAGATACCATAACCTTAGTTAACGGCTCCGTCTCATCTCCGGCGACTTCTGTTTCTGACTCTCAGCACGGCTATATCAAAATTACTGGTTCAGGCGAAAACCGAGAGATGGCAATTGAAGACCTGGCTAATGGCAGTCCTAGTCTAGCCGGAATAATGGGAATTGAAAATTCAGATATTTATAACTATGGTACAATTATCTTATCCGGCAGTAGTATCGCCGGAATTGAAAATAAATATTCCGGCAAAATCTATAATTACGGCTACATAGATATCAATGTCAGCAGCTATAACGCCGCCGGTATCTATTCCGGTTCAGATGTTGAAGTTTATAACGAAAACGCGATAACTCTGACCACTTCATCTAACACCTCGGCTAACAGGCGCTGGTATGGCATGTACGGCGGATTGATTACTAATAACGGCACAGTTACCTTAAACATCCATGACGGTTCATACGCAACAGGAATGAGCGCAGGATTAAACAATGGAGACATAGTTTTAAACGTCACATCTAATACTCAAACCTATGGCATACGCGGTTCTGCGGTAAATAGTGGAAACATTCAAATCAATGCCAGCGGTTATTTTGCTTATGGCATGAGTGTTACAAAATCAACATCAGATACTTCTGATATTTCTGCAATCAATAATAAAAACGGCTCTATAGAAATAAACAATATTGCAACCGGCGCCGGTATTGAGGCAAATAACGGAGCTAAAGCCATAAATAAAGGCAATATAGCTATAAGCGATTCTTTCGCAAACTCTACTGACGGCATAAAAGGCCTTTGGGTTCGCTCCGACAGCACCGCCGTCAATGAGGGAAGTATTTTATTGAGCAATATAAACGGCGAAGATAATGTTTACGGCATTTATTCTGATAATTCCAATGTTGTTAACTCCGGCAGCATTACCCTTTCCAATGTGGATGAAAGCAGCTCTTACGGTATTTATGCCGTAAACGGCTCCAAGGTTTATAACAGCGGGACGATAACCATTAACGGCGAGTCCTATAGCAAAAACGAGGCGGACGGCAAATTCATTTATATAGACGACTCTTCATCCATGGTAAATGACGGAGAAATTACCGTAAACACGGCGTTTGATGTTTCATCGCTGGGCAACGGCAAGTTTATTTTGGGCAAAAACGGCAAAATCACCGCCGAAGAAATTAAAGGCAACATCACAGCGGACGCCGATATAACCTCCGGAGGCTTTGACAAGACTTATTATAATAAGGACGCCTTCTCCGGCAAAACAGATGAAATTAAGCTGGCTTCCGGCTCCGCCTTGTTTGATGCGGTTATTAAAGGCTGCGACATTGTCATGACTATGAAAGACTTTGACGAGGTTGTACAAGATAAATCCGTTGCTGATTATATGCAGCAAAATTATGAAGCTCAGCGCAATGCTAAGTTTTTTGACGTGTTAAAGCTCTATTCTTCGGCGCAGTCGCTTAACCGCTCGCTCAATCAGCAGCTCGGTTTCAGTCTGCTGCCAAACTTTGCCCAAGAAAATATGAATGTGTTCCGCAGCCTGTCTAATTTGGTAACCGACACGATGTTTTCACAAGATTTGACTAATGAGCGCATGATGGTCGGCTATGACTATCTGGGCCAAGACCGCTCTACAAAAGGACGTGTGACCGGCTATGAAAACACCGCCAACAGCTCATACTTTTTGGCGGACACCAAGCTAAACAACCGCCAGCGCTTTGGCTTGGGCGTGGCTCTTACTCGGTTTAGTTCGGACTATGACGATGATTCCAGCCGCAAAGCTACATTTGCTCAGGCTTTGGGTTCTTATATGCACGATTTTGGCAACCGCTGGAAATACGCGGGCTTGCTGCGTGCCGGATATGCCGACGGCGACTATAAACGCCAAAGCGGCGGCACCCGTATCGGCGGAGACACCAGCGATATTTTATACGGCTTTAACAATGAACTGCGCTACAGCTATGACCTTGGCTTGGCAGTATTAGAGCCGCAGTTTGAACTTAACGCCTCCGGCTATTATCAGCGCAAAATCAAAGAAGATGACGCCAAAACCAATGCCCTGCAGATTAAAGGCACTAACAACCTGTCGCTGGAGAGCGGCGCCGGATTATACCTCAGCAAAGAAGCTGTTTACGGCGAAAACGGGCGCTTAAAAGGACGCTTGGGCGGAAGCTATTACCGCGAATTGTCGCAGCCGTATCACACCATGCGCGCCCGCGTTAATGACACCGAGGGTTATTATCTGGTTGAAAGTTCAGATATTTTTGACCGTAACCGCACTATTTTGCGGGCAGATGTCGCATTCAGCTACAAGGCTTGGGAGTTCTATCTCCGCGGCAGCCGGTTTATGGAAGACAAGCACACTACTGTAATCAACGCCGGTATAAAATATAACTTTTAGGCAGCGGCTAAAAAAATTCCTAAAATGCTGAAAAAAGTTATTGACAAGCCAAAAACGGTAGTGTATAAGTCTTTTCAGTTGTGTTGCCGACATAGCTCAGTTGGTAGAGCTACTGATTTGTAATCAGTGGGTCGGGAGTTCAAGTCTCTCTGTCGGCACCATTAAAAATCAAAGGGTTATGAATTTTCATAGCTCTTATTTTTTAGTAAAAAGCATTTTTACCCCTGATTTTGAAACTGTTATTCGTAAAAATAAATGCTTTTGGCAAAAATTATCATCCCCTAAAAATATCTTTACTTTCGGATTATCTTTGGTTAAAATAAATGGAGTAATTAACCTAAAATATAGAGGAAAGAAAGATGAAAAATAAGCTAAGCAAAGGTCTCTCTCTCTCTCTCTGCAAATCCTGAACATCTGATTAAAGGCACATTTTCTGCCGTTCAGCACGTTTTTGCAGGGTTTGGCAGAAAAAATGACATATTCGGTAATAACGAATTAAGAACAAAACTGACAGGCTCGCCTCTTGCTCTGCCGTCACTGCGAGCAAAGCGAAGCAATCTATTAACCAACACTAAGTCTGCGCCTCTAGTACCTGTCATTCTAGGCCTTGTGCCTAGAATCTTGTGGCAACGAGTCTCTAACCTAGTCAACAAATTAGCCTTATTATTGCATAAGTACTGGTTCACACAAGATTCTTGGGATAAACCCAAGAATGACGGGTGCTTGGGACGCGGGTTCTCTCTGATGGCAAGAGAACAGAGAAGCGTTGCCGTTGGCAACAAGGTTATGGATACCCGTCTGCCACAGCCTGTGGGGTGTGGCGACAAGTATGACGTTTCGGGTTGGTGCTTGAAACGCTTGTTAAGTGTCTTTTGCACGTCCTTTAAATACCCCTCACCCGCAGGCAAGCCTGCAACCTCTCCCGCACGGGGCGAGGGATTACACCGCCCTTGGTGCCACAAGATCCTAGGTACAGACTGTGCGTCACGGCGTAGTATGACTGGTGGCAGAGGCGCAAATTCCTTTGGCCGTTCCATGATAGAAATGCTGGGGGTATTGGCGATAATTGGAGTACTTAGCGTGGGCGGAATTGCCGGTTATTCCAAAGCTATGGAAAAGTGGAAAATCAACAAAATGCAGGAAGAATACAGTTATCTCCTGCATGGCATGCTGGAGCATTTGGATAATCTGAAATATCTTAATCCGACTTCAGAAACGGTCGGCGTGGTTGATGTTTTGCAAGCTTCAGGAATAATTCCGCCGACTTGGGAAAAATTTGATGATTTCCGCATTTGGGATGACAACGGCAATCTGCTTGCTCTTTTTTCACGCAACAATGAACTGGGCTTTAGTGTGAATATCGGAGGATATCACAAAAATGACGACGGAAAAAATATCTCTGAGGGATTTAACAAACAAACCTGCCTGACTCTGTTTAAAGATTTGTTTTATCCTTTACATTCTGAAGCCCTAAGAGTTTGGCTGCACCATAATCCGACAACCGAGATTTTTGCCGGAGATAAATATTGCTCGGCTGACGTTCAATGCCTGCGCGACGCCACGTTGGCAAAAATGAAAGCTGCATGCGACGTTTGCAACGGACAGACAAACTGCGATATTTCTATTGGATTTTAGACCTTACGGCTCTGTGATTTCAGCTTGCAGAGCCTTTTTTATACCGGCAACCCGCTGTTCCAGCGCCTTTATATTATCGGCACACAAAACATCTTGCAGAGTATCTATTTTTTCCTCAGGCAAATCATAAATTTTCAGCGCCAGCAGACGGGCTATAACGTCGTCTGAGAAGCGTTTTTTAATTACTTTTGCCGGATTGCCGCCAATCACAGTATAGGGCGCAACGTCTTTAGTTACCACGCTGCCCGCCGCAACAACGCTGCCCTCGCCCAGTTTCACTCCCGGCATAAGCATGGCGCGCATGCCAATCCAGCAGCCGTTGCCCAGCACCGTATCGCCGCGCTGCTGATAACTTTCTGCAATATGCTCCATAAACGGATAATTAGAAAACCAATCGTTGCGGTGCGTATTGTTGCCGCCCAGTAAAATAATCGCCTCTGCGCCGATACAGACATAATTGCCGATGTAAAGCTTGTCTAACTCCCATTGCGGCGTCCAATTTTTTAGGCTATGCTCATCGCCGTATAAATAACGCACGACATAATCTTCAAAATTTTCCGTCCATGCGTTGCTGTAATAGCTTTTTGTTCCGCTGATTATAATGTTTGGATTTTTACTGTCTGCGCTAAATATTCAACTCTTGACCAAAACTTTTCCATTTTATGCCTTTCAAAATCAGCTAATCTTTTGCAAAACCTCGGATAATGAGGTTAATACGCATTAACTTTTTTGCGCCGTGTACAAACTAGTACACAAGCACAAAAAGTTAAAAGTAGTAGACCATTAGACGAGGTTTTAAAGATTCTCGTCTATTTTTTTAATTTCCTTTACCCCCTCATCCTTGGCTGGGGCGGCACTCTCATCTGTGGTTACAACTTTATCTTCAAGCTCATCCATCAGCTTATCTAAATCCGAGGTTTCATCTTTTTTATAGCCCTCATTCTCTGCCTTGGCTTCGCCCTCCACTTTTGGCTGAACCAGCTTATTAAACAGCTCTTCGCCGCTCTTTTTCAAAACATCTCCGGCAATATCGGCGGCATTAACTTTGCTCTCAGATGAATTTTCATCTTTAGCAGCATCATCTTTAGCCTTATCGGCCTCCGCTTCATCTGTTTTAGCCGCGCCGAAGCCTAAACTCTCGCCTTTGGCTTTTAAGTCATCAAACCATTTTTCCGGAATTAGACCTTTAATCGGTCCGGAAGCATCTCCGGCAAGTTTAAAATAGCGAGATTCTGCAAATACACCTTTTTGCGATTCTTCAGGAATCAACGATGAAATCATAATCTGGAGCAAAATTACAATAATCACGCCGCGGAAAATACCAAAAATAAAGCCTAAGATACGGTCCAGCGAACTAAGCTTGCTAAAACGAATCTGCGTGCTGATTTTGTCGGCTGCCAACACCCAAAAAATACAGAACATAATTAAAATAACCATACCGGAAACAAGGTTGGACAGCACATCTGAGGCTATATATTTTTTCATAATCGGGTCAACAACAGGCAATAAATAATAAACCGAGACACCAGCTAAAAGCCATCCGGTGATGGACAGCAATTCTTTTGTAACACCGCGGGCGATTGCAACTAACGCCGAAACGCCGACAATTACCAAAAACACCACATCCAAGTTGTTTAATTGTTCCATAGTTTTGCTCCTAATTAAACCAATTTATTAAACGATGAACATTGCCGATTTCATAGCAAGAAAGTTCATAATTTTTTGCGCCTTTATCTTTTTTATCTTTACCGAACGACGGAGGAATAATGGCGCTGACAAAACCAAGCTTATGCGCTTCTTTCATACGCAGATTAGGCTGGCTGACGGCTCTGATTTCGCCGGAAAGTCCGATTTCGCCGAACACCACCATATCGGCCGGCAGCGGCTTGTTTGTCAGCGATGAAATAACCGCCATAGCCACAGCCAAATCAGCGGCAGGTTCAGTGATTTTTAAGCCTCCGGCTATATTCAAATAGACATCATGCGAACTGAAATTCATACTGCAGCGAGCTTCCAATACCGCCAAAATCATAGACAGGCGGTTAGAATCCCAGCCCACAACCGCACGTTTCGGCGTGGAGTAGCCGCTCGGACTGACTAAAGCCTGAATTTCAACCAACAGCGGACGAGAGCCTTCTATACCGGCGAACACACAAGAACCGGAAACATTGCCCTGCCGCTCTGCCAAAAACAAAGCCGATGGATTTTCTACCTCAACTAAGCCTTTATCCTGCATTTCAAACACGCCGATTTCATCAGTCGCGCCATAGCGATTTTTGACCGCGCGCAAAATTCTGAAATGATGTCCGCGCTCCCCTTCAAAATAAAGCACCGTATCAACCATGTGTTCCAAAACACGCGGACCGGCGATTTCTCCCTGTTTTGTCACATGTCCGACCAAAAACAGTACAAATCCTTTGCGTTTTGCCAGTTTTATCAACTCGTATGCACAGGCACGCACCTGTCCGACACTTCCCGGAGTGGATTCTACCTCATCCAGATACATCGTCTGAATAGAGTCAATAATCACAACCGCGGCATCTGTTTTTTCCAGAGTGGTAATAATATTGCGGACATCCGTGGCACTTGCCAAATTGACCGGACTTTCAGCCAGTCCCAATCGACTAGCGCGGATACGCACCTGGTCAATGGCTTCTTCACCAGAAATATAATAACATGGATAGTGTTCTTCTTTATTCGCCAAACCGGTGCAGACCTGTAGCAGCAAGGTGGATTTGCCGATTCCTGGGTCGCCGCCCACTAAAATAACCGAACCGGGAACCAATCCGCCGCCGGTCACGCGGTCAATTTCCTTAATGCCGGTTTGCAGGCGCGAATAAGTGTTCTGCTCGCCTTTGAGCGGTACAAAATCAATAATTTTACCCTCTTTACGCGGATTTATTTTAGAAAAACCATCAGTTTTCTGCACTTCTTCAACAATTGTATTCCACTCACCGCAAGAATCGCACTTTCCCTGCCAGCGCGGATAAGCGGCGCCGCAGTTTTGACAAACATATAAACTGACGTTTTTCTTAGCCATAGCCTACACTTCCATTTTTATCGGCCCCTGAGAACAGCCGTGAATAAATTGCTGTAAATACGGATTCTCGGACTTATCCATTTCTTTTACCGTACCGGACCAAATAATTTTTCCTTTATACAGCATAGCGATACGGTCGGCAATTTTGCGCGCCGAAGCCATGTCATGAGTAATAGTCAAAGTTGTTGCACCCAAACCGCGGGCGGATTCTATAATCAAATCGTTAATCACATCAGCCATAATTGGGTCCAGACCGGTTGTCGGCTCGTCAAAAAAGATAATTTCAGGACGGCTGATAATCGCCCGCGCCAAGCCGACGCGCTTTTGCATGCCGCCGGAAAGTTCTGCCGGAGACAAATCGGCAACATCCGGAGCCAAACCAACCTGACGCAGCACGCGGATAGCCGAAACTTTAGCCTGTTTGCGTGACTTTTCGCCCTTCTGCAGCAGCCGGAACGCCACATTTTCCCATACGCTTAAACTATCAAACAAAGCTGCGCCCTGAAACAGCATTCCCATTTTTTCATGAATATCTTTTTTGCTGCCGACTGTTTCTTCATCATCAATTTTGATTGAACCGCAATCAGGCGTTAACAAACCTTGAATGCACTTAATCAAAACAGACTTACCTGTTCCGGAACCGCCGATAACCACAAGGGATTCGCCTTTTTTAATATCTAAATCCACACCATCAAGCACTTTCTTTTTACCGAATGCTTTGTATAAATTGCGAATTTCTATTTTATTTTCACTCATGGCGCACCTTATTTAGAAAAGAACATTTCTGTAATTAAATAGTTAAAGATTAAAATTAGGATAGACGACGAAACCACGGCATTAGTTGTAGCTTCGCCCACGCCTTGAGCGCCTCCTTTGGAACGATAGCCGTGATAGCACCCCATTATTGAAATTATAAAACCAAAAACACCGGCTTTCACCATACCGGAAATCACATCAATCGCTTGCAGATTCTGCATGGTGGCGTTAATATAGTTAGCCGGATTAAAATCAAGCTTATAAACTCCGACCACATAACCGCCGAAAATACCGATAATATCGCCGAACAGCACCAAAAGCGGCATAACCACCACACCGGCCCAGAGTCGCGGCGCCATTAAATAGCGAAACGGATTTGCCGATAGTGTAACCAACGCGTCAATTTGCTCAGTAACGCGCATTGTTCCAATTTCTGCCGCCATCGCCGCGCCAATACGTCCGGCAACCATTAAAGCCGACAAAACCGGAGCGAGTTCACGCGTAACCGATATCAAAACTACCGTCGCGACAGCGCTTTCAGCACCGAATTTAGAAAACCCCGAATAGGTCTGAATGGCAATCACCATACCGGCAAACAGCGTGGTTAAACCAACAACCGGCAGCGAATAAAACCCCATATTCAAAAACTGATTAAAAAACAGCTTAATATAAAACGGCGGCACAAAACAGTTATACACCGATTTTGCCACAAAACGCGTAAACGCCCCCAGCTCCAGCACAAAAGAGAGCAGCGGCTTGCCCAAAAGCTGTAAAAACGCTTCAATGTTTTTCTTTAGCATATTCAAATTTCCTATTCTGTTTTCAAAAGATTATCGCGCAGTTTGACAATAATCTTTTCCAAAATTGTCGTGTCCTCAGCATACAAATCTATTGCCGGAATTTCAACACCTAAAATGTTTTCTGTTTTATTTTTTGGCAGACGCTCAAGATTTTCTTTTGCCGGCAGCAGATTTACCAGCAGGCTGACTGCCGCCTCCTCCGCATACTCATAGCGGGAAATTCCAACGTTGCGGATTTCCAAAAGCCCGCGGATATTTTGCGGAGAGCTGCCCCAAAGCTTATTTTGCCGTACTTTCAGCTCAACCACATCATCGGCGACCAGCACCGCGTTTTTATTTTCTATAAATTTAAGCGCCAGCTCAGATTTGCCGCTGCCGGATTTTCCCCTAAACAAAATCCCCTTATTGCGCCACAAGACAAATGAAGCGTGCATTGTGCATAACTCAGACATCGGCGAGCCGTTTCTGTTTGCTTGCATCTTCGGTAGAAATTGTGATTTTGCGCCCGCTGCCGTTCATTTCTATATTGACATTCCACATATTGCGCGGCGAAAAAGCCCCCATTCTTTCCGGCCATTCCACCAGACTCACGCCGGAATAAAAAGCCTCTTCCACCCCAAGCTCAAAAATTTCCGCCGGCTTTTCCAAACGGTATAAATCATAGTGATAAATATCAAAAGCTTCGGCGCTGTAGGTTTGCAAAAGCGTAAAAGTCGGACTGGGAACTTCTCTGGCTCCGGTCAGTTTTTGAATAAACGCCCGCGCAAACACGCTTTTACCGGCGCCCAAAGTGCCGTTTAACGCCCATACATCGCCCTGCACGCTGATTGCCGCCAATTTTTCGGCCAAAGCGCCGGTATCGGCTTCGCTGTCAGATATAAAAACCTTTTCCATTAGAACCACCCGTCAAAGTTAAACCAATCCGATTTTTGTTCATTGCTGATTTTAGCCCGCTGAGCCTGCATTTTCCGCCAGTCGCTCGGGCGGTAAAAACGCCCGTTCCACAGGCCTTTAAGCTCTTTGCGCGCTTGTTTTTCATACGGCACATAAACATCTGTGTTTTTAGCATAGGCCACAGCCCATCCAGCTTCTACAATCGCAGCCGCTACATCATATTCTCCCAAAAAACAAACACCGGTCGCCCGATGTTTTATAACATTCCCCAAAATATGACATTTAACTTCTTGGCCGTTTATCCAGTTTTGCATCCAGCTGACGGCTTTATGCCCGCAGGCATAAGCCTGCCCGCGTGAATTAGAGCAGTTTTGCTCAGGATTCGGCGCATCCACGCCCAACAGCTTCACATCTATCCCCCGCACGCGCAGAACGCTTCCGGTTATAACTCTCGGCACGCCGTGGATTTCCGGATAGTCCAGCGGATTAAAACTGCTTATCTGCGCCGGCTCTTCTTCTTTGCCGAACATAGAAGATAGTTTGGTTAGAAAACCGCCGTCTTCCTCAGCGCTTGACCCAGAATCCGCCGCCACCGGCGCTAAACCGTCCATACTGCCGTCGGCCTGCGTATATTCTGCATTGGCGCCGTTTTCGCTGAACAGCTGGCTTGCGGCATTTTGCGCCGAGCCGCCTCCGCCGATAATTCCCAGACAATACAAAATAAACGCCACTACCGCGCCGATAACCGCAAAAGTAAAGAAAAAGCTTACGGTTGACCACATTACCTTAAACAAAATATAAAGGATAACAAAGGCGATAATCACGCCCATAAATCCCATGCCCTGCAGCGAAGTGCTGTCGCTTTGCGTCCCCGCGCCGCCAAAATACATCAGCGCCGCAAACAGCCCCCATAAGAATACTTTTTTTAAAAAAAACATCGGTCAGCCTCTGATTTGTTATTTTCGCCTATTAGAGCATAGTTTTTATGCTTGTGCAAGTTATTTATACAATTTAGGCAAAGGTTCATTTTCGTCCTGCCCCGAGTTTGGATGCCTGCACTCCTTGACTGCGGACATAATTTTGCCGTCATCCAGTTTTTCGGCAGCTCCGGCATACAGATTTTGATTAAGCTTGCGCAGCTGGCCGCTGAAATCTTCATTAGCAACCACCTTTGCCAGCTCTTCCAAATTAGCGATATTGCGTCCGGCAAAAGTTTCATTTCCCCACAAAAGCAAATTATCCCGCAGCAGGCGATAGTCATTATCCGCTAAATTTTTACGCAGGACCGCGCACCAATTATAGCCGGTTCTGCAGGTTTTCTCGGCCTGACGGGGACGGCGCAGCAGCAAACTTGCCAGCAAACCGGCGGCAAAAGCAGCGGCAACCCACAAAATATTAACCGCGTATCCGCTTTCTGCCGTCTGCGGCAAAGGCTCTGTACTATTTTGCTGCGGTGCGGCAAAAGGATTTTCCGGCTCTGCCGCTTTTACATTTTCAGCCGGCTGATTTTCTGCCGCCGGAGTTCCCTCCACGAACACTTTTTCGGCCGGAATAACCGCCGTTTCAACTTTTTTAGTCTTTATATTATACCATGGCACGCGGATTTCCGGCAAAATCTGCTCGCCGCCTTTTTGCGGAATATACACTACTCTGGTTACTGATTGGGCGATGACTCTGCCGTCAAAAATTTTAGCCTCTAATTCCGGATTTTCCGGATATACTTTAAAGTTTTCATCATCCTGAAAACTGATTTCCGGAAGCTGGGTTTCCGCCACGCCGGAAGCTAAGATAATTATCTGGCGCGCCACGGTTTCGCCGACTTTAAACAACGGCTTTTTTTCGTTCCATAAAGCCTTTACCTTGACTTCATCCGACGGCAGCCACCATTTTGCCCCATATTCCGCCGCTGCCGGCAGCACTTCTATGGTTTGCGCTTTTGTATACAGCTCAACCGGTTTCTGCGTGCCGAACATTTCATCAAAATCGACATTCATCAGCTGAAACAAGCTGTTTACCCCCTGATGCAGCAGCGGATGATTTGCCGCTTGGTCAAACCCCATATAAAAACCGTTTATTTTTGCCGCAGGCAAATCCTGCTTGCCGCTTTTCTGCGGAAACATCGCATAATAAAACTTAATTTCCGTTTCGCCGTTCTGCTGTTTTATTACAGGTTTCTGTAAAGGCTTTATAATCCAATTTTCAGCATTTACGAACTGCGGCTCCGAAGTCAGCTGCAGACCGATTTTATCTTTAATCGTCAGCACGGCATTGACTTCTTGCTGCACATACGGCTGCTGCAGATTTATAGCTAAATCAACCGAAAATTTGTTAGCTTCAGCCAGCTGATTGTCATTTTTTATCTTATTTTGAGCTTTGCCGGCCGCTGAAGCTGTTCCCTGCGGCAAAACTTTTATCTGCAGCGGCTGGCTTTTATATTTGCCGGCGCTTACCGCGGGAATAGTGATATTGCCATCATGTTTCGGCAGCAAACCGATATCCCAGTCGCGCAGCTCTGAGCTTTGTCCGTTTACATAGCTGATTTGTGAAGAACTGGAGGTGGAATAAATGCTGAAATCATCCTGCAGCACGCTTAAATCCGGCTGCAGCGACGCTCCGTTTTTACCGTCATACGATAAATTCAGATTAAAAACTTCGCCCATCGGCACTTCTGTGCTGTCAACGCTTGCCGTTAAAGTTTCAGCTGCCGCCGCGGCAATCTGCCAAAGCAGCGCCAGAATTATCAACATCAACTTTTTCATTATTCCCTCACTTTTAATCATTATATCTTCTCTTTGCATATTCTTTATAAATCATAGCCCGCAGCAATCCGCCTTTATCTTCCGGTATGCGGCGGAATTTCTGCATTCTGGCTCTGATTTTTTCTTGCTCCTCTGCCGATTTTTCATCATTTGTCCCAACCGACAGGCCCTGCTGTTCTTCGCCGCCTTGCTGCTCTGCCGGTTTCAGCTGAGCTTCTGCCTCATCAGAATTGTCTGCCGGCTTATCGGCCTCGCCGCTTTGATTTTGCGATTGCTGGGCAGAATTTTGCCGGTCCGCCTGATTTTGCTGATTTTCAGCCGCTTGCTTTTGAGCCTCGTCTTGGGCGGGCCTGCCTTGCTGCTGTTCTTGCTCTCCGCTGCCGCCAGATTGGCTGTTTTGCTGCATTTCTTGCTGCTGCGGATTCTGCTGCTGTTCAGTGCTATTTTGCTGCTGCCCGCTTTCAGAATCTTGCTTTTTATTCTGCTGTTCCTGAGGACTCTGCTGTTCGTTTTGCTCAGACTGCTTATTTTGCTCTTGCTGCTTATTGCTGCCCTGTGATTGCTGCTGTTTCTGCTGCTCATTCTGCTTGCTGCTGTTCTGACTCTGCTGCTGTTGATTTTGCTGTTGCTGCTGTTTTTTCAGATATTCCAAATTAAACTCAGCATCTTCAAAATCCGGCTGCTTTTGCAGAACTTCTTCATATTTTTTTATAGCTTCAGCGATTTTGCCGCTTTTAGCCAAAGCATTTCCCTGATTATACAAGGCTGTAGCATCATTTCCTTTAGCAAAATTTTCATAAGCTGCAGTATAATCTCCGTTTTTATAAGCAGCCGAAGCTTTCCATTGCACATTCTTAAACTGCTCCGCCGCTTCAGCATAATTTTGCTGTTTAAAATTACGCAGCGCGTTTTGATTATCGTTCAAAAACCAATTAGCCTGCGCCGTCCCCATATAAAACAGGCAAAACAGCAGCGCAAGCAAAGCCCCGCGCCGGAAATAGAGCAAAATCAGCAGCGCCGGCAGCCACAGCAAATACCAGCCGCCGTCTTCCCATACAGTCTGCATATTTTGGCTCTGCTTAATTTCTTTATCCGTAACATCGTTTATTTTCTTTACCAGTTCCGCCAAATTCTGATTATAATTCAAATACACGCCCCCGCCTTTTTCAGCAGCCATTTTCAGCTTTTCTCCGGTTTTGGGGCTGACATTGATAACATTTACGATGAATCCCTTGTCCGCAGCCGCCGCGGCGCTGGCCAAGGCCGCGTCAAAACGCTCGCCGACATCCGAAGAAATCACTATCAGGCTGCCGTTTTGCAAACCGGCGCCCGTCATCCGGCTGACCGCCAAATCTATCGCTCTGTCCAGCCGGTCGCCGTCCTGCGGCATAACATTCAGCTGTAGCGCCGCCAGCATATTGTCTATAATGGAGGCATCCTCCGAAAGCGGAGTAATCATAAACGGCTCCTTACTATAAACAATAAGCCCGCTTTCTGTATTTTTCAGCTCTTTTGTTAAATCTTTTATCACATATTTAGCCCGTTCTATCCGGCTGGGAGAAACATCTTTATTCCACATTTCGCCGGACATGTTCAGCAATATCATAACCGGATTTTCCACACTCAGCGCCGGATTTTCTTTTTTTATCCAGCTAGGACCGGCCAGCGCCAGCACTAAAAACAATGCTGCAGCCGCCGCGGTCGCCGACGAAGCTCCGGCTTTGCTGTCTCCGCTTTTTACCAGCAGAAAATCCAGCAGATTCTTATCGCAAACCTTATACCAAGCCGAACGAGCCGCCGCCTGCCTATATGAAAAAACATAGACTAAGCAGGGAACAATCAGTCCCAACAGCCACCAAGGACGCAAAAAATGAAAATCCTGCCACCAACTCATTTTTTATTTTACCTTTCTTGACATTACCAGCAACAATAAGAACAAGGCCAGCGCCGCCGCTGCCGGATACGGATAAAGCTCTTTAACTTCCTGCACATAGCGCCCGTCGGCGGTTCTGGGTTCCAGCTTATCTATTTTAGCATAAACCTCTTGCAATGACGCCACGTCTTTAGCCCTGAAATAATTGCCTTTTGTTTCTTTAGCCAAAGCTTTCAGGCTTTTTTCATCCAAACCTTTATCAACCGGAATACTGAACAGACCGCCGAAAAAAACTTCTTTATCGCTGCCGACGCCGATAGTATAAATTTTCACGCCTTCTTCTTTTGCCAGAGAAATCGCTTCCGGCAGCGACAAACTGCCGTCATTGTTTTCGCCGTCCGTCAGCAGGATAATCACTTTATTTTCCGGCTTGCCCGCCGATTCGGCTAAACTCTTCAATGCCACGCCCACCGCATCGCCGATAGAAGTGGAATTGCCGGCCATACCGGCTTCGGCGGCCCACAGCATTTCTTTCAGCGACTGTTTGTCATAAGTCAGCGGAGTTTGTAAATATGCTCTGGTGCCGAACAAAACCAGCCCCATTCTGTCGGCGGCGCGCTTGTCTATAAAATCGTCCACCACATTTTTAACAGCGGTTAAACGGCTGTACATGCGTTTTTTATATTCAAAATCTTCTTCGCTCATGGAATTGGAAATATCCACCACCAGCAAAATATCCCGCCCCTCGTTTTTTACCGGAATCGGCTTGCCTACCCATTGCGGACGGCATAAAGCCAGCACCAGACAGCACCAAGCCAAGGCTAAAACCGTCAGACGCAAAAAAGATATAATCTGCGGCTTTAAGATTAGCCCGCGCCCGCTTAAGGTCTTAATTTGCTGAATATCAGCCAAAAACGGAACTTTTAGAGCTTCTCCGTAAGATTTTTTGACCGCCGGCAGCAAAAAGTATATCACAAACGGCAGCAACAGCAGCCAAGCGGCTTCAGGACAGGCAAAATGATTAGTCATAAATTAGCTCCTATCCAATTTCGGCAAAAGCCCCGCAAGTTTTCAATATTCTCCGCGGCAAACAATTCGCTGTTTTCCGGCGCATAAGGTGCGGCAACCAGCAAATCAGCCGCCTGTGCATTCAGTTTTTCTTTGGCATGCTCATTCAGAAAATCCACCCACTTCTGACCGGAATACGACACGGCTTCCGGATAGCGGCTGATACAGATTCTCCTTAGCAATTCTGACATTTGCGCCGCCGCTGCCGCCGTATTTTCCGCCGCTTTTTTATTAAGCAGATAGCGGGCGTAAATCTTTTTGCTGTTTTTACTGAACCACAGATAAAATTTAACCGCCGCCGCCAAAGCTGCGGCCGCCGCCAGCAAATACCACCACCCTGCCGCCAAAGGCCATGGCGAAACCACGTCTGCGGGAAGATGAATATCTCTTAATTCAGGCAAATTATCCATACTGAAACCTCTCCTATTTACCATATAAATCTAGGATTTATTCTCAAAAATATCAAGTATCACTTAAAATTTTGCCACAGGCTGGCCTTATTTTTTAGGCTTGCGGGAAATAGAGCGGACAACTTTCAGAGAATTTGCGTTTGTCACTTTGGTATTTTGCTTTTTACGAGCCGGAGTCTTAGCCGGATATACAGGCTTTTTGTTTGACTGCACCGTATTGTTTGCCGCAGACTCGCGGCTTTCCGGCTTTACGGACGAAGCCAGCAAATCTTCTTTTTGCGGAATCGTTACCGCCGTTTTTGGTGCAGCCGCCTTATTTTCAGCCGTTTTGTTCTCGTTAGCTTGCTTTTCCGCGGCCTTTGCTTCTGAGGTCTTATTTTCTGCCGTGCCTGCAGCAGTTTTAGCCGATTCCGAAACGGTTTCTTTTTGTTTCAGCGCTGCATTCTCGGCAGCAGCTTCTTTTTTAGCTTCTGCGGCTTCTTTTTTCTTTTCGGTAGAAACCAGCTCGCTAGCCTTAATATTATCCACTTTTTTCACGATTCGCTTAAATTCAGCCAGCTGATTGCCGGTCAAATCGTTACCGGTGGCAACTTTAGCCTTAAGCGGGTCAATTCTCTGCCCTTTACGCAAAATTTCAAAGTGCAGATGCGGACCGGTAGAACGCCCTGTACTGCCGACATAGCCGATGATTTGGCCTTTTTTAACCCGTACCCCCGGACGCATTCCGGCTGCAAATTTCTGCATATGTCCGTAAGCGGTTTCATATTCCGAGTTATGGCGGATTTTGATAAAGTTGCCGTAACCGTTGACATAGCGAGCCATTTCAATAGTTCCGGCGCCGCTGGCATAAATAGCCGTGCCGCGCGGAGCCGCATAGTCTACGCCGCTGTGGAATTTAGTGGTTTTATAAATCGGGTGGCGGCGATAGCCGAACAATGAAGAAATACGGGCATTGCGCATAGCCATCGGCTTTTTATCCAAACCGGTCTTTTTGGCGCCGCCTTTTTCATCATAATAATCCGCCGTTCCGCCGCGCGGTTTATAGCGGTATAGCTTATGGGTGCGCCCGTTTACGGTAAATGAAGCAAAAATCACATCGCCCACGCTGACAACTTCGCCGTCCGAAGCTTTGTTAACTTCATATTTTACATTAAAAGTATCGCCTTTTTTAACATCGCGCTTAAAATCTATGAGATGAGCAAACATCTGCGTAACTTTGCCGCAGAGCTTATACGGAACGCCGGCTTTATTAAGCGAAGCGCTGACATTTCCGGCCACGGTGCCTTTTATATCCTTAATTTCATAGGCAAATTTTTCTTGTTCAACCCGGGCTTCAAACTGGTCATATTCGTTAATCTGCAAAATATATTTAGTGCCGCGCACCGGTTCAATAACCAAAGTATCCAGCGCTTCCAAAGATTTTGACTGCACATCAAAAGTCGCCGTCAATTCAATATGCTGGCCGGCTTTAAGATTGCGCGCGTCATAAACTTTTTTCAGAGTGTTATAGGCATTGGTCGCGCTTTTATTTTCCATTCCTAAGTTTGTCAAAATACCGATAAAGTTATCCCCCGGAGACACGATAATAACACGGCGTTCTTTTTGATAGATTCCGTCAAAGCTGCCCGCCTGCTCAAACATTTTAGGCTTAGGCTGAATCGGCATGACCACCGCCGGCTGCCCGTTTTGATTCAGCCGGTATTTAACCGCAATAGCATTGTCATCGCTCAAAAGCTTTATGCTGTTAACTTGGGCATACAGCACTTCAAACGGATTGTCTTTTACATCATTATAAGCCGGAGTCATAACGTCATTGCTGAAATCATAGCTGTCATCGGCATATTTTTGCTCAGCCTCAGGCTCGCTGTTTTTATTCAGCATAGACACAAACAAAGCGCAGGTTACAGCCACGGCATATCCGGCAAGCAGAATAGTCTCTATACGGCGGCGGCGCACTTTTTTTCTTAAATTTGTAAACCCAGGCATCACAATTCCAATTCAACAATGAGGGAATGATGATATATTTTGAGCTTTATTGCAAGTAGATAATGGAGTTATACCATTAAAAGCCCTATTTTTCCACAAGATAAAAATTTTTTTCAAAAAAATAAAAAAAGTTCTTGCATTCTAAATTTTTATCCTATATAAGTGTTTTTGTCGTTGGGGGCGTAGTTCAGTTGGTTAGAATGCATGCCTGTCACGCATGAGGTCGCGAGTTCGAGCCTCGTCGCTCCCGCCACTAAAGAAGCCTTGTTGTTTTAACAAGGCTTTTTTGTTTTTTAAACTAGCTGCTTCTATTGCAAGCCTCTGGGAAAGGAAAAGCCTCTGTTCTCAAAAAATAATCTTTACTTTTAATCATTATTTCATTAAAATGTATAGCAGATAGGCGATAGTCTGTCTGGGGTGTGACAACCTCTTGAACATACGTCTTTATGCAAAGACGCTAAATAGGCATACCTTCTGGTCTATTGATCGGAAGGTAGCAAAATATGCTATGTGCTAATATGCTACACTGCATTATGTTCAGCAGTTGTCAACTTCCGGTCGCTTTTCAGGCGACTTTTTTGTTGTAATTTCAATATGAAAGGAAGTTGTTATGAATTTAGAAAGTTTGAAAAATGCTTTTGTGCAACATGTACAAAACGGTACACAAGCGAGAAAAGCACTAGTAGTGACCCGACAGGCCAACCCTCTTGGCAGAAGCATGATAGAAATGCTGGGAGTTCTGGCGATTATCGCGGTGCTTTCGGTTGCTGGGATTGCAGGATACTCTAAAGCTATGGCAATGTGGCGCTCCAACATTCAACGCAATATGATTAGTGAATTTATCGCTGCTGCTATAAAAATGAAACCGAATCTAAATGCCTTAGACCCAAAATACAATAACTTAAACTCTGTTATATATGCAATGGGCGATATGCCAGAAGGCTTAGAATATATAAATGGTTTATTTTATGACAAAAACGGCGTTGATATGTATGTTATGCAAGGCAAATCTACTTGGACAGACCAAAATGGAAATGTTACCGGCAGCGCGCAGAGACTGATTATATTTTTCAGATATCACCAAGGCAACGGAAAATCTTCGCTTTCCGCTATAGATTTATGTCGCAATATTATTGAAGCTGCCAAGCCTATTGCCAATGAAGTATTGATGATTGCATTTTGGGAAGCCGTAGACACTTCAATAAGTTGGAAAGGAACAAAAGGTTCAACATTATATACTGGTCAAACTCTCAAAAATGTAAATATCAGCGATATTATACAAAAATGTAAAATGAATATAGAAAAGGAAGGAAAAGAGCAATTTCTGCTTTACTTAAATCCATATTGAAAAATTACTTCAGCAATTAGCCGCTTACCTTGTACGCTTTTTTACATAATATTATGAAAAAATTTCTGCTTACTTTTTTCATAATATTAACTTTTTATATTTTATCTAGATTTTTTCTATTTCATGTTATATACTTTTCTATGGTCATTGGTAGTTGCTTTTGCCTTCTATTATGACAAAGACACATTAAATAAATCTGTATTTTGTCATAATGATAATATGCCTTGGAGTTTTGCTTTGTGAAAAAGATATTTACAACCTATTCAGAAGATTCAGAAAATAATATCCAAATTAGTGTAATTGATATTGAAGCTATTACTGATGAATTAAAAGAATTTATTGATGAAAATATTCATCAAATATGCTTGGGTGAAGATGGTAATTTGTCAACCATAAAATTGGATTTGAAAAAGCGTATAGAAGGATGGGGAGATCAAAATAAAACAATAGGGTCTATAGCTGAATTTTTTGTACATTTATATTTGAGATATTACGGCTATAAACAAGAGTGTCTATTTTTTAATCTTGAGGAAAATTCCATGAAAAAAGGATTTGATGGATTATACTCTATAGAAAATGAATTATGGTTTATGGAAAGCAAATCTGGTCTGATAACTACTTCAGGTATAACTCATGCTTCTAAAATAAAAGAAGCATATAATGATGTAAAAACAAAAATAACTACAGATGTTAGCAATAACCCTTGGTTAAATGCCTATAATCATGCAAGAATTGTAGGAACCAAAAAAAATTTAAGAGATAATTTAAAACGCTTATCTGATGATTTTATCAATAAACAATATCAAAATATTGAAGATAAGAATATTATACCTTGTGCAACAATATTTCTGAATGGAGTTTGGTCTCCACAAAATCATAACAAGATCATAAAATCAATTAAAAAAATCTCTGTATTAAAAGGAAAAGCAATTCATGTTATCTGCATTACTCAAAATAGCTATGATATGTTTATGCAATATTTAGGAGCATAATATGAGTGAGGCTATAAAAATATCAAATCTTAAGAACATTAAATCTATTTATGATGTCGTAAATAAATTGTTACTGTTTCAACCTTTAAATAATGAAGAAAAACAGTTCATCTTAAGTGTGGCTATTATTTTAATAAAGAAATATGAAGAAGACAATAGTTATAAAACTGCATTTGAGTTTGCTTATTTTATTATATTAAAATATTCAATTTTCTTTCAAGATTGGCAACCACTGTATGATTTATCTGTAAATTTTGGGTTTTACCCAATATCCTATGCCATCATAAATAATAAAGGAATAACACCTAATATAACAACTGAGACTTTAACTGTAGCCACTAAAACTTTTTTTAAAAACGATGGAATTATAGAAACACAGGAACAAAATACAGCAAGAAAAAATCTATTATCTACGGAGAACACATATATAAGTTATATTGCACCAACATCGTTTGGAAAGAGTAAGCTTATTATTGAGCACATCAAACAAAATGTTACTACTCATAGCAAAATAGCTGTAATTGTTCCAACAAAATCCCTACTTATGCAGACATACAAAAATATAAAGAAAGCCTTTTCTAATATTCGGGTATTGATACATGACGAAATGTATAGCGAAAATGATAATTGTTTCATATCTGTATTTACACAAGAAAGAGCTTTGAGATTATTAGAAAAGCATAATAATTTGTGCTTTGATATATTATATATAGATGAGGCTCATAAATTATTAGAAAATACAGATAGAAGTATTTTATTGGTCAGACTTATAAAGTTAGCAAAGTGCAGAAACAATCGCGTAAAAATAGTATATTTATCACCATTAATTCATGATAGTAAAAATATATCCTTATACAATCAAAAAATACAGGAGTATAAAATAGCTTTTAACATTAAAGTTCCGATAATATATGAATATACTGAAACTGGCAATATTCTTATTTACAACCGTTTTTTCAATGAATTAGTTAAATTTAATCATTTTAATGGCAATTATTTAAAATATATAGAAAGTAAATCTACTGATAAAAACTTTATATATTTATATACACCCAAGAAAATTGAGCAATTTGCTAAAACATTATTTGCCTCTATATCTGAAGAGATTGTTTGTCCTGAAATTATACAGGTCATAAATACCCTCAACAAATATGTTCACGAAGATTTTTATGTATCTAAGTATTTGCGAAAGGGAATTATTTATATCCATGGAAAATTACCAGATGACATAAAAGATTATCTTGAATTTAAATTTAATAATATTCCGCAAATCAAATATTTGATTGCAAATAATGTAATATTAGAAGGAATCAACTTGCCATTTGACTCTTTATTCATCATAGATGCTCGTAATTTAAATAAAAATTCTTTAGTAAATTTAATTGGACGTGTTAATCGTCTAAATATGGTATTTACAAACTCTATTGACGATTTGTCCAAATTAATGCCGAAAGTACATTTTGTTGAAAATAATAGAGACTTTTGTTCTTGCAGCATGAAAAATAAGATAGAACTCTTAAAAACATCTGATTTTAAAGATGATATTCAAAATCCATTATTAGATAACTATAATATAGGAAACAAGAGCACTGAAGAAAAAAATAAAATTGAAGAGTTAATTAATAATGAAAATTTCGTGTTTTGCGAAACAGATGATAATGTTTTGTTGCTAAAACAAAACATGTTAAAACTTGGCATGAATACTATATATAATTTGTCTTACTCTTTATGTTTTGATATTTTGTCAAGAATTAACAACTATAAAGAAAGATATGGAACGTTATCTGATAGCAAACATGTATTTGATTTATTAAATGATATTTTTATAAAACAATTTAACACTTCAATCAAAGATAGTGATTTTAGACGTTTGACTGATGATAAAAGTAGAAATTATTATTATAAATTAATAGTAAGACTTAGACCTCTTTCACTAAAAGAAAAAATTTATTTAACTTCACAATATTTGTATAAAATAAAAAGGATTAGTCCAATGCCTTTTTTATATGTAGGAACATCTTTTGGCGAATGCGATCATAATGGAAACACATTTGGATATGATAATTTTTATATAAATCTTAGTGATAAAAATTATTCTTATATTGTAAATTTATCTATAATAAAAATAAAGTTAGAAGAGGATTTTGTTAGCTTTAAATTGAATAAATTTTTTCAGTTAATGTTAGACTATCAGCTAATTTCTCAACAACTTTATAACGACTTGATATATGGTACAAATAATCCTTTAATCTTATCTTTATGCAAATTGGGATTAAGCTTAAATATTATAAAGAAATTACATAAAGATGAACAATTGGATAATTTATCCATCAATGAATACGGAAATTTAGTTTATAATGAAAAATTTGTAAAATATAAAGAGACTTCAGATGACTTTTTTAGATTTGAGTTAGATAAATTTCTTCCTTAAATTTAGTTTTAAAAAAAGACTACACTAAAACCAACTTTTTTCGCCTACTACTTATAACTGCTGCTCATAAAAAATAATTTACGCCGCCTAAGCAGAAACACTCCTTATATTTTCTTTAGATAAAAACAAACTTTATCTTGCTTTTTATCTATTTTGGTGCCATAATATAGCCGTTTTTCAAGTATTATGGTTATTAGTGTGTGTGATTTATCTTTATTTACGGTTTTATCGTCAAAGATGTTTTTATACCCGCAATTTCCATTGTTTAAACTATTTAATTTTTAACATCAAAGAGAGCGCGGGATATGTTACAGGACATCCTCTCTATAAATAAACCCGTAAGCATTTATGAGAAAATCTGAGAAAATTTGGTGGGTTAGCGTCAGCATTGCTGCAGTTGGTATTGTTTCATTCTGGATTGCCGGATTTACAGACCACTTGAATGTTTCTGCATGGAGCATAGCGGCTGCCGGTGTTTTCGGAATTGTCGCTATTTTGGCAAAAGCTGTGCAATATAACAATGCAGGCCGCTGTTAACGAGAATTCATCATTGATTTTTAAGATTACTGTAAAAAAATACAGTAATCTTTTTTTATACTAAAAATTCAAAATCAGCGAGCAATAACGCAAACTTTCATCATCCACGCAAGATTTGCAGATTTGGTTAATATCCGTAAGTTTCAAATTACGCAGGCATTCGCCGTCGCTTTCATAGCAGTATTTGTCGCCGTAATAAGACGTCCCCGGATGATTCCAGCGAAAGAAATATGCTTGATACAACGTATTGCTCAAAGGCTGGGCAAAATCACGCATCATCGCCTCACAAAACTTTACTGAAGACTTGCTGTTGCCTTTTCCTAAATTTATTTCTAGCTGAAAATGTCCGGAACGTGTAAAAATTCCAAGTCTGTTCCCCCAAGAATCTCTCATATCCAGCACCGACTCAACACCCCAAGTCTCCGGCACTAAATTAAGTGCTTTTACTGTTTCTACCAATGGATATTGCGTACTGTCTTTGTTTAGATTATTAAAATAGTCAACATGTTCCAGCAGTCCGGCAGCCAACATAGAATATTCCCCCACCGCCTTGTTAATCTTAAACATCTCCATGGCTTTAGAATATCCGGCGATACCGCCGACAGACAACACTGCTATTATAGCCAGCACACCAAGCATTTCTATCATGCTGCGGCCTGATTGAGAATAAGCACTTACCCCGCGTCCCCGGCACCAGTCATTCTCGGATTTATTCCGAGTATCTTCTCTCAACAGAGACTTATGCAATAATAAGGCTAATTTATTGACTAGGTTAGTACCTTGTTGCCAGAAGATTCTATGCACAGGGCATAGAATGACTGGTGCTAGAGGCGAGAGTCCACCGCCTCCCCCTACTCTTCCCCTGCTCTTTCCACTTAAAAAATTCATACTCTTCAACATCTTATTCCTCCTATTATGTGTAAAAAAAACGACCGTTATTTTTACACACTCAAAACAAGACGCTGTAAATTTTTATAAAACCGCAAAAAACATCGCAAATATAAAAAGTTATTGCAAATTTTAACAACCTCTGCTACATTACTAAAAACAGCCTAAAAACTGTCCATTTTAAACGGTCGTTTTTTTTACACACTTCCGATTCTTCCAATGCTTTGATTTTACGGTTGACTTATGGAGTGAGGCTGTTGTAGAATAAAGGTATAAAATAACTTAAATATAGAGGAAAGAAAGATGAAAAATAAGCAATCCAAAGGTCTCTCTCTCTCTCTGCAAATCCTGAACATCTGATTAAAGGCGCTTTTTCTGCCGTTCAGCACGTTTTTACAGGATTTGGCAGAAAAAATGATACTTTCGGTAATAACGCATTAAGAACAAAACTAGAAGGCGGCATGTTTCCGCGCTTTTCCAGCACCAATTTCAACGTCATTCTTCGCCGGTACTCCCTGCTGGAAGTACCATGGCAGAGAATCCATAACGCCATTGCAAAAGCAATGTCAATATGCGTTGCTTTCAGCAACAAGGTCGTGGATACTCGTCTGCCACAGCCTGCTGGGTGTGGCGACAAGTATGACGTTTCGGGTTTAGACTTAAAACACTTACTTAACACCTGTTGCCTGTCTTTAAAGTACCCCTCACCCGACGCCAAGGCGTCACCCTCTCCCGCAGGGGGAGAGGGATTGCCACGCCCTTGGTGCGACAAGATCCTAGGTACAGACTGTGCGTCACGGCCTAGGATGACTGGTGGCAGAGACACAAACCCGCTTGGCCGCAGTATGATTGAAATGCTGGGCGTTTTAGCAATTATTGCGGTGTTATCTGTCGGCGGAATAGCCGGATATTCAAAAGCCATGGAGAAATGGAAAGTAGACAAAGCCATAGAGGGATACAGCATGCTGGTTTTTGGCATTTTGGAACATATTGACGACCTGAGAAAATCAACCGCTGACAATACAAACATTGACGTTGAAACCTTATTGGCTCTTAACATTATACCACAAAGCTGGAAAAATTCTAATAACATATACAATGTCATAGATAATTATAATAATTGGGTTCGTGTTTGGAAGCAATCCGGTTCCGGTCTTGTTATAGACATTTACCTGAGTGCTCCTGCAGCAAATGCAGACGGCAATTCCGTTACTGAAAACACTTCTGTAACTCTCTGCCGCGAACTGTTTACAAACTTATTTATGCCTTTACATGCTGAGGCTCTTTACACTTCGGTTTATGTTGTATCAAAAGGCAATTATATTTTTTATGGAGACAAATACTGCAAAAATAGTCAAAGAAAATGTATGAGCAGCGCTACACCGGTGCAAATCAATGAAGCTTGCAATTATTGCGGAAAGACCGGAGATTTTTGTAACTTCAATATTCACTTTTAGGCAACGTATGAAAGTTATTTTATATTAGCAATTACAATTAAAAGATTAAATTTGACAAACGAACAATTATACTATATACAAAAATAGTCCGGTGTACTAGACCGGACGTAATCTCAATAACGAAAGGGGTTAAACCATACTTAACTCATTTCTGAGTTGAGTATAGCCTATTTTTCCTTGCGAGTCAAGTTTTAAATAGGTGCGGTTTTTCCCCTTTCCAACAACGAAAGGTAAAATAATGATAATTAGATTGATTATTGTTATTCGGAAATTCCGAATTTACATTTCTATCAAACGATAGTTTTGTTATGGCGGCGGGAGAAATTCCGCCGTTTTTGCAGTATTTCTATTGTTCCCCACTCCATCACGGGGCGAGGTAAAAAACACCGGCTGCTATTTTTCAGCAACCGGTACTAACTCTATGAAACTCGGATAGCGTGTGTAGATGCGACGGAATTTTTAAGCGACGTGTACAACGAGGTACACGAGCGCAAAAATCCCTAGCAGATACCAGCTAGACGAGTTTCCTCCCTATATTTGGACGGTGTGAATCAAATTAGTCATCCCTCTCTGCCCAATCGGATATCCGGCTGTGATAATCAGATAATCGCCTTTTTTACCCAGCTTGCTTTCTTGAGCAACGGTAACCGCGGTTTGTTCCATACGGTCAAAGTTTTGGAAAACTTCTTGATTTACAACACTCTTTACGCCCCAGACAATACCCATACGGCGGGCAACTTCCAAAGACATGGTAACCGCCAAAATCGGCAAATCCGGACGCTCGCGCGCCATAGACAAGGTGGTAAATCCGGAAGCGGTATAGGTCACAACAGCGGCCACATTCGGCAAAACGTCCGACATTTCGCTGGCAGCATAAGTAATAGCGTCGGCCATATCCTCGCAGCCGGACAAGTCTTTGTCACGCTGAATAAACGAATAATAAGAACGGTCGTTTTCCACCTGTGTGATAATATGGTGCATCATAGAAACCGTTTCGGCCGGATAGCTGCCGGTTGCGGTTTCGGCCGAAAGCATAACAGCATCGGCACCGTCGTAAACTGCGGTTGCCACGTCAGAAACTTCGGCTCTGGTCGGAGTCGGATTGTTAATCATAGATTCAAGCATCTGAGTAGCCACAATCACCGGACGCGCATATTTGCGGCAGGTTTTAACAATGCGTTTCTGCAGCACCGGCACCGTCTGAATCGGGCATTCAACGCCCAAATCGCCGCGGGCTACCATAATACCATCCGATTCTTTAATAATATCGTCCAGTTCAGTAATAGCGCTCGGCTTTTCCAGCTTAGAAATTATCCAAGCTTTGTCGCCGATAAGCTTGCGGGCATTGCGCACGTCTTCCACGCTCTGCACGAATGAAAGACAAACCCAATCCACGCCCAAAGAAAGCGCGAACTGCAAATCCACTTTATCTTTTTCGGTAATGGCGGAAATCGGCAGTTTGACGTTTGGCAGGTTTACGCCCTTATGCGCCGACAAATAACCGCCGACAATAACTTCGGTTTCCATTCTGTAGCCGTCTTTTTTGATGACTTTAAGTTCAATATTGCCGTCGTTCAACAGCAGCATATCGCCGGTTTTAACCGCGTCAAAAATTTCTTTATGCGGCAGCATAACACGAGTTTCATCGCCGGGTTTTTCATCCATATCCAAAACAAAGGTGCTGCCGTTTTTAAGCAAAACTTTATCCGTATTAAATGTGCCGACGCGCAGTTTAGGGCCTTGCATATCGGCAATAACCGTCAGGTGGCGCTTATATTTTTCGGCTAGCTTGCGCACGGTCTGATAGCGTTCGGCATGCTCTTCATGAGTGCCGTGGCTAAAGTTAAAACGAAAGGCGTCAACACCGGACAGCACCAGCTTTTCCAGCATTTCTTCCGAAGCAGTTGCCGGACCGACGGTGGCTAAAATTTTTGTATGTGTATCAATAGGCATTATTTTTTCCTCATAATGTTAAATTTTTGCAATAACTATATACACATATAGGTTAAAAACTTATTAGTTTAAAGATAATTTTTAGATAAAAATTCCACTTGTCAAAACAAATTTTGTTTGCTACAAACACTACAGACAAATTTTTTAAGGAGAAAAACAATGGCAGAAGAAAATGTAACTGCAGAAGTCGGCGGCGTGGCTGTTGACCGTTTGCGTTCACTGATTGAAAGAATTGAGCGTTTGGAAGAAGAAAAGAAAGGTATTCAGAGCGATATCCGCGATATTTTTGCCGAAGCAAAATCTGCAGGCTTTGACGTAAAAGCTATGCGTACTGTTTTGAAACTGCGCAAAATGAACGCCGCCGACCGCGATGAGCAGGAATTGGTAGTAGACACCTACCGCAAAGCTTTGGATATTTAATTATTCCGTTTTTTAAATGCAGCGTCCCTTTTTCGGGGCGTTTTTTTGTATAAATTTATTGACAAAAAGATGATTTTGGCATATTATAGCCAAGAATTAAGAATCGGTAAAGAATTAAAGAAAAGAGTGAAAAAAAAATGAACACAGAACTTACAGCAAAAGAACTTTTGCGCGATGTAAAAGCCTATAGCAAAACCTTTAAAGGCAATTTTTCTGAAAAGAAATACAACAAAAGAGAAATATTAGAACAAAAAGCCTTGACAATTTTGGCTGATTTCAAAAACAACAGACTAACTCTCAGCAGCGAGCTGAAAGGTCCTTTTGCCTTGTATATCAACGCTTTTGGAGACTATCACAAGCCTGCGCTGCTGGCTAAACTGCAAAAACAGGCAAAATTTGACGTTACATCTTATATCAACGAAAGCAAAAAGACTCTGTGGCAGAAAATTTTCGGCGCAAAAGACAAATACAAAGCACTGACTGCAAACGAAATGCAGAAAAAATGCCAAACTTACCGCAAATTAAAGCAAAATACTTCGGACGCCGATGCTATGATAGAGCTTGATAATATGAGCCGCGCCGCAGAAGTTTATGCTGTTAATATTCTCCGCAATTTAACGGTTGTACCAAACAAAGACATTGCCTTAACTAAAGAATATTTCAATACGGTCGGCGGACATCTTTATGAGGGTTCTGAAATCTACAACGCCATTCAAAAGCTTGACAAACAAGCTCAAAGCATTATCAGACCGCAGACGCAAGTGCAAACAAAGACGCAGCCTAAAACACCGGCGCAGCCGCAAGCTGTTTCGGCCAAGCCTGCTGCCAAAGCGGCAAAAATTTCTATTTTCTCCGGATTAAAGAAAAAACTTTCCGCTGCCAAAAACAAGATTAAAGCCGCCGCTGTTATTGCCGGTATCGGACTTATCGGCTTTTTAGGGCTTAAAACCGCCAATAAAGTTCCGGTTGCCAAGCAAAACCCTATTGCCATGCAGCAAAATACGCCTAAAAAAGCTGAAGCTAAAACGGCTGAGTTTACTGCTCCGGCTCAGCAGCAAAGCCCTCAGACTGATCATAAACAGTCTTCTACCGAAAAAATCTGGAAAAACTACTATGACAACACGATTGAGCTTTTGACTTCTAAAGCTAAACGCGATATGCTGTATCAAAAAATTGAAAAGCAGATTGCCGCCGGAAACTTCAGCCTGCCGCAGGACATCAGCGTAGAAAAAGCCGCCTATGCTAAAGTAATGTACGACCAATACGGCTTAAAATCATCCTTAAATCATGCTTTCAGCGCTAAGCAAAAGCTTTCTGACGAAGCCCAAAAGAAGCTTGTTAAAGATATTTTAGCGGTCGGCAATAAAGGCGCAGGCGCTAAAAAGATGGCTATGCAGCTGCATAACGGCAGACTATCTGATTTCAGCCACTATAATAATGCCGCCCAAGCTCAAAAACAGCAGCATGCTTCTGCTTTGCTGCAGCTTAAAAAGCTTAACTCCGGCAGCCAGCGCTAAAAAGCCTTGACAAACCGGCTTTTTTATGTAAATTTTATAACGTTTATAAAGGAATGTAATGACTGCAAATTTTGAAAATACCGCGCTTTTACGGCGCAGCTGTTTACAGCGACGATGACTCTGTTTTTTATCTTAAGAGTATCGTATGGTTTGAGCTGTCTCAAATCTATTTAAAAAAAACAAAAAAATTTGAAAGCTGTTACAATGAACAAAAAACAATTAAGCGTGAAAAAATTAAATAGTGATAATTTGCAAGATGTAATGTCTCTGCAGCAAAAAATTATTGAGGGGCTGCATCCGGACGAGCAGCACTTTATTCTGCACCGCAGCGAAGAAGACTATTTAAAATCTTTGAACGGCAAAAGCTCGCATATGCTCGGCGTGTTTGACCAAGATACCTTAATTGCGCAGGTGGTTTATCACATGCCGGAAAATCATGAAAAAAGAGATATGCCGGAATTTAAGCCCAACACCCCGAATAAAGATTTAGTGATTTATGAAGCTATTTTGGTTGACCCGGCCTACAGAGGCTCCAGCCTGATGAAAAAAATGCTGAATTATATTGAGGCGCATGCTTTGGATAACGGCCGCAAGCATTCCATTATTCAAATAGCTGTAGACAATCCGGCCAGCTGGATAAACGCCCTGCACCACGGTATGTCTATCACTAAAGTGGACTTAGATCCGTCTGACGGCGCCAAAGTGATTTATCTGGAAAAGAATATTCATCAGCTGGAGCAAAAAACTCCGCTGCTGCAAGATAATAACAAAACCTACACCATGTATTTGGGCGAGAATATTCATAAAAAGATTCCGAGCTTGTTTATGAAAATGCAATATCTCATCAGCAAAGGCTATCACGGCGTAAGCCTGAATAAAGAAACACAAAGTCTGGTTTGGCAAAAGCAAGAAAAAATCCGCACGCTGGACTATGTTATGCAGCAAAAGAAAAGCAGAGCCTTATAAGCCCTGCTTTTTTGTTCCTAAATAATACCACTCCGTACCGATTTCCGCCGTATGGTTCGGCAGCAGAATATAGCCGTCAAACGGCGCCGACAGCATTTCTCCGTTTTCATAAACCGCAAGCGCCTGCCCTTTTTGTACTTCATCTAAATGCTTATAGTTTCGGCAGAGCCTGCCGTTGTGTTTTTTTATCACATAGCTGTGCATCTGAATATGCGTTTTCTGCGGCTTAGGCGCAGCTTCTCCGTCTATCATGCCATAAACTTTCAGCGCGCTGAGAATAGCGTTATAGGCAATATTTTCAGCCTCCGGCTCATTATGATAACCGCACTCCAGCGTGGTTCCGGTATTTCCGCAAAAGTGAGCGTAACCCTCTGTAGAAAAGTCGCTGATTTCGCCCTGCGCCGCATACATTGCCGGCCAGCCCTCAAGCACATAATCCACATCCAGCGCATTTATCAGCGGCGTGTTATATTCATCGGCGTAATCGCAAAAAGCAAAAGGCACATCGCCTTGGCAATGGGTGGAATGCAAGTCTAAAAGCAGGCGGCTTTCTTTTATCAATGGGCAAATCTCATTAGCCAAACGCTGCTCGTAGCTTTGCGGATTTTGATGTATTTTCATCACCCGATTTAGATTTTCTTCAACTGACCGCACACCTTTTTTATACGCCTCCGGATTGCAAACCGGAACTATAGTCAAACGCCCGTTTTTCAGATTAATTTTCCCCTGCTGAAGCTCCGAGATAACTTTCAGCCCCGCCTTTACTCCAGCGGTTTCGTTGCCGTGAACACCGCCCAAAATCAGCAAGTTTAAACCGTTATTTTCGCCGTTAAACACATATTTTTCAATCAAACTCATTTTAACCTCCGACACCTGCAAAGTTTAACCGCCCGCCGGAGATTGTCAAGTTTTTCTTGCATATCCGCATTTATTCCGCTACAATCAAAATAAAAAGGAGAAAAATTATGTCATTATTTACCATAAAATCTGAGTTTGACAGACTAAAAACGAAAGCCTATAAAGAAACTGATTTTAGCGAAAATCCGGGATATTTTGGTTCTATCGGCAGCTTTTTTACCAGCATCGCCGCTTCTCTGCGCTTTATTTTTACCGAAAAAGAAAATATTGTATTTGCGCTTTTACAATGGGCTACTATTGCTTTGGTTTATTTCATTTGGACACAAGGTTTGTCTTGGATACCCGAAGAAATATGGAAAAATGACACAGAAAACACAGCCGCAAACTTAATTTTATTAGTCTGGTCGCTGGCCTGTGTGGGGCTAGCCGCTTTTCCGCTGGGAATTTTAACCGCATGTATGAATGCATCTTGTCTTTTGCGCTTTCAAAACAAAGAGTCCACTTTTACAGATTGTATGAAAGCCGCGTTTAGCCGCGCCGGCACGCTTTGGATTTTTTCTTGGATAGACGGCTGGTGGACGGTTAAACGCATCTTAGAAAGACTGCCGAAGAAAAACGACCGCACATTAAGATCCGTAAAAATTGAACGAGAAATAATTTATCAGCTCTGGAAAATGATTAGCCTTGGTTTTATTCCCGCGCTTTTATACGGCCGCAGCTTTAAAGATGCCTGTAAAGATTCGTTGTTTTTGCTCAAAAAACGCTTTTTACCGCTGATTAAATTGCGCCTTGGCTACTCTTTTGTTTGTTGGATAGTTGGTATCGGCTGCTATGCCGGTACAGTCCTTTTCTTTTGCTATATGGATAAAATGCCGGACGAATACGATATCTATTCATGGTATTTTTACGCCGGATTTCCTCTGATTATCGCCTTGCTTACTATAATTGTCTTGTTTCGTCCGCTATACATTATTTCTGCTTGCCGTATATACATCAACTACGCTTGCGACGAGGGTATAACGCCTAATTTACCGCAAAGAACCTCTGCTTTTACCAACATATTGGTTATATTTTTATGCTTTGCGGCCATTATCGGCGTAGTTTTACTTTTTCATCAACAGCTGGGCATAGATAGTTTTATAACTGCAAAATAACAAAAAAAACAGCGCTATCTTTACTGATAACGCTGTTTTTTTATATTAGCTTTCCAAAGCTGATGTTTTTATTGAAAGTAAACGCCGTAAATCATTATCGGTGCATGAACGTCAACCTCCAAAGGATAGAGCAAAGTATGGTATAAAGCCAAAAACCAAACTGCCGCCCCCATGGCTAAAAGCATCAATATAGCCCAAAAGACAATCTTGACAACCGGAGGAACTTTGTCCTTGTACACAACCAAGCAATAAACGCCTGCACACAAACAAAAAACAGCAACCAGCCAAAAAATAATATCAATTAGCATAAGCTGAAAATTTAAGAGTTAATAATAGAAATCATAATTTAAATATATTTATGTTATCCGCTTTTTTTGACAAAAAGTCAACAAAAATATGATTTAATATCATAGCAAAATGTAATATTTCTATTTTGAGCCGACGCCTAAAAATTTAGAGTTGCTGAATTTAAGTTAAAACTTTACAGCTATAGAACAAAATTTTTGCTCGGCACAAAAGTTACAGGAATCTCTTATATCGTTTAATTCTACATCTCTGAGACATTTTTTTGATTTGGCTGCATCACAGGTTGTATTACCATAATAAATAGCAAAATCTATCTTACCGGCTATTGTAACATAAATAACCTGAATACTGTTGCTTAACGGTTTTAATGTGTTATTGAACAAATTATTGCATAATTTATCTGTTATTGAGTGTTTTTCAGAATTTTGGAAAATATAATCAATAGAAAGATGTGTTTTGTTAGCAAAAATCTGCACAATGTTTTCCATGTCATCTCTTAGATTAAAGTTGTTTTCCTTTTGCCATGTTGCCGGAATAAGCCCAGCTGCTTCGGCAATCATTGTCATACCTGTATTTGTTTGTTCTGCCAAATTTTTAGTTTCTCTAACGTAGTCAAGCATTCCCAAAACTAAATAGTTATAATGCTCCAATGTTTTATTGATTTTATACATTTCCATGGCTTTTGAATATCCTGCTATTCCGCCGACAGATAATACAGCAATAATCGCCAGCACGCCGAGCATTTCTATCATGCTTCGGCCAAAGTAATTTGCGCCTCTAGCACCCGTCATACTAGGCCATGTGCCTAG
>CAKQRZ010000006.1 GCA_934271715.1 uncultured Alphaproteobacteria bacterium
GCTACACTCTTAAAAACAGCCTAAAAACTGTCCCTTTTAAACGGTCGTTTTTTTTACACACTTCCGCCTCTTCCAACACTTTGATTTTACGGTTGACTTATGGAATGCATCTGGTTCAGCAGTTTAAATAAAATCAGATAAAATTTTCTTGCTTTTAGTCAATAAGTGTGTTACACATTAGCCGAAATTGAGTTGGTTTTTATGTATGAGCGCTTGGCGCCACCGTAGTAAAAGCCTTGTATTTATCCGCTTTGCCCATCAAAGCACAGAGAAAATGAAAGGAATTACATCATGAGACATGGTGATGGACATAGAAAATTCAGTATGCCGAAAAGCCAAAGAAGAGCTTTGTTCTCTAACTTGACAAGTTCTTTGCTGGAACACGAACAAATTACAATTACTTTGACTAGAGCCAAAGAATTGAGAACTTTTGCCGACAATATGATTACTTTTGCTAAAAAAGGCGATTTAAACAGCCGCCGTATTGCCGCTGGTTTCTTGCGCAATAATGAAGTAGTTTCTAAACTGTTCTCTACTTTGGCAGAACGTTACAAAGAACGCAACGGCGGTTATACCCGCGTATTGAAAGCCGGTTTCCGTTACGGCGACTGCGCTCCGATGGCAATCATTGAATTGGTTGACCGCGATGTAAACGCTAAAGGCGCTAAAGATTTGGCTCGCGTTGCTGCAGAAAAAGCTGCTGCCGCTGAAGCTGAAAAAGCTGAAAACGCCGCTTCTGCCGAATAAGATTCAGTAGATACAAATTAAAAAACGGGGCAATTTGCTCCGTTTTTTTGTATACACCTTAAAGGTTTTATTTTTTCAGCGGCAGGCGCAGATTAAATTCAGTCCCCTTGCCGACTTTGCTTTTTACGCTGATGCGTCCGTGCATTTTTTCTACCAGACTGCTGACAATCGCCAGACCCAAACCGGAGCTTTTGGCGTTGTCGTTTGCCGAATAAAACGGCTCAAATATATGCTTGAGCTTGTCTTCGCTGATGCCGATTCCCGTATCGCGCACCGAGAGACAGATGTTTTTGTTTTTAAGGTGGGCGCCTAAAAACAGCTCGCCGCCGTCCGGCATGGCTTTTATGGCGTTTTGCGACAAGTTTAATATAATCATTTTGAAATCCGCCTCATTGCCGGTTAAAATCAAATTTTTCTCCAGCTGCGTTTTTATAGAAATCCCGTGCCGCTTAGCGTCATAATCAATCATCAGCAGCATATCTTTCACCGCATCTTCAATATTGATTTCGGCTTCGTCATTGTCAGAATAGCGAGCCAGACGCAGCAGGCGCTCCGGCGTTTTAATGGTTTCCACAAGCTGATTATACGCCATTTGCAGATATTTTTTCTGCCCCTCCCTGTCGCTGTCATTGTCATAGCCGGCCAGAATACCCTCAAAAATCATCCGAATCGCCCCGAGATTGTTTTTCATTTCATGCGCGATAGAGGTGGAAAGAAAAGCTAAAGACGAAACTTTTTGCTGATGTGAAAAACGCACGTCATTGCTCAAATCATGAAAAGCTTCCACAATGTAAACATCGTTAAAACTCTGCCCCCAGCGCAGGCTGGTGGCGTTGAGATAAAGCGGAACTTTGCCGACTTCGTGAATGGTGTGGAAATCTTCCGAGTTTTTGCCCGTGCTGTGCAGCAGCTCCCGCACCGGACAGGCGTATTGCCGCTGCGGACAGCCGTTGCAGTTATGATTATAGGCATGATAGCACTTTTGCCCGACGCAGGATTTTTTCAGCTTCAGCATACTATGAAAAGCGCTGTTTGCCATAATAACATTATAGTCGCGGTCAATCACGCGGATGCCGTCCGGAATAGCATCTATCAGCTTTTGCAAAAAGTTTTCGCGCGACTTTATCTCTTCTATATTAAATTCCGTATTATCCAGCATTTTATTAAATGTTGAATATAAAATATCAAATTCATCCTGAAACCGCCCTTTTTCGGTAGGAATCCGGCTGGAGAAAATACCCAGCGAAACTTTGCGGCTGATTTCAATCAATTTTTCAATCGGGCGGATAACCCAGTAGTCCAGCATAAAAAACAGCAAAAAGATAAACAGCACCACAATAAACAAGCTGACGCCCAAAATCTGCGAGCCGATTTTCATAGCCTCTTTGTTGTTGTTGTAATTTTTTTGCAGCTCGGCGTTCAGCTGCTGCTCTTTAGACAATTCCCGCTGCGTTAAATCAATGCCCTGCGACGCCTTAGCCGGACGGTAGCTCGGCATAAGATGCGGATTTTTATCATAAATTTCCGCCAGCTGCTTCTGCAGAGAAATATTGTCATACAGCAAATCAACTACATATTGGTTACGCAAAAACAAAGAATTTTGCCGGTCTTGCAGATTGCGGGCGTAAAAATTGATAAAAATAACCAAAAACAGGCAGGTTATCACAAATAAAAAGGCTAAAATACTATATAAAATTTTTTTGTTCAGGCTGATAAACATGGGCTAGCTCATTTGTCGGATAAATTCATTTTCATCGGCAATCTGCAGATACGGATTGCAAAGTTTTTCCAAACCTAAGGTGTTGCCGACCGGCGGAATATTGTTCTGCCTGCAGGTTTCTAAAAATTGCAGATACTGCTGAATTGCCGGCTCATTCTGCCGCGCCGCCAATAAACTATAGGAAGCGCGGGTATATTCATGCCCCGGATAAAAGCGGACATCGTCCGACAGGGCTTTGATTTTTTGCAGGCTCTGCCACATCTGCCGCGGCGTCCCCTCAAACAAGCCGCCGATACATAAATTAAACAGCACATCGCCGGTAAACAGAGCCTTGTCTTGGGCAAAATACCACAGCAAATGCCCGTTGGTATGCCCTTGGGCTAAAATTACCTGCGCCTGCGCACTGCCGAGCGCAAAAGTTTCGCCGTCCCGCAAAGCTATATCCAGTCCGGCGATTTTTTCCGCCTCGTAAGCCGAACCCACCACTTTAGCGCCGAAAATCTTTTTCATAGCCGCATTGGCGTTGGTGTGGTCTTCATGATGATGAGTCGTAAAAACATATTGCGGCACAACATTGTTTGCATGACAAAAGTCAGCAATCGCTTTTTCTTCGGCAGCGTCAACTATTGCAGAAACGCCGGTATCGCTGTCCGTCAGCAAATAAGCATAATTATCCATAAATCCGGCATTGCATAAAATCGGAAAAATTTTCAGGCTCATTTTATATCCTCCAGCTGCGGTTTATAGTCGGCGTTCTGCAGTTTATAATAAGAAAAAGTATAGTCTATCATTCCGGCAATATTCTTCAGATTATTGTCAAGCATCATGGTTGCCGCCACCTGCGGTCCGTAAAGCGGGCGCCCCATTTTGCGGGAATTGGTGCGGGAGACGCGCAGATAATTGTAGTTAATGCTGGAATTTATTTTTAAGATATGGTCGGCGATTCCCTCGGCTAAATTGCCGTAAATTTTATAGCGGTAGTCGGCGTCGGGGTCGTCTAAAGGCTCAAGTCCCTGTTTTTCATACCAAATTTCCTGCAGATACAGCGAATTTGCCTGCAGAGCCAGCCGCGATGTTCCCCAGTTGCTGTAGATTCCGGCTGTGGCAGCCAGCAGCGACGGCGGCACGGTATCGGCTTTTTCCAGCAGCAACTTAAGCTGCACGGCAATTCTTTCAGTACCTTTTAGACGGGTAAACGCATCATATTTTTGCGCCAATTCCTCCAATTTTTTCTGCTCCGCCGCCGTAAGCTGCCGGCCGGATTTTGTTTTTTGCCGCATATCTTCAAGCCATGAGCGCTCTTTCAGCACATTTTCATTTGCCTGCAAAATCAGCGGCAGCAAAATTTTGATAAAAACCCGATGCTTGTCATCGCTTTCCGGAATTTCCGCCCAATCGGTCGGCAGACGCAAAAAATAAATACGCGGAAAACGGCTGTTTATTTCTGAGAAGCCCTCATACTTATATTGCCGGAACAGCTCTTCTGTTTCTTGATAAGTCGCTGATTTTACCAGCAAAGCGCCGTCTTTCATTTGCGTAATCAGACGGGCGTCGGCAAAAAACGGCGCCAAGCCTAAAAGCAAAAAGAAAAAACAGCGTAAAATCATTTTATTCCTTTACTCTGATGCTGCCCAACTGAGGAACATAGCGCTTAAAGCAGCCTGCAACCACATTGTTAAGCGTGTTTTGCGCATATGGACAACCGGAACAATGACCGGTAAATTGGAGCAGAAGTTCATTATTTTGGTATGAGATAATTTTTATATCGCCTTTATCACGATTAAGCGTAGGACGTATAAACGCATCGGCCAACGCCTCCAGAAAATCTAAATCTGCGGCAGTCTGCCCAAAATCCAAAGGCTGCTGCGCCGCCGACAGATAGTCGTCCAATTCCGCCAAAACCAAAGCTTTTACATCTTCTTTATGTGCCGAATCCGCATATTTTAGGCTCAGCAGAACATCCGACACTAAGCAGCTCTCCAATTCAGGCAGTTCCGCCAGCGCGCGGATAAGCGACAGATTTCCCGGCAGCGGCTTAGTAAACAGCTTTGCCGAATCTTGGCAGCACAGCGGCTGCGGAGGATAAAAATTTATAATATTTTTGGGTGCTAAATCTTCTATTTTTATGAGCATGATTTTCCTATTTTATCTTTAATTTGAGTTGCCGCAACCAAAGCCCGCTCTAAATAATAGTTTTGCACCAGCAGGTGATTGGCGCCGAAAATTCCGCCGAGCTTGCCGTTGCGCACATACAAAGGCTTAAATTCGGCTGCTTTCTGCAATGATGAAAGCAGATATGTCCATTCGTTATAAACATCATACTGCACAATCAGCTTTTTAAAATCAAAGCCCATCGCCAAAGCTATTTGCCACGAAGCAAAAGCATAGCCGCGGGTCATATAAAACACATCATCGGCTTTGGTGTCTAAAAGCGATGAGGAATGCTCTATTATCCGGCTGTCGTTTTTTTGAATCAACCGCCGCAGCGCGCCGGAAAGGCGTGTCAGATAAGTTTCAAAATCCGCCTGATACAATATAAAATCTTCATCATTATATTTCAGCAGCTCAATACGGGCTTTACGGTACTGTGCGTTTGCCGACGGCGCTAAACCGACTTTTCCCTTTTTAGCCGTAAGCCAGATATACGGCGAATAGCGCAAAAGCTCCTCGGCTTTTTTAATATGCTTCTGCTGCTCCGGCGTTTTATTCACAAAATTCCGCATAGTGCCGGCGCCGTCGCGCACCGCCGTTATTATACCGATTTGAAAGTTAGGCATATTGTCAAGCACATAGGCCGGAAAAGCCGCTGGCAGGTTCGGCGTCCACATTTTTTTATCTATTTCCCGATTTATTAAAAAGGCCAAAGTACCGATAACTTCCGATTTATTGCGGCTGACTTTGGGCAGCGGATAGGTGTGGGTCACATTCATATTTTCTACAAACAGGCTGCCTAAGCAGTAATAAACCAGCAAGAATCCGCAGACGCTGCGTAAAAACACCTTGCGGGAAGATGAAATTTTTTTACTGATTTTCTTAACGCCGCGCCAAACTTTTTTCAGCTTAAAAGTTTTAATGTTTATCCAAAGAATCTGAAAACGTTCGCGGTAATTTTCATGGCGAAGATAATTCCAAGTTTGCTGGGAAACACTTTTTATCTGCCCCCATGCATTTTTTGCCAAGACCAATCCCTGTTTAATACTTTTTTTAGCTAATTCTAAAAAACGGGCTTTACTGATCATTTTTTTCTCCTGACAAGACGCAGAATATCGCCGAAATCTATCACTTTAAATATTTTAGCCGAAATCAGAAAAAATGCAAGCGCAAAGATTCCCAAACTGCTGAGCCAAAACAGCAGCAGCCATTTTGAACCGTATATCCAGTCCGGAGAAAAATCATTAAGCATGACGCGGCAGCCGTAAACCGCAGCGCCGGTCAAGAATGAAACCAGAATAATCCGGCAGATTTTTCCGGTCAGCTGACGCGAAAACTGCCAATATCCGCGTTTTTTCAGTCCGACAACATATTGCAGCAGCGACACAAACGCCGCAACGGTAGTGGCGCAGGCAATTCCGACATGACCGTAAGCATGCATAAGCAGCAAAATAAACACCAAGTTTGTAATAAAAACAACTGCACTATATTTTACGGGAGTAATGGTGTCGCCGCGTGCAAAAAAGTTTGGCATCAGAGCTTTAGTCATCACATAGCACGGCAATCCCACCGAATAGGCTATAACAGCATAGGCTGTTTTAACAGCGTCTTCCGGCAAAAATTTACCATGTTGAAACAGCAGGCAAACAATCGGTTCGGCTAAAACAATCAGTAAAACCGCAGCCGGAAGCGAAAGCAGCAATCCATATTCAACAGCTTTATCCTGAGTGCGGCGAGCCTCATCAATCTGCTGTTCTTTAAGATATTTAGATAGAATCGGCAATAAAGCCACACTAATAGCCGCGCCGATAACGCCAAGCGGCAGCTGTTGCAAGCGATTGGCATAATAAAGCCAAGAAATAGCTCCGGTGCCGACCAGCGAAACTAAAATTGTATCTACCGCCATGTTTATTTGATATATTCCGGCACCAACCACACCCGGAGCGATGCGCTTAAACAACGTCTTAATTTCCGGATTTTGCAGAATTTTTTTAATATGCAAATACGGATGAATTTTTATACCCAGTTTACGTAAAAAATACCGCAGCCACAAAACTTCGAGCAATCCAGCCGAAGTAATTCCCAAAGCGAAACCATGCGCCGGAGTAGGCGTAAACGGCACAAATAAAAATACGGCAAAAATCATCATCAGATTAAGAATTATAGGCGCAGAAGCCGGAGCCGCAAATTTTTCAAAAGAATTTAATATTCCGCCCTGGAAAGACACTAACGAAATCAGCAATAAAAACGGAAAAGTTATTCGGCATAGTTGGGTGGCAAGTTCAATCTTTTCCGGCTCGGAACGAAAACCGGGAGCCAAAACCTCTACCACCCACGGCATTAACAATTCAAACAACAACACAAAAACCCCGACAAACAACACCAAAACAGATATGGCTTGCGCGGCAAAAAATATGGAGCGTTTTTTACCTTCCGTCACCAATTTCTGCGAAAACAGCGGCACAAAAGCGCTGGTAAAAGCACCCTCGGCAAACAGACTGCGAAACAAGTTAGGCAATTTAAACGCCACTACAAAAGCGTCCGAAACAGCTCCGGCGCCTAAAAAATTAGCTAATACCATATCTCGCAAAAAGCCGGTTATTCGGCTGACCAATGTTAATCCGCCAAAAGCGGCGACAGATTTAAATAACGACATTTTACACCTTATAAATAAATATCACACATCGTTAAAATAGCTTACTTTATCCGGTATGTATAATAAAAAAACATGTTTATAACAGTAAATTTACTTTAGCGAAAATCGGCGCTCCGGTGCAAAAAGCTTGATTTTTATTTTTAAGTAAGATATACTTTGCTTGCATCAGCAAAAAACTGATGTGAGGTTTGAAATCCTCTTCCAGTTGTCTGTGTGAACAGACGTAAAAAACTATCTTTCTGCTTAGCGGGAAGGTAGTAAAATAGCTCTAATATACTACACTATTCCTGGAATAGATTTCAACTTCCTGCTACCTTTTTGAGGTAGCTTTTTGTTATTATATTATCGGCAGGGAGTTATATTTATGCAAAAGGTAAAAAGTTTTGAGCTGGGTCGGTCAATGATAGAAATGCTCGGCGTTTTAGCTATTATCGGCGTGCTGAGCGTCGGCGGCATCGCTGGCTATAGCAAGGCTATGGAAAAGTTTAAAATAAATAAAACCATAGAACAATACAATTATTTAATCTTTGGAATGCTCAATTATAAAAAAGACATACCTAAAATTCCCCAAAACACCCAAACTATATGTTTATTAAATATCGCTGAGGCAACAGGTCTTATTCCAAATACATGGAAATATTGGAATTCCTGCGGCATACGCGATGATTTTGGTAATTCTCTCCAAACATATGCTAGCAATAACGCTCGGATAGTCATAGGCTTTGAACCTTCAAATTATAATAAAAAATCTATAACTCATAAACTATGCACAGAGTTGTTTAATAACATTATAATTCCACTTAGTGAACCTATTGCGCATGTATTTATTGGCAATGGTGAAACAACTTATGCTGTTTATTACGGAAAAACAATGTGTATGTCTTCAAAAAAATGTCTAATAGACGTTACATTAAGTGATATTAAAGGTGCTTGTGATTTTTGCGCCGATAGTAAACGCTGCGGAATATATTTAAGTTTTTATTAAATCAAATAAACTACTTTATTTTTTTCCGGTTGACTTATGGCGTGAGACTGTTATAGAATTAGAGTGTAAACAACATAATTTTAGAGGAAAGAAAGATGAAAAATAAGCTATTCAAAGGTCTCTCTCTCTCTCTCTCTGCAAATCCTAAATATCTGATTAAAGACACTTTTTGTGCTATCACAAAGGTATTTGCAGAGTTTTTTGAAAAAATCAGCAAACATGAGACTAACCTAACCAACATCACATTTAAGGGTTTGGATGTTGTGCGTCAATACGCCTCAAAATTCTTCAAAACTACGGAGAACGGTGTAGATAAAGTGGGTTCTAGCTGCGAAAAAAATCCTGTTATTTGGGACTGGAATTTTAATTCTATTCTACTCTTGAAAATTAAGACGAATCTGTTATACTGTTTGCCGAAAATTTATTATTTATTTTAATTATTAAACTTTATACAAGATGAAGCATTTCAATTTTATTTCTGCTGTTTTGTTTGTTGCCGCCGCTTTGGTTTATGTCTGCATGTTTCCGCATAACTACGCGCCGCAGGTTGTTCCGATAGATGATACTTCGCTGTTTTTAGTGACTAAACAACAAGATGAACACGGAAAACCGGCAAAATATTATCGTTTAATGGAAGGCGACGATGTGGTGATAGAAGATTGGGTTAAGGATAATTCCGGTAATCCTTTCTGTAATTGCCGCGGTTTGGTTTTTATGGGGCAAAAACGAGGACAAATGGAACTGTTTAATTGCCGCAACGGCGCAAGGTTTCCAATTTTAACAAAAGCTTATTTGGATAAAATAAACTGCGAACTGGAAGAAATGCGCCCGCGATATGATGACGAAAATCTGGTAGTCATCTGCCTACAGCAAAAAAATATCAAAGGTTTTGTCGGCAAACACACATTGCTGTACAATCTGAAAACTGAAAAACTTTCGTCTTTTATCAACTAAAAAAAACAGCTCAGGAACAACAAACCTGAGCTGTTTTTTTGTTTTTGCAACTTACCACTTGTAGCGGATATTTCCTCCGACACCCCAAGCTTTATAACTTGAACCAAAGGTATAATTTCCAAAAGCGCCCAATGAAAAGTTTTTAACAATTTCAGCATCTGCGCCGATTTCCAAACGTCCCAAAGTCTCATTTTCAAGGGTCTTGTCAAAAGTTACGTCATTGACTTTTACATCTCCGCCATTGGCTATGGTCTGAATGATTGAAGGCTTAATATAACCTGTTGTCGGCAGCTGATGTTCATTGTTAAACTGATATTCATATTTGATACCTGCTTCAAGCTCAATATCATGAACTGCATCAAAACTTACCTCCTTGCCGGAATTGTCCTTTAAGTCATCAAATTTGATATAATCATAAGTCGCCTTAATGGACGGTGTCAAAACCGAACGGTGCGTCGGTCTGAAATCATAACCTATTTCAGCCTGAGCGCCCAAGTTCAAACCGTCGGTAGAAGCGCTGATATCGTTGTCAGCCTTTATATCCGCGCTCTGCATACCGCCGTAAACAGCGCCTGTCATAAACAAATCGCCGAAATATTTACGGTAATATGCACCGCCCAAAATACTTGTAATATCAAGCTCGCTGCCATAACGCGACATAATATCACCCTCGCCTTTGCCGCTGTTATCATAAGTACCATCGCGGTAAGAGCCGAAGATACCGAATTGGTCGGAAATTGTAAACTGATGGTCATATCCAAAGTCTACGCCATACAGTTTGACATCTGTTTCAACCGGCTTGTCAAACGTGCCGGAACGATATACCGGAGTTGCCCAAACACTATCTTTACCGCCCAAATCTTTGAAATTGCAAACTTTATAATTGCATTCGTCACGATAGCAGTTGCAGCTTCCTTTATCCAAGCGGCCGGCGTTAAACAGCAAAGAACGGCTTTGTTCAACAGCAGAACGCGGCAAGTCTATGTAGGCAATAACTTCCGGATTCAGATATTTAGTGCGATAAAAGAACCAGTCGTTTACGGTTGTGTTATTTTCATAGCCGATACCAATTTCATATAAGCCATTATTGATTTTTGACACAAACTTATAATCATCCAGCGATTGTTCAGCCTGAGTCTGGGCAAAATAAATACGCTCATCCAAACCCAAAGTCATGCTGTTTGCATTGTCAAATCGGATATCGGTTGTGCCGTAAATTTTGTTATTGATAATAATGCGGTCGGCTTTAAGGTTAGGGTTATCCACGTCAATGCGGATAGTGCCGTTTTCACTGTACAGAGTATTGATGCTGACATCGGTCAAAACGCCGTCGCCCAAGTTCAGCAGTCCGGCATTCTGCACCGTGTTAGCTAAATCTAAAGAAGAGGTTGCGGCATCGGCTTTATAGTTAAGCGTAGAATTGCCGGAAATATCAAAGTCATTATTAACCAGCGTATCGCCCGAATCTAAGCTAAGATAAGAGCCGGAAGCCAGATTTACGATATTGTTTTTCAAAACCATTTCCGGTGTGTAGTCTATATAGCCGGAAGAGCCGATATTCAGCTGCGTGTTGGAAATATTATAGGTTCCGCTGCCGCCGAATGTGGAATTCAAAACAATCTGCGACTGCGAATTATTGATAACCCGCGGCAGCACAATATCATTGGTTAAAGCAGAAGCTGCAAGCGTCGGGTTCGGCAAGTCGCCGCTTATGGTGATTGTTCCCAAGTTATAAACGTCATCCGCCGCGGTGCTGAACACTATTTTAGAAGCGCCGGACAAAGACAAATCTATATTGCCGTCCGCCTCGTTATAAATAGCGCCGCCCTGCCCGTCCGAAGCTTTGTTTCCGTCAAACAGAAGCGACGCGCCGTTTTTGATAGCGCCGCTGACATTAGCTTTTGCCGTGTTGTAAATAGCGCCGCCTTTTTTAGCGGTATTCGCAGCAAATTTAATTTGAGCAGAACTTGCCGCTGAATCCGTGTTTATAACCAATTTGCCCATGTTATAGACAGCACCGCCCTCAGCTCCGGCGCTGTTGCCGCTGAAGTTTAGCAAAGCCTTATCGCTGATATCCAGCAAAATATAGCCTTGCTCATAAACTCCGGTTGTCGGGTTTATACCGCCTTGGTTAGCAAAAGCGCCGCCGTTGCTGCCGGCTGTGTTATTGCTGAAAATCAGGCTGTGGTCGCCGGAGGCCTTAAAGGTCATACCGTCTTCCATAGCATAGTTAAATAACACGCCGCCGTGCTGCGAAGCGCTGTTATTCGTAAACGCAATGTCGCCGCCGGTTGCATTAACGGTCAAACGGGCAATTTCGCCGGAAGCGTTGTTGGTAGTGTTTCCGGCTGCAGAATTGGCAATGGCTCCGCCGTAGTCGGCTTCATTATATTTGAAAATAATGCTGTGATTATTATCCGCTGTGATATCCAGCTGACCTAAGTTGTTGTTGGCAATGGCTCCGCCGATACCGGATTTTGCCGCCGAAACGGCCTTATTGCCCGAAAATTCCACATCGGCGCCGCTGGCAATAATCTGCAGAATGCTTAAATGACCGGAGGTATCGCTGCCCTGCGCGCGGTTATAAATAGCGCCGCCGAGCGCGCCGTATTCGGCATTTTCTGAAGCGGCAACCGCCTGATTGTTTTTAAACGAACTGTCTATAATCCGGCTGACCGGCGACAAAGATTCTCCGGCGGCCGTAGAGTTTGCCCAAGCGCCGCCGTAAGCTACGCCGGTGTCGGAAGTGGTTTTGCTGTAGTTATTTTCAAACGCAGCGCCGGTAATTGTGATTTTGCCCTCATTATATACAGAGCCGCCGTAAACGTTTCCGGCAGAGCTGGCTGTATAGTTGCCGCTGAAAGCCACGTCTTCAAGAGTTGCCGTACCGGTTGAAGCGTTGCCGAACGCTCCGCCTTTTACAGCCATATTGCCAGTTGCATAGTTGCCGCTGAAAGTCAAATTGCCGTCTGTTGCGGTCAAAGTTCCGGCATTATAAAATGCGCCGCCCAAAGCTCCGCTGCCGGATGCTGTTCCGGTTCCGGCCGCATAGTTGCCGCTGAATGAAGCAGCTCCGGTTATGGTTAAAGTTCCGGTTTGGTCATTATACACCGCACCGCCTAAAGAATCCGCAGCTGTAGTATAGTTGCCGCTATAGCTTTCTTTCTGCGAGGTATATGTTCCGCTGTTAGAAACCGCACCGCCGGTGGCTTTAGTATCTGATTTTGCATAGTTATTTTCAAACTTGCTGCTCTCAGAGTTTAAATCTCCGGCATTGGCAACCGCGCCGCCTGCAGCCAAAGCCGAACCCTCGGCATGGTTGCCGCTGAAGTTGGTGCTGCCGTCGCCGGTAAGCGTGAATTTTCCGGTATTTCCGGCTTCTACACCGTTATAAACGGCTCCGCCCTGCGCTGCGGCGCCTTTAGCATAGTTAGAGCTGAAAATATCTTTTTCCGAAATAAAGGTGCCGCTGTTATAAACGGCGCCTCCGGAGGCCTTTTGGGGTTCTTTTCCGACAAATTGAGTCAATAAATTATTTGTGCTTTCCGTTTCATTAGCCGCATAATTGTTGGAATATTCATTGCCCTGCGACTGCATGTAACCGACATCCGTACGGGTTGCACCGGCAACCGCAAAGTTAGAAACCGCACCGCCGGCAATTTCATCGGCGCCCATAACATAGTTTTTGCTGAACACGCTGTTTATAATACTGTTTTCGGTATTCTGGCTATAGTTAGAAATAGCGCCGCCCATTGCGGTTTGTCCGAGAGTCTCATCCGGCGCGCTTGAACTGTTATTCAGAAATGTGGTGTTGATAACTTTCAGCAGCGGCTGCATTGAGCCGTCTTCTTTACCGTTGACAAACACACCGCCGCCCAGCATCGGAATCATGGCGCTGGTATTGTGCTTATTGGAAATAGTAACACCGCCTGTAACTTCAGAAATTTGTCCGGTAGTAAAATTATATTGGTAACCGGAATACACTTCGCCGCGGTTCCAAATCCACGGACCGGGGTTGTTATCGCTTCCAACCAGAATATCATCCGAATAATGCTCTTCGGTAAAGTTGGTGTTAATATACAAATATCCCAGCGGTTTAGCTTCAGTAGTTTCTGTAGAGCTGCTGATTACCGTACCCATCTGATTTTTAAGATTATTCAAAACCTCTTCGCCTTTTGCGTCCAGACTGTTGCCGCTGCCGCTGGTGTTGGCCGTTTGGTGAGGCGTAAACTCGTCTGCCGCATAAGCAGGCAAAACAAACGCTGCCGCCGCTAAATTCAGCATAAAACATTTTTTCAAAACGCTGCGGTATTGTGCATTCAGCAAACCTAATCCGCGATGACTTAATCTCAGCATATTTATCTCCAATTATATATTGTTACCATGTATAACGCACATTACCGCCAACGGCAAAGCCCGAATACCCCGAACCAAAGGTATAGTTGCCAAAACCGCCGACAACAAAGTTTTTCAGCAGCGCAGCCTCGCCGCCGATTTCTACGCGTCCGGCTGTTTCATTTTCCAAAGTCTTGTCAAATTCAACATCGCGGACTTGAGCTTTTCCGCCGTTTTCCAGCAGCTGCACCACCGTTGTTTTCAGATATCCGTTGGTCGGAAGCTGATGGTCGTTGTTAAACTTATAGTCAAACTTAAAGCCGCCCTCCAGCTCAATATCGTGAATATCGTCATAGCTTACGGTCTTGCCTAAGTTATCGGTTGAGTCGTCAATTTTGATATAATCATAGGCAGCGCTCAGCAACGGAGTAACCGTAAGCTTGCTTGTTACCGGAGCTTCATAGCCGGCTTCAAGCTTGGCGCCAGCCTGCAGCGCTTTGGTAGAAGCAAAAGCTTCCGTGTCTTCATGCGCGGTCATACGGGCTTTCTGCTCGCCTCCGTAAGCCATTCCGTTAACATAAAAACGGCTGAAATATTTGCTGTAGTACAAACCGACCAAAGTGCTTGAAATATCTATGTCGCCGCTTCTTCTTGAATAGAAGTCGCCGTTTGTTCCGTCTTTGTCATAGCTGCCTTTGCGGTATGAAACCAGCAAACCGGTTTTGCTATCCGGAGCAACATTCATGTTCAGGCCGAAATCAACGCCCCAAATGCTGGCCGTGCTGTCGGTAACGGTAGACATTGACGCATGGCGGTACACCGGATTTGCCCACAGGCTGATTTTTTTATGCTTATCATCCACCTTGCGCAAAGTGTTGCGGTAGCCGTATTCATAGCGAATCCGCGGGCTGTTGTCATTATGCGAAGTATCAACGCGGATATCGCGGGTCTGCTCCACCATGGCGCGCGGCAAAATAATGTCATTCAGCACTTCGCGGCGGACTTGCCCGTTATAATTCAAGTACCAGTCGCGGATGCCGCTGTTAACCTGATTTTCAATTTCCGGCAGGAATATAGAGCTGTCAAAATCAAACTTAAACTCATAATCATCCGTGCTTTGCTCGGCGTTGGTCTGGGCAAACAAAATTTTTGTACCCAAGCCGTTTACATTGTCCATATTTGACATTTTCAGATTTACGGTTCCGCTGACCGAATCCGTGATATTCAAAATATCGGAAATCTGCTTGTCTTTATCGGCATCCAAATAAATATAGCCGCCGTTGTTTATCAAATTGCCGATAGTTATCTTAGATATAATACCGTCCTGCGCATTCAGCGTGCCGCCGTTATTTAAGGCACCGGCCACAGTTCCGTCTGTATTTTCGGCAGAAGCCACATAATTGATAATCGCCCCTTGAACGGTTGTAATGCTGGCGCCGGACATATTGTCATCCGGATTAACATTCAAAACCGACGTGGCGTCCATATTGATAACGCTGTTTATAAAATTAAGCTGCTGCGAACTTTCTATTTGCGAGTCCGTCATATTCAAAACCATATTGCTGGCATACAGCGAGCCACTGCCGCTTAACAGTCCGTTGAGATTCATATTGGTGCTGACCGCCTCGCCCTCGGCTGTTGTCGCTGACGAGCCAAAAATAGAAAGCATGCCGTCGTTATAAATATTATCGCCGGCCGTCACAAAATCTATATTCTTATCCGCAGACATTGTGATTTTAATCACGCCGTTTTCGCCGTTGTAAATAGCGCCGCCGGTTTGCGCCGTATTATTTTCAAAGACCAAGCTGCCGCCGGCCGAGTTAATATCTATAGTGCCGCTTTTGTTATAAATCGCACCGCCGCCGGCTGTTGCTGTGTTGCCGCTGAAGCTTATGTCGGACGCGCCGTTGTTGGCAATACTGATTCTGCCGCCGTCATTATACAGAGCGCCGCCGGAATTTGCGGTGTTAGAGCTGAACGCCAAAGACGCAGAGCTGTCTAAATCAATAGAAATTGAGCTGTTTTCGCCGTTATAAACCGCACCGCCGGCATCTGCCGCAGCGTTGGAATCAAATGACATTTTGGAAACAATCTTGATTGTGCCGTTTTCGGCATTAAATACAGCTCCGCCATTGGAGGCAGCCGTATTGCCGCTGAAAGACACGCCGCTGTTTTCTGAAGTAGTGTCAGAGGCAATGTTCATATAGCTGTTTGCAGCATTATATACAGCGCCTCCGGCAGCAGCGTTGTTTTGAGTAAAACTGATGCTTCCGTTTCCGGCAGAAATATGAAAAGCCGATTTCACGCTTCCGGCGCCGGTGTTATCGGCAGCATTATAAATTGCGCTGCCCTCTTTGGCCGTGTTCTTTTCAAAAGCAATGCTTCCGCCGGCAGCGTCAACCGTAAAAAGTCCGTTTGCGGCATTATATAAAGCACCGCCGCGGGAAATTGTATTTTCTCCGGCTGAAATATAGTTGTTGGCAATATAAATATTTCCGCCGCCGCTGGAAATGGTAATCTGCGAAACCGAATTAGCGCTGCCCTCGTTATATACGGCGCCGCCCAAAGCAATATCGGCATTATCGGCTTCAATATAGTTGTAGGTCAGCGATGTTTTATTGATTGTAGAGGTTTTGCCGTCCTTGGACTGGTTATAAACCGCGCCGCCGTAAGCCTCTTTGCCTGCTTTAATATAGTTGCCGATTATCAGCGAGCCGTCTACTGAAAAACTTGCATTATCGGCTTTGCCGTCATTATAAATTGCACCGCCCAAAGCGATATCGGCTTCAGCGTGGTTTTCTGTTATTTTAGTGCCGGAAATTTCCAGTTTTCCGTCATTATAAACCGCACCGCCGAAAGCTTTGCGTTCAGCTTCGGCCGTGGTTGCCGAAGAATCTATAACGGTGCTGTTGCCAAAAAGCTGTGAGCTGTAGTTGCCGCCGGACTCGCTGCCGGAAATTCGGAGCGAGCTGGAGTTATAAAAAGCACCGCCTTTGACATGAATTACTGAACCGGCGGTCTGATTGTTATCCGTTACCTTAATAAAGTTTTCATTTATCTGCACATTATCGGAAGCATTGATATTAAAATACTGATTATTATCTTCCGTATCTGCATTTACAGCGGCGATAACACCGCCCTGAATAACGTAATTGCCGGATGTGCCGTCTGTTTTAGCGTCTATTCCGCTGTTTTCTATAACGGCGTTAACCAAAGAGATATTGCTGCCGGTAGAAGCTGTAGAAAGGCTGCCCTCGCTTTTGATAAAACCGCCCGAAACCGTCCCCAGCGCCGTGCTGACCGAAACGACTTTTTTGGAAACTACCGTAGATTCCCCGACATTGCCGGTAATGCTGACGCGTCCGCCGTTTACCTGAGAGATATAAGACTTATCTAAAGTGTTGGCGGTATTATAATTGCCCTCAATTCGCAGCTGGTCGCCGCTGTCGGCCGTATAGGATTTGCCGTTATCCCATTCGTTGCCGCTTGTCGGAATAAGATCAGCTTTGGCTTCATTGAAATTTAAGGCAAAAAAGCAGGCCGCCATCGCATTGAGAAAAACGCATTTTTTCAGCACCTTGCGATATTGGGCATTCAGCAAGCCAAAAGAATGGTTACGGGTCTTCATCATAGATATCTCCTTATAAATTTGCCTCATCCTAACGCAAATTTATTAAGAAATATCTAAAAACGACGCCTAAATTGTTAATTTGCTATATAAACAACCTGATTAAAAACATTTTCCAAGAAAAACAGGCTGATAAAGCAAATTGCCATAGAAATTGCCGGAGCAGCTACCCAGCCGACCATAATTTTGCCGACAATCGTCCAATTTATACCGCGTCCGCCTTTCAAAAGCCCCAAGCCGACAATAGCGCCGATAACCGCCTGCGTGCTGGAAACCGGAACCAGCGGCAATGACGGCAGCGAATGGCTTTCCAGCCAATTATGCAGGGTTACGGATGAAAACAGAAGTAGTACGATAGCCTGCGACAGCACCACAATCCAAGCCATAATCGGCGTCATTTTCATCAGGTTGTTGCCGACAGTCATAATGATTTTTTTTGAATAAGTCAAAATGCCAACGCTGACAGCCATTGCGCCTAAAAAGAACAGTACCTGTTCCGGTGTAAACTCGGCTAAACTGCCGAGTTTCAGCGGCTTAAACGGGCAGGATTCCACAAACATACCCACCGCGTTGGCAATATTGTTAGCGCCCAAAGCATAGGCGCTGATAGCCGCCGTAACCACCAAGCCGATACGGGTGATTTGGTCTTGCATAAGCAAATGGATATGCGAATATTTCAAAATCCGCTTAAAGATAAAATACAAAACAACCGCGACCAAGCCGGACAGCAGCGGGCAGACCGTCCAAGTTGAGCAAATGCGCGCCAAAGTTTCTAAATCTGTCGGTTTTCCGGCGTATAAGTTCCAGCCGATAATCGCGCCGACCACGGCTTGAGACGATGAAACGCTTAGGCCCGTGCGCGCCATGGAATAAACCGCCAAAGCCGCCGACAAAGCCACCATAAACGCACCGGCTAAAGCATTAACCGCGCCTAAGGCTCCCAGAGTTTTACTGGTTCCGGCACCGCCGTATACCGCACCCAAGATTACGAAAAAGCAGGAAACCAGCGCGATAGTCGTAAAGCGCACCATTTTAGAGCCGACGGCCGTGCCGAAAATGTTTGAAGCATCATTGGCGCCCAAAGACCAGCCCAAAAACAAACCGCTGCTTAAATAAAATAAATAGCTGATATCCATCAGATGTCTCTCTTAATGGTGAAAATCAATAATGCGTCAATGCAGTCTTCGGCTTTATCCGCCACATCAGCAACTTCGCCGATCAGCATGTTCAGCTGAATTTTGTGCGCCAGCTCCATATCAGAAGCGAACACGTTTTCTTTTAAGCGGGCGCTGGTTTTGTCGCTTTCATGCTCCAAAAAATATACTTTCTGCGAATAGTCGCGCACCGTCACAAAATCACGGAAAAAGGCGCGGGATGAAATCGCCATATTTTCGGCGCAGTCCGAAACCTGCTTTACCAAAAGCTTAAAATCTTCCTGATACTGAACCGGAATATCCGGCTGCTCAATATAAAACTTGTGGGCAACCTCGTCCAGCTCGTTAATAACTTTATCAATATTTTCAACCATCTGCAGCACATCGGCGCGCAAATCCGGAATCAGGTTCTGAGCATATAAGCTGCTTTCTATTTCACGGCGCAAATCATCGGCCTGAGATTCAATGTTTTTAATTTTTTTGCTGGCGCGGCGATAAGACAAGCTGCGTTTTTCTTTCAAAAATATAGCAAACGCTTCCTTAAAAAACATAGCGCACTCAATAACTTTGTCGTGCATTAAATCTATTTTATGCTCCAGCTCCCTTGTACCGGAAAACAATGAAATTTTAACATTGAACATTTTTCTCTCCCTTAAATATAATTTTTTCTTTTTAGCATAAAAAACGCCGTTGTCCATATTTATTTTAAAAATTAAATTTATCTCTTGCAAATTTGCAAAATTTTAGATATTTTTGTTAGTGTTTGAACGTTAATTATTTTAAAGGACATACAAAATATGAAAAATTTTTCAATCATTCTTTCTACAGTTGCCGTGATTTTGGCTGCAGTATCTTTGACCTGCACCCTTAAATGCAAAGGCAGCGCTACAGCTAATGTAAACATTGAAGAAGCTTTAAAAGCCAACCCTAAAATGATTGTTGACGCTTTGCAGGCTTATCAGGAACAGCAGCGCGAAGAGCAAAGAAAAGCTGCTGAAGAAGCTTTGACTAAATATATTCCGGAAATCAACTCTTCAGCCAATGCTCCGTTTGTCGGCCCTGAAAATGCTAAAATCACAGTTGTTGAATTCTTTGACTTTTCTTGCCACTACTGCAAGAGATTAGCTCCGGCTATGGAAGAAGTTATGGCTAAAAACGCCGATGTTAAATTCGTTTTCAAGCCATTGTCATTTGTTGACCCAGAAAACTCTCACTACCAAGCTCAGGCTGGTTTGGCTGTTTATAAACAAGGCAAATTTGCTGAATTCTATAAAGCAGTTATGGCTGCTGAAGGCAGAATGAACAAAGATGCTATTGACGGTATTGCCAGAGGCTTGGATATTGACTTTGATAAATATAAAGCCGATGTAGAATCTGCCGATATCAACAATGACCTGAATGAAATCGGCAACTTGGCACAAAAAATCCAAGTTAACGGCGTTCCGACTGTTATTATCAACGGCAAACACATTCAAACTATGGAAGCTTCTGATTTGCAAGCTGCCATTGATGCCGCTAAATAATTTTCAGCGCATACAAGCTATTATAAAGAACAGTCTTTTCAGGCTGTTCTTTTTTTATATGCAGATAAATTTTGCTTTAGTATTTGACTTAAGCAAACAAATGGCTTAAATATATAGCAGAGATTAACCTTATGGATTATGATTGATGACCGATACCGCTGCTGTGGCTATTTCTGTGATTATTCCGATTTATAACGTGGAGAAGTTTTTGCCGCGGTGTCTGGATAGTGTCATCAAGCAATCCTTTTCCAATATAGAAATTATCTGCATAAACGACGGCTCCACAGACAAGAGCGGAAAAATTCTGGCTAAATACGCGGCTAACGACCCGAGATTTTTGGTTATTACCCAAGAAAACCAAGGCTTGTCGGTCTCCCGCAATAACGGTCTTGAAGTTGCCAGCGGCAATTATGTTTTCTTTTTAGACGCCGACGACTATCTGCATCCGCAAGCTTTGGAAATTTTTTATAAAACTGCTCAAAAATCAGAATGTACGGTTGTTATATCCTCCACTTTCTGCCGCTTGGGCAAAGACAGCCTGAACAGCAAAAAATACGATACTGAAAATCTGCCGTTTAAAATATGCTGCCGGCCGCTTTGCGATTTATATAAAAAACGTTTAATTTCGGCGGTAGTATGGAACAAATTGTTCCGCACCAGCGCTATCCGCCGTTTTCGTTTTATTGAGGGCATTTATTATGAAGACTGGCCGTTTACCGCCTGCGTTTTTTCAGAAATCAGCCGCTTTGCCATGATTAACGAAAAGCTGTACTTTTATAACACCAGTTCGCCGTCAATTATCCGCAGTTCTTTTTCAATTAAAAAAATTCATGACTATATCAGCGGAATCCGCCACGTTTACAACTATTTTACAGTCAAAAACAAGATTGAACAATGGCAGATTGTGCGCAAAAAACGCATAAGCTTATCCCTGAAAATGGCTTTATCCAAAATTTTCAAAAGCTCAGACAATAAAAGAGAACTGGAAGAATATTTTGCGCAGGAATACCAAAAGCTTAAAAATGACGGCATTATCTCATTCTGGGATTTAACCTTAAAAAGCAAAATCCGGCTGCTGCACTTAAAATGGCACCTGCGCGGCAAGCAATAGCTTAATGTTTCAGATAAAATAAATCATACATCTTGGCAAAAATAATGTTGGTATACACAAAGATGACTGTGCTTATGGTATAGTGCAGCCAATTTTGCAAACCCCAAAGCCTGTCCAGCTCCAAGCTTAGAGCCTCCGGATACAGCAGCATAGCCGAAACAACCACAAACGCCGCATAGTTGCCGCGGGTTTTGTTGCCGGCCTTGCGGAACGAGGCGTTATGACCGCGCAGCGAAGAAATCCAAGCTAAATACGGCTTGCAGATTAAAGCCGGAGCCAGCAGCGACATAATGCCGTAAACCACAAAAATATCCACGAAAGAAGTGCTGATTTCTCCGGTATTGGAAAGATTTTCCACCGCCGACATGTAGCGTTCGTAATAGTCCAGATAAACATCGTTAAACCCCAAGAAAAGCGGCAGCATCGGCAGCAAAGCCAAGCCCATCAGCACCACAAACATCAGCACCAGAGCCTTAGAAGACGGCGCCATGCTACCCAGCAGAGTTTTACTCAGAATATAAGGCTTTAGATGATAGTAGTAACGGTAAAACGCGCACCAAAATATATAATAGGTCACAGCCCAGAGTATGCTCAGCGGATTAGACAGTCCGCCCTCTAACGACTTAAACACCAGCATATATGCCATATTTACCACAAAAATACAAAGCGTAAACAGCTTGTTTTCGGCAATATAATGATTGACATCACGCAGCAGCACGCTGACATACATTATAATTTTAGGATTTTCTTTTGGAGTTAATTTCGGCATATTTTTTTAGTCCCGCTGCAACATATAACCGCCGTTATCGGTTACAATCAAACGCCGTCCATCTGCCTGCTCAACCTTTTGACGCAGACGATAAATATGAGTTTCTATGGTGTGGGTGGTTACATCTTCGCTATACTTCCACACATTGCGCTGCAAATCATTTTTAGAAACATAGTTATTTTTTATTTTATAAAGATATTTTAATATACTTACTTCTTTTTCTGTCAGTTTGACAATTGTTCCGCTTTTTACATCCTCTATTTCGCGCAAATTAGGACGAAGTTCATAGCCGTTAAAGCATAAATAGCCGTCTACCGAATTATCTAAATTATTATTCGCCGCCCGCAGAACGTCCAAGAAAGACATTAAAGAAAACGGTTTTTTCACATAAATATTCAGCATGTCGTTTTCTTTGTTTTCGTCCGATAAAAAAATTAAGGGAATTGACGGATATTTTCGGCGCAGCTCATCGCAGCGCTGCAGGTTTTCATCCACCAGCAGCAAATCAGGCGCCGTTTCCACAAAAGAAAAATCCGGCGCAAAACGCAAGACCTGCGCCTTTAAGTCTGCGGCAAAATCTTCATTATCAGAGACAAACAATATATGCGCCATAGTTTTTTAAAACTCCAATTCCAAACCGCTGATAAAAGCATAGCCGCGGTTATTTTCGCTTAGGCTGCGCCCGCCGGTATATTCAGCATAGGCGGCGGCTAAATACAGCGATACATATTTATGCACGGCGATTTTGTTTGCCCATGTAACGATTTTGTCTTTATTATCAGTTTTATCGGCAGAAGAGGCAAAATAGGAAACACCGGTTGTCAAAGGTCCAAACTCATAGCTCAGCCCGACATTATAGGCGCTGCCTCTGCGGTAGCCGTCAAAATAATACGGCAAACCTGCAACATCATTTAGCGCATAATCGCCGGAAGACGTAAACGACTTGCGGTAGGAGCCGCCAAAAGTCCAGCCTTTGCGGTATACGCTTAAGCCGGCGGAAATTTCCTGATTGTTTTTGCGGTTATAAGCATAGCCCAGCGAACTTTCAATTTCAAACGTACCCAGCTCCTGATGATTATACAAACCGGCTGCATAAGACGAACGGCTGTCATAGCGGCTGTGCTTATTGATTAGACCGGCTTCCGAATAGCTGTCCGGAGTATAGGAAACCGCCAGTTTGGTGCGGTAAAATTCCGGCGTTGTATAGCTGATTTTAGGCGCGTCGGCATCGGTATTCAGATAGGTTGAATTAAGCGTGCGGTAAGAAGCGGTGCGGCTGTGGCGCTGCCAGTTCGGATTAGCGATAAAATCGGTTATCGGCGAGTTATTTACCCGAAAAGCACCGACTTTCGGCGCTCCGACTGCCAGCTGATACGCCGCGTTATACACTTGTCCGGCGCTGAATTCGCCGTATGCTGTTTCCAAAGTGCCGTAAATATTCTCGCCCCATTTGCCCTGATTGTAATCTTCTACCTCTTTGCCGCCAGCAGCCTGTAAATCCAGCCCCAGCTTAAACGCTGTTTCATCGCTGAAACGATAGCCTGCAGACGAGTAAATTTCGGCCGCCGCCGGAGTGTGGCTATGTTTGTAGTACGGGCGGAATTTTTCAGCATAATCGCCGTAGCCGTAAAAGGAATTGCCGACGCCTGAAACGTCATAAAAAAACTCTCCGGCATAAACCGGCATAGAAACTAAACAAAATACAGCAGCTAACAGATTTTTTTTCATTTTATATCCTTAATATTTAGTGTTAATTTATGAATACTCGCACTTTATGTCAATAAAAAATCATATTTTTATACTTTTTTAAAAATAAGTCTGTTTATAAATAAAAAAATAGTGCTTTTAAATTTTGTTTTCCTATATATAATAGTGAACAGTTTGAAAGTTTTGAATTTAACGAAAGGAAAAATTTATGCAAAGACCGGTTATGTTGCTTATTTTGGACGGCTGGGGATATAGAAGCACAACAACAAAAGACAATGCTATTGAAATGGGAGAAACTCCGAATTGGCATGAGCTTTTGAAAACATGTCCTCATTGTTTTGTAGAAACTTCGGGTTTAGACGTCGGCTTGCCGGCCGGACAAATGGGAAACTCGGAAGTAGGACATATGAACCTCGGCGCCGGACGCGTGGTTATGCAGGATTTACCGAAAATTGACCAAGCAGTTAAAGAACATACTCTGGAAAAGAATCCGGTGGTTGTTGATTTGATTAACACCTTAAAAGCCAACGGAAAAACCTGCCATGTTATGGGTTTGATGTCTCCGGGCGGAGTTCACTCGCATCAGGAACACATTGTCGCTTTATGCGAAATTCTTAACCGCAACGGCATTAAAGTTGACGTACACGCATTTTTAGACGGACGCGACACGCCTCCGACATCGGCAGAGGGCTTTTTGGCTGATTTCAATAATGCGATTAAGGATATGCCGCATGTTAAGCTGGCAACCCTTGCCGGACGTTTTTACGCCATGGACAGAGATAAACGCTGGGATAGAGTTGAGCTGGCCTATAACAATATTGTTTCAGCCAACGGCAAGCGCTATGCCACGGCCGATGAAGCAATCAAAGCTTCGTATGCTGCCGGCGTCAATGACGAATTTGTGGTTCCGTGCGTTATCGGCGATTATCAAGGCGCCGGCGACGGAGACGCTTTCCTGATGGCTAACTTCCGCGCCGACCGCGCCCGTGAAATTACCTATGCTTTAGGCGATGACAAATTTGAAGGTTTTGCCCGCAATAAAATTGTCAAATTCTCTGACTGCGTCGGCATGGCTGAATATTCGGTTGACCACAACCGCTTTATGAAAACCATTTTTGCGCCGGAACAGCTCAAAAACATTTACGGCGAAGTTGTTTCCGAACACGGAATGACTCAGCTGCGCATTGCCGAAACCGAAAAATACGCCCATGTTACATTTTTCTTTAACGGCGGCGAAGAGCGCATGTTCAAAGGCGAAGAGCGCATTTTAATCAATAGCCCGAAAGTCGCCACCTATGACCTGAAACCGGAAATGAGCGTATATGAAGTTACAGACGCTTTGGTTGACGCGATTGAAAGCAAAAAGTTTGACACTATTATCTGCAACTTTGCCAACGGCGATATGGTAGGCCATACCGGTATTATGTCGGCGGCTCTGCAGGCTGTTGCCGCAGTTGACAAGTCTTTAGGCCGCGTCATGAAAGCCATTAAAGACGTTGACGGCGTTTTGTTTGTAACCGCCGACCACGGCAATGTTGAAAAAATGGTAGATGAAAAAACCGGCCAGCCGTACACCGCGCACACCGTTGGCAAGGTTCAAGCCGTTTTATACAATGCTCCGGCCGAGGTAAAAGGTATGGAAGACGGCCGTTTAGCCGATGTTTCTCCGACTTTGCTGGATTTGCTGGGTTTGGAAAAACCGGCTGATATGACCGGTCATTCTTTGCTTAAAAAATAGAGGAACGGACTAGCGGCTGTGACTAAATTTTTAATTTTTGTTTTTATGGTTTTAATCAGCACCGGACAGCAGGCAACTGCTGCTCCGGCGGCTAATGTTTCGGCCTCTGAAGTGGCTAAGGTAGAAGCCGAAGCCAAGCGCGTTTCTCAAGAACATCGGGAAATGGAGCAAAAAGCCAACAAGCTGAAAGAAGAACTTAAAAACGTAAATCAAAAAATGATTGCCGCCGCTAAAAAAATTCAAAACGGCGAAGATGAACTGCGCAAAAAGCAAGAAGAGCTTGCCGCTTTGCAAAAACATCTCAGCGAATCCGAAGAAAAATTTAACTCGGAAAACGATATGCTGATTGAAACTCTGGCGGCTTTGCAAAACTTGGCTCTGCGTCCGTCAGAAGCCGTATTGGTTCAGCCGCTGTCGCCGGTAGAAGTTATGCGCAGCAGCATTTTACTGCGCGGAAGTGTACATGCTTTGGAAAGCAGAGCAAGCTCCATCCGCAAAAGCATTGAAGATATCAGCAACCAAAAAAAACAAATTGCGCTGCGTTTGCAAGATTTGGAAAAAGATAATAAAAAATTGGCTCAGCAACAAGATGATATGAAAAAATTATCTCAGCAAAAAAGCACTATGTACAGCCAAATTTCCAGCAAAAGCGAAGAGGCTAAAAAGAAAGCCGATATGCTGGCAAGTCAGGCTCACAATTTGCGCGATTTGTTGGAAAAATTGGAAAAACAAAAAGAAATCAATCGTCGGCAAATGGCCGAAAAAAAACGCTTAGCTCGTGAACAAGCCGCCGATAAACTGCGTAAAGAAAATCATGGTTTAGAAGCAAGCTATATGGCTGAAAACAATACCGCCGCGCAAGAAACTCCGGTTACCGGTTTCAGCAAAGCCAAAGGACGGCTATCAAGACCGGCTCGCGGACCTTTGGTAACAGCTTTTCATACGGAGCTGTCTAAAGGCGTGGTGTCTAATGGCATAGACATTAAAACCGCAGCAAAAGCTCAGGTTATTGCTCCGTTTGACGGAACAGTTATTTACGCCGGACCGTTTAAAAACTTTGCCAACTTAGTGATTATTGACCACGGCGAAGGCTATACCTCTTTGCTGAGCGGCTTGGGCGAAACCGATACCGAAGTCGGGCAAATGCTGCTGGCAGGAGAACCGGTGGGAACCATGCCGGCAGACGCCAACAGCAAACTGCACATGGAAATTCGTAAAAACAACCATCCGGTAGACCCGAATGAATGGATAAAGAAATAAATAAAAGGATTAGGATATGTTAAAAAAATCGTTGATTGCTTACACCTTGATTTTGAGCCTTATCACAGGCTGCGCCGCAGCTAAAGGCAAAACTAAACCGGAAGAAATAAGCACCTATGAGCTGCTGAATTTGTTCGGCGAAGTTATGGAGCGCACCAAAATGTCGTATGTGGAAGAAGTCAGCGACAAACAGCTGATTGAAGCGGCAATCAACGGCATGCTGACATCCTTAGACCCGCATTCCAGCTATTTGAATGTTGACGACTATAAATATATGACCGAACAGACTAAGGGCAAATTCGGCGGTTTGGGTATTCAAATTACCTCTGACAGCGGCTTGATAAAAGTCATCTCGCCGATAGACGACACTCCGGCAGCCAAAGCAGGCATAAAGGCCGGCGACTATATCACAGAAGTTGACGGCGAAACCGTTATCGGGCAAACCTTGAACGATGTTGTTAACAAACTGCGCGGCAAAGTCGGTTCAAAAGTGAAAGTAACCATAAAACGCGCCAATAAAAAGCCTTTTACGGTTACGCTGCGCCGTGCCGAAATCAAAGTAGATTCGGTTAAAAGCGAGATTAAGGATGAAGATATTTTATATATCCGTATTCCGTCGTTTAATGAAGATTTGAGCAAAAATGTAGAAAAAGCCGTTAAAAACGCCCAGAAAAAGCTTAAAAACAAACTCGCCGGCATTGTGATTGACGTCCGCAACAACCCAGGAGGACTTTTGGATCAGGCTATCGGCGTTTCGGATTTATTCTTGGAGCAGGGCGAAATTGTTTCCACCCGCTCGCGCAATGTAGAAGACACGGTTAAATTTTCGGCTACCGCCGGAGATATTGCCAAAGGTCTGCCGATTGTAGTAATCATCAATGAGGGTTCGGCTTCGGCTTCAGAAATTTTGGCCGGCGCTCTGCAAGACCATCACCGCGCTGTGGTTATCGGCGAAAAATCATTCGGCAAAGGCTCGGTGCAAACCGTGGTTCAGCTGCCTAACGGCGCCGGAATGCGTCTGACAACCGCCCGTTATTATACACCGTCTGGGCGCTCTATTCAGGCTAAAGGTATTGAGCCGGATATTGTCGTTAAACAGTCTAAAGTAGAAGAAATTGAAGACAACGGCTGGAACATCAGCGAAGCCGACCTTAAAGGCGCTTTGAAAAATGAACAGGCCGACAAGAAAAAGGCTAATAAAAAATCCAAAATTTCTGAAGCTGACGCCAAAGACTATCAGCTTATCCGCGCTATGGATTTGGTAAAAGCCCTGTATCTTTACGGACAGAACGACAATCTGAACGTACAGACTAAACAAACAGAAAAAACAGCAGGCAAAGGCAAAAAATAATGGCAGAATGGTTTAGGCGCAACGCCGGAATAGTAGTGTTTAGGGCAGATAAAAAAGTTTTATTATGCCTGCGCAATGATATGCCGGCCTCTTGGCAGTTTCCGCAAGGCGGCATAGAAGCCGGCGAAACGCCTGAACAAGCTGCAGCCCGCGAGCTGAAAGAAGAAACCTCGCTCAGCGGACTGAAACGAATCGCAACTTTGCAAGAACCCGCACGCTACCGCTTTCCTCCGGAAGTCATCGCTTCTATGCAAAAACGCGGCTTTACAAACTCTGGACAAGATATGTATTGGTCGCTGTTCTATTTTTCCGGCACAGATTCTGAAATAAACTTAAACACCGAATCGCCGGAATTCAGCCGTTTCAAATGGGGTACTTTAGAAGAAAGCATAAACTTGGCGGTAGATTTCAAAAAACCGGCCTATGAGAAAATGTATCGGTCATTTAAACCGCTTATTGATAACTTTACAGAATAATCAGCCGTCAGCATTATAAACATTCATACGCGTTCAAACCTGACTTAACCCTAAAATTATCTTTACTTTCGGGTTTTATTCCGTTAAAATAAATGTCGGATAGGCGATAGTCTGTCTGGGGTGTCGTAGCCTCTTCAATAGACGTCTTTATGCAAAGACGATAAATATTTGCATCTTCTAGCGAAAGCTGGAAGGTAGCAAAATATGCTATCTTTAGCTAATATGCTGCACTATTTTTTCTATTGAATAGCTTACGAACTTCCAGCTGCTTCGTCCAAAGCAGCTTTTTTGTTGCATTTTCAAGATGAAAGGAAGTTAGTATGAAACAAAATCAGTTTGGCAGAAGCATGATAGAAATGTTAGGGGTCCTAGCTATTATCGGGGTGCTGAGCGTTGGTGGCATCGCTGGTTATTCTAAAGCTATGGAAAAGTGGAAAACAAATAAGGTGCTGAGTGAATACAGCTACTTAATTTACGGGCTAATAGAGCATTTATCCGACTATCAAAATCTGACATCCAGAAACTCTGGCGAAGCTTCAAGCATTGGTCTGCAAGAAGCTATTATGGCAGCAGGTATTGTCCCGCAAACTTGGAGCATGGGCAATAAAAGTGCAAGAACACTTTATGATTCTGAAGGAAACACGGTTAATATTTTTTCACGCAGCCAAAGACTGGTCGTTGACTTATACATAGGAACTCGCTACGAAAATGATGATGGTAAAAGTGTGTCGGCAAATTTTTCTACCGGATTATGCCGTGAATTGTTTTTAAACTTAGCCAAGCCGATTGCCGGTACTTTGCATTGGGCTAGATTATACCGCACCAATGAATCATCACCAGTACTGTTTTGGGGTAATAAAACTTGCAACGGCGCCGATAAAAAATGTTTAAATAGTGTCACCTTGTCGGAAATTGACGCCGCCTGTAAATTGTGTATGAAAGATGACGCTTGCTGCATCGGGCTGGAATTTTAATTTTTGCGGTTGACTTATGGCGTGAGGCTGTTATAGAATTGGAGTGTAAACAACATAAATTTAGAGGAAAGAAAGATGAAAAATAAGCTATTCAAAGGTCTCTCTCTCTCTCTGCAAATCCTAAACATCTGATTAAAGGCATATTTTCTGCCACTCAGCGTGTTTTTGCAGAGTTCGGCGTAAAAAATCACACATTCGGAAATAACAAGTTCAGTAGCAACTCTATAAAGGGTTTTGGATTGTTTCGTCGTTACACTCCTCGCAATGACGCCGAAGGAAACAACATCGCATTTAAGGATTTGGATGTCGTGCGTCAATACGCCGCACTTTTGGAGCGACGTGTACAACGAGGTACACGAGCGAGAAAAGCGCTAGTAGTGACCCGACAGACAAACCCGTTAGGGCGGTCAATGATTGAAATGCTCGGCGTACTTGCCATTGTCGGAGTGTTAAGCGTGGGCGGAATTGCCGGATATTCCAAAGCGATGGAAAAATTTAAGGTCAATAAAGCCGTCAGCGAGTACAGTTATATTATTTTCGGAGCGTTGGAACACTTAAAAGAAATTCAAGACTTGACTTATGACGGACAAGGAGGGGTAAAAGTTGATGTGATTGCCATGCTTGACGGCTTAAATTTATTTCCCAACAGTTGGAAAGTAGGTGAAAATAAGCTAGACAGCGATACTCCTTATCAATTTGAAGACCCTTATGGAAATTGGGGAAGAATTTATTCCCGAAATCACAGATTATCTTTTAATCTTCTGTTGGGCAACTACAGCGACGATGAAAACGGAAATAAAATCTCCGCCAACTATTCATCTTCACTCTGTCTGCAACTAATGCAGAATTTAGCCTACCCTTTGCACGAAACTCTATACTTCGCTTTATTATGGCGTTCCAGCAGCAAATCCTACACTTTTTACGGCGACGCTTACTGCCAATCCGGACGAAACTGTCTGGCTCAAACCTCCTTAGCCGAAATGAAAGAGGCTTGTTCATCTTGTTCTAAAGCGGAGATTTGCTCTTTTACTTTAGAAATTTGACAAAATCGAGTTTTTATTATTGACAAATTTAGATTTTATAATAGTATAAGCTTATCGTTTTTATTATTAACTTTAATTTTTATTATTATGGCTATATTTAGTGAATTTGAGTTAGAAAACCGCTTAAAAATGATAATAGAGCATCAACTGACGATGAGGGTAAAACCTGACAGCTCATTGTCTGCTTTTAATCTGAATGATGATGAGATGATTGATTTGTGCTTTGAACTGGAAGATTTAGGATTTGATTTTGAAGAAACGTATAGCTATTTTATGGCTAATGATAACAAAACAATTAGCGATTTAGCAAATTATTTGTTTTTGAAATAGAATTAAACCATATTACACTACAAAAAACACTTTCAACTTTTAGGTTGAAAGTGTTTTTTGTTACCCTACTCTTAACGAATGTACCTATTATACCTTTTGTCATAAAATATTGAATTTTTATTCCACCTGCGAGAATAGCAAGCAGGAATGTGAAACCAATGAACCTTAAGATACAAATCCAAGAGCGGTTTGTAATGCACAGTCAAAACCATACTTAGCCGTGCATCTGCAGAAAATTCGTAGCGGTCAATATACTCCTTAAACAAGTCACGCCGTTTATGCATATGAACATATTCAATAAACTTGTCTTCGGCCAAAGGATGAATAACTGTTACAATTTCAACACACCAACCCCTTTCTACATGTTTGTCATAAGTCCAATTACTTGTTTCGTCATAGAAAGGAGCATGGGAATAGCAATTTTTCAATAAGTTAACAAACTCATCCTGAAAAATTTCTTCATCCTCAATCATAATATCCTTATCCAAATAGCCATAAGAACGCAGCTGACGGGTTAACTCAGGCTTTTTGATAAGCAGATAATTTACAAAATCGCCGCGTGTTAAACCAAACAGCTCCGTCACGGCACGACCGCATAAGGACTGATGCTGCACATAAGCGCTAATCAGCTCCACATCATGCGTCTGCACCAAAGCCATTTGCAAACTTAACGGCAATTTATAATTGACACAGTAAGAAGCAAATACTTTATGCAGGCGGTGTTCAATCATAAATTTTTCTGCTTTGTCCGAATCGGCATAATGAAAATCATACGTTCTCATATAACCGATTAAATCGTTGCAAACATCATCCGAGATATCGGCAACCAGCAAATACTTCAGCAATTCTTCTTCGCTGAGTTTCTGAGTCGGAAATAATAACTTGTGATTCATACTAATAAAATTAAATAATAAATTACTATGTTTTGCAGTATAGCAATTTATGTCTAAAAATCAAGCATTTTATACAAAAAACTCTCAATCATGCGACTGAGAGTTTTTTTTAAGCTTTAAGTAAAAGTCAAATTACTTCAATTCAACTTTAGCACCAGCGGCTTCCAATTTAGCTTTGATAGCTTCAGCTTCTTCTTTAGAAGCGCCTTCTTTAACAGTTTTAGGAGCGCCGTCAACCAAATCTTTAGCTTCTTTCAAGCCCAAGTTTGTAATAGCGCGGATTTCTTTAATAACGTTAATTTTGTTAGCGCCTGCTTCAGCCAGAATTACATCAAATTCTGTCTTTTCTTCAGCAGCGGCAGCGCCTGCACCAGCAGCACCGGCAACAGCAACAGCGGCAGCAGCGGAAACGCCCCATTTTTCTTCTAACATTTTTGACAATTCAGCAGCTTCCATAACTGTCAGAGCTGATAATTCATCTACTAATTTGGCCAAATCTGCCATTTTTTTTCTCCAAATAAATTAAATTAAAATTTTCTAATTAAAAACCATTTACACATCTAAGCTTTTTTGTTTTAGGCTGAGTGCTGCGCCGCTAATTTTGAGCGAAGTGTACAACCTAGTACATAAGCGATAAATCAGCAAGCATGACTCGCATAAAACGGAAAAGAAACTTAGGCGGCTTCTTTCTCGCTGTAAGCCTTTGTAACTCTTGCCAACTTGGCAGCAGGAGCTTGCAACAGACCAACCAATTTGGCGCGCAATTCGTCCATAGAAGGAATTGCAGCCAATTCTTTGATTTCATCTAAAGTCAGAGCTTTGTCAGACAAAGCACCGCCAACGATAACCAATTTTTCATTATTTTTTGCAAATTCAACACAAGCTTTGCAAGCGGCAATCGGGTCATTAGCATAAGCCATGGCAACCGGACCTTTAAACAGGTCTGCCAAACCTTCAAATTTTGTATCTTTTACAGCAAGACGAGCAATACGGTTTTTAGTAACTCTTAAAGAGGCACCAGCATCGCGCACTTTGTTTCTCAATTCGTCAGCTTCAGCCACAGTCAAACCTAAGTATTCGGTGATTACAACTGATTCTGCGTTAGAGAATACTTCATGCAGCATGTTGAGTAACTCTGTTTTTTCTTCGCGGTTCACTTATTGTCTCCATACGAAATTGTTAAATTCAGACCCAAAGGTCTAAACCGTTACCAAACCCACAATATTCCGAAATAAATCAGAACACTGCGGAACCCAAATCTGTCCAGGAGAAAAATTTAACTTTAAAACTCACTCCCGTCTATGTCGGATATTTAAGGCCTCCGCGACACCGTCAGCTTTAGTTACAAGCAAAAAGCCTTCGGTGCAGAGATGCCGCCCACAGTCTTGGACAGTTTCAAGAGCCTCCGCTCTTGAAGAGTGGGGCAGAAAAAACTGCGCAGCAGCCTCCCTGCCCTAAACTGATTTGCCTTTTAACAAACTTTTTATCAAAAAGCAAGTATTTTTTAATAAATTATAACCAAACGATTATAATTCAGCAGCGTTAACCTTTACGCCCACACCCATTGTAGAGCTGATAGAAATCTTTTTCAAATAAGTGCCTTTTAAGGTAGCAGGTTTAGCTTTAATGATTGTTTCAATGAACAATTTAGCGTTATCATAGATTTTGTCTTCAGAGAAAGACGCTTTAGCAACACCGGCGTGAACAATACCATTTTTTTCTACACGATATTGAACTTCGCCAGCCTTAGCGTTTTTAACTGCTGTGGCAACATCTGCGGTAACTGTACCCAATTTAGGGTTCGGCATCAAGCCTTTAGGACCCAAAACGCGGGCAACGCGGCCGGCCATGCCCATCATATCAGGGGTGGCAATACATCTATCAAAGTCAATTTTACCGGCTAAGATAGAATCTACCAAATTCTCGGCGCCGATAACATCTGCACCGGCAGCTTTAGCTTCATCAGCTTTTTCGCCCTGAGCAAATACGGCAACGCGGACGGTTTTGCCATTGCCGTGCGGCAGCTGGCAAACACCGCGGATCATCTGGTCTGCGTGTTTCGGATCTACACCTAAATTGATTGCTAAATCAATGGTTTCATCAAATTTTGCTTTTGCATTTTCCTTAACGATTTTAATAGCTTCTTTAAGGCTGTACTCTTGATTTTTATCCAGAGTCTTGTATGCATTTACTAATCTTTTTCCGCTCATCAACTTACTCCGTAACCTTAATACCCATAGAAATGGCTTGACCTTTAACCATGTTCATAGCAGCTTCAACTGTAGGGCAGTTCAAGTCTGGCAATTTGGTGGTTGCAATTTCTTTTACCTGTTCCAAAGTAATTTGACCGGCAACAGTTTTGCCCGGTTCTTTAGAAGCGGACTGTACACCGGCAGCTTTCTTAATCAAATAAGAAACCGGAGGCAGTTTTGTGATGAATGTAAAGCTCTTATCCTCATAAGCGGTAATGATTACCGGCACAGGAACACCCGGTTCCATTTTTTGAGTTTTAGCGTTGAATGCTTTACAAAATTCCATAATATTCAGGCCTTTTTGACCCAAAGCTGGACCAACCGGCGGAGAAGGGTTAGCTTTTCCGGCAGGTATTTGCAGCTTGATAAGACCTAAAATTTTCTTTTTAGATTTAGCCATTATAATACCTCATTGTAGGTTAGTGGTAAAGACCAATGGCTGGTCTCCCACATTGTTAAACATATTCAGCTAAAGATATAAATATCCCTAACTGCCTGTTTTGTATATCACAATATTTGCAAAATGCAAGTTATATTTTTCTATAATATAATAAAATTGCAAATATTAACCTTTTATTTTCTTTTAGAGTCTATGCTAAAAGCAATATTCAAATTCAGAGGGCAAAATAGTGAAAAAAATTGCGTTTTTATGTGTTTTAGTTTTGGCTGTGCTGCGGGCGGCTGCAGCAAGCGCGTCGGTTTCTTCTATTATGATTGACGCGGAAAACGGCGATGTAATGTATGAAATGAATGCCGATGAGCGCCGCTATCCGGCTTCTTTAACCAAGCTCATGACTTTATACATTACTTTCAACGCATTGGAAAACAACCACATTAAACTGACAGATAAATTGAAAGTTTCACGCACCGCCGCAGGACGCTCGCCGTCTAAATTGGGTGTGCGCGCCGGAGAAACCATTACCGTAAAAGATGCGATTATGGCGGTAATCGTAAAATCTGCCAATGACTGCGCCACCGTTTTGGCTGAACACTTTGCCCCGACCGAAGCCGATTTTGCCGTTTTGATGACTAACACCGCTCATAAACTTGGCATGAGCCACACCACATTCAAAAATGCTTCCGGACTGCCGAATACGCAGCAAAAGACTACCGCCCGCGATATGGCGGTTTTGGCAATGGCCGTATATCACCACTTTCCGCAATACTATAAATGGTTTTCCGCCAAAAGCTTTCAATATAAAGGACGTACCATCGGCGGACACAACTATATTTTGAAAACATTTGCCGGCGCCGACGGTATGAAAACCGGATATACCGCCGCTTCCGGATATAACATCATCACTTCGGCCAAACGCTCAGGAAAACGCGTTATCGCCGTAACCATGGGACATAACAGCGTGGGCGAGCGCGATAAAAAAGTTTCACGCATGATGGACAAGGGATTGACCCACATGCAAAAAGGCGAGATTAACGTTGCTATGCTGACAAATGAAATCAACGGCAAAGCTTCAGCTGCACCTAAAGCAACCCGCTTGGCTTCTGTACAGAAGAAAACTCCGGCAAAAACTCAGGCTGTGCGTCTGGCAAAAGCTCAAAGCAAACCGGCGACGAAAGCAACAAAAATTGCCTCCGCTTCGTCTAACGGGCGCTACGCCGTGCAAGTCGGCTCTTTTTCTGACTATCAGCGCGCCCGCAACTATGCTTTGACCGTCAAGAATAAATTGGCTAAAAAATATGCCGTGCATGATATTAAAGTAGAAAAAGTTCAGGCTGAGAGCAAAACCGTCTACCGTTCTAAAGTCATCGGCTTGGCTAAAAATGACGCCAACACTATTTGCCGCAATATGAAGCGCAGCAATCAAGCTTGTCTGGTTACCGCCGACAGCGGCGCATTAAAAATGGCTCAGCGCTGATGCCGGTTCCTCTTATTGCCATAAGCAGTCCTAAGGCTGGCGCCGGTAAAACTACGCTGGCCTTTAATCTTGCCACAGCATTGCTGCGCGACGGCTATAAAGTCGGCGTATATTCGCAAAATACGGCAGATTTTTTGCAAAAGCGCAAAGAATTAAGTAAAAACAATCCTACCCTGAAAATGCTGAGAAATATCAGCAAAGAAAATTTATTTACTGATGTTTACGGGGACTGCAGCGCTGTCATCACTGATGTACCGACCGAACAGAATTCTGAGTTTTTGCCGGTTTTCTCCAAGGCTCATACCTTAATTACCTTAGTGCAAAACGAAAATGACATAAAATGGCAGCCCTCGGATGCGTATTTGAATTTAATATGGAATGTCAAAAAGCATCAGGCTGCCGCCGGTATAAAATGTCTGAACTGGGTGGTAATAGAAAATAAAGCCGCGGCAGAAAACGACAGCTTAAGCATATTGCTGCAGCAGCAGTCGCGCCGTTTCGGCTTCCGAACCGCCGCCGCATTGCAAAACCGCGAATCTTACCGGCATATCAAAGACGGCTACGGTGCGGCGGATTTAATCAACTCAAAAGCCCTTAACATGTCTATGGCCGATGTTTATGCCCGCCGCGAACTGCTGGTTTTAGCCGATTTCATCTGGCAGCATAAATAAATGTGTTTAGCTTATTAAAAATACTTTACCTAGTCTTTCTTTTAATGATACATATATATAAAACAGTTTTAATTATTAGAGAAAGGGTTTTTATATGCTTAAAGTTATTAAAACAACAGCCTATAATGATATGAAAATGGGAACAGCAGGTTTGCGCAAAAAATCAAAAGTCGTCCTGCAGGAAAACTATTTGGAAAACTTTGTGCAGAGCGTTTTCAACGCTATCGGCGGAGTTGAGGGCTTAACCTTTATTTTGGGCGGCGACGGACGCTATTATAATAAAATTGCCATTCAAAAAATTATGAAAATGGCAGCTGCCAACGGTATGAAAAAAATGATTGTCGGTCAAAACGGCTTTATATCCACTCCGGCTTCTTCGCATGTTTTGCTGATGAATAAGGCTGACGGCGGCTTTGTGCTGTCGGCTTCGCACAACCCGGGGGGAATCAACGGCGATTTCGGCATTAAATATGCGGTTGCTTCCGGCGGTCAATGCCCGACGGCTATAAGCGATAAAATCTATGAGATTTCTAAAACTATCAGCGAATATAAAACTTTGGACGAACCTGATGTTGATTTAAGCAAATTAGGCACGCAGAAACTCGGCAATATGGAAATTGAAGTTATTGATCCGGTCAAAGATTATGTTGAAATGATGGAAAATATTTTTGATTTTGCCGCTATTAAAAAACTGTTCGCCAACGGGTTTACCATGGTGTTTGACGCTATGAACGCCGTAACCGGTCCTTATGCCCGCAAGATTTTTGAAGAAATTTTAGGCGCTAAGCCGGGTTCGGTTTTGAACTATGTGCCTTTGGAAGATTTCGGCGGCCTGCATCCTGACCCGAATTTGATTTATGCCAAAACTCTGGTTGATTTAATGTATTCGGATAAAGCTCCGGATTTCGGCGCTGCCAATGACGGCGACGGCGACCGCAATATGATTTTGGGCAAAAAATTCTTTGTTACGCCAAGCGACAGTTTAGCCATTCTGACAGATAACTATAAGCTGATTCCGGCTTATAAAAACGGTATTTACGGCGTTGCTAAATCCGCTGCCACTTCCACGGCTGTAGGACGCGTGGCTGAGGCGCTGAATATCGGCTACTATGAAGTTCCGACCGGCTGGAAATATTTCTGCAACCTGATGGACAGCAAGCGCATTACCTTTTGCGGCGAAGAAAGTTTCGGCACCGGCTCCAGCCACATCCGCGAAAAAGACGGAATCTGGGCGGTTCTGTTTTGGCTGAGCATTATTGCCGCAACCGGAAAATCCGTACATGAAATCACGGAAGAGCATTGGAAAAAGTACGGCCGCAGCTATTATATGCGCAATGACTATGAAGCTCTGGATACTGAAGCCGCTAACAAGCTTATGGCTGATTTAGAAAGCCGTCTGCCGGATTTAGCCGGTAAAACTTTCGGCGCTTACACCGTTTCTGAGGCTAAGCCGTTTATTTATAACGACCCTGTTGACGGCAGCTCTACTAAAAACGGCTTAATCGTATACTTTACCGACAAATCGCGCATTGTCTACCGCTTATCCGGCACCGGCACCAACGGCGCAACCCTGCGTGTTTATCTGGAGCGCTACGAAACCAAAGATTTGAATGAGAATGTAGAGCAGATGCTGGAAAGTCTGGCTGATGTTTCCCGTCAAATCGGAGAAATTACTGAGCGCACCGGAAAAGCCAAAGCCGATGTTTTAACCTAAAAAAAGACAAACGCAAATGCTTAAAGATATAAACAGACAGCGTCCGGACAGACAACTGGAAAGAAACTTAGTCTTTCTGGCCTATGCGATTATGTTTATGTCTTTAAGCTTGTTTGCGCTGTTTTTATATCCGCAATACACTTTTTATATTATTATATCTATTGTAGTGTGGAATATTTTGTGCATTTTGGTAACTATCCGCATTTTGAAAGTCAGCGAAAATGCTATCGGGTTCGGCACCTTGGCGGCAGAAATTCTGAATGATAAAAAGAAGTATCACCGCATAGACAATGCCGCCGGCGTTCCGATATTGGCAAACCGCGCGGCTTTAGAGTATTTTAAAGGCGAATCGGTTCTGGACTTTTTAGAACATAATATTATAGACTCTTCCGCCAATAAACTGGACCTGCAAAAGCTTATATCCGCCGTCAACAAATTGCAGGAAACCACGGTGCATTTATCCATAAATCCCAACAAAAACAGCGTGTTTGTGGCCGAAGAATGGCTGCGGGTCAGCGTTAAGCCGATTTATCTGAACAAGGCCGATATATTTGAAGATGAGTTTTCCCTAAAGAAAATCCGCAAAGAAACTTATATTTTTTGGACGGTTGAAAATATCACTTCATATAAAAATATGGAGCAGGTTTATCAAGACGAGATGTCGTCGCTGCATAATTTTTTGGATTTTCTGCCGGTCGGGCTATACACTTGCAGCAGCAGCGGCAAAATTGAATATATCAACAACACTTTGGCCGACTATTTAGATACGGATAAGAATGAAGCTGCCGGCAAGCCTCTGGATGACTTTATTGCCTATAAGCCGGAGCAGCTGCATGACAGTTCCGGCGCATTCAACGGCAATATCATTTTCAAAACCGGACAAGGCAGCGCAGAAGCTTTTGTACGCCAGCAAAACGTGCGTGAAAATTCCGAAATCAAAACCCGCGGCGTGGTTATTTGGAATCTGCCTAACGACGAATCCGTAAAACAGCAGCTTAATGCGGTTACCGATAAGTTTGAATGGCTGTTCAACACCGCACCTATCGGCATTATTTTTGCCGACAAGCACCAAAAAATCTTGGAGGTAAACAATCATATTTCTGAGATTTTTGAAAAAACGGCTGCCGATATCATGCGGAAAAAAGTCAGCGAATATTTTGACGGTGAAAGCAAAAATAAAATTAAGGATATTCTTAAGGAATATGCCAAAAACAACTCCGAAGAATATGACTTTGAAACAGTTCTGACTTTTACGCATGAAGAGAAAAATGTGCAGATTCACATCAGCCCGATGACTATGCACTATACCGATTTATCCGGCGAGATAAGCGGATTTATTATGTATATCACCGACACCACCAACAAGCGCAACTTGGAAATGCAGGTGGCTCAGGCGCAGAAAATGCAGGCTTTCGGACAGCTGGCCGGAGGCGTGGCTCATGACTTTAACAACCTGCTGACCGCAGTTATCGGCTACTGCGATTTACTGATTCAGCGCCACGGCGTCGGCGACCCGTCATTTTCGGATTTGGTGCAGCTGAAGCAAAACGCCAACCGCGCCGCCGGAGTAGCCCGCCAGCTTCTGGCTATCTCCCGCAAACAGCCGCTGAATCCAAAACTGATAGATGTTACTGAGGCCTTTACGGAAATAGACCACCTCTTGTCACGGCTTATCGGCGAGCAGATACATTTTCAAATCAGCTACGGCGCCGACTTGGGCTATATCAGAGTAGACCCTGTGCAGTTTTCGCAGGTTATGATAAATTTGGTTATCAACGCCAAAGACGCCATGAACGGCAAAGGAACTCTGACTATTTCCACCCGCGGCGAGCGCCTGAACGAGCCGTATCACTTCGGCACGGATGTCATTAAACCCAGAGACTTTGTGGTTATCAGCGTGACCGACACCGGCTGCGGCATTCCGCCGGAAAATATCAACCGCATTTTTGAGCCGTTTTTCTCCACCAAAAAGAATGTAGTCGGCTCCGGAACCGGCCTGGGTTTGGCTATGGTTTACGGTATTGTGCGCCAAACCGAAGGCTTTATAAAAGTTCACAGCGAACTCGGCAAAGGCACGACTTTTGAAATTTATCTGCCGGCCTATGAAAGCGACAAAGAAGAACCGGCGGCAGAAACTCCGCAAGAAGAAATTATCCGCGATAAAGACGGCAATGCCGCTTTAGAGACTTTTTCCGGCAGCGCCGTAAACATGGGGCAGAATCAGAAAATGATTTTAGGACTGAATGTTTCTGCCTTTGACAGCCAGCGCCGCCTCGCCGTAAACTCCGGCGAAATCCGCATTTTGTTTGTAGAAGACGAAGACGCCGTGCGTACGGTCGGCGCCCGCGGGCTAAAGCAAAAAGGTTTTGACGTGGTGGACTGCATTTCAGCAGAAAATGCGCTGGAGCATATTGAAAACGGCGAAAAATTTGATATGATGATTACAGATATGATGATGCCGGGACTGAGCGGCGCTGAGTTGGCAAAAATTGTCCATGAAAAATATCCGCATATGCTGATTATTTTGGCCTCCGGATATTCGGAAGAAATTGCCCGCAAAGAGCTGGCCGGTTCATCGGATTTTTACTTTTTAAGCAAGCCGTACAGTTTGGGCGACCTGCATAAAAAAGTACAAGAAGTGTTGGCGGAAAAATGACTATGGCAGAAGAAGACGACGAAGAACTGAAACAAATACCGTTTGACTTTATACCTCATACCTATATGGGGCGTGAAGATTTTATGGTGGCGCCGTGTAACCGCGAGGCTTTTAACATGGTGGATGCTTGGCCGGAATGGCTGGCGCACGGACTGATAATTTATGGTCCCAAGGGCTGCGGAAAATCCCATTTAGCACATTTATTTGCCGATAAAGTCAAGGCTTTTTCAGACAAGCCGATAAAGGTTTCGCTGATAGACGCAGCGCGGATAAACCTGCGCAATGTCAACAAAATCGCGACGGAAAATCAAAGCATTGTTATTGAAAATCTAACCCCGAAAGCCAACATGGAAGCGCTGTTTCATTTGTTTAACCTTTACAACAGCGAGGGGCGCTACATGCTTTGGACTGCCGAAACCGCACCGAGCCACATGGCTTTTGCGCTGAAAGATCTGCAGTCGCGGCTCAATATGCTGCCGAGCGTAGAAATTAAAGAACCGGACGATATTATGCTGCAGACGCTGATTGTTAAGCTTTTTAACGACCGGCAGATTTTAATCAGTCCGGAAATTTTGAACTTTATTGTTACTACGGCACCGCGTTCGTTTGAATATATCGGAAAATTGGTTGAGGAATGCGACAATATTTCTTTGGCTTATCAATGCGCGGTCAACTATAATGTAGTAAAAAAAGCAATGGAACTATTGGCACAAAACGAAAGCCGTCAGCCGGATTTGTTTGACGGATTATTTTAACAAAGGAGAAAAACATGAAAAATCTTAATTTTTTACTGACTAAAAAATGGATTGGCGCGGCAGTTTTTATTTTATACTGCCTGCTCTATTCAGCCTATTGCATGGTTGCCGTAAACGACGCTGTTATGCAATATATGCCGACTGTAAAAGTAAATATTTCCGACTTTTTGCCGATTACGATTGAAAACGGCATGATTACTAAGCCGGAAAACGCCATAATAGAACGCACTTACGGCTCGGATGATGATAAATTCAAGGTTGTTTTAGATACCCGTACCGAAGAATTTGAGCCGTCTCTTTTGCAGGTTACGGGCTTGTACATCAGCCGCTCAGCGCTTTACACCGTAAACAGCAACAAAAATGAAGTCCGCATTAACAGCCTGCGCGATGTTCCGAATATGGTAATTGACGACGAAATTATGAACGCCGTCGTTACCGCCGTAGAGGGATATATTAAGCCGGTTATTTTCGGTTTTGTTATGTTCTGGGTAATAGTTGCCGGTCTGGTAACTATGGGGCTGTATTCTTTGGTATTGCATTGGATTATGTCGGCAATTTATAAAGCACCGTACCGCCAAACCCTGCGCCTGACTGTTTACAGCTATATCGTATTGAGCCTGCTGGGCAATCTGTTTACCATACCGCATTTATTTATTTTAGGATTTATTGTTGCGGCTATAGTTAACTTTGCGGTAAACATGGTACAAAAGCAAAAAGAAGCTCAAGCTTAACCATAAATTTTTATGACAAACAGCTCCGGTGCAAAGCGGGGCTGTTTTTTATTTTATAAAATACAAATTTTAATATTGACTTTTGGCAGTTTTGAATGTATTAACTATTCTGTTACCATAATGGCGGATGTAGCTCAGTTGGTTAGAGCGCTGGTTTGTGGTACCAGATGTCGAGAGTTCAAATCCCTTCATCCGCCCCAATTCATAAAAGACACTTTGCAAAAAGTGTCTTTTTTTGTATCAAAAATTATCTTTACTTTCGGGTTTTATTTCAGTAAAATATATATCGGATAGATGATAGTCTATCTAGGGCGTAGCAACCCTTTATCAGTATAGTCGTTACGCATAAACGACTTAAATTTGTTATGCCGATTTCTGTTCGTTGGACGGATGTCGGCTGAATATGGCTATGCGCCGAATAGGCCGAGCCGTTTATACTGATACGGTTTGCTAACATCCGCCCGCTTTTATTACGGCGGGTTTTGTTTTTATGTAACAAAATTAACGGAGTTAGAAATATGTATAAAAATTTTGAAAAAGGCCGCTCTATGATTGAAATGCTCGGCGTGCTGGCAATTATCTGGGTGCTGAGTGTCGGCGGGATTGCCGGATATTCTAAGGCTATGGAGAAATTCAAAATCAATAAACTTATTGAAGAATACAGCAATATTATCTTTCACTTAGTAGAACATGAAGAAAATATTTTGAGGTCTAATTCTGATAGTCAAACCGGACTTTCTGGTATTATGGAAGCAATGAACATTGTTCCAAACACTTGGTCTAAAATAAATGAAGTTTCATATAAAGACGCGCATGGAAATATTATTTCAGTTTATTCTGTTTTGGCTGATTATGGTAAAATCATTGGTTTTGACATGTATTTAGGCGGTATTTCCCAAAACGAACAAGGCAATAGCATCAGCGCAAATTTTTCTAAAAAACTATGTTTTGAACTGCTCAGTACGTTTGCCAATTCTTTGCACTCACAGGTATATATAATATCGGTTGCACGACGCTCTAAATATTGGGAATCAAACGGACGCTGGGGCGATAATTATTGCGGTGATGAAGAGCATAAATGTCTGGCAGCTGCGACGATTTCTGATTTTCAAGACATGTGCAAATTCTGTGATGATAATGAAGGACAATGTAACATCGGAATAAGATTTTAGGATATAAAAAAAGCAGACACCCTGCATTGCCGCAGCAACACAGGGTGTTTTATAATCTGGAGGATTATTAGTACATTCCGCCCATACCGCCGGCAGCGGCAGCAGCGTCGCCGCAATGGCATTCTTTTTCCGGAATTTCGGTTACCATTGCCTCGGTTGTGATTAACAAACCGCCGACAGAAGCAGCGTCTTGCAAAGCGGTGCGGACAACCATTGTCGGGTCAACAATACCGGATTTAATCATATCGGTATATTCGCCGGCTGCAGCATTATAACCATAGTTATAATCTTTGCTTTCCAGCAATTTACCGGCAACTACAGCGCCGTCAACACCAGCGTTTTCAGCAATTTGACGCAGCGGAGCCTGCAAAGCGCGGCGGATGATGTCAATACCGACATTCTGGTCTTGATTATCTGTCTTCAATTCAGCCAACGCTTTGGTTGCATACAGCAATGCGGTACCGCCGCCGGCAACAATGCCCTCTTTAACGGCTGCGCGGGTTGCGTGCAAAGCATCGTCAATGCGGTCTTTCTTTTCTTTTACTTCTACTTCAGAAGCGCCGCCGACTTTGATAACAGCTACGCCGCCCGAAAGCTTGCCCAAACGTTCCTGCAGTTTTTCGCGGTCATAGTCAGATGTAGTCTGGCTGATTTCCTGACGAAGCTGCGCAGTTCTGCCGGCAATAGCTTCTTTATCTCCGGCGCCGTCAATGATTGTGGTGTCGTCTTTGGTGATTTCAACACGTTTAGCTGTACCGAGCATATCCAAAGTAACGTTTTCAATCTTCATACCCAACTCGTCAGAAATAACCTGACCGCCGGTCAAAATAGCCATATCTTGCAGCATTGCTTTGCGTCTGTCGCCGAAACCAGGTGCTTTTACAGCGCAAACTTTCAATCCGCCGCGGATTCTGTTGACAACCAAAGTTGCCAAAGCTTCGCCTTCAATGTCTTCGGCAATAATAACCAAAGCGCGGCCTGATTGCACAACAGCTTCCAAAATAGAAATCATCGGCTGTAAGTTAGAAATTTTTTTGTCATACAATAAAATGTACGGATTATCATATTCGCAGTTCATTTTTTCCGGATTTGTTACAAAATACGGAGACAAATAACCGCGGTCAAACTGCATACCCTCTACAACGTCCAATTCTGTTTCCAAACCTTTGGCGTCTTCAACGGTAATTACACCCTCGTTGCCGACTTTTTCCATAGCTTTTGCCAAATATTCGCCGATTGTGGTGTCGCCGTTGGCAGAAATTGTGCCGACCTGAGCGATTTCGCCGGAAGACTGAACAGCCTTAGAGCGTGATTTAACATCTTTAACTACAGCTTCTACGGCCATATCAATACCGCGTTTAACATCCATCGGATTCATACCGGCGGCAACAGCTTTGCAGCCTTCGCGGATAATAGCTTCAGCCAAAACTGTAGCGGTTGTTGTACCGTCGCCGGCTTTGTCAGCCGTTTTCTGAGCAACTTCTTTAATCAGCTGAGCGCCCATGTTTTCAAATTTATCAGCCAAAGCAACTTCTTTAGCCACGGAAACGCCGTCTTTTGTTAATTTAGGCGCACCGTAAGACTTATCCAACATAACGTTGCGGCCTTTAGGACCCAAAGTTACTTTTACGGTTTTAGCCAATGTTTCTACGCCTTTAAGCATTTTGCTGCGGGCGTCAGTTCCAAATTTAATGTCTTTTGCAGCCATTTTATTTTACCTTTCGCAGATTATTCTATAATTGCCAAAATATCAGATTCGTTAACAATCAAACGGGATTCGCCGTTGACTTTGATTTCGGTGCCGGCCCATTTGCCAAACAAAACGCGGTCGCCTGCTTTAACAGACAAAGCGATAATTTTTCCGTCCGGCGCAACGCGTCCGTTGCCGACAGCCTCTACAACGCCCTCAGACGGTTTTTCTTTGGCTGTATCCGGAATAATGATACCGCCGGCGGTTTTTGTTTCTTCATCTACACGTTTAATCAAAACTTTATCGTGCAATGGTTTGATGTTCATTTTAATACTCCTAAACAAATAGTTTTACTTAACTACTTGTTTAGTTAGTGTCCGCAAAATGCGATGTCAAGAAGCTGCATAAAATTTTTTGCTAAATTCCAAACAAAAAGATGCAGACAAACAATGTGGAATAGACGATTGACGGTCCGAACGGCCCTACCCTTTGTTTTTTGATTAAGCAGCCTAGAGCAAACAAAATGCAGGAACCAAGCAGAATATATGAAATAGGCTCCAGTCCGACCCAAGCGCCGATAGCCGCCAAAAGCTTGATATCTCCGCCGCCGAACGCATCCGGATATTTCCAGACTAAAAACATGCTGGCGACAACCGGCATCAGATAGCCGGCGCAGGCGCCCATAAAGCTGTTCTGCGCATTGCTGACAAGCTGCGGGTCTATTGTATCAAGCCACACACCGTTAACCGCCGCATAGCCGAATCCCAAAACCAGCAGAGGCAGCGTCAAAACATCCGGCAGCAGCATAAAGCGCTTGTCAATTTCCACCAACAGCAGCATAATCCACAAAAAAGCAATGTACCAGCCGGTGTAATACGGGTCAAAATTGACGGCGAACAAATAGGTCACGGCGGCGGTAAAAATTCCCCAGCCCAGACTTCTCATCATATAGCTTTTAAACAGCTGCATATATTCAAAATCATTTTTCAGCTTGCTCCACGGCATGCAATGCTGCGGAATAAAAATTTTAAGCAAAATATAGCCCATGGTCCCCGGCATAAGCTTGCCCAAGCGGCGTGCCAAATAGGGAATTAAACAGCCGAAAATAAAACCTGCAATAATATAAAGCATAACAACCTCCGTTAATTAACTTGTGCGGAATATAACAAAAAAATCATAAAATTTTATTAAAAATACTTGAATCTTTGACTTTTTTGTTGTACAAAGCCATTACTGACGGCACCCCTGGAGGCCGTCGGCTTATTTCTCTATATTTAGTAAGGATAAAAAAATGACTGAAATTACTTTTAATGCAAAAAAGCGTGAAAAAGCAGGTAAGGGGGCAGCTCGTGCATGTCGTCGTGAGGGCCGCGTTCCTGCCGTTATTTACGGCGGTAAAAAAGATGCTGTTTTAATCAGCCTTGACCCTGTAGAATTGGAAAAAGCTTTGGATTTGAGAGATTTCTACAAATCTGAAATTGTTGTTGATGTTGAAGGCAAAAAAGTTAAAGCTGTTTGCCAAGACGTTCAATTCCATCCGGTTTCTGACAAGCCTATTCACGTTGATTTTATGCGTAAATAAGAGGTGACGATGTTTTTGGTGGTTGGTCTGGGCAATCCGGGGACGGAATATGCGGCTACCCGCCATAATGTTGGATTTATGGCGGCTGATGAGCTTCATCACCGCTATAATTTTTCACCGTTTCGCTCTAAATTTGACGGTTTAATCGCCGAGGGAAACATTGAAGGCGAAAAAGTTTATCTGCTGAAACCGCAGACATTTATGAACCTTTCCGGCAACAGCGTTGTCAAAGCGGCTAATTTTTATAAGATTCTGCCGCAGAATATTGTGGTTATCCATGATGATATGGATTTGCCGACAGACAAGATTAAAGCCAAGCTCGGGGGCGGCGCCGGCGGTCATAACGGACTTAAAAGCATAGATTCCTGCATTACTCCGAATTACAACCGCATCCGCATTGGTATCGGACACCCGCAAAACCGCGATGCCGACAGCATTGTCAATCATGTTCTTTCCGGCTTTTCCAAAGCAGATAAAGCAAATCTGGAAACCAATATTGATTTGGTTGCCGACTTAATCGGCGTGCTTTTCAAAAAAGGAATTGCCGAGTTTTCTAACCAGCTGGGCTTAAAGCTAAACCATAAATAACTTTATTTGAAAATCTTAAAGCGTCCGGCAATCGGTAAAAATGTTTTTTCCGCCGGTGTTTTTTCTATACTGCCAAACGGCATCTGCGCCAAAATTTGCCAATTATCCGGTAAGCTTAGCATCTTTTTGACATCCGCTTCAATCAGCTCATTATAATGCTGCAGCGAAGCGCCGATTTCATTTTCGGCCAAAGCCTGCCAAACCATATATTGCAGCATGCCGTTGGCCTCAAAAGTCCAGTCATGCATATTTTTTTGATACAGCGGAAAATCTTTCTGCAGCTTTTCCATAGTGTCTAAGTCTTCAAAAAACAAAATTGTGCCGTAAGCGGCGGCAAACGAATTTATTTTTTGCGTCACGCTTTCTTTTTTATTAAACGGCGCTGCCGCTAAAACTTTTTGCAGCACTAAATTCCAAAAGTCCGCATGATATTGATTTAAGAGCAAAACCAAACGCGCAGACTGCGCATTAAACGGCGTCGGACAGTTTTTCAGGCAGTCTTTTAAAGTGTCTTCCAAACAAAAATCGGTCACAACGCGGGTATGCCCCAAAGCATATACCGAACGGCGGCGGATTAAACTATCCTGTTCAATACAATATGTCATTTTGCAATCTCCTTTACGGCAAAGAGATATGCCCTGCCCCGGCGATTTCAAGCCTAGCCGATGTAGTTTCTGATTTTTAAAATTGAGCGGCTGACATTTTTAACAGCAGATTTCAAGTTTAAGTCATTATAGACTTCCAGCGCCGAATTAAAATAGTTGCGGGCTTCTTCCATCAGCTTGTCATCATCATTCTGCTTGCCCAGCAAATAAAAAATATTGCCGATTTTTTCCTGAATTTCCGCCCAAGCCACCGGCTCATTATTCTGCATATAAATTTTTTGCTGATTTTTATAAGCTTCAATAGCCAGCTGCATCAGCTCATTGCTTTTTGTCTGCATGCCCAAAGCCGTCAGATAGTTGCCGAGATAGCCCTCTATCCGGCACCAAGAAGCCGGAAACTGCGCCAAAGAATACACTTTTTCAGCTTCGCGCAATTTAGACACCGCGTCGCGCAAAGCCTGCAAATCGGCGGTATATTTCCAATATTCATAATGCAGTAAAGCCAGATGATAAGAAATAAGCCCGTAGTCATAAGGATAATTGCGGTTCAGATTCTTCTGCGCCGTCTGATAGCTGGAAATTGCCAATTTCAAATATTCGGCCGAATTTGCCCTATTTTGCAAAAATGCCGCTTCATAGAGCTGCCCTAAATTGTTATAAATGCAGCCGTAATAAATAGGCAGCCGCATAAACTGTTTATTTTTCAGCGCCGTATCAAAGAGGTTTTGGATAATTTCCACATCTTTCAGGCTCAGATTATCGCGGGTGTTGCACAAATAGATTTTACCCAGCATATTCATAATATAGGGCATAAACTCTTTTTGAATATCCTTAGGCGATTTGTCGGCCGAAAGCAGGGCTATCAGCTCGCTCAAAACCTTAGGCTGGCGGCGGCGCTGCTCATTGGTAACCGGAGTTATAGCCGCCACGATAATCCCATATATCAACAGCAGCAGCGACTCCGAAAAATTGTTGGTATCCGTCAGATAATTCAACGGAATAAACAGGCTGTCCAAAAGCGAAAATGACAGACTGTTCGGAATTACATATTGGTTATCCACCTGAAAATTCAGCCGGATTTTGCCGTCTTCTTCATAGCCCCAAATCACTATATCCGCACCGGTTGAACTCAAAATCTTATTGCCGCGGTCAATAAAATCAAAAAAGTTGCGGCTTTGCAAATTCAAAAAGCTTTTAGCAAACGGTTCATTAAAAAAAGTCACGCTGAACAAATTACTTTGTTTTAAAAGTTCGGCAAAGCGTAGGCCGCAGTTGAGGCTGCATTTATCCTCAAACGCCACTACCGTAACCCGAAACAGCCCCGTTTCTTCTTTCTTTTTCTGCGGAGCCAGCAAATTACATATATTCAGCAAATTCGGCGAAAACGACATTTATTTTTCCTTTTTCCGAGCTGTGGTTTTGCGTTTTCTGCCAGTTTTGGCGGCTTTAGCCGGCGTGTTCAATGATTTTATATCGTTATGAATATCGGATATATTTTTTTTGACATCGGCAATAAATTCCTGATTGATTTTTTTCAGGCTGCTGTCAAACGGGTGCAGCATGGTATAGCCAAGCCAGCTCATTATGCCGAAACCGATAATGACAAGGCTGTACTGATTTATAGCAAACAGCTGGAACCAGCCGATTAACAGGCTTATACTGCAGATTTTTGCCACGCTGCGCACCAAAAAATTCAGGCTGTATTTATAGGCGGCCTGCGCGCTGTTGGTATTTTCAAACAAAGCGCCGGATTTTACGGCAACAAATTTGTTCCAAACCGCAAAAAATAACTCACTCCAGAAAAACGTGGTAAAAATCACGCAGGAGCTAAAGCTGTATTCGCCCGAATCCAACAGCATCAGCGCCGCAATCAAATAGGCCAGCGCACAGCAGGAACCGTTGTCTAACGGAACCCGCACCGTATTCAGATTGATGCAGAAATAGCCGCCTAAGGTGCCTATCAGCAAGGCAGAGCATAAGGTTATATATAAAGGAGCGGCTGAAAATAGAAACAGCACCGCCATGCCGAGCAAGGTTACAACCGACGGAACTATAACAATGTGCGGCAGAAAGTTCAATACTCCGTAAAAAATACAAAAGACAGAAAAGAAAACTATTAAGCATAATCTGGCTGCCCAAACATTGTGCATGCCGTATGAAAAACCGTCGCCGAGCGGCTGCAGAAATACCGTTGCAGCGACGCAGGCCGAAACAATCAGCCCATAACGCCAGCCTGAGCAGAACATGGATGCTATAAAAATAACCGCGGCAAATAATAACGGCAAAAAAGCACGGGCGGCAGTTAAAGGCTCAATAAAATCATTATGCTCAAAAAAGTAATATACAAAAACCGTGCCGACCGCATAAAACATATAAATATAGCTGAAAGGCAGCATTGTCGGCTTAACCTGCAAGGTTTGCTGATATTTGTTGGCAATAGGCGTAAACACCAGCAGCATTGCCGCAAAACCCGCCAATACCAACAACATAAAGATAATTATACTTGTATTGAACATATTTTATACTCCCTCTTTTGAAGCCAGTATAAACGTAATTTGTTAAATTATTCTTTTCAATTTACAAATAAAAAATGAATCCATTCCATTTTGCGAAGTTGCGTAAAATGGCAGCGTACGGATAAATCCCTGAGAAGTGATAAGCGCGTCTTTCCATTTGCCGAAAATGGAAATTTGTTCATCTTGAATCGGACAGATTTTAAATTCAGAGTGTTTTTTTACAAATTCTGCGATTTGTATTTCACCTTCTTCTTTGGCAATTGAACAAGTGCTGTAAACAAGTTCTCCGCCGATTTTCAGCGCTGATTTGCAGGAGCTGAGCAGCTGTTTTTGCAAAGCGGCTTGCTGAACCACATCATCTTTGGTTTTGATATAAAGCACTTCGGGATGGCGGCGAAAAGTTCCTGTCGCCGAACAAGGCGCATCAAGCAAAATAATGTCAAATTGCTCGGTATTATTCTGTAAAAATTCCAAAGCATCGGCAGCGATGGTCTTGACATTTTCCAGCCCTAAACGTTTCATGTTTTGCTTTAAAGTTTCCAAACGTTCAGCGGAAATATCAATAGCCGTAACATCGGCGCCGCTGTCGGCAAGCTGCGCGGTTTTTCCGCCGGGAGCAGCGCACAAATCCAGAGCTTTTAAGCCGTGCAAATCTTTAGGCAAAGTCTGCACCGGCAGGCTGGCGGCAGCATCCTGCACCCACCAAGCGCCGTCATTATAGCCGGCAAGCAGCGGAATTTTCGGATTATTGTATAAACGCAGCGAACCATTCGGCAATAAATCAGCGTGTAATTTTTCCGCCCAGTCAGCCGGATTTTCTTTTACGGTAATGTCCAGCGGAGGCAAAATATTAAGGCTTTGAGCTGTTTGTTTTATTTCGGCATCGGAATACCCATCTAAAATTTGTAAAAAATTTCCCGGAAGGGGATTTATTGTTTCTATTTTTTTTAATAAAGCTTCTTTCTGCGCAGAAATTTTTCGTAAAACGGCGTTAGCCAGTCCGCCGAGAAAGCGGTCTGTCGTGTGGCGGATATTTGCTACAGTTTCGTTAATAACCGCATACGGAGCAGTTTGCATATATAAAATTTCACATTCCGCCAATATAAGCAGATATTCGGCAAAACGATGTTTATGGGGAATTTTTTTGCTTAAAAAGGAATGCAAAACCGCATGCAGCGCAACATAACGCCGCAATGCGGTCAGAATTAGCATATTGGCAAAAGGCAAATCTTTTTCGGAGAATTGCTTTTTAAGCTCTCTGAAAAAGACCTTATCCTCTAAGATGGATTGCAGAGTTTGTGCTGCTTTAATTCTTAGATTCTGCATTTTTGCCTTTCACTTTTTTGTGGTCGGTAATAGTTTGGATTAAGATATACATCAACGGAATGAATACCAATCCGGCCAATGTACCGACAACCATACCCGTAAACACAGGCACGCCCACGGCCACACGGCTTCCTGCCGATGCGCCTGTCGCCCATACCAACGGAGCCACACCCAAGATAAAGGTGCAGGCAGTCATCAGCACGGCGCGGAAACGTTCACGCGTACCATACAAAGCAGATGTCAAAATCGACTTGCCATCCATGTGTGCTTCACGGGCAAATTCCACAATCAAAATCGCGTTTTTAGCGGCCAGACCAACCAGCAGCACCAAACCCAATTGAGCGTAAATACTCAAAGACATGTTGGTGGCAAACAAGCCGCAGGTTGCGCCCAGCATAGCCGTCAAAACCGACAGCATAACGGCAAGCGGAATCATCCAGCTTTCATATTGCGCCACCATGAACAAATATGCAAACAAAGCGGCAAATGCGATAATGTAGAAAATTTGTCCCTGGTTGTTTTTTTCTTGCAAGCTGGTGCCAGACCAAGCATAGGTATAGCCTTTAGGCAAAGTCTGAGTAGCCAAATCTTCCAAAGCCTGCATTGCCTCACCAGAGCTATATCCGCTGGCAGCAACTGCGTTTACGGTTGCAGCCGGATATTGGTTGTAGCGGTCGATACCTCGCGGCAGCAGAACAGTCTTCATCTTAATCAAACTTCCAAGCGGTACCATTTCTCCTTTGCCGCTCTGAACATAGATTTTGTTCAGGCTGTCAAGGTCTTTACGATACTTCCAGTCGGCTTGAATTTTAACTTTGTTCACTTGAGTTCCGAGGTTAATATCATTGATATGCGAAGAACCTATATATGTTTGCAAGGTGCTGTAAATATCACCCACGGCAACACCGAGCGATTCGGCTTTTTCACGGTCAATTTCAATATAAGCGTGCGGAGTTTGCGCGTTAAAGGTTGAATAAGCCAATGAAATTTGCGGCAAAGCCATAGCCTGACGCGTAAACGCATTTACCGTTTTTTCCAAGTCTTTCATATCGGTATTGTCAACGGCCTGAATTTTGAAGTCCATAGCGTTGGTAGAACCCAAACCCGGAATAGCCGGCATTTCAAACATTTGAATCTTTGCTTCCGAAAAGTTTGAAACACGAGCCATCAGGTTGCGCAAAACATTGGTGGAATACATATCATCGCCTTTACGCTCAGCCCAGTTTTTGAGCGAGATAACGGCAAAGCCTACGTTTTCACCCTGACCGGCCATGATACTGAAACCTTCCATTGTCATCACGGATTCAATTGCCGGATGGTCTTTGATGGCTTCCAGCATTTTTTCATTTACAGCTTTCGTTCTGACGTTTGAAGCGCCTTCAGGCAGCTGCACGTTCACCATGATAATACCCTGGTCTTCATCAGGCAAGAAAGATGTCGGAGTGATTTTGATAAAAAATGCATTTAAGGTAAACAAAATCAAAAGCATAAACACAATTACGCTTATTTTTCGCCCGATATAGCCGACAGCCACCAGATATTTATTGGTTGTTCCCTGAATAAAGCGGTTGAACCACCCCAAAAATCCGGTTTCTTTTTGTTCAAACGGACGTAAGAATGTTGCCGATAATGCCGGTGACAAAGTCAATGCGTTTACGGCAGAAAAACCTACGGCAAAGGCAATGGTAATGGCGAATTGCTGATAAATTTTACCGGTAATACCGCCCATGAAGGCGATTGGTACGAAAATTGCCAGCAATACCAAAGTAGTGGCTACAACGGCGCTGGAAACTTGGCTCATCGCTTTTATGGCAGCCTCTTTGGCTTTCAGTTTTTCTTCTTGCATCAGGGCAAGTGTACGTTCAACAACCACGATGGCGTCATCAACCACCAGACCAATAGCCAGCACCAAACCGAACAAGGTCAAAATGTTTAAGTTAAATCCCAGAGTTTTCATCATGGCGAATGTGGCTAAGATAGACACCGGAATAGCTATTGACGGCACCAAAGTTGCGCGCCAGTCTTGCAAAAAGACATAGCAAACCAACACCACCAACAAGAATGTCAAAAACAATGTGAAGAACACTTCTTCAATAGAAGCAGAAATAAATTCTGTCGTATCCTTAAAGATTTTTACTTCCAAATCTTCTGGATAAAAACGTTCCAATTTAGCCAGTTCAGCGCGGACGGCTTTCATAGCGTTAATGGAGTTGGCGCCAGAAGATTTGTTAATCATAATAGACACAGCCGGCTGTCCGTCAACGGTTGAGTTCATCAAATAGTCTTCCGAACCCAGTTCTACGCGAGCAATATCTTTCAGGCGAACCAATCCGCCTTCTTCGGCCGTGCGCACAATGATATTTTCAAAATCTTTCGGGTCGTTCAAGCGGCCTTGAGTTTCCAATGAATATACCAAAACTTGCTTGCCGTCGCCCGGAGCCGAACCGATAGAACCTAAAGAAGGCTGAACGTTTTGGCTGGTAATGGCTGCTTTAATGGCGGAAATCGGAATATTTAGGGCGGCGACTTTGTCGGCGTCAATCCATACGCGCATACTTGTTGCCGAACCCATAATATTAACTTCGCCCACACCATAGGCACGGCTCAAAGCAATTTTAATATTATTTTCAACGTAATTATTTAAGTAGTTGCTGTCGTATGTACCTTTTGGAGATGTTACCTGCATAAACGCCAAAATATCTGAAGAACGGCGTTCCACGGTTACACCATAGGTTTGCACTTCTGACGGCAGAGAACTCAATGCCTGCTGCACGCGGTTTTGCACTTTTACTTGGTCCAAATCAGGGTCTGTGCCGGTTTCAAAGGCAATAGACAGCTGATAAGCGCCGGAGTTATAAGAAGAAGATGACATATACAGCATATTTTCAATACCGTTAATGTTCTTTTCCAGCGGAATACCAACGTTTTTAGCAACGGTTTCAGCACTTGCGCCGACGTATACTGTAGATACACGGATTTCCGGAGGTGCAATTTCCGGATACATGCCGATAGGCATTGTAAACACCGAAACCAAGCCGGCCAATGCCATAACAATAGCGATTACTACGGCAAAGCGAGGTCTTTCAATAAAAAACTTAGAAAACATTTTTCTTTTATCCTATTTTATTTTTCTAACAAACCGACCTTAATCGGAGAGTTGTTTTGAATTTTTACATTACCGGAAACGACAATCATTTCACCTTCTTTTAATCCGTTGATAATGACTTGTTCGTTTTCGTTAATAGTGTCGCCCAAAACCACTCGGCGTTGTTCTGCTACACCATGCAAATCGTTTTCTTTACTTTTGCTTTCATCAATTTTGGCAATATAAACAAATGCTCCGTCGGTGTCATAGTTTAGTGCAGATTGAGGAACAACAATAGAATGTATCGGTTTGCCGGTTAAAATTGCAGACTGAACGTAGTTTCCCGGAATTAGTTTTTGGTCAGAATTGTCAACATCTACAAAAATAGAAACAGTAGCGGTAGCCGAGTTGATTTCATTGTTTAAGAATTTATCTACAACTTTTTCATCAATTACTTCGCCATCGGCCAAAGTAATGCGAGCGGTTAAATCTTCAGCTTTATGACCCATCTTTTTAACTTGCAAAACTTCTTTGTCCGTCAAAGAAAAAGAAATTCTCATCGGGCTGATTTGCACGATTTTTGCCAATACCTGATTGGAGGCAACAACATAGTTTCCTTTGGTTACCAAAGCTTTACCGATGCGGCCGCTGATTGGCGCTGTTACTTTTGTGTTGTCCAAATCAATTTTAGCCACATCTAAGTTGGCCTGAGCTTCTTCAACTGAGGCTTTAGCTTGTAAATATCCGCTTTGAGAAGAGTCAAAAGTTGCTTTGGATGCAAATTTTTCACTGCTCAATTTTACCTGACGGTTGTAGTCGCGCTCAGCTCTTACCAAGTTTGCTTTGGCGCTGTCTAGTCTTGCTTTTGCCAAATCATAGGCGGCCTGATATTTAGAAGGGTCTATTTCAAACAAAACATCGCCTTCGTTTACAAGCTTGCCTTCTTGGAACAATACCTTTTCTACCGTGCCGGTAACTTGCGGCAAAATGTTTACTTCGTTTATTGTTTCAACATATGAAATTTTGGTTTGAGCCGAAGTGATATCTTTTGTTTCGCTTTTTTGCGCCAAGACATAAACTTCTCCCATTCCATAGCCCATTCCCTGAGCAGATGGAGACAAGCGTCCTTTTAAATACCAACCGATAGAAATGCACACCAATAAGATTGCAATTCTAACAATGGCTCCTTTAATGTTTGGAGAACTAATTTTCATTGTTTACACCTTCCGTTTTTATACTGTTAAAAATTAAATTAAATCCTTGTCTTACAATTTGTTCAAAATCCAAAGTCATCCGTTTTGCCAAATAGTTTTCTAAAAGCCCCATCCACATGGCTTGCAGAATTTCCGTGATGCTTTCTACATCTGTATCGTCTTTTATTTTTTTGTTTTTTTTGAGTTTCAACAAAGTGTCTGTCATAAGTTTGCGAGAAATCTCGCTGGTTTGTTCCACCAAAGGGCGGATTTTTACCAAAATAGCTTCGCTCCATTCCATTTGACAGGTAATAAAAAAGATAAATTTATATTCAAGCGGATTTTTTTTCATGTGATGATAAGCAAGCAGCATCATGTCAGCCAAAATATCCAAATTTTCTTCTTCTTTACCGGCACGAAATTCTTCAAGTCGTTTTATATGTTTCTGCACAAAATCATTGATTAGTGCAGCTACAATATCCGGCTTGTTGCGAAAATACCAATAAACCGCGCCTTTAGTCAAATTTATGCGTTTGGCGATTTCATCAAAAGTGGTTTTTGAATAGCCTTTTTCATAAAAAATATCCATGGCGGATTCTAAAATCGCCTGTCTGGTTTGCTCTGCATCTTCTTTTGTTCTGCGCATTGCGGATATACCTTTGATTTATATTATACCAAATGGTATGTATAAAACAAAATTCAAAAACTTCAATATTTTTTTTATACATTCAGGTATGTATATTTATTAAAAACTTATTAAATTTTATTGCTGAACGGCCCACGAAGGCAATTGGCGTCCTCTCTTGTCCAGATTGCGCGGAGCGCTTACGGTTTCCGCCTTAGGCTCCGGCGCTGCTTCATCATCATCTGCAACCGCAGCCTGAGCATCCAGCTCGGTAGAAATACGGCGTTTCAGCGGAGTAATGGTCTGCCCCTCTTCTTCGCCGCCGTCATCATTATCAGCGACCTCCCACATTTCTTCATCCAAAACCGAAACTGAAGCCTGCAGAATACCCTGCAGAGATGTCTCAAACGCCTCATTATAAAATTGGATGCACACATCAAATGAAGCCGGATTTTTAGGATTTGCCGTTTTCTGCACATAAGCAGTCAGCGAACACATGCGGTTGCGAAAAGCCACCCAGCTGTCAAACATATCCATTAAGTTGCCGTTTTTAATATCCGGTCCGTTATTCCATTTAGAAGTCCGATGATTTTCCATTACCGTTGCCAGATTATTTTTGATACGCTTGGTTGTAAATTCAATTTCTTCTTTCAGGCATTCATCAGCCGGTTTCTTTTCTTTTATACAGCCCTCATAGCCAAAATTGTGGTCCAGCTCCAAATAAGCATTGCCGCCGGAAACGTTCGGCAGCTGCTTTGGATAGCTGTTCGGACTGAGTGTATATAAAAGCTGATTCAGATAGTCTTGATGGTTAAAATTTTGAAAAAGCGTGCAGGCAATTTTAGGATCTACTATCGGACCGGTATATTTAGCCGCCGCGGCATTCAAAGAGCAGATGCGGTTGCGGAACGCCGTCCAGCTTTCGTACATATCGCGCAGCATGTCGCGGTTAGCCTCAAAAGAACCGTTCCAACCGATTAAGCGTTTATCCGCCAAAAGATTTTTATATAAAATTTTTATATCGCGCAAAGCCCGCTGGCTTTCGTCTTTAGCACAGGCATCCATGCCGCCGGAAAGCTGCACGCAGCGGTCAAACTCTTCATCATCCAAATAATCCGGATATACAAATTCATCAGCCTTTGCCTGCTGAGCGCCCAATAAAAACAGTAATAACAACAAAATTTTCATCTAAAAAACCTTTCAGCTGTCTATATAATAATAAATTAGCGCAAAAAAGTAAAGACTATCTTAAATAATATCTTCAAAACCGCAGCCGGCGCGCAAAATTTTTTGAGCCTGTCCGCTGTAGCTGCCGTCGGCCGCATGCATTACAAACGGCGGCAGAATCCGGCACGGCGCCTTAGAATCTTTCTGCGCGGAAATTAAAATGCGCTTGGCATTTTGCCCAGCCTTGGAATAAACCGGCAGAATCCGCATATTTCCGGCTCGGCCTTGCAGAATATGGCAGATTTTCGGCAGAGCCTCGGCGCGGTTCACCATATAAATCTGCCCGAACGGCTTAGCCATTTTCAGGCAAAAATCCAGCCAATGCTGCAAATCAAAATCCGCATGGTTATGCGCCGCCGCCTTGCTTTTGTTCGGAGACGGCATATCGCTTTCGCTATAGGGCGGATTGCTTACCACCGCTTCAAAAGAACACGGCGTCAGGCTATTGGCTTTGGTACCCAGACGGATGTCGGCATTTTGATATTTAAGATTTGCAAAACCGTTTTCCTGAGCGCTGAAATTGGAAAGTTCCGCCAGCTCCGGCTGCAATTCCAGCCCCAGAATCTGCGGGGACAATCCGGCATAGCGTTCATATAAGCACAATGAAACCGCTCCGGTTCCCGAACCGACATCCAAAATTTTTCCGCCGCGGAATCCGCTGACAAAAGCCGCCAGCAGCACCGCGTCTGAAGAAGCCCGATAGCCGTCAGCCGGTTGGAAAATTTTTACTTTTTTATCAAGCAAATAGTCAGATGTATATTCCGGCAGCATAATCTTTCCTTATATAAAAAAACTCAGGAGGCAAACTCCTGAGCCGTATTTTTCAAACAATCAAATCAGTCGTTTGCGTTAGGGCAAACTTTAGCCTGTTCGGCATTAAATTTGATAGCAGCTTCATCTGCTTCGGCATCGCTGCAAATAGCGCTTTGCGGGCATTCAGAAATGCAAACGCCGCAATCAATGCAGGTATCCGGATCAACAACATATTGTTCATCACTAACATGGAAAGCGCTTACCGGACAAACCGAAGCGCAAGTTCCGCATTTTACGCAGTTATTATTAACTACTGAAGGCATATTTTAATCTCCTAAAAATTTTATATCAGCAACACACAATCTAAAGCATTTCTTGATAAAAGCAAGTATTTTTTAGCCGCCGCGCACATTTTTATTTTGGCGGACCGCCGCGGCCATATAGTTATCACGCGTTCCGGACGGCTGCTTAAACAAGTCCGGAGCATAGTAATACGGCGGCATAATATTGGCGACACATTGTTCATTAGGCTTGGCCCGCAAAGTTTCCAACGCACCTTTAATAGCTTCGGCATCCTCTGTAAACTGCGGCATGCTGTTTTTCATTTTATAATCCGGACGGGTTTTATAGCGTCTGACTTTTTTCTTGCGCCCTTTGACAATTTCGGTCGTGACAACCGGCGTTTTTTTCATTTTTACAGAACCATCGGCATTGACCTTGCATTTTAAGCATTGATCCAAAGTCAAGTTATAGCAGGAAGACGGCTTAAATGATTTCACCTCGCTCGGCTTCAGATGACCGTTAAGCAGCAAATGCACTACAAACAAACGCTTAGAGATTCCGCCGTCAACATTCCAAAGCGCCATGCATTGACTCAGATATTTATTGGATTTCTGCGCATTCAAAGCCTCCAAAAATTTAGAATCGTCAAACCGATTGGCAGTTACAAAAGCAAAATTCTTGGTTGCCAGCATCTGCTTTTTATCAAGCTTAACTTTAACCAGTCCCAAGATTTTCGGCAGAATAAAAAAGTTGGCCATTCTTTCCACCTGCTGCATTCCCTGCATTTCGGTAGTGGTTTGCCCATTCTGCACATAAACGGACTTTCGGCCGTCGGCGCCGATTTTTTCCCACGGCAGCCCTTTTTCATCCAAATAATTGGTGCAGCCGTAGCCGATAGTCAAAAAGCCTTTGCCGTCATCATAGGCAGAAGCGTGGAAGTTTTCGGCAAACGCCACAAAAATATTAAACTCGCTTTCAGTTTTTATAAACATATTCAGATTATGGCGCTGCACATCGCTGAGCTGCTCTTTACCCAAACCGCGTTCGCTTAAGAACTGCTGCACGTTTTTATCCAGAGCCTCAAAGCCGGTTTTGCTTTTAGCGCTGCGGACGGCAGCCGGTTTAGGGGAAGAATATTCGGTAATGGCATGCGACACGCTTTTTATCATTTTAGTCGGAACCATGCTGGCTTCCGCTGTGTTTTCTTTTTTATCTTTCGGAGCCGACGACTTGTAAATTCCCAGCGTCAAAAGACCGGCAATGGTCGTTGCACCAAAAGCCAGCTGGATTTTGCTGCGGTTTTTATTCCAAACTCTTTTTACCTGTTCCAGACGCTTTAGATATTTTTGGCTTATCTTTTGGAAAACCGGCACAGACAGACGCTGCAAGAATCCTGATATTTTCGGGCTTTTCTGCTTTACCATATCTTCCAGCTTAGCGGCCGAAACCATGGTTTTATCCTGATACTTTTGCAGCAGATATTCATTATATTCGGCATCCAAGCTCTTAACGCTGCCGCAGTCAACTTTAACATAGCGCTTTTGCTCCGGCTTATTTTTATTTAAGGCCATAGTCAAGCGAATCGCCTTATTATAACGCTTGTATATTTCATCGGCGATTTTAAGCTGAGCTTCCTGCTTTTGCATATTGCGCAGACGGTAAGGAGTTACAATAACTCGGTCGGCAAACCTCAGAGTCGGAATTTTGCGATAGCCGTTATCACTATATTTTGCAATTTCCTGAGATTGAGAATTTAAGTATTTACTAAACAGGGCTTTTTCAAAATTCTCGCAGTTTTCGGTTGGATTCGCATAAGCATACGGAACAATGAAGTCATATTTTCCTACTGAAATTTTAATCGGATTAAGTCTGCTGTTTTTGTATTCCTGCAATAAATAGTATTCATATTCTTGTTTCATACTGTTTTCTCCGCTGTTTGAAGTCAGTATAAAACAAGATTTTTCAAAAGTCTAGCCTATTTTAGACAAAATAGATATTATTATCAGACTTGGAATATATCAAAACAATGCCTATTTTGTAAGGTCAGGGAGTTAAAATATGGCAGAATATAAAGCAGATGTACTGATTATCGGCTCCGGACCGGCCGGATACACGGCTGGAATATACGCCTCAAGAGCCGGACTTAAGGCGCTAATCGTAACCGGCAAAGAAACGGGCGGGCAGCTGATTCTTTCCAGCGAAGTAGACAACTATCCGGGGTTTGTGGAAACCCTGACCGGCTTTGAGCTGATGGGGAAAATGCGGCAGCAGGCCGAAAGTCGCGGCGTGCAGATGCAAGAGGACATAATTTCAGAGGTAGATTTTTTTGACCATCCGTTTACCTGCAGCTCCACCGCCGGAAATTCCTACCAATCTAAAGCCATTATCATAGCCACCGGCTCTTCGGTAAATTGGCTGGGGCTGCCGAGCGAGCAAAAATATATGGGACACGGCGTTTCCTCCTGCGCCACCTGCGACGGCTTCTTTTACCGCGGCAAAGAAGTAGCCGTAGTCGGCGGCGGCAACACGGCGGCGGAAGAAGCGCTTTATCTTTCGGCTTTTACAGACAAAGTTTATTTAATCCACCGCCGCCATTCTATGCGGGCTGATACGGTTTTGCAGCAGCGATTGCTGCAGAACCGCAAAATTGTATTGGTTTGGAATAATGTAATAGAAGAAGTGCTGGGAACCGACGAGCCGCCGGCTGTAACCGGTTTGAAAATCCGTAACGTTAAAACGGATATGCAAAAAACGCTGCATGTTTCCGGCTTGTTTGTGGCTATAGGGCATCATCCCAATACTGAGCTGTTCCGCAATTACCTAAACCTTACACCGGGCGGTTACATTGCTACTGCTGCCAACGGCTGCCATACCAATATTAAAGGCGTGTTTGCCGCCGGAGACGTCTGCGAGCCAGAGCATCATCAAGCGGTGATTGCCGCCGGTTCCGGAGCTAAAGCCGCCCTTGAAGCCATAAAGTTTTTGCGGTAAGACTGTATTATACCAAGTCAAGATACAAAACAAATGAGCATGTCTCCGTAGCACAGGTTTTGCAAAACGCATCCAACTGCACCGGTGTCAGATTATAAAAACACCGGCGCGAGCCTTTGCATTGTTTTTTACCCCAAATTACATTGCTGACTTCATAACCTGTTGCGCTGTCTGCCCTATTTCTCATCTGTAAGTTGTCAATATTCTCGTCAAACTCAGCTATCGCTTTCACTAAATTGCGGCATTGACTTTCGGTTCCTTTATTAAAAGCTGAACCGCTGTAATTCAACACAATGCCAAAATAGCATTCCGGAGCAGAGCAGCGCACCCATGTTCCGTCACTTTTCAAGCATGAGCCTAAACCATAAAAAGAAGAAAAAGTGTTGCCATAAACATCATGCAGCCGGTTTTCATCTAAGCTCATGCCGGCAGGAATCCTGTCTAAATCGTTCAGTATGGCAATAACTGACCAATGCCCCTGCGGATTTTGTTTAACCATATCCGCCATATCTTTTTGAATTTCTATGGTATTGTAAAGCAGCATACTTATCTGCTGCATCTGCTTATTGTCCTTAAACATCCCCATGGCTTTACTATAACCTGCAATCCCGCCGACAGATAATACGCCGATAATAGCAAGAACTCCAAGCATTTCTATCATGGAACGCCCCTCGCTGCTGGCGTCATTGCAAGAAATGTAACGACGAAGCAATCCATTACCCTCGCCCCTATTCTTTCCTCTTAAAAAATTCATACTCTCCAACATCTTATTTCTCCTATTATGTGTAAAAAAAACGACCGTTATTTTTACACACTCTAAACAAGATGTTGAAAACTCTCTTAAATAGGCAAAAAATATCGCAAATATAAAAAGTTATTGCAAATTCTGGCAACCTTTGCTAGACTATAAAAAACAACTTAAAAACTGTCCATTTTAAACGGTCGTTTTTTTTACACACTTTTCGACATTCCAAAGCTTTGATTTTACTAAACTAAAATTATCTTTGATTGAATGCCTAACTATTAAAGCTATTCCGTCAATAATTTTTCATATTGTTCCGACAAGCAATAGGTACGGTTTTTCTTTGCCTTATTCGCCATTTTTAAGAATTCGGCTTCAACCCATTTATTTAGCAGCAGCCTTGCCGATTGTGAGGACAAGCCTAAATATTGCCCAGCTTGATTAGAGGTAATTTCTTTATACTCAGTAAATAATTCAAGAATTTTCCGCTGTTTGATATCAAGATTTCTCAACATCGGCACTATATCTGCCGTTGTCTTATTATTTTGTTCGGCGGATGCTTTAATATCTATATTAGCAAAGGCTTCTGATACGCCTTTTATAAAATATTCCAGCCAAGAAGTTATATCTGCATTATTACGTCCATAATAATAATTATGATGCGGATGAGTCACTAATGCGTTATAATAATCTTGCAAATTCTTAGCATAATATTCTTCAAGCGAATAAATGCCTTTTAACCCATATCCGTATTTCCGCATTAAATAGCTTGTGACTAACCGGGCTGTTCGTCCGTTGCCGTCATAATATGGGTGTATCGTCACAAATTGATAGTGAAAAAGTCCGGCTATAATCGGTATCGGCAGGATATCTGCATTATTCTTTACCCATTTTACCAAATCTTTCATTAGACTCGGAACATCTTTGGCTTCGGGCGGCAAATATATCATTGCCCCATCAGAACTGTCATATATTACATTCTGCCCGTCACGATAAGGAATAGTCTTTTTCTGGTTTTCTATAATTGTATGTATTTTCTGGATAAAACTTTCAGAGAACGGTTCATTTATTTCTAAATATTTTTCCATATAGTTAATTGCTGCATAATACGCTTTCACTTCCTTTTCATCATGTCCTTGATAATCATTTGCAGATTTACTGCCGGAATATAATGCGGTTTCAACCTGCTTAAAAGAAAGATTATTGCCTTCAATTTGCGTAGAATAATGAGTTTGGGCAACTTTAGCCGATTTATGCAATGAAGATAAAATAACCGGAGACAGCCGCTTATCCTCAAAACCATTCTTAACCACTTCAATTTTTGTAAGATTAGAAAGAATATTTTTAGTAATTGTATATTTAGGCATCCAGCTCATCTGCAGTCTCCGATAGTTTATGATTATAATATGATTAAATAACGAATAAATCAATAATAATTTAAGTTTATCTGAAATATTTTTACATTTGACTTATTGCTACATTAGCCTATAATAGTAATATCAATTAACCTAAAAATGAGGAAAGAAAGATGAAAAATAAGCTATTCAAAGGTCTCTCTCTCTCTCTGCAAATCCTAAACATCTGATTAAAGGCGTATTTTTTGCCGCTCAGCGTGTTTTTGCAGAGTTCAGCGCAAAAAATCACACATTCGGAAATAACAAGTTCAGTAGCAACTCTATAAAGAGTTCTGGATTGCTTCGTCGTTACACTCCTCGCAATGACATTTGCTCGGCTGGTCGCAGTATGATTGAAATGCTCGGCGTTCTGGCGATTATTGGTGTACTGAGCGTGGGCGGAATTGCTGGCTACTCCAAAGCGATGGAAAAGTTCAAGCTCAATAAAATCATCGGTGAATATAATCAGCTTATTATGTGGATTTTGGAAAATCAGCTAAGCCTGAAAAAATTAGAAGACAAGACAAAACTTGCAAATGTTATTATCGCCGCAAATGTGCTGCCTGCCGACTGGTCAGCTGTTACCGATACATATTTGTCTGACGGCAAAGGAAACTTAGTACACGCCTATGTAAATCAGGGAAAATCACTCTATAACCTACAACCGCGGATAACCATTGATTTCAACTTAGGCGGACTATCGGGAGATTTAACCGATAAAAATGCAGATATTTTTTCTACAAACTTTTCTGATAAACTTTGTTTTGAGCTTTTTAATAATTTGGTAAAACCTTTGCACTCGCAAACCATTTACGGATATGTATTTAAAAATCACAATCCGATTATATATTGGGGAGACGCCTACTGCGGACAAACTACCGGAAAATGTTTGAACAACATAACTCTAACAGAAATAAAAGAAATTTGCAGTTCCTGTGACAAAGAAAATGAGCGCTGCAATGTAACAATAGGTTTTTAACACAATAATACCATAAAAAAAATTGTAATATAACAGCCTTTGCGGCGCTATATTACAATTTTTTGTGCATGCCGTATTGTAATTATTTTACATTTTTACGGATAACTTTTTTCTTTGTATCTTTTTTGCTATGGACCGCAGAAATAACTAAAGCATTTTCCAAATCTTTTTCAGTACAAAGTCCTATAGCAACCGGATTTTTCGGTTTCAATTCAGACATATCCGAATGTTCACCATCACGAATTTTAGCTATGGTCGGTTTTGTTGTTCCCACAAGTTTACAAATTTGCGAATCCATAATTTCAGGACAATGTTTCAAAATCCACAAAATAGCGGCAGGTTTATCGCTGCGCTGAGACGGAGACAAAACTTTTTTAGCTTTAGCGTTACGCTCTTTGACATTTTTTTCCAAAACATTGGCAACCAGTTCGGCTTTTGGGTCTGCCTCACAGCGGCGGATTTCTTCCCAGCTGAGCTGTCCGTTATTGATAGGGCTCATTCCCTGAATATTATAGGCAATATCTCCGTCTGCAATAGCCTGAATTTCCAATTCATGAATTTCACAGAATTTGGCAATTTGATGAAATGTCAAAGTTGTGTTATCCACCAACCATACAGCAGTTGCTTTCGGCATTAAAGGAGCGGTCATTATTCAAATCCTTTCATAAACAAAACATTTTTTCTTACAATAGACATAGTTGCGGCAAGATACAAGTAATTTTTTTGGTTATAAACGCAAAAAGCCTGCAAAAAAGCAGGCCTTTGCCATAAATTTACAAATTAGTTGCTAGATTTCAAACCGAAAGCGCCAAATTTGCTGTTGAAACGACCAACGCGGCCGCCTGTATCTACAACGCGGCGGATACCAGTCCAAGCCGGATGAGATTTAGGGTCAATTTCCAGCAGCATTTTTTCGCCGGCTTTACCCCAAGTAGATTTGGTTTTAACTTCAGTTCCATCTGTCATCACATATGTAATCTCGTGATAATCAGGGTGAATTCCTTTTTTCATTTTTATCTCCAAATAAAATACTTTATATAGTTTTTACGCTTTTATACATTAAGCAAACAAAATACGCAAGTATTATTTTTACTTATTTTTACTGTTTTTTAAATTTTTTTGTTATTTTGCAAAAGTATCAGCAGCTTTTTTGCGCAAAGCTTCGTTTGAAGCGATTAAGGCACCGCCGAATAAAACTTTGGCAAAGTCTTCGGAACGCACATCGGTTTCGCCCAAAGCCACAATATAGCCGCCTGCTTCTTTAACCAAAAGCATACCCGCGGCAATAGTCTGCGGCAAATTGTCGGCAGAAGCGACAATATCCAGCTTTCCGGCAGCTAAATAAGCCAAATCCAGCGAGTTTACACCTTTTACCTGTACATTTTTGCTTAAGCTCAAAGCTTTTCTAAACAATTCGGCGTCAGCGCTGCTGCCAATAAGAGCCTGTTCGGCAATTTTAGCTCCGGCCACGCGCAAGCGCTCGTGACTGCGAAAACCTTCTTTGAATGCGCCGCAGCCTTTTTCGGCAAAAAACAATTCATCATAAACCGGACTATAAATCACGGCGTCTACGACCACGCTGTTTTCCACCATAGCCACCGAAACAGCAAAATTGCCGTTACCATGAGCAAAATTGGCGTAACCATCAATCGGAGCAACCAAAAAATAGTTGCCGCTGGCCGGAATGGTATCTTCTTTTTTGCTGATAAAAGCGTAAGCCGGTTTTAACTTAGCCAGTTCTTCTTTAAGAGTTTTTTCTACTTTTTCATAAGAACGCTGAGCAAAGCGGCCATCATTGTGGCCGGATTGCAGATGTTCCAATTCATTAAAGTCGCGCGATAAGGCAATAGACGCTTTTTTTACAGCGTTTGCCATGGCGGTCAATGCAGTTGAAATATAAGCCATTATTTTGCTCTTTCAACATAGTTAGCTTCAGAAGTGCCAACCACAATTTTGTCGCCCACGCCGATAAACGGAGGAACAGTTGTGCGCACGCCGTTGTCCAAAATAGCCGGCTTGTAAGAAGAAGAAACGGTTTGACCTTTAATCACAGGTTCGGTTTCAACCACTTCGCAAACAACCTGCAGCGGCAAATCAACAGAAATAGGACGGCCGTCGATGTAAGAAACTTTAACGCTCATACCATCTGTCAAAAACGGACGAGAATCGCCGAGCAAATCAGACGGCATGGTAAATTGTTCAAAAGTTTCGGATTCCATAAAGGTCAAGCCAGTAGAATCTTCAAACAAGAATTGGCAGTCTTTGTCTTCTACCATCAATTTTTCTACAGTATCTTCAGTTCTGAAACGTTCATTAGTTTTTGTTCCGGCTTCAACTTCTTTCATTTCCACCTGCATAAAAGCACCGCCTTTACCCGGTTTAATGTGTACAGCTTTGGTAATTGTCCACGGTTTGCCCTTATATTCAATAACCCAGCCAATTCTAATTGCTCCAGCAAGTTGTTTCATATTTTATCTCCTATTTACAATGTTAAAAATGATTATTTATTTTTGATGTTTGCAACATAAACCAACATTTTTTATTTCGCAACAAAAATCTTATAGGAAGTATCGCTTAAAATCACAAAATCCGCCGGTAAATTTGACACATCGGCATCATCTTCTGGCATTACCGCACTTTGAATCAAGAAAAATTCGCCGTACCATTTCAGCAGTTCGGCATTGGCGGCGAATCCGTCTTTCCAAAAGCGGAAGATAATAAAATCCGGTTCGCATTCACTAACCAACATGGCTTCATGCCGGCGATTGCGGCAAATAGCTCCCAACAAAGCTTTTTTGCATTTTGCTTTAATTTCTTTGATTTTTTTAGCAGGATTTTCATCTTTTGATGTGTCAACAATCAAGCCATCGCCCAATTTTTGCAAATATAAATCGGCGGCTTTTTCGCCGGAGAGCAACGTAAGTTTTCCGGCAGTTTTAGCCTTGGCGCAAAAGTCCGCAATAAAGCTTTGCGGCAGCGAATCGGGCAAAATAAAACATTGCAGTTTAGAATCGGCGATAAGGTCTGTATTTTCCTGAGTAATTTTAATGATTAAGTTTTGCATTTTGACATTCTTTATGTTAGCTATTAAATATAATGTCAAAAGTATATAACAAATTGCAATAAAGGAAAGTCTTTTTTATCATGGAAACAGAAAAATTGGAACAAAGCAAAAATTCTTTGGAACGTTTGAAAAAATCGGTTGATGAACTTATTGAAATTGTACATAAGCAGCAAGCCGATTTTGCACAGAAACTGCAGGCAGAACAAGGCAAAACAGCGTTAGAAAGCGCTAAAGCCGAAGTTTTAAGCAGCGAAAATGAAAAGCTTAAAGCTGAATTGGAAGCCGCTAAAAACAATACGGAAAATGAAACCCGCATGCAGCAGATGCAGAATGAAATTGAAAACAAGGCGGCCAAAATCGGCAATCTGCAAAATGAAGTGCAGAATCTGAACAACGCCATAGCGAATCGCAAAACTCAGCTGGAAGAGCTGGAGGCTAAAAATAAAGAACTGCAAGAGCAGCTGGAAGAAGCCAACGGACGGGTTTTGACTTTGGAACAAACAAGTTCCGCCGGCAGCACAGAGCTTGAAGAACTAAAAGAGCAGCTGGTCGCCGAAACTCTGCAAAAAGAAGATTTAGCCCAAAAATGTCAGGATTTTGAAGCTAAACTGGCGGAAATGCAAACAACAATCAGCCAAACCTCGGAAAATATTGACGATGTTGTGGCCAGACTGGAAAAGGTGTTAGAAGAAAATGGGGCAAGTTACAATAACGATAGATAAGCGCGAATACGCTATTACCTGCGAGGACGGCGAAGAAGCTCATATTATCAAGCTTTCGCGTATTCTTGACGCCAAAGCAAAACTGTTGTCGCAAAGCATTGGCTTGGTAAATGAAAATATGATGCTGGCTATGGTCGGTTTGCTGCTGGCCGATGAAAATCAGGATTTACGCACCAAAAGCGGCGGAGTTTCGGATGATGAAATCAAGCAGCTGGACTCTGCCAACGCTCAAGCCATAGACAGCGAATCGCAAAGAATCCACAGCTTGATTCAGAGTATTGAGCCATTGTGATTTTACTATTGAAAATCTGTTTTTTCTGCTTGAAAACGCGCAGTTTTTACGATAATATTATTATATAAATAAAGACTGTCTGATGCGTCATCACCGCATGTCTTTCCGGCCAACATTATTTTTTAGGGAGCTGTCTCTGTCTAAATCGTGGTTTAGTTATATGGCACCCACCTTGTACAAGCGGTTCGGTAGAGAATGTTCTCGGATACGGTCAGACGGTCGCAGATTTGGCACCGCCCTTTTGGGGCGGTGTTTTTCTTTTTTATACCCTCCCACAACAAAAACACTCCGCCGCATTGGGGTGCGGCAGAGTGCAGATATAATTAGGATTTTTTATTTATTTTATATTTTCCATCACCTCCTTATAAAATTAGTTATTTTCAATCTCATAACAAACTCTTGTATTATCAGCTTTTGTACCCACCTGAATACATGCTCTGCTAGAATTATAAGGCATTTTTATCTTTTCTTTATTTTTTCCCCAGTAAAAATAATATTCAGATTTTTTTGATGCATATACAGGATTGCAAGCGTCTCCATTAGTTGAGGCATTTCGCTGCCAATCGTAAGTTCTATTGCCATCAAATACATACCCTCCCAATAAACCGCTATACATGTTACCTGAAGCATTTCGCAAATCAAGTTTAGGTTCAAAGTCGGAACCATTCATAAACGTATCATCTGTAGCATTATCCATATCAATGTATAAATCTGTATATATTACACAGTAACAATCATCTGAATAATTACTTTCACATAATTCTTCTTCTGTGTTTTCTATTACAATTTTTGCTACATACTCAATAGGATCTACATCATCTACAGCAGCTATGGTAAATTTAGAAGATGAAGATATATTATTTTCATTCAAAAACTCAGTATTTAATGTAAAGTTGCGTGAATTATTCTTTACAGTATATTTATTATTATTGTTAACTGAAAGAATATTATTCGGATATTTACAATACCTGCTTTCTTTGTTTATAGGTTCTGTAATTACTATTATATCCGTACCTAAATCAACACGATAATTTTTATCTGAGATTTTTTGAACATTGCTTCCTGTTATAGAAGATATTTTATAACAAGGAGAATCTGCAGTAACAATCGTTACTTCATTTAGCGTTTTGCAAATTTTGCAGTCAGAATCACTTCCTAAAATTGGCTCTCCGGCTTCATCATAAACCCATTCAATAGACCAGAATGGGCCAGGAACACCGCTATCTTTACAATCAACATCTTCGCCTATCCAATTTGGATTTAATTCACTACATTTTTTATTACAATCATAAGCTTCACATCTGTAACAATCATTGCCCTCATAATCTTGTTTTCCTGTTTTATAAGCTCTTTCACATGATTTGCTGCAATAATCTGTTTCATACCCCATACTTTCACATGTTTGTGGTTTATCAGCTGTGCATTTGCCGCAGACTTTGCCGTTAACGCTGCCGCTAGAAGAAAAAGATTCGCCGGTTAAGCAGTCGCTTTGGCTTTGATAATTTGTTGAATAACCCTCATGGCAGCTTTCGTTTACTTTGCAGATACCGCATTCATTGCCATTGCTGTCATAAGTATTGTTAGATTCAAAACCTTTATTTTCTTTATCGCAATCTGCTTTTGTTGTGCAGGTTGTATCATCCGGCGGTGTTGTTTTTGCTACAAGCTTATAGCAGCTGCCGCAGCTGTTGCACTCGTATTTATCTTTATCTTTTTTCTGACTTAAAATCTTCTGGCAGGAAGCGTAATCATTAAAAATAGTTGTATTATCTGAGTCACATCTTCTATACCAGCAAGGATTATTATCCGGAGAATATGCTTCTTCACATTCTCCCATTCCTTTTTCGGCTTCAGTTCTTGATTTATATTGACACCCGTTTGGGTTTGGATTTGGATCAAATCCGGTTATTTTACCGGTGCCGCAGCTGCCGTCCGGTAAAAAGCAAATCTTTGCCTCCGCCGCAGTTGTGAATAAGCAAAGAAATGCTAATAAGGCTAATTTATTGACTAGGTTAGAGACTCGCTGCAACAAGATTCTAGGCACGGGGCCTAGAATGACTGGTGCTAGAGGCGCGAGTTTAGTGCCTCCACCTACTCTTCCCCTACTCTTTCCTCTTAAAAATTCTATACTCTTCAACATCTTATTCCTCCTATTATGTGTAAAAAAAACGACCGTTATTTTTACACACTCAAAACAAGCTGCTGAAATGTTGCAAAATTATGAAAAAAATAACGCAAAATTATTATGTTATTGCATTTTGCAGCAAACCGTGATACATTACTAAAAACAGCCTAAAAACTGTCCCTTTTAAACGGTCGTTTTTTTTACACATTCCAGGCTTTTCCTATGCCTTGATTTTGCGGTTGACTTATGGAGTAAGGCTGGTATAGAATAAATCTAGTAAACAACTTAATTTAAGAGGAAAGAAAGATGAAAAATAAGCTATTCAAAGGTCTCTCTCTCTCTCTGCAAATCCTGAACATCTGATTATAGGCGCTTTTTCTGCCGTTCAGCACGTTTTTGCAGGGTTTGGCAGAAAAAATGATACTTTCGGTAATAACGCATTAAGAACAAAACTAGAAGGCGGCACGTTTCCGCGCTTTTCCAGCACCAATTTCAACGTCATTCTTCGCCGGTACTCCCTGCTGGAAGTACCATGGCGGAGAATCCATAACGTCATTGCTAAAGCAATGTCAATATGCGTTGCCGTTGGCAACAAAGTCAGGGATACTCGTCTGCCACAGCCTGCGGGGTGTGGCGACAAGTATGACGTTTCTAGTTTGTGTTCTAGATTGCTTCGTCGTTGCACTCCTCGCAATGACGGTACAAGTAACGGCGAGGGATTGCACCGCCCTTGTTGCAACAAGATTCTAGGCACAGACTGTGCGTCACGGCCTAGTATGACTGGTGCTAGAGGCGCAAACATGCTAGGTCGGTCTATGATAGAAATGCTCGGAGTCCTTGCCATTATCGGCGTATTATCAGTCGGTGGGATTGCAGGTTATAGCAAAGCCATGGAGCAGTTTAGAATTAACAAAGCCATAAGCGAATACAGCATGCTTATTTTCGGAATGCTGGAGCATTTAGACGATTTTAAGAAAACCACTACCGGCATGACTGAAAACGCCGAAGTTTTTACGGTTGCAGAATCTCTTAGTTTAGTTCCGCAAAGCTGGAATAAAATCAACAACCTGCAATATGAAGACTCTTTCGGCAATATGATTCAGCTCTGGATTTTGAAAAACTATCAAGCTGCCGAAGGAGCCACGGTTTTAACCTTTGATTTTTACTTAGGCGGTGTTACCAAAGTCAGCGACTCTCAAAACATTTCTGCCAATTTTTCCGCCAAGCTCTGCACGGAAATATATCAAAAAATAGCTATTCCCCTGCATGCGGCGGCGTGGAACGCAAATCTTTATAAATCCGGCGGAGACGGAATATTTGTTTCCGGCGACAGACTTTGCGACGGTTCGGAAAAATGCTTAAGCAATATTTCGCTGGCAGAAGTTCACAGCATTTGCGAGGCCTGCGCCCGCAGCAGCGAAGTCTGCGCCATTGCCATGCATTTTTAAAAGCCCCTGGCCTAGCTGCTGAATTTTTTCATAGCTTTTTCAAAACTGCCCAGCTTCACAGCTTCTTCATAAAGCTTGACTTTATAGTCAATTTTCTGCAGGTATTTTTGAAACTGCTCAATTTGCGCCAAAACTTTCAGCTGCTGCTGCTTAAACATTTCCAAGCGCTGCGGCAAAGTAGAATCGCCCTCGCGGAACCAGTCTATATACTGCTTAATGCCTTTAAGCGGCATACCGGTTTTTTTGAGGCATTCAATAATAGAAAGCCAGCCTAAATCATTATCCGAAAACATGCGCAAGCCGGAACTGCTTTTGCGCACAAACGGCAGCAGCCCCTCTTTTTCATAATAGCGCAGGGTGTGGACGGTCAGTCCGGTTTTGGCAGCAACTTGCCCGATGGAATAGTACATCTTTAACTTCTCCGTAAAGTAAATATTTTTTGTGTATCTTTCAAAAAAGTCTTGACTTAGAGTAACCTCTAAAGATTAAACTTTCAAGCGTTAAAGAAAAAATTTCAGGAGGAAAAATGTCTAGATTACTTATTTTCGCCTTGGCTGTAATCGCTGTTTTCGCCGGCTTTTCAACCTATCAGAAAGCTCTGGCGCAAACAGCAGAAGCTGCAGAAGCCGCACCGAAGAATAACGGTAAAATCTTAATCGCCTACTATTCTTGGTCAGGACATACTAAAAAAGTTGCCGAAGCCATTCAAGAAGAAATCGGCGGCGACTTGTTTGAAATTCAGCCGGAAACGCCTTATTCCGACGACTACAAAACTGTTGTAGACCAAGCCAAAAAAGAAATCAGCGACGGCTATCGTCCGGCTCTGAAAAACAATGTTGAAAATATTGCTCAATATGACACTATGTTTATCGGTTCGCCGAACTGGTGGGGGACAATCGCTCCGGTGGTCAGCACATTTATTGAACAAAACGACTTATCCGGCAAAACCGTGGTTCCGTTTATTACGCACGGCAGCGGCGGCGAACAAAACACCATTACAGACTTAGAAAAACAATGCAAGGGCTGTTTGGTGCAGAAAAACGGCTGGGTCGGCTTGAGCAGCCGCACTTGGGGAATTTCCGGCTGGCTGAAAGATATCGGCTTTAAGAAATAACCGGTAAGAAACAAGCGGAGCGGCGATAGCAATACCGCCGCTTTGTTTTTATAAATTATTGCTGATTTCAATCGGCTTTTCTTTTGTAAAAACCTTCATAGACTTCTTCATATTTATCATATATTTCCGGTTTTACGATGAAATTCTGCAGATTGTGATAATTATCCGGCGGCAAAGCATCTTTTTCCAAATCCGTATCACATTTAATATTTTTATTCATAGAAATATATTCAATTTTATTGGCCTGCAGATAGTCATTTATATCAAATTCCGGATATCGGTTATATAGAATGCTGTCAATAGCTTCCATATACGGATAAAACCAATAATAGTGGTGCAGATGCTCCCAGACATAAAATACATCTCCGCAGTTTAACACGGTTTTATTTTCTGAACTTTCCAGCAAACGCATAATTCTCAGCGTGTTTTTGTTATTATAAAGACACAGCATAAAAGCATTGATAAAAATACCGGCAATAAGGCACAATTTTATGGTATTTATTAAAACGCTGTCGGTTATATCTCGGCAAATTAAGGCAAAAATTACTGCCGAGAAAATAAAAAAGTATACAAAATAATGAGGCAGCGCAGCAGAAAAACATAGCAGGTGAAATATTTCGCCAACTAGTAAAATAATTACTATATTAGTGTTGAAATCTGTTTTATGCTTAATAAGAAGAAATGCTGATACGGCTATTGCCAAAACAATATATATTCCGTAAGAGTTTATAGTCGGGTCATTATAAATTGTCAGGTCGTTTGAAAAAGGAGCTGCTTTAAACAAATAGCTGTTAAACACCCAGTTCAGCTGAAAATATGCCGCCAGCGAATCCGTAAAATATAAAAACATCAGCGTCGCGCTCAAAATAAGCAGAGGCGCGACAAGAGCGGCGCCCAATGCTTTACAGCTGATTTGTTTTTTATACAGCAGCCAAATTGCCGGAAATATCAAAGGGAAAATACTGAATATCAGCGTCTGTAAAAATAAAAACGAGATGGTAAAACTAACCCCGCACCAAACTAAATCTTTTGTTTTTTTATTTTGGCAAAAAGCAAAAAACTGATACAATCCCAGCAAATAGAAAAAGCGTGCGAAAGTATCCGGCTTAAAAATTGAAAAAGTGTACCAGCTTACATAAATTATAAAATAAAAGCATACAGCAAGGCAAGCCGTTTTAATTCCGCCGAAAAAACGTTTTACCCAAAAGAAAAAAACAGTCAGGCTTCCGGCAGAAAACAATAAAGCAGCAAGTCTGGCTATATACAAATCAACCTCAAAATGCTGCGGCAAAATTTTCATCAGCGGCGCCCAGACAAACCACAGCAAAGGATGATGATGTTCAAAAAAATCACGATAAGGCAAATATCCCTGAGTAATAAGCCAGCTTACGCGTAAATGCTCCATTTCATCAACTATCGCCGTGTTGCCGTAAAAATAGCACACGGCAACACCCAGCGTATTTAAAAACAACATTATAAAAATAAATGGATAAAATGATTTTCGCTGATAGATGTTTTCCATATCAAGCTCCAGAGATAGTTTAAGACTGCTCTTTTAGTTGACGCCTTTATCCAGCGGGTCAAAGTTCAGGCGCAGGGTGCTCCAGCTGTCATAATTGCCCGAATATTTGCCGGCAAACACATCCTTAAACGCCTGCTGAGTGGCAATAATGGCGCGCTGAGCGCTTTCGGCTACCGAACGATAGCTTGGGTCGGAATTAAAGCGGCTCATATCCAGAAATTCAATCTTTTTAATACTGCCGTCGCGGTTCAGATATACTCTGATTTCTACCCGCATATTTTCTACGCCGATAGCTCCCGGGTCCAAGTTCCAGTTTTGGCGCAGCAGGCTGGCAATGGCGTCGGTTTCGGTAATTGTTAAGTCGCTCAGATATGAACCGTTGCTGCTGCCGCCCTCAATACCCATGTTATTGACCTGCGTACCCTCTTTAATCATAGCGCTCTGCGTGGTTTCGCCGATATCCAGATTTTTAGTATTGTCAATCTCCTGCATCAGGCTCTTTAAAGCGCTGCTTTGCAAAGCGGCCTTTTCTTCAGGCTTAGCTTTTTTAGTATCTTTCGGCTTATTATCCGGCTGCGGCTTTGGTTTAGGCTTTGGCTTAGAATCCGGAACTGGCGGCTTTTTAGGCGTAGGTTTCGGGTCGGGTTTTCTATCCGGTTTCTTTTCCGGCTTAGGCGCTTCCAGATAGTCTTGCTTTACTTCAGTCGGCTGCTCGTCCGGAGCGGTTTCCGGCTGTTTTTCCGGAGCAGCTTTAGGCTCTGGCTTTGCCGGTTCCGGCTCAGGCTCCGGCGCCGTATCTTTAGTATATTGCACTTCTTCTTTGCGCTCAGCCACGGTTGCCTTGCGGTCTTCCGGACCAAACTCGGCCTTAGCCGGCAAGTTGGTCATTTCATCAATGCGTACCTGCGACAAATCAACAATAATCGGCGCGCTGCCCAAAGTTAAATCATTATGCCAAAAATTCGGCATATCAATCATAAAGAGCAAAAACACCGCTATATGCAGAAATATGGATTGTTTCAGGTACTTATTCATCGGCTGCTATTTCTTACTTTTAGTCTTGTTTTTTGTATTGTTTTTACCGGCATACGGCTTAGCTTCGGTCTTCAGCCCTACTTTATCATAACCGGCTTCTTTCAGCATAGCCATTAAACCGATAACCCGTCCGTAAGCTGTTGTCGTATCGCCGGAAATAGTTACGGACAAAGCATCATTAGCGCCTTTAATACCTTTCAGGCGTTCCAGAATATCGTCATCGTTCACTACAGATTCGCCGATATAGTAATAACCCTCTTTATCTACGCTGATATTGACAGACGTTTCATTGCCCTCCAAGCTTTTTCCGCCGACTTTAGGCAAATCCAACGGAATGCCGGAAGTCATCAGCGGAGCGGCAACCATAAACACCACCAGCAAAACCATCATCACGTCCATAAGGTTGGTAATATTTACATCGGCTTTGCGGCGCGACTGGCGGCGGGTATATAAAGAATTTTGCATAAATGCCATAATTACTCTCCCGCCATGTCGGCTTTCAAAGTAGTTTCATCAATTTCACGAGACAAAATGGTTGTAAACTCGGCCATAAAGTTTTCCAGCTTTTTAGCATAGCGGTCAATCGCCGTGGTAATAGCGTTATAGGCAACCACCGCCGGAATAGCGGCAATCAAGCCGAATGCGGTTGTAAACAGAGCCTCGGCAATACCCGGTGCCATAGCCGAAAGGGAGTTGCTTTGAGTAGCGGCAATAGCGTTAAAGCTGTTGATAATACCCCAAACCGTACCAAACAAACCAATCAGCGGAGCCACAGAACCGGTGGTAGCCAAAAAGCCCAAGTGCGTATCCAAGCTGTCCAATTCCTTATCCATAGACACCATCATAGCTTTTTCAATACGCTGCTGCAATGATACGCCGCGGATGCTGCGGTCGGTTTTGCCTTTCATCAAGGTATTGCGTTTCCACTCGCGCATAGCCGCCACAAACATAGACGACATCGGGTCGCGCGGACGGTTGCCGATAGCTTCAAAAAGTCTATCCAGAGAGCCGCCGGACCAAAAAGCCTCTTCAAACTTTTTAGACAAGCTGCGCACCTGACGCAAGGTAGAAAATTTTTCCATGATAATCGCCCAAGACCAAACTGAAACGGCTATCAAGCCAATCATAACCACCTTGGTAATTGTGTCGGACGACCATACCAAATCCCATAAAGACATCTGTTCCGTTGCGGTTTGTGCAACATCTGAAAGAGTTTGTGTTTCCATTTGTATAACCTTATTAAATTGCAATTTTCTTTTATTGGCTCGTAAGTTAGCACGAATTATTAAATATTCAATTAAATTTTAACAAAAAAGCATAATTTTTGTATAAAAAAATATCGCGCCTATAAAACAAAAGTACATTTGATTTATAAAACGCGATACAATTAAGATAGTTCGGTTACGCTTGCTCCTAAAGATGCAACACCGCCGACTACCATAATAAATAAAAATACACTAACCATTGTTTTAAAAGTTTAAAGGGTTTAACATTTTTCTGAAATAATTTTCTGACGATTAGCTGAAGATTTTTTTAACACCATTGTAAGCTAATATCATTGCAATGACATAGAAGAATCCAGCACAAACGTTTGAAAAACTCCATGAAAAGCTTAAAACTGAGCTAAATGGTGCAAACAAAGATCCTAACCACCAAAAGAAAATTATCGCCAATACAGCACCGATGATGTTTGAAATACCGGATAAATCGCTGTTGCGCAAAATACCCCAAACTACCAAAACGATGAAAGCAATTACAAGTCCCATAATTAAAAAATTTTAAGAGTTTAACGATTGAATTTTAAATAACCTAAATTAAAGTAAAATAGACGTTAATCCTAAAACAGAAAAACTACGAAACCTATACATAACATGTAAACAAAATTTCTTCTATAATACTTAATTTAATCAATTTTATTATAGACATTTTTTTGCATTTTGGCAATAAAAAAAGAGACCGGAAGCCTCTTTTTTGTTTTATTTTTTGCTTTGATACCACTTGACGGCATCGGCGCATTGTTCCTGCGTCATTCCCTTGACGCGGCAGCGGTTGACTTCCACTGTCGGCGCCTTATCCAAATTATAGCACCCCTCGCCCAGCAGCACCACATCCTTATAGGTTCTTACACCCGGGTTGAGCCGGTTCATCTGAATAGAAGTATCCATATCCGGCCAATGCAGCTTAAAGCTGAAGTTTGTGACGCGTTCGGTTAAATCATTCAGCACATAAATACGCAGCGAACAGCGCACCCAATCGTCAAAACTGCGGTTGATTTTATAATCTTCGTACGAAATCAAAATAGAGCGCGGCGGATTGTCTATCACAATGTCGCCGTCAACCATTTTCAGAGTATAAACTTTGCGCTCGCTGTTATCATACACTTCCGGCTCGTCGTTGCTGAAATTTTTGACAACGTAGTTTGGAGCGCCGTTTTCATCCAATATCGGCATATCGGCGTTGTCTTTTTTTTGAGCTGCTGCAGACGGCTGAGCCGTTTTAGCTTTTTGCTGCGCCTGAGTTTTCGGTGCATTTTGCGACGGCGCCAGCATCTGAGCCTGAACAGCTGAAGAAATTTCGCATAAAAGCAGCAATGTGCAAAGTTTTTTTAGCATATTTTTTACCCTGAATATTATTTGATTTCAGCCAAAGTAGCGTTGATATTCTGCAAATCTCTCATAGCATCGTCATAATCGGTTTTAATTTTTGCCACTTCGCTGGCTTTTTCTTTTTCTGCCTGCTGAGCAATCACGCTTTCCGGAACATCTTTAAATTCTGAGTAATATTCCGGATTTTTGGAATCTATATAGTCAAAGTTGCCGGCGCAGCCTTTGCCTTGGCTGACAACCTTGCTGTTTTTAACCTGAACTTTTTCGCCTTCGTTCATGCAGGATTCCACCGTATAGGTCAAGTTGTCAAACAGCAGGAAGCACTTGTCGGTGTCTACGCTGACTTGAAAGCTTTTCTGCGCATGCGAAGCAATATCGCTCATGGTTACATCGGCCGAAACAACAGTTTTAGCGTCTTTACCGGTGTTTACTTTAATATCCTGACCGTTCAGGCTGAATTTGCCGGAAATATTATCTTCCCACGAAAACTTCAGTTTAGCTTCCGCAACAGCCTTGTTCATGCGGTTGAAAGCAGTCACGATAAAATTACATTTATCAATAATTCCGTCTTTATTGGTAACCGGCTGAATATTTTCTATACGGAAGATAATGGCGCCCACATCGGAAGTCTCTTCTTCTTTTTTAGCTTCATCGGCATAAGCCGGATTTAAGGCGGCTGCCATAGTCAAAGCGCCTAAACCGGATAATAACATTTTGTTAAAAATACGCATTTTTTTACTCCAAACTATTTAAATATGCTGACAGTATATTGCCTTATTATTTAATTTTCCTTAATTTTTTGAAAAATTCAAGCCTCTTGCAATTTTCGCTGCAGGCGCAGCAAATCGCTCCAAGCCTTATTTTTTTGCTGCGGGCTTCTCAGCAAATACGCCGGATGGAAGCTGGATAAGGTCGGGATAACCTTGCCGCCCGCTGTTGTGTAGTCTATCACATGGCCGCGCAGGTGCGAGATGCTCTCGGCATTATTCAGCACCGCATTAGCCGCGCTTCCGCCCAGCAGAAAAATACATTTAGGATTAACCAGCTCTATCTGTCTTTGCAAAAACGGCAGGCATACCGCAACTTCGCCGTCGGTCGGAGTGCGGTTTCCGGGCGGACGCCACGGCAGCACATTGGTAATATAGCATTCATCGCGGTTCAGCCCGATAGCGGCAAGCATTTTAGTCAGTAGCTGCCCGCTGCGCCCGACAAACGGCTTGCCCTGCATATCTTCATCTGCTCCCGGAGCTTCGCCGATAAGCATAACTTCAGCCGTAGGGCTGCCATAGCCGAAAACTGTGGAATTTGCCGAAAATTTTAATGAACAGCCTTCAAATTTTTCCATAACCGCACGGAGTTCATCCAGAGTCTGCGCCGCGGCGCAGACTTCGCGGGCATTATTGCAGGCGCCGCTGTTATTCTGCGCCAGCAATGTCGTTGCCGGACGCATTTCCACCGCCTGACGGATCGGAAGCACAGGCTGAGCCGCCGCACTATTCATCGGCTGAGGCACAGGAGCTGTTTTTGCCTGCAAAGCATTAAGCGGAGCATCGCTGCAGATTTCATCCACACCGCTCAGCATATACCATTGCAAAATTTCTTCATTGTTCATTTTTTCACCATCTTTGCCGATTATACGCAAAAATACTTTTTTTGCAATATACTAAAGACTCTTTACACATTGCTAATAAATTCTATATATTATATAACTTAATTGTGCATTAGGAAAAAGAAGGCAATGAATAATATTATGAAAAAAACTGTTTTTGCTGTTGTTTTAATTTCGGCCGCCGTTTTGGCCTGCTCTCAAAACATACTTAACTTTGAAACCGCAGACAAAAATCCGATACATCCGGTGTTTGACAAAGACGGCTACTGGAAAACTCCTAATTTCAGGCTGAAACTGGAAAAAGACGGCACTCTTTCATATTATAGCTCAAAGTCTCTTTACGGCGCAGCGCTCGCCGCACATGTCGCCGCCCTCCGCCATGATTACAGTGAAGCCGCGGAATATTATAAAATTATTTTGGAAAAAAATCCGAATAATCCGGCTATAAACCGCGCCGCTTATATTCTGCTGGCCTTAAACGGAGACTGGGACACCGCAGCCGTCTATGCTCAAAAAGATTTTGACGGCGGAAACAAGGATCTGCTTTCGGCCACCGTTATTGCTGCGTATGATTTTAATACCGGCGCTTATGCTAAAATGCGCAAAGACCTTGCGCCGCTGAACAAATCACAATTTTACAAATCTTTTGTAACTCCGCTGTTTGACGCATGGTCTTATGCCGCCGAACATCAGGAAGCCGCCGCGGTAAAAAGCCTGAATAAAATAACCGACAAACAGCTGCTGTCGCTGAAGCTGGCTCACAGCGGTATGATTTATGACTATTTAGGCAATACAAAAAAAGCCGATGAAAGCTACAAAAAACTGCTTAAAGACTATCCGCAGGAAGTTACCTACCGCTTAATGGAAGTTATGATAAACTTTTATGCCCGCCAAGAGCAGAAAGACTTAGCTCTGCAGATTTATAACCGCTACAATGACGGCGGCGCTCTGGCGATTTTAGTTTCCGGACTGCGGCAGAAAATAGATATGACCGATCCGGCAACTCCGGCTGTGATAAACACTCCGCAAAAGGGCTTGGCCGAAGCTATGTTTAATGTCGGCACTTTATACCGTTTTGCTAATAATGCCGAGCTTGCCCAGATATATTTAGCGGCTTCCGCTTATTTAAATCCAAACTACGATATAACTAAATTCGCGCTGGCAAATATTTATGAAGACGGCGGCTATTATAAAGAAGCGAATCGCCTGTATGAGCAAATAGATAAAGATTCCGGCTCATATTATATCGCACAGCTGAAAATAATAGAAAACCTTAACACGCTCAAAGATTACGGCACCGCGGCAGAAAAACTGCGTCTTCTCTTAAAAGAATATCCGGATAACATTCAGCTTTTGAATAACTTGGCAGATATTGAACGCGAACAGAATAACAAGCAGGAAGCCGTAAAAATCTACAAAAAAGCTCTGGCTGTGCAAAAAGAGCCTAACGGCACGGTTTGGCCGATTTATTATGCCTTAGGCGCGATTTATCATCAGGAAAATCAGCATCAGCAAGCGGTTGAATATCTGCAGAAAGCTTTGGAACTAAGCAGCCGCAACCCAAATGTTTTGAACTATTTAGGCTATGTGTACTTAACAGACGGCACCAATACAGACGAGGCGGTGCAGATGATTATTGACGCCTACAGCAAATATCCGTATGAAGGGCATATTATAGACAGCTTAGGCTGGGTATTTTTCCGGCTGGGACAATACGACAAAGCCGCCGCTTATTTAGAGCAGGCAGCCGATATAAATCCGGCAAACGCTGTAATCTGCGACCACTTGGGCGATGCTTACTGGTTTATCGGACGCAAAAACGAGGCTGTTTATCAATGGCAGCATGCTTTGGTTCTCAAGGAAGACGCCGACGCCATAAATAAAGAAGACATCCAAAATAAAATTGACGGCGGAATTGTAGAGAACAAAATTTTAAGCCTGACAAATCCCAAAATACAGGAAAGGCTGGACCAGCTGTCGTCCAATCAATAAAAAAAATATAAAGAATGATTTTCCGTGCTTGACAAAAACAATATTTTGTCATAAGCTTTAGCTAAATCTTAATTATTCACTTAAATTATTAGCCTTATGGAAAGTTATTCTATTTTTCCGTTGCTGTTAATGGTTTATTTTGTTGCAGTTGCCGCCGGTTGTGCCGAATTGCCGCAAAAAGCCTTAAAGCGCTGCCCGTTTCTTTTTTACGGTACCTTAACATGCGCCACCATATTGTTTACGGCAATGTTTATTAACTTGCTGATAACAAAGGAACTTCCTGAAGCAAGCTGCTTTGAATGGTATTTCTTCTGGCCTTGCTGCGGTCTGGTGTTTATACTGACGCTGGTCGGCATGATGGAAGTTTCTAAGCGCCGCACCCAGAAAAAACTCAGCTCCATAGAGTTTTGCCTGAGCGAACTGTTTCTAAGCGGCTCCGTTCTGACTTTAGCCGTATATTTTATATATCTGCTGATTAGCCGCAGGACAATTTTTTAGCATTAAAAGCCGAAGTTCTTTATGAACTTAGGCTTTTTGCTTGCCGGTAGAAAAGCTGAAAAAAACAGCCTAAAAACTGTCCATTTTAAACGGTCGTTTTTTTTACACACTTTCGACCATAATAACACTTTGATTTTTCCGGTTGACTTATGGCGTGAGGCTGTTATAGAATTGGAGTGTAAACAACATAATTTTAGAGGAAAGAAAGATGAAAAATAAGCTATTCAAAGGTCTCTCTCTCTCTCTCTGCAAATCCTAAACATCTGATTAAAGGCATATTTTCTGCCGCTCAGCGTGTTTTTGCAGAGTTCGGCGTAAAAAATCACACATTCGGAAATAACAAGTTCAGTAGCAACTCTATAAAGGATTCTGGATTGCTTCGCGTTGCTCGCAATGACGTCTGCAGCGTGGGACGCTCTATGATAGAAATGCTGGGCGTTTTAGCGATTGTTGGTGTTTTATCCGTGGGCGGCATCGCTGGATATTCCAAAGCGATGGAAAAGTGGAAAATAGATAAAGCCACTGAGGAATATTCGCATATTATTTTTGGAATGCTGGAGCATATTGACGATGTGCGGAAATTAAGTCCGCAAAGCGGATATACAGGACTTGCCGACTTGGCTATTGCCTTAAACCTTATACCAAACAGCTGGAATAAAATTGGTGATAAACATTTTAAGGACGCATACGGAAATATGGTTCAGGTGCAAGCTCGCGCCGAAAATTTAGTCTTTGATATATTTATCGGCGGTATTCAATCAAACAATGACAGCACATCATCTCCGGGGTGGTCGCCGCGTTTATGCGAATCTTTAATTTCTAATTTAGCGCAACCGTTACATTCTGCCGTAAATATTGTGAATACCTGGCAAAGTGGAAAAGGTGGGATATATTATCGCGGAGACGCATATTGCGGCGGCAATATACCTTGCGTCAGCAGCATAACGCTCAACAATATTCATGAGATGTGCAAACATTGCGATGGCTCTCGCGAGTGCTGTATAACTCTGGAATTTTAGCAGATTACTTTCTTAAAAACATTTGACAAAATTTTCTAAATCAGCTATATTTTATTCAAATGTTTATAATTATGTTTCACTAAAATTTTATTTTTATGGAAAATTTAAATGATTTGTATAAAGAATTCTTTTCTGCAGTTATCAATAGCGGTAAAGAGCTTTCAGTTGATGCGCTAGATATAGCGAAGCAAATAATTGCGGCTGACAAGAATGCTGATTACAATATTACCGCACCTAATATTGATGCTTTAGCCAAAGAATTAACAGACAAAGAGAATAAAATCTCAACAAGCCGTTTGCAAAATATTCTTTTTGAATATAAGGACTACGTAGAAGACGAAAAATTTATCAGCCTGATGAAACCGCTGTGTAAAGGTAGATATTTTTCGTTTTCAAAGTACGAAACATCTGCAAAATATGTCAAATTTTGGATTGCTGTCAGAGGATATCTGAACAAGGGAAATTGGATAGATTTGATTCGCTTTGGCAATTGTTCGGAAAAACAATGTAAAAAGCTTTTAGGTTCATATCAAAACAGCTGTAAAAAAATTGCTGAACGTGACCTATTGGCTATTTGCAGAGTTCTCAAAAATAGAAGGTCTTACTAAACAAAACTCCGCTTATCTTTCACGATAAGCGGAGTTTTTTTTTAATCTGAATATTTTACAAATTCTTTAATTTTTGCTGCAAAGCCCGCAGTTCGCTGATAGCGTCGCAAATCGGCGATAAATCCACCGGAGGCAAATCCGGTTCTTCAACTTTATGCGGCAAAGGTTCCAGCCCCAAAGGCAAATCCGGCTCTTCCTCTTCAAAAAAATCTTTTTGAATTTCATCTTCGCCCAAAAGATTTTTTAAACCTTTTTCTTTAATTAGGCGCTGCGCCCCCTCAATGGTATAGCGGTTGCCGTAAAGCAGATTTTTTATCAGCTTTAAAACTTCAACATCGTCCGGACGATAATAGCGGCGTCCGCCGCTGGCTTTCATAGGTTTAATTTGCGAAAACTTAGTTTCCCAAAAGCGCAAAACATGGGTAGCGACTCCTAATTCATCAGCCACTTCGGCAATTGTTCTAAATGCAGATTTAGACTTATTTACCACAACCATAAGCGCAATATCCGTCCGCACTTATTAAGCGTTGACGGCCTTTCTTAAAATTTGAGAAGGCTTAAAAGAAATAACTGTTCTCGGAGTAATCTCTGCTTCCTTACCGGTTTTAGGGTTACGACCGATACGGGCGTTTTTCTTACGCAGGCTGAAAGTGCCGAACGAAGAAATTTTTACATCCTGACCACTAACCAATTCATCTCTGATTTCATCTAAAATCATATCCAAAACATCGCCGGAATCTTTACGGGAAAGACCGATTTCTTCATAGATTGCTTCAGTAATGCTGATACGGGTAATAGTTTTCATTTCATACTTCCTAAAATACAAATTAACATTAACATAAATTTAGATGACTTTAGCACATCTTTTGCCAAAAGAAACCTTTTTAAAAAATAAATCAACAGTTTTTTGATTTATCGGCAGATTTTTTTATTTTGCCGGTAAAATCTCCCGCACAAAACGCGGATTTTTACCAAGCCGCGACAGCACTTCATAGCTGATTGTTCCGGCGTCGCGGGCAATGTCGTCCAGCGTATATTCATCAAACACCAAATACCCCCAATCGCCAGCCTGTAAATTGTCTATGCAAGTCACATCGCAAATCACATTATCCATAGAAACTCGGCCGATAATGCGCGCTTCGTTCCATTTGCCGCACACGTTGAAAAACACCTTGCCGACATTGGAAAGCGAACGCGGCAGACCGTCGCCGTAACCGATAGAAACAATCGCAATTTTACGGTTTGACGCCGCGCGATAAGTAGCTGAATAGCCAACAAAATCGCCTTTAGGCAAATTGGCAATCTGCAAAACCGGAGCTTTTACGGTTATAATATTCTGCATCTGGTTTAGACGGTACGGAGCCGTGTTTATACCATACATAGCCGCGCCCAAACGCACCATGTCACAGCAAAAATCAGCACCGAGAAACGCCCCGTCCGACGCCGAAAGCGTAGCCGGAATTTTCGGAAAATACTGTTGGCGGATAAAATTGAAATTATCCAGCTGATGCTGGTTCATAAAGTGGTCTTTTTCATCTGCGCAGGCTAAATGGCTCAGCACAAAAGAAAACATATTTAATTCGTCGGCGTTCAGTTTTTCCAAGTCTTCCAAACGAAACCCCAAACGGTTCAGTCCGGTTTCCACCTGAATAACCGGTTTTATGCCTTTAATCTCGTGTTCTTTCCAAAACTGCAGCATTTCCGGCGAAGCTATAACCGGAATCAGCTTATATTTTTCAAAAAGCGCCAGACTGTCGTCGCCTATTCCCTGCAGCACAAATATTTTAGCCACAGGCACTAAAGGAGCAATCTGCTCGCCCTCCACCGCATGCGCCACAAAAAAATTACGGCAATCGGCTTTATTATACAAAGTTTCCGCCACCATTTCGGCGCCCAAGCCATAGGCATTATCTTTAACCACCGCGGCGGCAACCGCCGGAGAAGCAATCTCCCGCAGTTTTTTATAGTTAGCCACTAAATTATCCAAATTTATTTGCAAAACAGGTCTTGTAAAAATGCTCATAACTGCTATTATCTCCTCATAATTAAAAGGCTTTTAAACATGACTTACGCCGACACCCATATTCATTTGCAGGATTATAGTCCGGCAGATGTTAAAAATGTAGTAACAAACGCCAACAAAAACAACGTGTGCGAATTTGTTAACGCGTCCTCACACCCGACAGATTGGCAAAAAGTGCTGGATATTGCCGCTGAATTTACGGAAATTATTCCGGCAATCGGCATACACCCGTGGTATATTGTTGAAACGACTGCGGATTGGGCAGAACGTTTAGAAAATCTGTTGCAGCAAAATTCCCAACTTTGGCTGGGAGAATGCGGAATTGACCGGATGAAAAATCCCGACACCGCCGAACAGCTTGCTATTTTACAAACCGAAATTGCTTTGGCGCAAAAATATCAACGTCCGCTGATTATGCACGCTGTAAAAGCCGATGAAATTCTGCGTCCGCTTTTGCCTGAACTGCCGGGAAAAACTATTTTTCATTCGTTTACAGGCTCGGCAGAATGGGGAAAAGAGCTGCAGAAGCACGGCTTTTATCTGGGGCTGAATTTTTCGGTTTTACGCAAGAAAAATTATACTGAGCTACTGAAACTGCTTAATATTCAGCAGCTGCTTTTAGAAACAGACGGACCGTATCAATCCGGACAGAAAGACGCGCCGTCGCTGCCGCAAAACCTGCCGCTGCTGGCCGAAAAAATCGCTGCGGTTTTTAATATGCCTGTTTATAAATTTTCAGAAATTATCGCCGCTAACTGGCGAACTTTTAAAGAAAATAAAGGAGAATAAAAAATGCAAAGCGCGCCTAAATCTTTACGCCTGCAAATTGCCATTTTCGGACGTGTAAACGCCGGTAAATCAAGTTTTTTAAATCTGGTTACCGGACAGGAAGCGGCTATAACTTCTGAAATTGCCGGAACCACTACCGACGTGGTGGAAAAAGCGCAGGAACTTTTGCCACTGGGGCCGGTTTTGTGGCTGGATACCGCAGGTTTCGGAGATAATACCGAGCTTTCGGAACAGCGTCTGGCTAAAACAGCCAAAGTTTTAGACCGTGCCGACATTGCTGTTATGGTGTGCGAGGGCGACAGTCTCGGTGCAGAAGAAAAACAAATCATCACCCTAACCTCTCAGCGAAAAATTCCGCTTATAAAAGTCTATAATAAAGCCGATAAATACAACATCACGGCAACAGACGGAATTATTATGAGCGCTGCCGATAAAAATTCCCGCGATAAAGTGCTGAACGAGCTTAAAGCGGCGCTGATTAAAGCCTGCCCCGAAGATTTTATAAACAGCCGCCCGCTGCTTGGCGATTTGACGCCGGAACACAGTACAGTTGTGATGATTATCCCTATTGACTATGAAGCCCCGAAAGGACGCTTGATTATGCCGCAAGTGCAGGCTATCCGCGATTGTCTGGACCATAACCAAAATGTGTTGGTTGTCAAAGAAAATGATTATCAGGCGGTGCTGCAGAACTTTAAGAATCCGCCGGCTTTAGTGGTTTGCGACTCGCAGGTAGTAGATAAAATGGTGGCAGAAACTCCGGCAGAGCTGAAATGCACAACTTTTTCCATTTTGATGGCGCGTTTCAAAGGCGATTTGCAAAAAATGGTTGCCGGTGCAGCCATGATAAATAAACTGCAGGACGGCGACAAGATATTGATTGCCGAATCCTGCACGCATCATGCGGTTGAAGACGACATCGGCCGCGTAAAAATTCCGAACTGGCTGAAAAAGAAAACCGGAAAAAATCTGCAGATTGACCATGTCAGCGGCTGCGATTTTGCTGCGAATTTAGCTGACTACAAGCTGGTGATTCAATGCGGCGGCTGCGCAATCAACCGCAAAGAAATTTTGTCGCGGATTTATAAATGCGAACAAGCTGGTGTAGCCATAACAAATTACGGCGTCTGCATTTCCGAACTTAAAGGCGTACTGCAGCGCGTGCTGGAACCATTCGGCGATGTTTATGAAGCCTACCTAAAAGCCAAAAAATAAGCTTAAAGCCTTATTGTCTTTTCAGATATTCGGCAAAGTTGATGACAGCGGTGCTGACTTCTTCGCTGACCTCGTCAAATTCTGCATTTTTGCAGAGATTATCTTCATCAGCGTAAAGCGAGCGGTTTAATTCCAGCTGCAGAGTGTACATTTTGCGGCGCGGCTGGCAGTAGTTGAATGTAATATAGGCGCCGGAATACGGACAATTTTCCTGCACATTGTAATTATAGTCCCAGAACTGAGCGGCTAAAAAGTCGCTGTATTCCTGCGGGCAGCTTTGGCTGAACAAATTGCCCAGACAAACATCAATACCGGAGCGGTCATCAATAATTGAGCAGATTTTTGACGGCATGGAATGGCAATCCAAAACCACGCAGAAGCCAAACTTTTTCAGGCACTTATTGATAAGCTGCTGCAGCCGATTGTGATAAACGTCATAAACCTTGCTCAGACGTTCTTCCGCTTCATGATAATTCAGCAGTCCGTCATAAAGATTCTCGCGCTTAAAGTTAATGCGGTGAATCACGCCCAGCCCGACGCGGCAATGCTTGTCATATAGAATATCCTTTTCTTTGGGATAGTTATAAAACATAGTCGGGTCAAGCTCCAGCCGGTCGCGGTTCAGGTCTACAAAAGTGCGGGTAATGTTCATTTTGAGAGCGGTTAAGCCCTTGTCAAGGGCGCCTTTCAAAAGTTCATCAACCAGCAAATCTTCGTTGCGGCGCAGAATTTTTTCGGGAAAGCGCACATTTTGCAGAAACTCCGGCGGGAAAAAGGTTCCGCTGTGCGGAATGGAAAGGATAAGCGGATATTGTATTTTCTCGGCGTTAAATTCATCATACACCGACAAATTTTGATAGTTAACCGTAAAATCAATATGCTTATCCGCCATGCGCCACCTATTTCTTTAAAGTTAAAGTTTTACGCGGGGTTCTGCGCTCGGCCGGTTTATATTCCGCCGGTGTTCTTTTTTTGAACGGTTTGCGCTCGGCTGTTCCGCGTTTAAAAGCTTTCCGCCCGTCTGCCTTAAATTCTTTAGGCTCGCCGAATTTGCGGCGGCGCGGCTTAAATTCTTTTTTATCTTCTCGGCCGTCTTTTTTAAAATCTCTGCGCTTAAAATCTCTGCGCTTAAAATCGCTGCGCTTGGCAAAGGCTTTTTTCTTTTCAGATTTTTCAGCCTTTTCTTTTTCGTTACGTTTGCGCTTGGTGGCGGTTTTTTCTACTGACCAGCCGAATTTTCCCAGCTGCTTGCCCAAAGCATAATAAAAACCGTGCGCATACGCCAGCAAGCCGGCTTTTTCCAGATGCAGAGCATTGTTCTCGTCTAAATACTCCTCATCCACATTTACGGACAGCACTTCTGCCAAAAACATATCATGCGTAGCCGGTTTATCTTCGGTGCCGAGGCGCTTAATTTCCAGCACGCGGCATTCCAGCGATATCGGAGACTCGGCAACCTGCGGCGCGGCAATTTTAGAACACGGCGCGGCGGTCAGGCCGGTAAGCTCAAACTTATTTACCGTGCGCCCGCTTTTGACGCCGCACATATCAACTTGCTTAGCCAGCGCTGCGGTCGGCAGATTTATCACAAATTCTTTGGTTTGGCTGATAATTTCATGGCTGTAGCGCGACGGACGCAGCGATACATATACCAAAACCGGATCGCTGCACAAAACGCCGGTCCAAGCTGCCGTCATCACATTCGGATTTTCCATTGTGCCGCAAGAAACCAACACCGGCGGCAGCGGCGCCATCAATGTTCCGGGACGCCATGAAATTTTTGCCATTATAAACTCCTTATCATTCAACTTTGTGCAGTATATACCTAAAATTTTTTACAGTCAAGAAAAGTCAAGGTCTGCCGCGCGGCTGCAGCAGACCGATTTTTTCAGGAATAAAACTATGAAAATTCATAGCAATTTTAATATAGCACATTTTGCCGGTTTTACCTATAAACCAAAAGCGCAGGGTTAACCGATAAATAGTTTAATAAGTCGCAGAATCTCGTTGTAAAAATAAACCAATGAGCTAAGCTGCTGGGTAATGGAGAATAAAAATATGAAAGATTTAGATTTAAGCAAATTGAGTTTTGAAGACGCTTTAGTGCAGCTGGAAAACATTGTGCGCGAGCTGGAGGGCGGAAAAATTAAGCTGGATGACGCTGTAGAAGCCTATGAAAAAGCAACGGCCTTAAAAAAATTCTGTGAAGAAAAACTCAAAGCCGCACAGCTGAAAATTGAAAAAATCAATGTTTCGCCGGACGACGCAATTTCTACCGAACCTTTAGACAAGACGGAGGAATAATGACTGATATCAAACAAAGCTTAAGCGAATTTTCGGCAAAATTTAACGCCGATTTAGCCCAATATTTTCCATTGCCGGACGGCGCGGAAAAACGCGTTGTTGAAGCAATGAGCTATTCGCTGATGAACGGCGGCAAGCGCCTGCGCCCGTTTTTGCTGTGCCAATGCGCTGCTTTGTTTGATGTTGACTACAAAACAGCCTTGCCGGCGGCAGCGGCTTTGGAAATGCTGCACACCTACTCGCTGATTCATGACGACTTGCCGGCCATGGATAACGACGACCTGCGGCGCGGCAAGCCGACCTGCCATAAAAAATTTGACGAGGCCACGGCTATTTTGGCCGGCGACGGGCTTTTGACATATGCTTTCAGTGTGCTTTCTGCGGCTTTGGAAATCCGTCCGGAAATCCGCCTGACTTTAGTGCAGCTGCTTTCAGACGCCGCCGGAGCTTTCGGAGGCATGGTCGCGGGACAGACTTTGGATTTATACGCCGCGCCGACCGGAACAGACCAAGGCGATGAAAACATTATCGCCCGTCTGGAAGAAATGAAAACCGGACGTTTGCTGCGCTATGCCTGCGAGGCCGGGGCGGTTTTAGGGCAAGCTCCGCTGGAGCAGCGGCAGGCTTTGGTAAGCTATTCCCGTAAAATCGGACAGACATTTCAAATCAGCGATGATATTTTAGACCGCGAGGGAGACCAAAACTTAGTGGGCAAAACCCTGCATAAAGACGAGGCACAGAACAAATTTACGATTGTCTGCCGTTTCGGGGTAGACGAAGCTAAAAAATTAGCGCGGAAACTCACGGATGAAGCCATAGAAACCGTTAATATCTTTGGTAAAAAAGCTGAAATTTTACAAGAACTTGCCCGCTTTATTATAAACCGCAGCCTCTAAAAAAATCTGTTGCACGTCCGTTGTTTTTATGGTATGCTGAAAGCATAAAATATAATTATGAAAACGGAGGTGCGATATGCCTGAAAAGAAAAAAGTTACTGCCGGTCAGCAATTTATAAAGCTGCTGGACAGCGCTGCAAAAGATAAGGACAGACTTTTAGATTTGGCAAGCGCGGTTATCAAGCGCTCTCATTCCGGGCGCGGGCTGAAAAAGCGGAATCTTCCGGACAGCGAATCTGCTGTTAAAATGAATGCTTCCATCGCTAAATTTAATGCGGTTGCCGGTAAAGATGTTTCAACGGACGGCATGCTGGCGATGATTGCCAATGCCTATCGGCAGGATGGCTTTGGCTCTCCTAAAAAGTTTAAGGAAGATTTTAAGAAAAAGCATCCGGCGGAATATGATAAGCAGCCCGAAAAAACAGTTTTGATGATAGCTCAGCGCCGCGCCGCCGTAAACGGATAGTTATATTTTATCTTTTTGTTTCTCCTTTGCCGCCGATATATCCCTGTCGGCGGTTTTCTTTTGGTATTTGCAAAAATATGTTGATTTATCTGTCAAATTCCGTATGTTAAGAAAAAAACAAAGGAGAATAATATGTTGATTTTTGGTTTAGCTGCTATTGCCGCCATGTTCTATGCTTTGCCGAGCTATGCGAATCCGGCCTGCGCCGTCTGCACGGTGGGCGTGGCCGTCGGCTTGGAAGTTGCCCGCAATCTGGGCGTTGACGACAGCGTTATTGCTGTTTGGGCCGGTGCTTTGCTGATGCTTGTCGGCTATTGGACGATTTTATGGTGCGATAAAAAAGGCTGGAACTTTGCTTTCCGCAATCCGCTTTTGATTGTGCTGTCGCTTTCTATGATTGCCGGCGTTTATATTAAGGATTTGACCTATACGCCGAAACCGATTTTAGTTTTTTATTTAGACCCGTTTTTGTTCTGCACTCTGTTGGGCGCGGCGGTGCTGACCTATAGTTCGGTGTTTTATCAATGGATGAAAGCCAAAAACGGCGGACATGCTCATTTTCCGTTTGAAAAAGTGGTGCTGCCGATTGCCGCACTGGCGCTGACCAGTTATGCCGTAAACTATTTTGAAGTCTGCAAGCCGCTGCCGGCTCAAACCGCTGCTGAAAATGCAGCTCCGGCTTTGCCTGATGACGGTTCGGATATTTATGATTTCAGCAAATAAATTCAAGGAGGCTCCGCTGCCTCCTTTTTGCTATATATTTTAGCCAAATCTTAACTTATATTTTTTATGCTGAATGCAATTTAACAATTAAGGAGAAAATTATGAAAAAATTTATATTGGCTTTGTTGGCAGCTCTTTCTTTTTCGGCCGCCGCTTCGGCAGCAGAAGTGAAAGACCCTGAAAATACTTTGGTTATGCAGCTGAAAGACGGCACGGTTTTGATAGAAATGTATCCGGATGTTGCGCCGCGCCACGTTGCCCGCATTAAAGATTTAGTACGTCAGGGCTTTTACGACGGCTTAAAATTTCACCGCGTAATTGAGGGATTTATGGCGCAGACCGGCGACCCGCGCGGTAACGGCACCGGCGGCAGCGGCTTAAACCTGAAAGCCGAATTTAACAACAAGCATCACGGACGCGGCGCTGTTTCTATGGCTCGCGCAGCTTCTCCGGATTCTGCCGACAGCCAATTTTTTATCTGCTTTGACGATGCCGGATTTTTAGACGGCAAATACACCTTGTGGGGACAGGTTATTTCCGGCATGGAATATGTTGACAATATCAAAAAAGGCAACTCCGCCGCCAACGGTATTGTAGAGAATCCTGACCGAATCGTTTCATTAAAGGTTTTGGCAGATACTCAAAAATAGCCCGTATATTTATACAGCAAAAGCCGCTTGATTATTCAAGCGGCTTTTTTAGTGGATTTGCGGCAATAAATTCGCACACATCACGCAAAGTGTTTTCTTTGGTAAACGGTTTGCGGAGCTGATACTGCGGAAAGTTTTTCAGCAATTCATAATCCAGAACCAGAAAATCCATAGAATCCAGATAATCAGAAAACTTCTTATCCTCGGAATCTTTCAGAATTTCACTCAAAGGCTCATCTTCTTTAAGCAGGTTAAAAACCAAAGCTTTAGCTTCTGCATAGTCCATAAAGATAAAAATTTAATTATACAAAGAATTATAAAATTATATATTTATATATGTCATTTAACGTTGTTTTTGTCAATTCATTTTAAAATAAAAAATGCTCCCCATTCAAAACTATATAAAAAATAGTTCTAATGGGGAGCGCCAGCGAAACTTTGTTTATGCGATCTTCTGGTTATCTACCGGACGTGAACGAGGCTTACGAGTTTTCTTAACATCAGCCTTAGATGCCTGATAAGCAGATTGACCACCCTTTTTCTTGAATGCTCCCTTTTCCTTCTTGGAATTCTTTGGAGCGCGCTGTTCTTTTTTTGCCATAGCTTAAAAAGTTTAATTAAACATAAATATTACTAAATAATCATAAAGTGATTGTCTTTATACATCATAATATTTTTTTGTCAAGTACATTTTATAAAAAAAATTCTTTGTTCAGCTCAAAGCCAAACAAAGAATTTTAATTTAATACAACCGATAAAACATTATTTTACATTTTTTAATATTTCCGGCTAAGTTCATGCTCAAGTCTAGCAGCTTTGCTATTAAGCCTGTCTATTTCCTGCCTAGCCACATTTTTAGCATCTTCTGCTTCTTTTGCCAATATTCTAGACTTGTACTTGAAAGCCTCATTTGATTTTTCAGCTTTTTCAAGTCTTGAAAAAAGGTACATAAGACGCTGTTCTTCGGTCATTTGGCTAAAATTACGGGCCTCTCTAGGCGAAAGTCCATATTTTTGCGCCAGCCAATAACATTTCTGCTCATCCATAATACTTAAAATTTAAACATAACTATTTAATAAAAATTACAAAACAATTTTAATTTATACATTTATGTTTTTCTGTCAACCTATTTTAGCAAAATATTTATTTTGTTATATATATGCGCAAAAAACCGCCTTTTCGGCGGTTTTCGGTACGTATTATTGATTTTTAGTCTAATCGACAATCATCGCGGTTAAATCAGCCTCAGAGACAACCTGCTCATCAACCATCCCAACGCCATGAAAAACAAAAATGTTTCGGCGTTCTTTTATTTTTTCGACATGCATTCTGAGCTGGTCGCCCGGACGAACCGGCTTGCGGAACTTCACGCCGTCAACAGCCATAAACAGAACGCTGCGTTTTTTATTGGCATAGTCCGGGTCAGCGCTCATAACCACGCAGCCTGCAGACTGAGCCATAGCTTCAATTTGCAGCACACCCGGCATAATCGGATTTCCGGGAAAATGACCTTGGAAAAATTCTTCATTCATTGTCAAATTTTTGATACCGACGCCTTTTACACCCGGTTCTTCAACTTCCAATCTATCCACCAGCAAAAACGGATAGCGGTGCGGCAGCATTTTCATTACTTCATCAATATTATAGATTTTCTTTTCAGACATTTTAACCTCACTTTATTTTTTAGAATTCTTTTGCAAAAAGGCAACCTGACGCATAAAGTCCTTAAACGGAACACACGGACTGCCCATCATCACAGCACCGTCTTCAATATCGCGCATAACACCTGACTGAGCAGCAATCTGCACGCCGCTGCCGATATGCAGATGATCGGCCAGCCCGACTTGTCCGCCGCAAACGACATAGTCGCCCAAAGTGCAGCTGCCGGCAATACCAACCTGCGATACAATCACGCAGCCGCGCCCCAGCTTGTCATTATGGGCAATCTGCACCAAATTATCTATGCGGCAGCCGTCGCCGATAACCGTATCGTCTAAAGCGCCGCGGTCAATACAGGTGTTGGCGCCTATTTCCACATCATTGCCGATAATCACACGTCCCAGCTGCGGAATGCGGTGATGCTGTCCGCCCATTAGCTGAAAACCGAATCCATCCTGACCGATGCGGGCGCCGGTATAAATATAGCAGTTATTGCCAATCAGCGCATAAGCAATAGAAGCCCCTGCCCCGATACGGCAGCTGCTGCCGATTTTGCAATCATGCGCAATCACGGCATTTGCTTCTATACGGCAGTTATCGCCGATAACAACGTTATCTTCAATTACTACGTTAGCGCCGATAGAGCAGCCCTCGCCGATTTTCGCAAACATAGAAATTTTGGCGCTGGGGTCAATTTCCACAACCGGCTTTTTTTCGGCATACATATATTCATTGAGCTTAATAAAAGCTTCTTTCGGATTTTCACAAATCAAAGCCGTTACGCCCGCCGGCAAGAACTGCAGCAAAGCCTCGGTTGTCACACAGGCTTTGGCTTTAATTTCTGCCGCCTGCTCTTTGCTTTTGCGGTCATAGAAAAAGCAGATTTCCTCGGCTCCGGCCGAATGCATGGTGGCAATGCCTTTGATAACTTCATCAGCTTTTGCCGAATCGCTCAGCACCGCGCCGGTAACCTTAGCCGCATCGGCTAAGGTTACGTTTTCTTTAATCTCATAAAAGTTTTTATCTACCATTATATTCTCCTAGAGGCTGGTGCCGAAATTCAAACGGAATACTTCGGTTTTATCATACTTGGTCTTGCTGATAGGGAAACCAAAGTCAATATCAATTTTACCCATCGGCGACATCCAGTCAAAACCAAAACCGACTGAACTGCGGACTTTTGAAGAATAGTCAATCTTCTGAGCGTCAAAGTTATCCGGTTTGCCCAGCATACCGATATCCCAGAATGTGCGGCCTTTAATGCCCAGTTCGTCCAAACCAATCGGGAATGTCATTTCAGCGCCGGAATACATCATCCAGTTACCGCCTAAAGCATCGTCTGTACGCTTATCACGGGCGCCGATACCGGCAAATTCAAAGCCGCGCAAAGTCTGTCCGCCTAAATAATAGCGGTCGGATAAGCGAACTTTTTCTCCGCTGTAGCCGGCAATATAACCGCCTGTCGCAAACAATTTGAATGTGTAATAGTCAGAAAGCGTATAGAATTTATATGCTTTGGCGTCAAACTTGTTATATTTGTCATCGCCGCCCACACCGGCAAAATCATTGCCGAAAGACAGATAATAGCCCTCTTTGGTGTTAATGGCGTTATCGCGCTTGTCATAAACAAATGTCTGACCGATTACCGAAGCGGTGCTGCTGCCCTCCTCTGCCTTTACAAATTCAGAAGCATATGATTTAACATGGTTCACTTCATTTTTGCTCAGAGTATAGCGGGTATAGTGATAAAAGTCATCGGTATAGTTCCAGCCAAAGCGAACGCGTCCGCCTTTTGAACTTGTATCGTATGAAGCTTCATCTTCATAATCCTGCTCGGTCATGAACAAATCAGCGCCGGCGCTCAGGCGGCGACCCAAGAAATACGGCTCAGTAAAGCTGATGTCATAATCTTTGGTACGCTGAGAAATACCAACGTTAAAGCCCAGTTCCTGCCCGCGGCCGCGGAAGTTGTTTTCGGTCACTCCGGCGCGCAGCAAAGCACCGTTTGTGGTGGAATAGCCAACGCCGACATTAAAGTAACCGGTTGATTTTTCTTCTACATTAACATTCAAATCAGCCTTGTTCGGACCGGTCGGCTCAGTTTGAATATCTACCTTGCTGAAGTAGTTGAGGTTTTCAACATTGCGGCGCGAATCGCGCAGTTTAGAAATATTCAGCGCGTCGCCCTCATCCAAGCGGAATTCACGGCGGATAACTTCATCCAAAGTGCGGTCGTTGCCGGTAATGTTAATACGGTCTACAAACACGCGCTGGCTTTCGCTGATATTAAATACCAAATCAACCGTGCCGGCGGCGTTATTGCGTACAAGTTCCGAATCCACATCTATAAAAGCAAAGCCTTTCTTGCCTAAAGTTTCAGTCATGGCGCTGATAGATTTTTCAATCAAATCGGCATTGTACCAATCGCCTTTAGACAATTCAACATCGTCATAAAGCGGGTTAACATCAACATCTTTAACTTCTGACTTAATGCTGATTTTATTGATTTTGTAGCGCACGCCCTCGTTTAGAGTGAAAGTCAAAATGAATGATTTTTTATCGGCGCTCAGCTCAGCAACTGCGGATTCAACCTTAAAATCAGCATAGCCGCGGTTGGTGTAAAAACGGCGCAGCAATTCTTTATCATAATTCATTTTTTCGGCATCATAAGTTTCTGATGAAGTGAAAATACGATACCAGCGGCTTTCCTTGCTCATGATTTCATCTTGCAAATCAGAGTTAGAATAGTGCGTGTTGCCCAAGAAGTTGATTTTATCAATTTTAGCGGCCGAACCCTCATCAATTTCATAAATCAAATCTACGCGGCTGTCGTCACGCTTAATAATTTTAGGCTCTACAGTCACAGTATAGCGTCCGGTTTTGCGGTAGACATCCAAAATACGCTGCACATCCTGCTGCACTTTCGCTTTGTCATAAACCGAACGAGGACCTAACTGCACTTCGCTCTCCAAAATCTTGTCATCTATTTTGTCGTTGCCGTCAAAAGCACGCTTGCCGATAACCGGATTTTCTTTTACATTGATAACCAGAGTATCATCTTTGGATGTATCAAAATTTACATCGCTGAACAAACCTGTGTCATACAAGCGTTTAAACGAGCTATCCAGTTTGTCTTGCGAAACCGTTGAGTTTTGCTTGATATTCAAATAAGACAGTACCGTTGCTTTTTCTACGCGCTGAAGTCCGTTGACTTCTATTTTTTTAACCAGCATATCAGAAGCCATCGCCTCAAAAGCCAATAAGCTGGTGGCCATTACGCCGGCAAAAAGTTCTTTTTTCATTTTTTATTTATACTCCTTAGTCAAACCACCGGTTAAATAAATGCACCATGTCGTTCCATGTTGCCAAAACCATAATGGCTAAAATTATAAAAAGACCAAACTTGAAGATGTAATCCTTAACCCGCGGCTTAAGTTCGCGGCGGATAACCATTTCACACAAATAAATAACCACATGGCCGCCGTCCAGAACCGGAATCGGCAAAATGTTTATCAGTCCCAAATTAACCGACAGCAGCGCCATAAAGTAAACAAAACCGATTAAGCCTCCGGATTTGCTGACATCGCCGGACATTTCGGCAATGCGGATAATGCCGCCGACATCTTGGCCGCCGCGCTGTCCGGTTATCATCTGTCCGACTGCACGCAGCGTTGTTACCGTAACATCCCAAGCTTCGCCGAAACCAGACTTTACAGCATTAGCAAAAGTCATATTGCGATGCGAAAAGACGATACCGGCCGTAGACTGAATGCCCAGCATGCGGCGCTTTTCCAGCTTTCCGTCGCCGGAATCAAGCTTAGTTTCTCTTAAAACAGCCGTGAGATGCAGCGGACGGCGGACTTTTATTTCAAACTCATCATCCACATGCGCGCTTACATAGTCTTTCAGCTGCGTAAAATCATTCAGCTTTACGCCGTTGACGCTGTCCAGCACATCGCCGCTCAAAAATCCGGCCTGCTCGGCTGAACTGCCGGCCATTACATTACCGACAACAGCCGGAGACGGCAGCAGCTCGCCGGTCTTTTTGTCAGTCGGAGCCGGCAAAGACATTAAGCCCAAGATTTTTTCTTTTTTATTTTCGCAAACCGAACAAGGATTTTCTACTTCTGAAGTAAAAAGCTTAAGGGTCAGCGGACGCTCTACATCTACTGAAACTTCATCGCTGGTTGATAAAGTGATTTCATTGCCGATAGCTTGAAAATCCGGCGTTTTATTGCCGTTTATGCTGACGATGGTGTCGCCGGGCTTAATTCCGGCCAAATCAGCGGCCTCGCCCTCAACCACCGCGCCGACAACCGACGGATAAACAATCTTGCCGTAGCTGTAAAAAATACCGATAAAGGCAACAATGGCAAATAAATAGTTAAATGCCGGACCAGCCACAACAATCGCGAGTTTTTTCCAGCCTTTTTGATAAGGGAAAGCCCGTTTTTTATCTTCTTCCGACAGCTCGGCCGCTGCACTGTCGGCCGTAGAAGACGAAGCATCGGCATCGCCTAAAAACTGGCAGTATCCGCCCAAAGGCACAGCGCAGATTTTCCATTTAGTGCCGTGTTTATCGGTGCGGCTCCACAGTTCTTTGCCAAAGCCGATAGAAAAATCCGACACCGCTACGCCCAAGCTGCGGGCAATGATAAAATGTCCGAACTCATGAACAAAAACCAGTACGCCTAAAAGAACGATAAACGGCACAATGTAATAAATAATATTAAGTAAAGCTTCCATCAGCGTCTCCTCAGCGCATATACATAAAGAACAAATAAACGAAAGGCGCAGCAAAAATTAAGCCGTCAACACGGTCAAAAACTCCGCCGTGTCCCGGAATAAGCTTGCTGGAATCCTTAACCCCGACTTTGCGTTTAATCGCCGATTCAATCAAATCGCCGATTTGCGCCAATACAGCGATTAAACCTGCCGCAAAGGCGTACAGAATCTGGTCGTTAACCTGCCATACATAACGCAGCTGCAGCGGAGAATAAGTAAATGAGATATGATTCAGATTGTTTGAATAAAACGGAATATCCATAACTTCGGTGCAGACATACATAAAGATAATGCTGACGGAAATAGAAAGCAAAATTCCGCCGAACAAGCCAGACCAAGTTTTATTCGGGCTGATTTTCGGCGCCAATTTCGGACCGCGCAGATTGCAGCCGACCACCAAACCGCCGATATCCATGCTCCAAACCATCAAGAAAAACCACAAAGTCATCATAAAGCTGTAGTTATACTGCGGGTCATAATAGCCCTCGCTCGGGTCAAAGCAGCGGTACATCCAAATCAACGAGCCGATGCCGATAGAAATATAAGGCACGCCCAAGGTAATCAGCCCGCGGCGCTTTTCTTTTTCGGCTACAAAATACACCACCAGCGAAGTCACGGCAATCATAGTAAACAGCACGGCAAAATTATAGCTCCACAGCGAAACCGCCAAGCTCATCATATAGGCCGCCACATAGGCTGAAGCCTTTTGAGCCGAAAGCAAATTAGCCCATTCCCAAGCCAGCAAACCGCCGACCACAATAGCCAAAACCTCTACATACGGACTGCCGATGTAAAGAACATCCACCGCAATCGGAATCATAACTATTGCCGCTAAAATTCTTTTGGCGATTGCCCCCAATTTACGACTTACCATATCTTCTCTCCCTCTTGTTATAAATTTCAATAATATCTTTCAGTTCCGATTTTGAAAAATCCGGCCATAACGTCGGCGAAAAATACATTTCGCTGTAGGCCAGCTGCCATAAAAGATAGTTGCTTATGCGCTGCTCGCCGCTGGTGCGGATAAGCAAATCCGGCTCAGGTATTCCAGCGGTATACAGCATAGACGCAAAAGTTTCGGTATCAATATCGCTCAGGCTTAAATCGCCGTTTTGCACCAGCTGGGCAATTTTGCGCGCCGCCACCGTAATTTCCTGCCGTCCGCCGTAGCTCAAAGCCACACACAGCGTCATACCGTCGTTTTCAGCAGTTTTATCTTCTATTTTTGCCATTTTAGCAACAATATCAGCCGCCAGCATATCCCGTTCGCCGATAAAAACTATTTTGACATTATTTTCTTCCAGCTCCTTAAAGCTGTTATCCAAATAATTGCGCAAAAGGTTCATCAGGGCGTCAACTTCTTCTTTATCACGCTGCCAATTTTCGGTAGAAAAAGCGTACACGGTCATATATTTAACCCCAAAGTTTTTCACAGCCTTTGCCGTATCAATTAAAACTTCGGCGCCTTTTTTATGTCCCATGGCAGCCGGCAGTCCGCGCTTTTTTGCCCAGCGCCGGTTACCGTCCATAATAAATGCGATATGCTGCAAGTTACTGATAGTCACGGCCGCACCTTATACCTGCATAATATCTTTTTCTTTTAAAGCCACTTGCTCGTCAACTTTGCGGATAGCGTCATCAGTCCACTTTTGAATATCGTTATTATATTTCTTTTCTTCATCTTCAGAAATAAGCGAATCCTTTTTAAGCTTTTTAACATCGTCCATAGCATCGCGGCGGATATTGCGGACAGCAACCTTGCATTGCTCGGCATATTTACCGGAAATTTTAACCAATTCTTTGCGGCGCTCTTCGCTCAGCGGCGGAATCGGAATACGAATCAGCTGGCCGTCTGACATAGGGTTTAGGCCTAAATCGCTTTCACGCAAAGCCTTTTCTACAGCTTTAGCCATGCTTTTATCCCAGACGCTTACCGACAAAGTGCGGGCGTCCGGAACGCTGACGGTGCCGACTTGGCTAATCGGCGTCATATTGCCGTAAGCTTCAACCAAGATACCGTCCAGTAAGCTGGCATGAGCGCGTCCGGCGCGCAGTCCGGCAAAATCTGCTTTCAGAGCTTCCAAACTTTTTTCCATACGGCTTAAAGTTTCAGTTTTAATTTTTTCAAAATCAGACATTTTTACCTCTTATTTTTATTTAATGATTGTACATTTAGCAAGACCGCAGACAGCCTCTACAATAGAATCTTTTCCTTTTTGGGCAAAAACCATAATCGGAATATTATTTTCCGCCGCCATGGTAATCGCCGTCATATCCATAACTTTGAGCTTTTTCTCTTCAACTTCGGCAAAGCTTACGGTTTCATAGCGCTTGGCATTCGGATTATTCCGCGGATCGCAGTCATAAACCCCGTCAACCTGAGTTGCTTTCATAATAACGTCGCAATGCATTTCAGCTGCTCGCAAAGCCGCTCCGGAATCGGTCGTAAAATACGGATTGCCTGTGCCGGCGGCAAAAATAACAACATGACCTTGAGCCAGCGATTTCATTGCTTCGCGGAAACTATAGGTTTCACACACCTGCGGCATTACCAAGCCGGAATAAATTTCCACAGGACAGCCCGCGCGCTCTATCGCCGTTTTCATAACCAAGGCATTCATCAAGGTCGCCATCATGCCAACTTGATCGGCAACGCTGCGGTCCATTCCCTCGGTTGCGTTTTTGGCGCCGCGGAAAAAGTTTCCGCCACCGATTACCAAACAAATCTGTACGCCGAGTTCGCGCACTTTAGCTATTTCCGCAGCCAGCGCCGCAGCTATACCTGCGTCAACGCCGAAGCCTTTGTCGCCCATCAAGCCTTCGCCGGAAAGCTTCAGTAAAATTCTTTTATAAATAGGTTTCATTTTTTCACCTTATACTAATCTGATTGTATGTTACGCATTTTGCCGCCGTTGTCATCAATATTTTACACGTTTTCAGCAGAATTTTTTTAAGCAATAAAATATAGTTGAATATTTTGCGTTTTCTGCTATTGATAGAATAAATTTCAGATACGGGAGAATAATGATGAATTTATACTTGGTTCTTTGCGCTGCCGGCGGTTATTTAGCCGGTTCAATTCCTTTCGGCTTGGTTTTATGCTATTTAGCCGGTTACGGCGATATCCGCAAAATCGGCTCAGGCAATATCGGCGCCACCAATGTTTTGCGCACCGGCAACAAAACTTTAGCCCTGCTGACGGTACTGCTGGACGCTTTCAAAGCCGGTTTAGCCGCTTATGCCGCCGGATTGCTGCTGCCGGAAATTCCGCTTTCTTTTGCCGGTATAGACACCACTCTTAATGTTGCCGGCTCGCTTATTGCCGGTTCATTCGGCGTTATCGGACATAATTTTCCGGTCTGGCTGAAATTTAAAGGCGGCAAAGGCGTTTCTTCGGCTTTCGGCTTTATTTTGATGACGCAATGGCCGGTTGCTTTAATTGCCTTGGCGGTTTGGCTGGCTATGGCGTTTACATTCCGCTACTCTTCGCTTTCGGCTTTGACCGCCGCCGTTTCTATGCCGGTTGTTGCCTTTTTTATGTGTCCGCCGATATACGCCGCATTTTATACGGTTATTGCTCTTTTGGTAATTGCCCGCCACCATGCGAATATAGCCCGCCTGCTGAACGGCACCGAAAGCAAAATCAGCTTCAAGAAAAAGGCTTAAAACGTGGCTGAGCAGACCGAGCTTTTAAATATTTTGCGCTTAATGCTGACAGAGGGAGTCGGTCCGATTACCTTTTATAAGCACATGCAGACCTATAAAAGCTTGGAAAAAGTCTTGCAGGCTGTCGCCGCTAAAAAGCCGCTCTGCCCTCAGTCTAAAGCCGAAGATGAAATTGCTAAAGCTCAAAAGCTCGGAGTTAAGCTGATTGCTTATACCGACAGCCGTTATCCCGAATCCTTAAAGCAGTTAAACGACGCGCCGCCGGTTTTGTATGCATTGGGCAATACGGATTTGCTTAACTATCCGCTGAGCATGGCGGTTGTAGGCGCCCGCAACGCTTCTATCAACGGGCGGAAAATAGCCTCGCGAATCGCCTATGACCTGACTGAAAATGATGTCTTGGTTGTTTCCGGCATGGCGCGCGGCATTGACAGCGCAGCGCATAAAGGCGCTATGTATGCTAAAAACAAGCTGGGGCCGACCATTGCCGTTTTAGGAACCGGCTTGGATGTTATTTATCCGGCTGAAAACAAAGATTTATATCAGATGATTGCGGCGCAGGGACTGATTATTTCTGAGCTTCCGTTCGGCACAGCCGCGCAGATTTCCACATTTCCGCGGCGGAATCGGATTATATCCGCGCTGGCCGCCGGCACCTTAGTAGTTGAGGCCGGCCTGCACTCCGGCTCTTTAATCACGGCTAAATATGCTTTGGAGCAAGGCAAAGATATCTTTGCCGTTCCGGGGTCTCCGCTGGAAAACCGCTCGCAGGGGCCGAATCACTTAATAAAAGAGGGAGCAGTTTTAACCGAAAATGCTGAAGACATACTTAATATATTAAGTATAAGCCAAAACCGGCAGATAAAAAGCACGCAGCTGAGCTTGAAGCCTCTTGACAAAGTAGAAAATAGTGTAAATATTTCAGACATTAAAATTGCTGACCCGCTTCCCGAAAAAGAAGAAAAGCTATCTTTAACAGAACTGATTACTTTTGAGGGAGTGGATATAGATGAGCTGTTGCGCTCCAGCGGTTTGGCGCAGGCCGAATTTTTCTCGCAGCTTTTAGATTTGGAGTTTTCGGGAAAAATAGAACGGCAGACGGGCAACCGTGTGGCACGCTTAAAATAAGGTGTAAAATAAAATGAAGTTAGTTGTTGTAGAATCTCCGGCAAAAGCCAAAACAATCAATAAATATTTAGGTCCAGACTATAAAGTTTTGGCAAGTTACGGGCATATCCGCGATTTGCCTAGCAAAGACGGCTCTGTAGACCCAGACAATGATTTTGCCATGACTTGGGAGTTCAGTCCGGTCGGCAAAAAGCACCTTAATGACATTATCGCCGCGCTCAAAGACTGCGACACGCTTATTCTCGCATCCGACCCGGATAGAGAGGGAGAAGCTATCGCTTGGCATATTTTAGAAGAACTTAAAGAAAAGAAAAAACTGAACGGCAAAAAGATTGAACGCGTAGTATTTCACGAAATCACAAAATCTGCCGTTAAAGAGGGTATTGAAAATCCGCGCGAAATAGACCAAGACTTAGTCAGCGCCTACATGGCGCGCCGTGCTTTAGACTATCTGGTAGGCTTTAACCTGTCGCCGATTTTGTGGCGCAAGCTTCCGGGGTCTAAATCGGCAGGACGCGTGCAATCAGTAGCCCTGCGCCTGATTTGCGACCGCGAAAATGAAATTGATAAGTTTAAACCGGAAGAATATTGGACCATAGATGTTGATTTATTAACCGCACAAAAAGCGGAAATGCTGACGCACTTAATCAATCTGGACGGCAAAAAACTGGATAAATTTACCATCAACACTGAAGAAAAAGCCCTTGCCGCCAAAGCTAAAATAGAAGCTCAGAATTTTGCCATTTCTAACGTAGAGCGCAAAAAAGCCAGCCGCTATCCGGCTCCGCCGTTTACCACCTCTACCCTGCAGCAAGAGGCTGCGCGCAAGCTGCGCTTTTCAGCCAAAAAGACCATGCAGGTGGCGCAGAAACTTTATGAAGCCGGTATTATTACCTATATGCGTACCGACGCCGTAAACCTTTCTAAAGAGGCTATAAAAGCCTGTCGCGAAGCTATTGAAAAATATTTTGGCGCAAGCTATCTGCCGAAAACCGCTAAAGAATATAAAAACAAAACTAAAAACGCTCAGGAAGCGCACGAGGCAATTCGTCCGTCTGACGTTATGAACACGCCGAAAAAAATGGAAATGAAGCTGGACAGCGACGCCTACAAGCTTTATGAACTGATTTGGAAACGCACGGTTGCCTGTCAGATGAATCCGGCCATTTTAGACCGTGTTGTGGTGGATGCTAAATCGGCCGACGGCAAAATTTTGCTGCGCGCCAACGGACAAGTAATTCAGTTTGACGGCTTTTTGAAGCTTTACCAAGAAAGCAAAGACGACTCTGATGACGATGATGAAAACGCCATTCTGCCGAATGTAGAAACCGGAGAATCGGTAGAGAAAAAAGAGATTAAGCCGGCTCAACATTTTACAACCCCTCCTCCGAGATTTACGGAAGCAAGTTTAGTTAAAAAGCTTGAAGAACTGGGCATCGGACGTCCGTCAACTTATGCTAATATCATAGCCGTTCTGCAAGAACGCAAATATGTTAAAGTGGAAAAACTCAGATTTATTCCGGAAGACCGCGGACGTATCGTGACCGTATTTTTAGAGAACTTTTTCAAAAAATATGTGGAATATGATTTTACGGCGCAAATGGAAGAATTTTTGGATGATGTTTCCGCCGGTGCTATGCAATGGAAAAAACTGCTTGCCGGATTTTGGGCTAAGTTTATCAAAAACATAGACGAGGTTAAACCGTTGCAGCTGACGGAAGTTATTAACAAAGTGGACGAAGCTTTGTCTGCCCATCTGTTTCCGCCGCGCGAAGACGGCTCAGACCCAAGAATTTGCCCTAAATGCGGAAAAGGGCGCTTGAGCATAAAATTCGGTAAATTCGGAGCATTTTTAGGCTGCTCAAATTATCCGGAATGTTCTTATACCAAACCTTTGACCGACACTAAAGAAGAAGAGGAAGAAGCCGCAAACGCGAGCGCTCAAAAACTTGCCAGCGGCGAAGATAAAATTTTGTGTCAAATGGATGCGCAAAATGTTTATTTACGCAAAGGACCCTATGGTTATTATGTTCAGCTTGGCGATGCCTCCGGCAATACAGAAAAACCAAAACGCTGCTCTTTGCCTAAGTTTGTCAAACCGGAAGAACTGACCGCCGAACAAGCTCAGATTTTGCTTTCTTTACCTCGCAATCTGGGAAATGGCATAGAAGTAAATATCGGCAAATTCGGACAATATATTAAGCAAGGCACAAAATCAAAATCTTTAAGCGGTGATGATAATATTTTTAATATTACCGAACAACGCGCCGAAGAACTTTTGAAAAACGCTGTAGCCAAGCCAGAACCACAGGTTTTGGCTCAACACCCGACAACAAAAGAAGATATTACGCTAAATAAGGGGCGTTACGGCATGTATTTGAAGTGCGGAAAAAATAACTACGCTATTCCAAAAGGTTATGCGCCAAGTTCATTGACCGCCGAAGAAGCCGTAAAGATTGTAACTGCAAAAAAATAGCGTATTTTTAGAGGATTGCTGATAAAATTGCTTGCAAAATTGATTATAAACAGTTATACCTTTGACAAATATTGAAAAAAACGAGGTTTGAATGAGTAAAGAAGAATTGTTGGAATTAACCGGCGAAGTTATTGAAAAATTGCCAAACGCCATGTTCAGAGTACGATTGGAAAACGGCGTAGAAATTTTGGCACACACCGCTGGTAAGATGCGTAAATTCCGTATACGCGTTATGGTCGGCGATAAAGTTGACATTGAAATGACGCCGTACGACCTGACAAAAGGACGCATCACATTCCGCCATAAAGATTAAAAGAAAGAGCCTTTCCGGCTCTTTTTTTAATATGGGTTCAGATAAAGCCAAAATTGCTCATATCCTCCATTTTCTATATTCATTTTACACTTTTGTATTATATCATTTATTTTTGCATTTTTAAGAGTTTGTCCTGTATATAATGTTTTGCCTTTTGTTCCGTTCCAACTTATTGATGTGTCAACTGCTTCCCAAAAAACAATCATTAAAACTTCATCCGCAATCGGTTTGGCAGCCTCAATAATATTGCGGCACAAGTCCACAGCGGAGAGTGAGGAATTTCCATCACCCTGATTATATCTGAAAAATATAATCAGTCTTTGCGCACCACCGGTGACATTTCCGTTTTTATCTTTCCAAGTAGAATGACCTTGCATAACATACATATCAACGCCGTTTTTATCATAAAATAATCCGTTTTTATATTCCAATCCTTCAGGTCTATCTCCACTAGCTTCTATTATCGCATTTAAATTATTAAATTTTTCATCAAAAGCATTTAAGTTCTGCTTAATTTTTATAATACCGGCAATAAACTCACTAATCATATTGCGCTGGATATTGGAGCGCCACATTGCCATAGCCTTGCTATATCCGGCAATACCGCCGACTGTTAAAACGGCAATAATAGCCAATACGCCAAGCATTTCTATCATAGAACGTCCAGATTGGGAAAAAATACTTACTCTGCGTCCCCAGCACCAACCCAAAACGTCATACTTGTCGCCACACCCCACAGGCTGTGGCAGACGAGTATCCCTGACTTTGTTGCCAGCGGCAACGCTTCTTTGTTTACTTACCACCAGAGAGAACCAGCGTCCCCAGCACCCGTCATTCTTGGGTTTATCCCAAGAATCTTCTCTCAACCAGCACTTATGCAATAATAAGGCAAATTTATTGACTAGGTTTGAGACTCGTTGCCAGAAGATTCTAGGTACAGACTGTGCGTCACGGCCTAAAATGACTGGTGCTGGAGACGTTGACTTATTTCCGTCTGTTAGTTTTGTTCTGAAAGTGTTATTACTGAAAGTATCATTTTTTCTGCCAAATCCTGTAAAAACGTGCTGAACAGCAGAAAATGTGCTTTTAATCAGATGTTCAGGATTTGCAGAGAGAGAGACCTTTGCTTAGCTTATTTTTCATCTTTCTTTCCTCTTATTTTAAGTTGTTTACTAGATTTATTCTATACCAGCCTCACTCCATAAGTCAACTACTAAAACAATGTGCTGTAATAAGAAAAACATCTTTACTTTTATGTAATATTTCGTTAAAATGACTTTTGGATAGGCAATAGTCTGTCTGGGGTGTCGTAGCCTCATTACTGTACGTCTTTAGGACGTTAAATTTTCTAGCTTTAACGGCTGGAAGGTAGCAAAATATGTTATATTCGCAATAACTAATATGCTACACTATACTTATTGAATGTAGTTCTCAACTTCCAGCCATCTTGCCGATGGCTTTTTTGTTGTAAAAAAATAATGAAAGGAAGTTACAATGAGACAAAATCAATTTGGCAGAAGCATGATAGAAATGTTGGGAGTCCTCGCTATTATCGGGGTGCTGAGCGTTGGAGGTATCGCAGGGTATAGTAAAGCTATGATAAAATGGCAGATAAATCAGCAAATAGACGTAATCTCGCAACTGCTAAACACTATGATTCAATATCGGGAAAGCTTTGGAAAAGATTTGCAAAAAGGCACTTCTTATCTTAATCTTATGCCGCTTTTAGCATCTACCGGAAATATGCCGGATATTTTGACTGAATACCCTCAAAAACTATTAGGTGTAACTTGGTATCAGGATAGGTTTGGTTTCCTATACAATGTCGCTTATATGAAAACTTCTTATAATGCCAATGGTTCCTATGGTGAATCTTCAATAAATATATGGTTACCGAAATCAGGCAGCCTTTTAACTCAAGCATCTTATGAGTTTTGCATAGCAGCATTAAATTTTGCTAAAACAAATACACAGGATGTATGGCGGGCAAGTGTATGGAATTATTATACTGCCGGCAAAAGAGCGAATTTTAATTATGGAGAAATAACGCAGCTTACAGCGACACAAATTTCTAATGCTTGCCGACCTTGCAGCGGTACTGATACTAATTGTATGGTTTATTTATATTTAAAAATGGACTAAGTATATAACAAAGAATTATATATATTGCTGAAATCACATCAAAATGTGCAATTTGTGCTAAATATGGAGTTGATTATAGCAAACAACATCTAATAAAGAGTAGAAGCATATTTACCTTTAATAATGATACTTTTATAAATTTTAGTTAAAAGTAAAATAAGTTTCCGCAAACGGTCTAAACAATTCAGATAAACATCAAACACAGTTATAATATAAAAGAACTTTTATATTATAGATGTGCCACAATTTGAAAATAAGTATCAAAGAAAAATATAGTCTAAAAATTATAACATAAAGAAATTAGTAAAACATCAAACAAAGATAGGAAAAGGATTTTTTAATTAACAATATTTAACGGCACCCAAATTGTATACAATAGTTTTACACCTTTTCAAAAAATAAGCCTTTAATAAAACAGCAATCACACATTCAATGTAAACAGCATTTTACATTGAATGTGTGCCTTAAAAAACTATAACCGCAAAGTAAACTGTATACAATACGTTATGGAAATAATTTGCTTCACAACTAGCCTAGGCGATAGTTCTGAGATAAAACAGCCCTCATAAAGCGAGTTATTTTATATAATAGATATCTCCCAGTAAACTGTGGGTTTTCTGTAAAGTAAAATCCCCGTTTGCGTTAGAGCAGAGCGGGGATTAAAAAATAAAACAAACAATAAACAAGGAGCAGTAATCAGAAGAACTGGCAGCTACCGACTCTCCCGTGTCTTAAGACAAAGTACCATAGGCGATAAGAGGTTTAACGTCCGAGTTCGGAATGGGATCGGGTGGGACACTCTTGCAATTACCACCA
>CAKQRZ010000007.1 GCA_934271715.1 uncultured Alphaproteobacteria bacterium
ATGAAAAATAAGCTATTCAAAGGTCTCTCTCTCTCTCTGCAAATCCTAAACATCTGATTAAAGGCATATTTTCTGCCGCTCAGCTTGTTTTTGCAGAGTTCGGCGTAAAAAATCACACATTCGAAAATAACAAGTTCAGAAGCAACTCTATAAAGAGTTCTGGATTGCTTCGCGTTGCTCGCAATGACGCCGAAAAAAACAACATCGCATTTAAGGGGTTGGATGCCTTGCGGCAATACGCCTCAAAATTCTTCAAAACTGCGGAGAGCGGTGTAGATAAAGTGGGTTCTAGCTGCGAGAAAAATCCTAGTGTACATTGGAGGTACATGAATTTTTTGAGACAGCGTAAAACTGCTTTAGATGCGCCGCTATACGCGGTTTCAGCCGGGCGGTCAATGATTGAAATGCTCGGCGTATTGGCAATCATCGCCGTTTTAACAGTAGGAGGAATTGCAGGCTACTCCAAAGCGATGGAAAAGTTTAAGCTTAATAAAATCATCGGGGAATATTCAATGTTTCTTTATAATATGATGGAACATTTGGATGACTTACACCGCTTGGCGCATGAAACAACTCAGTCTTCGCAAGTAATTACTGAAGAATTATACGCCATGAACATTGTGCCTGACATTTGGTCGCAGGAATCAACTCAATATTTTAAGGACAGTATGGGAAATTCCGTTGGCGTCAGCGTTGCTCCTTATAAGGACACACTCTTACCGGACCGTCTTTCCGTCAGCATATATTTAGGCGGTTTAACAAATACAAATTCAGCCGGTTTCACAGTTAATTTATGCACCAGTTTTTTTACAGATATTTTAATTCCACTGCAAAGCACATTGATTGATGCTAAATTATTCAGACATAAAAACGGGTTTTCGCAAGAGTGGGCCGGTTCTGCCTATTGTACGGCAAGCAGAAAATGCCTGAGCAACATGACTTTAAGCGATATACATGAACTCTGTTCTTCTTGCGATTCAAAAAATGATATTTGTCAGATAAATTTTAATATTTAAATATAGAAAAGAGCTTTTCAGAATTGCTGGAAAGCTCTTATTTTGATGTAACTAACTTGAAAAGTTAATCCATTTCCGCCAAGCGGTCGGCTTGGTCTTCGGCGATTAAAGCGTCAATAATTTCGCCCAGCGCTTCGCCGGAAACAACCTCGTCAAGTTTATACAAGGTCAGGTTAATCCGGTGGTCGGTAACACGCCCCTGCGGATAGTTATAGGTTCTGATGCGCTCGCTGCGGTCGCCGCTGCCTACCTGCAATTTACGTTTTTCCGAATAACTGGCGTCAATCGCCGATTTTTGGCTGTCATACAATTTAGCGCGCAGGTGATTCATCGCCTTTTCTTTATTTTTAAATTGCGAACGGTCATCTTGGCATTGCACGACAATTCCGGTCGGAATATGGGTAATACGAACCGCGGATTCCGTACGGTTAACGTGCTGACCGCCGGCACCGGAAGCTCTGTATACATCAATTTTTAAGTCGGCAGGATTGATATACATATCAACTTCTTCAATTTCCGGCAAAACCGCAACCGTTGCCGCCGAAGTATGAACACGCCCCTGCGACTCTGTTACAGGCACGCGCTGCACGCGGTGCGCTCCAGACTCAAATTTTAGCTTAGCAAAAACATCTTTACCGGTAATTTTTGCCGAAGCCTCCTTATAGCCGCCCAAGCCGTTTTCGTTGGCGTCCAAAATTTCAAATTTCCAGCCCTGCTTTTGCGAATAGCGCTGATACATTTCAAACAGCACCGCCGCAAACAAAGCCGCTTCATCGCCGCCTGTACCGGCACGGACTTCCAAAATGGCGTTCTTTTCATCATCGGCTTCTTTCGGCAGCAGCAAAACGCGAATTTCTTTTTCCAATTCCGGCAGCTGCTCTTTAATTTCATAATATTCAGCCTCCGCCATTTCACGCATTTCTTTATCCAAAGACGCGTCTTCCATCATGGCTTTGTCGTCCTGCATAGACTGAGCGTGCTTTTTATAGTTTTCAATAGCAGCGACAACCGGCTCCAAAACCGACAATTCTTTATTAAGCTTTACCAGCTCATCCGAAGAAATATTAGTGGAAAGCAAAGCCTGCACTTCTTCATAGCGGTTAACAACGTTGGCTAATTTTTCTTCAAAATTCATGCGTTTATTTCCTCAACTATATTTGCAAACTTAACATTTTTCTGTTCACCGCTATCCAAATCTTTAACAGACGCTTCGCCTTTTGCCAATTCATCAGAACCGATAATAACGGCCTTAAACGCGTTAGCTTTAACAGCCTTAGTCATACGTTTTTTCATATTTCCGCTATAGCTTTGTTCAACACGGAATCCGGCATGGCGCAGCAGATTGGAAATTTCCAGAGCCTTATCCTCGGCATCTTCTCCCATCGGAATAACCGCAACCGGACGCGGCATCTCCACATCGTTTTCCAAAAGCATTGCCAAGCGTTCCACTCCGCATGCCCAACCGATACCGGCAACGTCGCCGCCGCCCATCTGAGCCACCAAGCCGTTGTAACGGCCACCGGCCAAAACTGTGCCTTGCGCGCCGAGCTTATCTGTTGTCAGCTCAAAAACCGTGTGCGAATAATAATCCAAACCGCGCACCAGACGATTGTTTACGCGGTATTTTATACCTAACAAATCCAATCCGTGCAGAACTTTGGCAAAAAACTCCTTAGAGGTTTCATTCAGGCTGTCAGCATAAAGCGGAGCATTTTCCACCACCGCTCTATCACATTCCTCTTTAGAATCTAAAACACGCAGCGGATTGCGTTCCAGACGATTTTTGCTGTCTTCGGAAAGCTCATCATAATGTTCTTTTAAATAAGCAACCAATTCGGCGCGATATGCGTCACGGCTTTCATCATCGCCCAAAGAGTTGATTTCTACCACGACCTGACCGCTAAGACCCAATTTTTCCAAGAACTCATAAGCCATAGAAATAACTTCTATATCGGCTTGCGGCGTCTCAACCCCCAAAAGTTCTACGCCAAATTGCGTAAACTGGCGCTGACGTCCTTTTTGCGGACGCTCATAGCGAAACATAGGTCCGGTATAATAAAACTTAACCGGCAGGTTCTGCTGCATACCATTAGAAACAAACGCGCGCACCACGCCTGCTGTCCCTTCCGGACGCAAAGTCAGGCTTTCGCCGCCCTTATCATTAAAGCAATACATCTCCTTTGTTACAATATCTGAAGTATCCCCCAGATTTCGGGCAAAAACTTCCGTAAACTCAAAAATAGGAGTTTCTATTTCTTCAAAACCATATTTTTCAACAACGGCAGAAGCTTCTGCTGCAACTTTTTTCATTTTTCTTTTAGCGGTTCCATACAAATCGTATGTACCGCGGACACATTGTACTTTAGACATTTTTATTCCTGTTTTTGTTCCGGTAAAATATATTTATCCAAACTGATATTGGTCTGTTTCATGGCAGAAGCGATTTTAGTCAGCTTGCCGTCAACGTAAAAATCTACATTATAATAGCGTCCGACCGAAACGACTATTCCGGCTTCGTTCGGCACATCATATTTAAAGCCTTTACTATATATTCCGCTCAGCAGAATTTTATCACCTTGTTTGAGTTCCAACCAAGATGGACCGGCAAATGAAATGCGGATTTTAGTAGGCGTCGGCGAGGCCGGCTCGTCAGATGTCGATTTAGTTTCAGGTTCTTCAGCCGTCACAGAGTTTTCTGTTTTTACTTCGGTGTTTATTTCGGTGTTTACTTCTGTGTTTATCGTTTCGTTTTCCGATTTTTTTATTTCTTGCTCAATATTTTTTGTGACAGTCTCAGCCTCTGCCACAGGCTCTTTTTTTTCTGTTTCCGTATTTTCAGATACCGCATCTATCTGTTCAGGCTCGGTTTCTTCTATTATCACAGGTTCTGGCACAACATCATTTTGCGCCATTTCCTTTTCTTCGGACAGCCGTTTTTCTTGGTTATAGGAAGAAACACCACGCCAAGCCGCAAAAATCAGCACAACGCCGACTAACCCGATTATAACATGGCGCAAATTCGGACCGGCATATTCAACCGGCGGCGTGTTTTCCTCAGAGCCGGTGTCTTCTTCATTTTCCTGCTCGGCATACACAGCCTGCCGGTAGGCCTGTACAATGCGCGGCGAATTTAAACCTAAATATTCGGCATAACTGCGAACAAACCCCAACCCGTACGGAATTGGAGGCAAATCCTTTGACGACAAATTTTCTATGGCTTCCAAATAAAATTTACGAATACATAAATCTTTAGACACATCGCCTAAAGTTTTGCCTTTTTTCAGGCGGGTATTACGCAGCAATTCCCCGACATTTTGTGCTTCATCTACTTCTAACATCTTTTTAATTGACCTTTTTCTTTTCAGTTTGGGCGTTTATAACATACTTTTTAGCTGATTGCAATAGTATGGTCATAAGCATAGGCTAATAATTGCGGACGCACGCTGGTTTTAGGAGATTTCAGCAAACTCCGCACATAATCCGCAACATCCTCGTTTTTCATGCTTAAAATCATTTTTTTAACGCTGGCATAAGCGGCGCCGGAAACCGACAGGTTGCGGTAGCCCAAACCAATCAGCACCATTGCTTCCAGCGGATTGCTCGCCATTTCGCCGCAGACAGAGCAATAAACCTTATATTGTCCTGCTTTATCGGCAATCATTTTCATCAGCTTCAAAAACGGCGCCGACAGCACGTCATAGCGCGCCGTAAGCCGCGGATTGCCGCGGTCGCAGGCAAACACAAACTGATACAAATCATTAGTACCGACTGAAATAAAATCTACCTGCTGCAAAATTTCATCCAGCTGAAACAAAACCGACGGCACCTCTATCATTATGCCGACATTGACTTTTGCGGCAGTCGGACGTCCGCGTTGCTTTTCGCGTTCATATTCCAGCATAAGCGTTTCTTTAGCCTCTAAAAACTCTTCGCAGGTGGAAACCATCGGAAACATCACATTAAGTTCTCTGCCGGCCGCCGCCCTCAGCATGGCACGGATTTGCTGGCGCAGAATAGAGCGCCGGTCAAGCGTGATGCGGATAGAACGCCAGCCGATAGCCGGATTATCCTCTTTAATTTCGCCCCAATACGGCAAAAACTTATCGGAGCCGACATCCAGACTGCGGAAAATGATTTTTTTACTGCCCATAGCTTCATATAAACGGGCATACTGCCGGCGCTGGCTTTCCACATCCGGCATTTTATCCGCCGACATAAACATTATTTCAGTACGGTACAGCCCGATGCCGTCGCAATGGGTCGGCTTTATATAGTCATAGTCCAAATCCAAGCCATAGTTCAGCGCCAGATTGATTTTTATATCGTCTTTAGTTTTGGTCGGCTGGCTGCTCAAACTTTCCAGCTCTTCAAAAACTTTTTGCAGCCCGACCGATTTTTTTTGATATTCCGCGATAAGTTTTTCCGACGGGTTAGGATACAGCGTCCCCTCATCGCCGTTTACAGCTACCGTTTCGCCGGCTTTTACCTCTTTCAGAACGCCGTAAATTTTAGCCACTACCGGAATATTCAAAGCCTTGGCGACAATAACCACATGCATGGTCGGCGAGCATTCTTCAATAACCAGCGCTTTGATTTTGGTGTAGTTATAATCCATTAAGTCGGCCGGTCCCATGCTTTGGGCAATTACCACAATATCCTCGTCGCCAGAGATAAACTCGCGGTCTACATCGCCGCCGATAAACGCCCGCAGACGGTCGGAAACATCGCGCAAATCATAAAGCTTTTCTTTAATATAAGGGTCGCTCGTTGCCGAAAGCTTGCTCCACATATCTTCATAAACATGCTCCACCGCCGCTTCCGCCGTATAGCCTTTGGCAATATCGGCGCTGATTTTTTTATACCAGCCTTTATCCAGCGCAAACAGGCGGTAGGCTTCCATAATTTCGGTAGTGTTGCCCATATAGCTGCCGGCCTGCGCTATTTTCTTGTCTATATACTCCACCATTTTGCGGCGGCCTTCGGCCAGCTTGGACTGTTCCAGCTCCACATTATCGGCAAAAATATTGACAAGTTCGCGCTGGCGGTAGTGCAGAACCGCTTTGCCCACGCCATAGCCTTTATTGATACTGACACCATGCAGAGCATCGCGCATCACAATGCCTTTTTCGCGAATAAGCTGATTTTTATAATCTTCAAAAACACGTGATGTAAACAAATCCGTCAGCGGCAAACAAAGAGTTTCAACTTCTTCACTCTGCTTATCATCAAATCCCGAAGCATTGTGCTTGACTAAAACGGCAACTCCTATAGTAATATGCATACGGGTTACCGGTATACTGATTAAAGAGGTGTTTTTCGTTTCATCCACACAGATTTTTGTAACCTTTTCAGACGCGCTGCAGCCTATGGCACCTTCTTCATAACGAATGTTTGTTTTATAATCCGCAGCCTGAAGCGCTCCGACAAGTTCTAAATAATTTTCGTCTGCCGTAGCATATAAAAGCGCTTCATCAACATTAAGCGAATCGACAAGCGACTGCAAAACTTTATGAATTTTTTCAGGCATCGCAGATTTTGCGGCTAGTTCTTCGCTGATAACTTTTTGAACGGCAAGCGCCTCGCTGACAATGCCCGACGTATTCATCTTTTATCCCTTGCATATTTATAAATTATAGTTGCAACCACACATTTAGTGTTTATACTACTTTTCAGTTTATGTAAACACAAAAAAGGAGATTAAAATGGCAAATACTTATAAACGCGGGCAAAATGACAGACGCCCTTGGGGTACCTGGGAAGTTATTGACTGCGGCGACGGCTTTTGCGTAAAGCACATTGTGGTAGACCCGAACGGAATTTTATCGCTGCAGCTGCACCACGGCCGAGCCGAGCATTGGAATATTGTACGCGGCACCGCAACGGTTACGCTCGGCGAAGAAGTTTTAACTAAAAAAGTCGGCGAATCCGTGTATATCCCGGTAGAAACCAAGCACCGAATCCAAAACGCCACTAATGAACCGATGGAATTTATTGAAGTTCAGGTCGGCGAAAATCTGGATGAAAACGATATTGTCCGCTTTGAAGACAAATACGGGCGCACAAAATAAAAATTTATGTGCATAAGTCGGGCATTTTGAAGAATCCCTCTTGAACTTTTTTAAAGGTTAATGAATCCTTAACAAAAAAGTTCAAGGGGGATTTTTTATGTTAAACAATTTTGATTATTCAACAATGCAAACCGGCGACATTATAGTTTCGGCCTGCCAAGAATTGCTGGAAGAAAATGAATCCCGTCAAGAGCTTTGGGGCTATGTGCTGCGGATTGAAAATAATTCTGACGAGCGCATCCGCCTGCTGGCTAAAGATTTGTGCATTACCGATGAAAAAGGCAACAGCCGCTATCTGCCGAGCTTGGGCTTTAACGGCGAGCTTCCGGATTTGGAACCGGGCGAATGCTTTGAGTTTGAAGACACCGCTCAGCTGGACGGCGCCGCCGCTATTTTATACGGCTACTGCAAAGCACTGACGACAAAAGGAAAAGAACTCAAAATCAAGCTGCCTGTGCTTAGTCTGAGTTCTTCTAAAAATTCTTCAGCTTGCTTTTGCTGATTAGTATTCGGTAATCGCGGTATTGCCTTTAATGTACATATTCAGGTATTTATGAATATTCATTTCCATGTGTTCATCAAAAGCATTAAACAATTTTACAACCATTTCATTCCAATATTTTTCTTTATCTTCAATATTGGTATCTATCGGCATGCTCAATTCGCGATAGGCTTCTACAGAAGTTTGAGCCGATGATTTGTTATCGGTAACTTTAAGCAGCACGCTTAAATTTGCGTGATATTTCAAGCGGTCTTTCTGCAGCAGCTGTTCGGATTTTTCTTCTTTTTCGGTTACGCTGGCGTCTTTAATAATAAATTCGGCCACGCGGTCAGAAGAATAATCAACCGCTTCCAGACGCTCATCAGCCCAAGTTTTGGCTGTTTTTTCAATAGAAATCGGGAACAAATGTTCAACATTCGGACGGGTAAATGACGGGGAAAATTCTGATTTTACTTCAATTTTTTTAACCATGAGTTCAATCGGCTTTTTGTTGTCAAAATGCAAATCGCTGTACTTTTCCGGAGCAGCTTCATCATTGTTCATGGTTGAGCAAGCGCTTAAAATTCCGGCAAACGAAACGGCACAAAATGCTTTAAAAAAACTTTTCATATTAAAATACCCCATAAATTGAACCTAATATTTAGATTTAACTTACAGGGTAATGTTTAAGATATGCTTAAAAATAAAGCTTAATGTTTCAAAAGTTCGCCTTTGTCAAAAGAATAAACTTGTCCGCAAAAATTACAGGTTGCCGTGATTTTGCCGTTTTCCACCATAGCGTTTATGTCGTCTTCTTTCATTGCGCTTAAAGTAGCCAGCAATTTTTCACGGCTGCAGCGGCAGCCAAAATAATATTCGTTGGCTTTAACCACACGCACCTGATGTTCATGGAACAGGCGGAACAAAATATCATCAGCGGTCAGGCTGCCGTCAAACATTTCCGCAGCGGTCAGGCTATCCAGCAGAATTTTATCTTCATTCCATTTTTCGGCAATTTCCTCTTCGCTTTCAGCTATTTCCTTACCGCCTTTGACCGGCATTTTTTGAATTAAAATTCCCGCCGCCTGCCAGTAGTCGCCTTTTTTGTTCAGATACAAATGCAAATGGGTGTCAATTTGTTCAGAATATTTAAAATAGCGCAAAGCGCATGCTTCTAAGGTATTGCCCTGCAAATCAACCACACCTTGATACAAGTCAGTTTCTTTGCCTTGGTCTATGGTAAAAATCAAGCTGCCTTTGCCCAGCCAAAACGGAGTAGCTTCCAGCTCGCCTTCGGTTTTGCGTAAAGCCTGCGCCTCCGCCATTTTATGTTCATCAAAACGAGCGGTTGCACGCACCTTGCCTTCTGATGTAACATCTGCGACCAAATCTGAAATCGGCCCGTCGCCTTGAATTTGCAGCGTAAACAAACCATCAAACTTCATCAAGCTGGCCAACATAACGCCCAAAGCAGTGGTTTCAGCCACCGCCGCACCAACATTATCCGGATATTTATGGTGCGAGAAAACTTCTTTCAAAACATTATCCAAACGCACCAACCGTCCGCGGAAAGCGTTGTTATCCAAATTAAAGGACACGCATTTATCTTTATTCATCTTTTAAAAACCTCTTTGTGATTAAACTATTGTTCTATTATGCATAGATTTAGGGAGAAAAAGGAGACATTTCAAGTGAGTTACGAAAATTATCCCGAAACAAAGCCGCTTAAACCCAAACGTCCTGCAAAAAAAATCACACCGCAGCGCCTGAAAAACATCGGCTTGTATTATTTAAAACGTTTTGAATCTTCGGTGGAAAATTTACGCTCGGTTTTGCAGAAACGCGTCAATCAATACGCCAAAGAGAATCCGGATTTTAACAAACAGGAAGCTTATCAATGGGTGGAAAATGTTTTGACGGAATTTGAAAAACTGCACTATCTTGATGACAAACGTTTTACCGAAATCAAAGTCCGCAGCTATCTTTCCGCCGGCAAACCGGCTCGCTATATTCAAAATAAGCTGCGTGAAAAAGGCATTGCCAACGCACAAATTGAAGATATGCTGGACGACTTTGGCTATAATCCGCGGGAAATGGCTCTCAAATTGGCGAAACGCAAAAAAATAGGTCCGTTTCGTACCGATGAAGAATCCCGTAAGCAAAACCGGCAAAAAGATATGGCGGCTTTAATCCGCGCCGGCTTTGACTATGATGTTGTGTCCGAAATTATGGGGTCTGATTTTATTGCCGATGATACGGATGATGATTTATGATGGTTTGCATACGATAAATCTGCTCACTTAAAACCGCGCGCATCAGCATATGCGGTAAAGTCAATTTACCAAACGAGAGGATTAAATCGGCTTTGTCGCGGGTAGATTGTAAATGTCCGTCCGCGCCGCCGATTAAAAAACAAACTTCCGAGCAGCCGTCAAGAATCCAATGTTCCACTTTTGAGGCTAATTCCATACTGGAAATATTTACGCCGCGTTCGTCCAGCACAATCACTTTAGCGCCGTTCGGAATGGAGCTTTGCAAAAACCTAGCCTCCTCCTCCTGCGTAGAGTTGTCTTTTTCTTTGATAATCACGTCCCAGCCCGAACGTTTAACATATTCGGCAATTATCGCCGCCTCCGGTGAGCCGTGTTTGCATTTTCCGATAGCTAAAATCAACGCTTTCATTTGCATTCTCCCTTTTAGCCGAGAATACAGACATTCTCAAAAAATTACAAGAAAACGTAACAAATAATACATAAAAAATTGACTATTCGTAACAAAAATGTTACGTATTTATAAAATAAATGTTACGAAAGATGGTTATTATATCAACTGTGTCATAATTTAATATGTCAGCACCAATGCACATCCGCTATTATCTTCCGTACACGCATTGCATAATTGGTTTATGGTTGATAAAGAAACATCTTTTATGCAGGGGATATTTTTACCGCAAAACGCATCGCCGTAAAAATATTGTTCAACAATAAAACCGGCATACAACATATTATGCAAAGGCTGTAAAACTTTTGCAGCAATTTCTTCGCATAATTTAGGATTAAAATTTTGTGAAGTAACCGAATTTTTACCAGTCCACGTATAACCGCCCAAATAAAAATCTATAACCAACCTATTATTTTTACCGAAAATACGAATCGTGTTTCCTTGTTTGTCTGTACATTCTCTTACTTTTTCTCCGCAGTCCCATTGCTGAGGAATAAGGTTCAAGACTTCAGCCATAGCAACAAGACCATATTGGGCATTTTTTTCTTGTTCAATGCGATGAATTTCATCAATATGTTCAAGCATTCCAAAAACAAGAGAAGAATATTCTTTAAGCGACTGATTTATTTTCCATGTCTGCATTGCCTTGCTGTATCCGGCGATACCGCCAACGGAAAGAACCGCGATAATGGCCAGAACGCCTAGCATTTCTACCATACTGCGTCCGATTTGATTATATTTCATTTCAACCTCCATATATTTTATTATAAACAAAAAACCACCTGCAAAAAGGTGGTCGGGAAGTTGACAAATCACATCATAACAAAATGACTCTTCCAGCCTTTAAAGCCGTATCTGTCCCATAAATGGATAATACAGCTTTTGGACATACGCTAAAAGCTCCCCAACCATATCACTATGAATCGGGGATATATTTTGCTATCGGCAAGTTAAACCTGCCGATAATTTAACGATGTTATACCCTAACACCGGTTATGATGAGAGCTTGTCACAGCCCAACCACTTCTTTTTTTGAGAAGCAGTCGCTTAAAACTATATATGAGTTTTTAAATATTTCAACAGATTTTGTTTAAATATAAAAAATGCGCTCTGCCTATTTCTAAACACAGCGCATTCGGATAAAAGAAAACAGATTATTCTTTCCGCAAATTAGCGGCGGAAGTCCACATTTTTTCCAAGTTATAAAACTCACGAACTTCCGGACGGAAAATATGCACAATCACGTCAAACGCGTCAATCAAAACCCAATCGGCTTTGGTTTCGCCCTCTACCGAACAACGGCAGCCGGCAGCCTTTAGAGCTTCTTCAATTTTCTGCGCGATAGAGGCCACATGGCGGTTGGAAGTACCGCTCGCCACCACCATATAACCGGCAATAGAAGTTTTGCCTTCCAAATCAATTACCGAAACATTTTCCGCCTTCATATCGTCCAAGGCTTTGGTGATTATATCCAATACTTTAGTGTCTTTTGCTGCCACGATTTTACTCCTTAAAATTTTAGTCCAATGGCGACCATGGTTTAGTTATTGTTTCTATTTGTTCATTTTCCGCCGGTTGATTTTGCGTTTTGCGATTGCGGGTTACAAATTTATCCACAGCCGACAAGCAATCGTGCAAATTTTTACCGGCAACCGCCGAAATGGCAAAAACCTGATTTTTAGTAACTTTACGCAAAGCCGCGACTTTTTCTTTAATTTCTTCATCTGTCAAAGCGTCGCATTTGTTCAAAGCCACTACTTCCGCCTTGTTTTTCAGCTTGTCATTATACAATTCCAGCTCTTTGCGAATCGTCAAGTAGTCATTAGCCACATCTTCTGCCGTGCCGTCCAGCAAATGTAAAAACACCGAGCAGCGCTCAACGTGTTTCAAGAATCTATCGCCTAAGCCCACACCTTCGTGCGCGCCCTCAATCAGCCCCGGAATATCGGCTAAAACCAGCTCTTTGCCGCCAATCCAAGCCACACCCAAATGCGGGTGCAGAGTTGTAAACGGATAAGAGGCGATTTTCGGACGAGCCGATGTAACCGCCGACAAAAAGGTAGATTTACCGGCGTTCGGCAAACCGATTAAACCGACATCGGCAATAATTTTCAAGCGCAGCCACACCCAAATTTCTTCGCCCGGAGTCCCCGGACCGGCATAGCGCGGAGCTTGGTTGGTGGAACTTTTGAAACGAGTGTTGCCCAAACCTCCCTTGCCGCCTTTGGCAATCAAAAAACGTTCACCAGGCTTAACCAAATCGGCAATAACCGTTTCGCCGTCATCAGCCACAATTTCTGTACCGACCGGAACTTTGATTATTAAATCTTCGCCTTTATAGCCGGTCATTTCCGAGCCCATGCCCTGCTGACCTTTCTGCGCTTTAAAATGCTGCTGATAGCGAAAATCTATAAGCGTGTTCAGATTTTCCACCGCCTCAAAATAGACGCTGCCACCGTCGCCGCCGTCGCCGCCGTTCGGACCGCCGAACTCAATAAACTTTTCACGCCGAAAAGCCACACAGCCCTTGCCGCCGTCGCCGGCTTTGATATATATTTTTGCCTGATCCAAAAACTTCATTTCTTTTCCTTTTGTTTAAGGTCAAATAATAGCCTTAAATAAAAAATAAAGGGGCATAACGCCCCTATTTTAACTCTTCTGCAAGATTATTCAGCAACAACAGAAACGTAAACTTTATCGTCTGCTTTTGTTTTGAACTCTACTTTGCCTTCAGATGTTGCAAAAATTGTGTGATCTTTGCCGAGGCCTACATTCTGTCCCGGATGATATTTCGTTCCGCGTTGACGAATGATGATATTGCCAGGGATAACAGCTTCACCGCCGAATTTTTTAACACCTAAACGGCGACCTTCAGAGTCACGACCGTTGCTGGAACTACCGCCAGATTTTTTATGTGCCATAACGTTATCTCCCTAAATTATTTCTCGCACACATCAGTAATTTTTACTAATGTGATGTTTTGTCTGTGACCATTTTTACGACGATAGTTCTGTCTTCTTTTCTTTTTGAAAACAATAACTTTCGCGTCTTTAGCTTGTTTCAAAACCAAAGCTTTAACACTAGCACCGGCAACCAATGGAGTACCGATTTTTTCGCCCAAAGCCAAAACTTCGTTGAAAACAACTTCTTTACCTTCTTCACCGGCGATTTTTTCCAACTTAACAACGTCACCAGTTGTTACGTTATATTGTTTTCCGCCTGTTTTTATTACTGCGTACATATTCTTCACCTAATTTTATTTAAACATAAAACATTGGCTTGTACTATACATAAGTTTTTGGCTCTGTCAACAGGAAAATAACTAATTTTTAAATATTTTACGCATTATCGGACAATTACTTTAATATATATAGTGCGTTTACACATATTAAACTTGAAAAATTTATTTTTGCAAGCTAAATATGATTAAAAATAATTTGCGAGGTATTTATAATGTATGACATTTATAAAATCAGAAAAGATTTTCCGGTATTGAACGAACTGATTAACAATAAACCCTTTGTTTATTTGGACACTTCGGCTTCTGCGCAAAAACCACAGCAGGTATTAGATAAAATGATGCAGGTTTATCAGACAACCTATGCCAACCCACATCGCGGAAGCTACACAATTTCAGAAGAAATGACCACCGAGTTTGAACAAGCCCGCGAAACCGTGCGTGAATTTATAAACGCTGATTTTTCTCGCGAAATTGTTTATACGCGCAACGCTACCGAATCTATAAATCTGGTCGCCTCGTCTTGGGGCGGAGAAAATCTGAAAGCCGGTGATGAAGTTTTAATCTCGCAGGCAGAACACCACGCCAATTTGGTGCCGTGGCAGCATATATGTCAGGTTACAGGAGCTAAATTGGTCGTTTTTCCGATTTCCGACAACGGAGAATTTATTGAAGAAGAATTTTTAAAACACCTAAATAAAAACACAAAAATTGTGGCTGTTACGGCTATGTCAAATGTTTTAGGCACAATTTTTCCGATAAAAAAAATCACAGAAACGGCTCACAAATTCGGCGCTAAAGTTCTAATTGATGCCTGTCAGTTTGCCGTACACCATAAAATAGACGTGCAAGACATTGACTGCGACTTTTTGGCTTTTTCCGCGCACAAAACTTATGGTCCGAGCGGCATCGGCGTACTTTATGGTAAAGCGGAAATCTTAAAAAACATGCAGCCGTACCAATTCGGCGGCGATATGATTGAAAATGTCACCTATGAAAAAACAACATTTAATGATATTCCGGCACGCTTTGAAGCCGGAACACCTGCCGCCGTTCAGGCTATCGGCATGGCCGAAGGGCTAAAATATATGATGAATTTAGGCTTAGATAACATTGAAAAGCATGAGCAGGAACTGGTAAAATACACCACGGAAAAATTGCTGCAGGTACCGGATTTGAAAATTATCGGCACGGCTAAAGATAAAGGCGGCGTATTCAGTTTTGCCATTCGGGATATCCACCCGCAGGATTTGGCTTTTGTGCTGAATAAAGAAAATATCGCCATCCGCACCGGTCACCACTGCGCGCAGCCGATTGTCAACCGTATGGGATACACCTCGCTGGCCCGCGCCTCACTTGGCTTATACAGCACCAAAGAAGACATAGACGCTTTATATAACGCGCTTTTGAAAGCAGAAAAATTTTTTAGAGAAAACTAATGTCGGAAGAAATTGAAAACAAAGAAAATACTGAAGATAAAACTGTCGGCGCGACTGAAAGCCGTCTGCTGCAGGCCATGAGCGTCGGCGATGAAGAAGACGCGGCGCCGGCTGAACTGCCGGAATATGTCGCCTACGCCGGAACTGAATTGCCTCAAGGCGCAGAAAAAGCCAAAATGTACGATATTGTGGAAAAAATCCGCACGGTTTCCGACCCAGAAATTCCGCTTAATGTATATGATATGGGACTTATTTATAAAATAGACCAGAGCGATAACGGAGATATTTATATTGAAATGACAGTCACGGCTCCGACTTGTCCAATAGCCGGCGAACTGCCGCAGCAAGTAGCCGACGCCGTGTCCGAAGTTGCCGGAGTTGGCAAAATAAAGGTCAAAATTGTTTGGGAACCGGCTTGGACGCCGGATAGAATGACCGATGAAGCCAAAGAAATGCTGGAGCTTATCTGATGACTGTTGAAGAACTGATTGACAACTTTTCATTTTTAGACGGCTGGGAAGAAAAATACCAATATGTAATTGACCTCGGCCATAAACTAGAACCTTTAGATGAAAAATACAAAACCGATGATTGGAAGATTAAAGGCTGCCAATCGCAGGTTTGGCTGGTTCCGCAAATTCAAAACGGCGTCTTCCATTTTAAAGGCGACTCTGACGCTATTTTGGTTAAAGGGATTATCTCTATCGTTTTGCTTATTTATAACGATAAAACCGCAGCTGAAATAAAAAACATTGATGTTACAAAAATTTTTGTTAAACTGGGACTTGAAGAAAATCTAACTCCGAGCCGCCGCAACGGTATGTTGTCCATGGTTGAAAAAATCAAGCAGTATGCCGCGGCGGCTTAAATGAAAGCGCACTATGAATATTCACGAGTACCAAGCCAAAAAAATTTTAGCCCAGCATGGAATCGCCATTCCGGCGGGAGGTATAGCCTACACCCCGAGCGAAGCTAAAAGAGTGGCGCTGAGCCTGACTTCGCGCGGTCCGTGGATGCTCAAAGCGCAAATTCAGTCCGGTGCGCGGGCTTCCGGTCATTTTGTGGAGCGGGAAGCCGGACATAAAAGCGGAATCCGCCAAGTTACGCAAATTTCAAACATTGCTTACGAAACCACGCAAATGCTGAACAATACGCTGGTTACAGAGCAAACCGGCGCCGAGGGCAAGCTGGTCAGCAAGGTTTATGTGGAAGCTTTCAAAAAAGCCAAGCATGCTTTTTATGCCGGTATGGTTATAGACAGTTCGCTGCCGGCGGTGACGCTGCTGGTTTCAGAAATCATCAATCAGAGCATTATAAAAGTCGCCACCACGGATGAAAGCAAAATTCTGCGCATAAATCTAAAATTCGGCGAAGAATTCAGCGAATCGCAGATTTTACAGGTTTTAGATTTTTTGAATTTAGATAAAAGCTATCTCGCCAACTTCAGCGATTTTTTTGCTAAGCTGTATCATACTTTTATGAGCCTGGACGCGCAAATGATAGAAATTAACCCTGTCGGAATCCTGCGTGACAAAAGCTTAATCGCTCTGGATGCTAAAATCAATTTTGACGACAACGCCTTGTTCCGGCATCCCGAGGTTCTGCGCCTGCAGGATGACTATGAAGAAAGCGCCCGCACCCTGCGAGCCAAAAAATTCGGCTTTCAATACAGCGAATTTGACGGCAACATCGGCTGCATTGTCAACGGCGACGGTTTAGCGCTGGAAGCTCTGGATTTAATCCAAAGCAAAGGCGGCAGCATGGCCTGCTTTTTGAATGTTAAGGGCGGGGTAGATAAAGACAAAATCGCCGCCGGCATAAAAATCATCATGACAAACCCGCGGGTTGAGGGAATTTTAATCAACGTCTTGGGCGGCTTTCTGCGCTGCAATCTGATTGCCGACGGTATTTTGGCAGCAACGCAGGAAGTGGGGATGAATGTGCCGATTGTTCTGCGTTTGGAGGGAACAAATAAAGAAGAAGCCAAAAACATTTTAGCTCAGTCAAACCTGCCGATTATTTTTGCCGATAATATGAACAACGCCATAACTATTTTACTGAAACAAATGGAGATTAACGACTGATGTCTATTCTTGCCGACAAAAACACCAGAGTTTTAATACAGGGAATTACCGGCACTCAGGCTTCTTTCCATGTTAAGCGCTCTATGGATTACGGCACCGAAATCGTAGCCGGAACCTCGCCTAAATTCGGAGGTTCCGAGCATTTGGGCGTGCCGGTTTTTGCCAATATTAAAGAGGCAAAAGAAAATATTGATTTTGATGCAACCGTGATGTTTGTACCGGCAACTGCTTTGAAAAGCGCTGTTAAAGAAGCTGTAGAAGCCGAAATTCCGCTGGCGGTCTCTATTGCCAACGGCGTGCCTTTGCATGATATGCTGGAAATTAAAGCCATGCTTAACGGTTCGCAAACTGCCTTAATCGGTCCGGATACTCCGGGTCTGATTACCCCGCAGGAGGCACGGCTCGGAATTTTTCCGGAAAATATTCATCATAAAGGCTGCATCGGCATTGTTTCGCGCGCTTCCACCCTGACCTATGAAGCGGTTATAGAAACAAACACCGCCAATCTTGGGCAGTCTACCGTGGTGGGAATCGGCGATGATATGATTGTCGGCACGGATTTCCGCCGGATTATTCAGCTGTTTCATGAAGATGATGAGACTAAAGCTATTGTTTTGGTTGGAAAGTCGGACAGCCTGTATGAACAAATTGCCGCCGAATATTACAGCAGCCTGCAAAATAAAAAGCCGATTATCGCCTTTGTGGCCGGAGAAGCTCTGCCTTTCGGACATAGCATGGGCTATGCCGGAGATATTATAACCGGAGGGCGCATTACGGTGCAGGACAAAAAGCGCCTTATGCGCGAGGCCGGAATGACGGTGGTTGACAATATAGATCAAATTCATCAGGCTCTATTGGATTTGGGCTTATAAAATGCTGTGGTGGAATGCTGTTATAAACCTGATATTGCCGCCGCGCTGCATAAAATGCGATAAAATTTTAGGCGAACGCAACGGTCTATGCAGCGATTGCTTTAACAAAATCCGCTTTATCAGCGCTCCGTACTGCGCCCGCTGCGGACGTCCGTTTACAGATGAATCCGGACTAAGCGCCGGCAAAAAGCAATTATGCGGAAAATGCCTGCAGGAAAAAAGACCTTTATTTACCCTGCAGCGTTCGGCTTTTATTTATGATGACGAATCTAAAAACTTAATCTTAGACTTTAAATTCTGCGACAAAACCGGCTCGGCAGAAACTTTAGCTAATTTGCTTTTCAGCGCCGGACACGACATCTGGAACGAAAAGCCGGATTTGCTGATTCCGGTGCCGATTCATAAACTCAGGCTACTGAAAAGGCGCTATAATCAATCGGCTTTGCTGGTTAAGTATTTAGCTCTGAAAACTGGTATAAAAGCCGATTATTTTTCGCTGATACGGCAGCAAAATACTATTCCGCAAGTTCAGCTTTCCGGCAAAGCGCGCCGCCATAATCTGCATAAAGCATTTTGCGCCGCCTTTCCGCAAAACCTGCAGGGCAAAAGCGCGGTTCTAGTTGACGATGTGGAAACTACAGGCTCAACCTTAAACGAATGCGCTAAGGTTTTGAAAAAAGCCGGCGTTACTAAAATCTACGCCTTAACTTTGGCGCGTACAGAAGTTTAATCAGCCGATTACTCTGCGCAAAATTCCGCCGTTTTCTTCCAGCAATTTCTGCGCCTGTTCCTTGCTGCAGTTTTTCTTTATCATCACGCAGGCGGTTTTTACGTTTTTTGCCGCAGCTAAAACTTCCGCCGCTGTTTTTTCATCCACGCCGCAAATCTCACGCACAAAACGAACAGCGCGCTGCTGCAGCTTTTGATTGGTAATTTCAAGGTCTATCATATAGTTATGGTAGGTTTTGCCAAGTTTAATCATAGCGCCGCTGGAGAGCATATTCAAAATCATTTTCTGCGCGGTGCCGGATTTCATGCGGGAAGAACCGGTAACCGCCTCCGCACCGAGAAGCGGATTTATAAAAATATCGGCAAACTGCTTAAACTTGGCCTCAGGATTAGAAGTGACGGCAATCGTCAAGCAGCCTTTTTGACGCGCCAGCTCCAAAACTTTCAGTCCGTATTGCGGATTGCCGCTGGCAGAAATCGCTACTACGACATCGCCTTTCTGCGGATTGAATTTCTGCATGTCGGCAACAGCTAAATCCGCGCTGTCCTCGGCATTTTCCACCGCTTGACGAATCGCTTTTTCGCCGCCGGAAATATAAGCTTGAATCAGCTCCGGCGATATTCCATAAGTCGGAGGCATTTCTGAGGCATCCAGAATCCCCAAGCGCCCGCTGGTACCGCTGCCGAAATAAGCCATACGACCGCCACGGCGCAGAGAATCGGCAATTTTATCTATAACTTCGCCGATTTGAGGCAGCACTTCAGAGACCGCCTCCGCTACTTTTTTATCTTCATCATTTATCAGTTTAGCAATTTCAGCGCCGTTTTTCAGATCTATATCCGCAGTCGCGGGATTTGCACTCTCGGTTATTGACAGCATTATTTTATCTCCTTTTCAACAGGTTAGAGCATAATAGCAAATATATTTTAAGAAAACATAAAAAAAATGTTGACATTCGGCAAAAAATAATGATTATAGCGTTTAGAGAAATCAGAAACGATTTGTCTTTATGACCCCGAGATGGTTTTATTGGAGGGGTGGCAGAGCGGTCAAATGCAACGGACTGTAAATCCGTCGACTTAGTCTACGATGGTTCGAATCCATCCCCCTCCACCACTGATGAATCACTTGGGGTTTTTGATTTCAATATTAAGCTCAAGCGGGTGTAGCTCAATGGTAGAGCAGAAGCCTTCCAAGCTTACTACGGGGGTTCGATTCCCCTCACCCGCTCCAATTTCCTTAATATTGATTTTCGTCTTTAACATTATAAAACAGGATAAATAAACAATGGCAAAAGAAAAATTTGAACGCAGCAAACCGCACTGCAACATTGGTACAATTGGCCACGTTGACCACGGTAAAACAACCTTGACAGCAGCCATCACCAAAGTATTGGCAGAAAAAGGCGAAGCACAATTCGTAGATTATGCAAACATTGATAAAGCGCCGGAAGAACGCGCTCGCGGTATTACCATTAACACCTCACACGTTGAGTATGAAACAGAAAACCGCCACTATGCACACGTAGACTGCCCGGGCCACGCCGACTATGTTAAAAACATGATTACCGGTGCCGCTCAGATGGATGGCGCAATCTTGGTAGTATCAGCAGCTGATGGTCCGATGCCGCAAACACGTGAACACATCTTGCTGGCTCGTCAAGTAGGCGTACCTGCAATCGTTGTATACATGAACAAAGTAGACCAAGTAGACGATCCGGAATTGTTGGAATTGGTGGAAATGGAAATCCGTGATTTGCTGTCTTCTTATGGTTTCCCAGGCGATGAAACACCAATCATTAAAGGTTCAGCCTTGGCAGTATTGGAAAACGGCGACCCGAAAATCGGCCACGATTCCATCATTGAATTGATGAAAGCTGTAGACTCTTACATTCCGCAGCCGGCACGTCCGATTGACCAGCCGTTCTTGATGCCGATTGAAGACGTATTCTCAATTTCTGGTCGTGGTACAGTGGTAACCGGTCGTGTAGAACGCGGTGTAATCCATGTAGGCGATGAAATTGAAATCGTAGGTATTAAACCAACTCAAAAAACAACATGTACCGGTATTGAAATGTTCCGTAAATTGTTGGATGAAGGCGAAGCCGGCGATAACATCGGTGTATTGCTGCGCGGTACAAAACGTGAAGAAGTAGAACGCGGTCAAGTATTGGCAGCTCCTGGTTCAATCACACCGCACACAGATTTCGTATCTGAATGCTACATTTTGACAAAAGAAGAAGGCGGCCGTCATACTCCATTCTTCTCAAACTATCGTCCGCAATTCTATTTCCGTACAACAGACGTAACCGGAACAATTGAATTGCCTGAAGGTACAGAAATGGTAATGCCTGGCGATAACGTAAAAATCACAGTACAATTGCTGCACCCAATCGCAATGAGCGAAGGTTTGCGCTTCGCTATTCGTGAAGGCGGTCACACAGTTGGTGCCGGCGTTGTTTCTAAAATTTTGAAATAATTAAGCCGAGTATATTTTCCCCTCCCATTCGCCTAATATGGGAGGGGAATTTTATTTTTAAATAATCCATATTTTTCTTTTATAAAAGAAACTCAGACTATTTTTGCAGAATCTTTCTTCTATAAAAGAAACTCTGTTTTTTATTTTCATTTTTCTTTATAAGCATCTTAAAACTAAAAATCCTTTACTTTCACGGAATATTCAAGTAACATATTTAGCGGATAGGCAATAGTCTGTCTGGGGTGTGGTAGCCTCTTCAGTATACGTCTTTATGCAAAGACGCTAAATAAAGCATACCTTCTGGCTGAGAGCTGGAAGGTAGCAAAATGTGCTATTGTTAGCTAATATGCTACACTATTTTATACTGAATAGCTTACCAACTTCCAGCTGCTTCGTCCAAAGCAGCTTTTTTGTTGAGATTTAATATAAAGAAAGGAAGTTAGTATGAAACAAAATCAGTTTGGCAGAAGCATGATAGAGATGTTAGGAGTACTTGCCATTATTGGAGTGCTAAGTGTCGGCGGTATCGCCGGATATTCCAAGGCTATGGAAATGTATAAAATGGATAAGGCGCTGGAAGAATATAATTTTTTAATCCAAGGGCTTATGGAACATTCTGAACAGTTTGTAAAAATGTCAAAACAAAATACACAAATGACCGGTATTACCGATTTTGTAACGGCGGCGAATTTGGTTCCGGCAACATGGAAAAAAGTAACAATTTATGATTTTATTGATTCTGTCGGCAACATGGTTGGAACCTATATCCGAGGCGGTCTCTGGGCGATAGAAATTCATCCCGGCGGCTCTTTTCGGGCTAATGAAGCCGGAACGCAAATCAACGAATCCTTTTCGCTGCGCATGTGTGAAAGCATTTTCCGCGATTTAGCGCAGCCTTTGCATTCTTCGGTTCATGATGCCTTTATATACAGGTCTAAACAAGGAAGCATCGTATTTTACGGCGATAAAAACTGTGCAGACGGCAAAAAATGCCTGCATAATTTGACTGTTGCGGAAATAAATCAAACCTGCAAATCATGTCAGAAATCCAGCGAGCGCTGTTCTATCGCTATAGAGTTTGAATAGAAATAATTTGCCGTAATAACATTTTTTAGAATCGCCGGATGATTCTGATTTTGCAGTTGACTTATGGAGTGAGGCTGGTATAAAATAAAGGTGTAAATTAACTTAAAAATGAGGAAAGAAAGATGAAAAATAAGCTAAGCAAAGGTCTCTCTCTCTCTCTGCAAATCCTGAACATCTGATTAAAGGCACTTTTTCTGCCGTTCAGCACGTTTTTACAGGATTTGGCAGAAAAAATGATATATTCAGTAATAACCAGCACAGAAGCAATATAACAGGCGGCACGTTTCCGCGCTTTTCCACCTCCACTCTCAGCGTCATTCTTCGCCGGTACTCCCTGCCGGAAGTACCATGGCGGAGAATCCATAACGTCATTGCTAAAGCAATGTCAATGTTTAATAATACCCCTCACTCGGCGCTGTCGCGCCACTCTCTCCCGCAGGGGGCGAGAGAAGAAAGAAGCGTTGCCGTTGGCAACAAAGTCATGGATACTCGTCTGCCACAGCCTGTGGGGTGTGGCGACAAGTATGACGTTTCTGGTTTGGGTTTAAAACGCAGGTTTAATTCTTGTTGCCCATTCTTTAAGTACCCCTCACCCGACGCCAAGGCGTCACCCTCTCCCGCACGGGGTGAGGGTATGTACTGCCATTGGTGCCACAAGATACTAGGCACAGGGCCTAGGATGACTGGTGGCAGAGGCGCAAATTCCTTTGGCAGAAGTATGATAGAAATGCTCGGCGTTTTGACCATTATCGGTGTATTATCAGTCGGTGGGCTTGCCGGTTATTCCAAAGCTATGCAGAAGTTTAAGCTTAACAAATGGCAGGATGATTTGGTTATGCTGACAGCTAATTTAAAAATAACTTTTGCAAACAGTAAAAGCTATACTCTGGAAGATGATGTTGATTTAACTGAATATTTTAAAAATTTACAAATGATTCCGCAAGGTATGCTGGATGATAATAACCGCGATATTTTTGGGAATACGCTGTCGCTGTATTCACATGCTGTTCAGGCATGGGGATTCGGCTCGCGCCTGACAATACTTGTTAAGACTCTGCCGAATTCAGATTCGGCGACTCAATGCAAAAATATGTTTGAAATGCTGAGATATTATGATGATGCTTGGGTGGTGGCGCTTAATGAAATTGTTACCGGCAGAGAAGGCGGAATTTTGGCGGTCTGCGGTCGTTCAGCACCGGAAAAATATGCACAAAAAATGGGATGTGTGCCTTATAATTTAGCTGAAATATCGCAAAAATGCGCGCTGTGTTCAACTCAAATCTGCGATATAAAGCTTATGCTGGCAAACGGAAACTGAAAATCCTGCCAAAATAAAAAAAATGCTTGAAAAATAATAATTTTCAGCTATAAAAATAACAGTTAATTTAGGGGTACGACTAAAAAACTGTAAAAATTTAACCGCGTACAAGTCCGCCCATTGTGGGGCTGGCATTTTTTGAAATATAAATTTATATGACAAATACTGATATTAAAATGCCTGAAATGACAGAAAATTTTGCTGATTTGCTGAACGAGCAATTCGGCGATAACGGCATTTTGGGTACTGTTGTAAAAGGTACCATTATTAAAGTTTCTCCGGATTTCGTTACTGTTGATGTTGGTTTGAAATCTGAAGGCAATATTCCTTTGCGCGAATTCGGCACAAATCCGGAATTGAAAGCCGGCGATGTGGTAGAAGTTTTGGTTGACCGTTATGAAGACAGAGACGGCAACATTGTTCTTTCAAGAGAAAAAGCTCGCCGCGAAGAAGTTTGGGCCGATTTGGAAAAGAGCATGAACGCCGGCGAACGCGTAAACGGTGTTATTTTTGGCCGTGTTAAAGGCGGTTTCACTGTTGATTTGAACGGTGCTATTGCTTTCTTGCCAGGCTCTCAAATTGATATCCGCCCAATCCGCGACATTACTCCTTTGATGGGTATTTCTCAGCCGTTCCAGATTTTGAAAATGGACAAGGTTAGAGGCAACATCGTTGTTTCTCGCCGTGTGGTTTTGGAAGAAACCAGAGCTGAAGCCCGCGCTGAATTGATTGACGGCATTAAAGAGGGCGCTGTTTTGGATGGTGTTGTTAAAAACATCACAGATTACGGCGCATTTATTGACTTGGGCGGTGTTGATGGTTTGCTGCACGTTACCGATATTTCTTGGAAACGCATCAACCACCCGGCCGAAGTTTTGACTGTTGGTCAAAATGTAAAAGTTCAAGTTATCCGTTTCAACGAAGACAACCAGCGCATCAGCTTGGGTATGAAACAGCTTGAAAATGACCCATGGCAGGCCGTTGCCGACAAATATAAAGTTGGCGAAGTTTATACCGGTAAAGTTACCAACATTACCGATTACGGCGCATTCGTTGAATTAGAAGACGGTATTGAGGGTTTGGTACACGTTTCTGAAATGAGCTGGACTCGTAAAAACGTACATCCGGGCAAAATCGTTTCTACTTCTGAAGAAGTTCAAGTTAAAATCTTGGAAGTTGACCCTGAAAAAAGACGTATCAGCTTGGGTATTAAACAATGCATGGCTAACCCTTGGGCTGCCTACATTGAAGAGCATCCAGTTGGATCTGTTATTACCGGCAAAATCAAAAACATTACCGAATTCGGTTTGTTTGTTGGCTTGACAGACGAAATTGACGGTATGATTCACTTGTCTGACATTTCTTGGGATAAATCCGGCGAAGAAGCTGTTAAAGACTATTCTAAAGGTCAAGAAATTGAAGCTAAAATCATTGACGTTGATGTAGAAAAAGAACGCATTAGCTTGGGTATCAAACAGCTGTCTGAAGATACTGTTAATGAAGCTTTGTCTGGTTTGAAAAAAGGCGATGTTGTTAAGGCTGTTGTAAAAGCAACCGAAGACAAAGGCATTATTGTTGAAGTAAACGGTTTGTCTACTTTGATTAAAAAAGCCGACTTGTCTAAAGACAAAGCCTCTCAAAACCCTGATAACTTCAAAGAAGGCGATGAAGTAGAAGCCAAAGTTACATCTTTGGATAAGAAAAACGGCAAATTCGGTTTGTCTATCAAAGCCTTGGAAGTAGAAGAAGAAAAGAAAGTTTTGGAAGAATATTCTAACACCTCTTCTGGTTCTTCTTTGGGTGACGCTTTAGGCGAAGCTTTGAAAAAAGCTAACTAAGCTTAATCTGCTTTAGAAAAAAGGAAGTCTTAACCGGCTTCCTTTTTTTTGCGTTATAAAGCTCTTTACTTTTCGCAAACATTAAGTTAATCTAAGAAATGGATAGACAATAGTCCGTCTGGGGTGTGGTAGCCTCTTACAAGTGCGTCTAATGTTTAGACGTTAAATAAACATACCTTCTAGCTAAAAGGCTGGAAGGTAGCAAAATGTGCTAAATGCTAATATGCTACACTATTTTACTTGTAATAGCTTACCAACTTCCAGCTGCTTCGTCCAAAGCAGCTTTTTTGTTGAAATTTAATATAAAGAAAGGAAGTTAGTATGAAACAAAATCAATTTGGCAGAAGCATGATAGAGATGTTAGGAGTACTTGCCATTATTGGTGTACTGAGTGTGGGTGGAATTGCCGGATATTCTAAGGCTATGGAGAAGTGGAAAGTCAACAAAGCAACTGAGGACTACAGCTATTTAATTCATGGCTTGCTGTCTAACTTGGATGAGGCGCGGAAACAGCAGTCATCAGATTCAGTTGTAAGCTTGGTAGAATATGTAAAAGCTGCCGGAATTGTTCCGGAAACTTGGAAAGAAGAGCAAATTGACAGCCGCCGCATGAGTGACCCTTATGGAAATATTATTCAGTTTTTCGTTAGAAATAACAACGTTGTCATGGATATGTTTATCGGCAGCAATAATACAGAAGACGGCGATATCAGTTCAGAGGGCTTTTCGCCTAAATTCTGCAATGCTGTTATGCAAAACGTGGTGCAGCCGCTGGCACCTGTTCTTCATCATATTTGGTTTATAATGAAAGGTAGTAATGCCGGCACATATTATGGTGATAATTATTGCGGCGCCGGTTCAAACTGTATCAGAGCCATGAGTTTGGAAAAAATAAACAGCATCTGCCATCAATGTGATAATAAACATTCCTGCGGTATAATCTGGGAGTTTTAATTTATACTTAAACTTTTGTACGATTTAGATTGACAGGCTTATTGTGTTTTTTTATAATAAATCAAAAGTTTTAGTGGGTTATTACTGTATTCGCAGCGGTAATAACCCGTCTTTTTTTAGTCCTCAGTCAAGGAGTAAACCGCTTTCAGACCGTCTGCCGCCGCCGAGGTAATTCCTCCGGCATAGCCGGCACCCTCGCCGCATGGATACAGACCCTTAATATTGCTTTGCATGGTTTCATCGCGCACAATCCGCACCGGCGAAGAACTGCGGGTTTCAACTCCGGTCAAAACCGCGTCATAACAATCAAATCCGCGCAGTTTTTTCGCCATTTCCACAATACCAAGCCGCAGAGATTCTGTAATTTTCTCAGGTAACAGCTGATTAAATCCGCCTAAAACTACCCCCGGAAGATAAGACGGACGCACCTCGCCTAAATTGCGGGAATTTTTGCGACGCAGAAAATCTCCGGCTAAAACCGCGGGCGCGCGATATGATTTTCCGCCGGCAATAAAAGCGTTTTCCTCTAATTTACGCTGAAAATACATACCGGCCAGCGGGCTGCTGCTGCCGAAATCTTTTTCAGAAACTCCAACCAGCAAAGCCGAATTAGCATTTTCCGCCGCGCGGGCAAATTCGCTCATGCCGTTTGTCACGACCCGACCTTTTTCGGAAGCCGCCGCCACAACCACTCCGCCCGGACACATGCAAAACGTATATACCGAGCGCCCATTGGGCAAATGCACAGCCATTTTATAATCTGCAGCGCCTAAATACGGACTTTCCGCCGCTTTGCCGTACTGCGCTTTATTTATCAGGCTTTGCTTATGCTCTATTCGGGCGCCGACCGAAAACGGCTTTTGCTCCATATGCACACCTGAATTATACAGCATTTCAAAAGTATCGCGCGCGCTGTGTCCGATAGCTAAAAACAGCTTGTTTGCCGGAAGTTCATAAGTTTCTTTTTCATTCGTAATTTTGACGGCTGTCAGCTTTTCATCTTTGATTACCAGTCCGGTCAGCTGGCTGTTAAAGCGATATTCTCCGCCCAAAGATAAAATTTTTTGCCGAATATTTTTAACTACCAAACGCAGTTTATCCGTACCGATGTGCGGTTTTGCTAAATAGAGAATTTCCTGAGGTGCTCCGGCGGCGGCAAATTCTTGTAAAACTTTAGCGGTAAACTTGTCTTTTTTGATACCTGTCATCAATTTACCGTCTGAAAAAGTACCGGCGCCGCCCTCTCCGAACTGCACGTTGGAATTTGCTTTTAGCTCTCCGCCCTGCCAAAATGCCGCCACATCTTTTTGCCTCTGCTCTACTGGCGCGCCGCGTTCCAAGATAATCGGCTTTAGACCGGCTTCAGCCAAAGCCAGACCGGCAAACATACCGGCAGGACCGCTGCCGACCACAATCGGACGCACGCCGTCAGCCTTAATGTTAAAGGTTAATTGTTCTATCTCCGGCAGCTGCTCAATATCTTTATCACGCACCAATGAAGACGAATTGCAGTCTATGCTGTACACAAAATGCACATTGTTTTTGTTGCGCGCGTCAACTGATTTTTTTGATACGGTAAAATTTTGGAGTTCGGTTTCTTTAACTCCCAATTTTTGCGCGGCTTTTTGCTTTAGCTGCTGTTCGCCTGCATTCAGCGGCAGCGAGATGTTGTTAATGCGTAACATAATATTCCCCTTTGTTAGGGGTATATTACACAAAAAACGCAGATTTGCAATTATTCTTTGTTGTCAGCCTCGTCGTCGTTACGCAGAATCTGCCACAGCGGGCGGCGGTACATCCACAAGTTTATGATACCCAGCACCACCGACATGGAGCCGAAAATATACAAAAGATAATACCAGTTCAGGTTATCCGCCGACATCATTACATCTTGATTTGTGACGCGCAAAAAGCCTATAGCTATGGCAGTCACAACAAAAGCGGCGATAAAGGCTAAAGTCCAAATGCGGTGTACAACGTTTTTGTTGACCATAGCCGCGGTAATTAAATAGATAAAAATTAAAGCGATAAGCAAATATAATTCCATGAGTTTTCTCCTTGTTTTGGAGATAATCTGCATATAAATTTTTTCAATAGCTGAGGATAATTTGTAAAAAACTAAAAAAAATATTGACTAGGTGCAAAACATACGCTAAAAATATTTTCGTTATCACTAATGGAGCGTTGGCAGAGTGGTAATGCAGCGGATTGCTAATCCGTCATCCCCTTAAAAGGATGCACAGGTTCGAGTCCTGTACGCTCCGCCAACAAGACCCCATAGGGCTAGTCCCTGTGGGGTTTGTTTGTGCGGTAGAAGCGACAGGGCGCGAACCGAAAGGCGCGCTAAGGAAAAACTGTCCTTAAATGACAGTTTTTCTCTGCAAGCGCAGCGAAAACTTAATGGAGCAAGGGCAGCGGCAGCAACCGCGGCGAGATTTTGTTTGAGTTGCGATAGAGTTTTACCTTAGTAAAACGAAGTCCTGTACGCTCCGCCAACAAAACCCCATAGGGCTTGTCCCTGTGGGGTTTGTTTGTGCGGTAAAAGCAGGCTTTTTGAATTTCTGTTAGACAAAATATTTAGATTATTATTGAATAAATTTATTATTCATGTATAATATGATATATAATAAACAAAGAAAAGCTGAGCTATGGCCAATAGAGCCGATGAAATTAAAAAAGTAAAAGAAATGATAAAAGACAAAAAAGTTCTTTTATTAGGCGGCTTAATGGCTATGTCTCCTTTGGCAGCCAACGGGCAGTCTTTACCGGCGGCAGAAGCTCAGCCTGCTCCGATAACTCAAACTTCCGGCGAATATGAAAATGCCATAAATGAAATTAAAGAAGCGGCGCCGATGGTATGCCGAGACGGCTTTAAAAATTTCAAAAGCTTATTGCTTGAAGACGATATAAGCGACGGTGCATGTGTTATTACGGCCAGAGAAGACGTTAAAAGCTATCAAAACATAGTATATCCTAAAAAGCAAACAGCAGAGCTTTCTTTGGATGACTACCGCTCTGTCTGCGTTTATGCCAATGTGCAGAATATGACTTCTCAGCTGGTTGATTTATGCGCTCAAAATCATAAAAAAGACGCCGATAAAATATTTCCGGAATTTTCAAAGAAATATGCTGATAAAATAACTTTTGCCGGTAAAGGTTCGCCGATACAAATTGACGCCGCTGCAGCAGCCGCCATTCAGCAAGATGTTATGGATAACTTCGGAAAGCTTTTTCCGGACTTCAACCAACAGACTTCCGAGCAATACAAGGCAAACCGAAACGAACTGCAGATGACCTCGGTCAAACAACTCAGCGATGCGCAATATCACATGATTACAGAGGGCGACGGCTATTATCATATTCCGAATGCGCAAAACAAGCAAGCCGCCTCCAAAACCAGAATTAAATATGACAATGTTGTTAAAAAGCTTAACAACCAGCAGCAAATAACGTCAAAAACTATCAGCTGGATGCAGGCGCAAAAATTGTCGCGCTAAATTCAGTTATTGTCAAAATAATTCGGCAGGCGGGAAAATTTATCCAAAAGCGCATGATACGCCGCCGAAATCTGCTTAAACTTTTCTTCGGCATTTTCATCCTGTTTGTTGACATCCGGATGATATTTTTTAGCCAAGGCCTTGTACTGCTTTTTTAAGGTTTCGGGGTTGAGGTCGCGTATGTCCATTTCCAAGGTTTGAATACAGCGCCGCTCTTCCACCGTAAAATATATGCCGTCAGCCGAATATTCGCGGCTGGAATCGGAGGGATTAGCATAGTCCGAATCAAAAAACTCGGCCTCTTCCCATAAATCATAGCCAAACTGATAGCGGACTCTAGACTTAAAGCCCCGCTTAAAGTGCATTTTAGAACGCAGACGCTCCTCTTCTTCGGCAGCGCCGTCGCCGTAATAGTTCCATTTGGCGTTATATTCCTGCACATGCTTAAGGCAGAACCAATAATAGTCTTTCAGCTTGCGGTCTTTAGGCGCGCGGTATTCGCCTTTTTCGGTGCAGCCGGGGTGGTCGCACTTATGAGCGACATTGTCATTTTGTGGCGCATAATATTTTTTGGTTCTTTTCAGCATAAAATTCCTTTTACAAACATTCTAAATAGTTTAATCCTGTTTATAAATAATGGCAAGCAGATTGCAAACAAATTCTACTCCGCTATTATAAAATATATAAGGAGATTAAAATGCCGGAATTACCCGAAGTTGAAACCATAAAAAATACCGTTGCCAAAACCTTGCTGCACGCCCGTATAAATAAAGTGACCGTGCGGCAGCGCAAATTCAGGCAAAGCGTGCCGGATGATTTTGAAAAACGAATCGCCGGAGCTACGGTTATTGCCTTAAGGCGAATCGCTAAATATATGCTGGTTGACTTGGACAACGGCCAGACAATTATCTGGCACTTCGGCATGAGCGGCAAAATCAAGATAGAATCGGCTCTGCCCGAAAATTTGGATAAGCACGACCACATAATTTTTGAAACCTCCCACGGAGTTATTATTTATAATGATGTGCGGAGGTTCGGTTTGGTGACGGTCTGCGACTCCAATAAACTGAAAGAGAATCCGATAATTGCCGAACTCGGGCTTGACCCTTGGGAAAAAGAGCTGACTCCGGAATATCTGCTGAGCAAGCTGAAAAAGAAAAAATGCGCTGTAAAAATTTCTTTGCTGGACCAAAGCATTGTCTGCGGAATCGGCAATATTTACGCCTCTGAAATTTTATATAAGGCGCGAATCCTGCCAGATAGAGAATCCGACAAAATCAGCCTTGAAGAATGCTCGCTTATAATTAAATATACCCGTGAGATTTTGGAAAAAGCCATTGCCGCCGGAGGCTCCACTATTCATGATTTTAAGCGTCCGGACGGCGATATCGGCTATTTTCAAAATCAGCATTGCGTCTATAACAAAACCGGTCAGCGCTGCCCCGACTGCGTATGCGGCGGCAAACACCATATTGAAAAAGCGGTGCTGGGCGGGCGTTCAACCTTTTTCTGTCCGGTGCTGCAAAAATAAAGGAGCGGTCATGAAAAAATTTATTCTCAGCCTGTTTATTTTATTGCTGGCAATACTGCCTGCCGATGCCGCAAAATTTGTTGAGGGCATGGAAGACGTGCCGCTTATGGACGGCCTGTCGCAAATCACGCAGGATGATATTTCTTTCGGCAATGAAGAAACCCGACTTTTGGAAGCCTATGTGACATCCCGCCGCCTAAAATTTGCCGCCGTTTCACAGTTTTATAGAGAATCGCTGCCGCAGCTGGGCTGGATTTATCAGGGGAATCGCGGAAACAGCCTGCTTTTTGACCGCGACGGAGAAACTCTGGAAATTATCAAAGAATCCGCAAATCCTCTGGTGGTGCGCATTACCGTCAAGTCAAAACCTTAAAAAATCACAAAGTTTTTGAAAAATTTAGTTGACTTCTACCCCCTGTCGTGGTTATAAAGTTTACCAGAGTAAATTTTGTATTAACTAAAATTTTTAATAGGAAGAAAATTATGGCCAATCATAAGTCGGCAAAAACAAGAATCGTAAGAAACAACAAGCGCAGTTTGATTAACGGCGCCCGCAGAAGCCGCGTTAGAACTTTTGTTAAAAAAGTTGACGCTTTAATCAACGCTAAAGATAAAGAAGCTGCTGCAGCTGCTTTTATTACTGCTGAAAGCGAAATGATGAGAGCAGCTCAGAAAGGTGTTTTCAAAAAGAATACTGCTTCCCGCACGATTTCTCGTTTAGCACAAAAAATTAAAGCTCTTTAATTCTATTAAAGACTCCGTAAATTTGGAAAAATGCAAATTGTCCCTTAGTGGGTACGATTTGCATTTTTTAGTTGTAAATCAAGTACTTATTTTCCGACTCTAACAAAATACGCTGTCAAGACATTTAATTACAATGTTCGCAAAAAGTTCTCTTGTAATTATGTTTTTTTGCTGTTAACACTTAATTTAGATTTTGAAGAAATGATGTTGAACAATTAAACAACGCTAAACATTTTTTGTAGACGCTGTCCCTGATTGCCAAACAAAAAAACTAAAAAATTGCAGGTACTGAGCCGAAAGGCGGCAAACCGATAAAACAGCCGGAATTATAACGGCGCGGGTTTTAGGTTTTATAAAAAAATGCGTCTGTTTTTTAGATTATTTTACAGCTTGGCAGCACTCATTTCACGGACTATTATTTGAAACAATTTTAACTGAACAGGATATTGAAAATGGCTGAACAGGCAATGTATGATGAAGATTTTTCTATCAATGACCAATGGGAGCAAGTTTGTTGCCAGTTAAAAAATGAGTTTGGCGAAACCGCTTTTGACAGCTGGCTTAAACCGCTGAGCGTCAGTTCTTTTAATGACGGCGTGATGAACATCTGCGCTCCGACAGCTTTTATGAAAAACTGGGTTATTGCGCATTATTCTGACCGAATCCACAGAATTTGGGAACATAAGAATCCGGACGTTAAAAAAGTTCAATTTATTGTGCAGAATGTCGGAACCGCTGATAAATCTATTATGGGCAGCCGCGACACTTCGCTTCTGAAAAAAATCAAATCCACCCCGACTCCGCAGAGTATCTATGGCTTGAACAATGTTGCCAACAATTATGCCGCGGATGATGAGCAATATTTGTCTTCTAAACTGAATCCGGCTTATACTTTTGATAACTTTGTTGTCGGCAAAACAAATGAGTTTGCTTATGTTGCCGCTAAAAAGGTTGCCGAATCCAGAAACATCTCGTTTAACCCGCTGTTTTTATATTCCGGAGTCGGCTTGGGCAAAACCCACCTTATGCACGCTATTGCTTGGAAAATCAAAAAGAACGACCCGTCCCGCAACGTGGTATATATCTCGGCTGAGCAGTTTCTTTATAAATTTGTTAAAGCCCTGCGCTATAAAGACGCCGAAGCTTTTAAGGAGCAATTCCGCTCGGTTGACGTTTTGATGATTGACGATGTTCAATTCTTGGCCAACAAAGAAAAAACCCAAGACGAGTTCTTTTATACATTTGACTCTTTGATGGAGGGCGGACGCCAGATTATTTTATCCGCCGATAAGTCTCCGAATGACTTAGACGGTATTGAAGCCCGCTTAAAATCACGTCTTAACAGCGGTTTGGCCGCCGACATTATGCCGACTGACTTTGATTTGCGCGTAGACATCTTAAACAAGAAAGCCGCTCAGCTCGGTATCAACCTGCCGCAAAATGTGGCTGATTTTCTGGCGCAGAAAATCACTTCCAACATCCGCGAGCTTGAGGGTTCTTTAAAACGAATCGCAGCGCATTCTCAGCTTTTGTCCGGACATGAAATCACTTTGGATATGACTCAGGATGTTTTGAAAGATATGCTGCGTTCTATTGACCGCAAAACTACAATTGACGAGATTCAAAGAAAAGTTGCCGAATACTTCAATATTTCGGTCAAAGAAATGCAGTCGTCGCGCCGCGCCCGCAACGTAGCCCGTCCGCGTCAAATTGCCATGTATCTGGCAAAACAGCTGACTTCCCGCTCATTGCCGGAAATCGGGCGCAAATTTGACCGCGACCATACAACGGTTATGCATGCAGTCCGCAAAGTAGAAGAGCTGATTGTAGAAGATACCTCGCTTTCTGAAAGTGTTGACGCTTTGCGCCGTCTTTTGGAAAACTAGTAAAAAACTTGTTGACGACTCATCATTTTGTCTTCTTATTTTGCTGCAACTTTGCTACTCTCTGGGAAGAATTAACAAAAACGATGAGTCGTTTTGGTATTTGGTAGAAACATTATAAATTGGTGAAAAGAAATGAAGTTTACAATTGAAAAAGCTGTTTTATTGAAAACTCTGGGACATGTACAAAACATTGTAGAAAAGAGAAATACGGTTCCGGTATTATCCAACGTTAGAATTGAAGCCGGCAATGAGGGCATCAGCTTTAAGGCTACCGATATGGATACGGAAATTACCGAAATTGTAGACGCCAAAATTTTGGAAAACGGCGCTATTACCGCGCCGGCGCATATGCTGTATGACATTGTGCGCAAGCTTTCTGACGGCTCAGAGGTAGAACTGACCTACCCTGACGAAAAAGAGCAGCTCAGCATTGCTTCCGGACGTTCTAAATTTTCACTTTCTACTATCGGCGTTGAGGATTTCCCTGTAATTTCTGCCGATGCTCTGCCTACCAATTTTGAAATGAACCGCGATGAATTGAAAGACGTGATTGACCGCACTCAATTTGCTGCTTCTACCGAAGAAACCAGATACTACCTGAACGGTTTATATATTCATCCGAAAAACGAGGGCGAAACTAAAGTTCTGCGCATTGTTGCCACCGACGGCCACCGCTTGGCCTGCGTAGAGACTCCGCTGCCGGAGGGCGCTGCCAATATGGAGGGTGTAATTCTGCCGCGTAAAACCGTGGGCGAAATCCGCAAGCTTTTGGATGACACTTCTGCCGAATCCGTGCAAATTGCTTTGTCCGACAGCAAAGTCCGCTTTACCTTGGCTGATGTAACTTTGGCTTCTAAGCTGATTGACGGTACTTATCCGGACTATGAGCGCGTTATTCCGACTGCCAATGATAAAATTTTGGAATTGAATGTAAAAGATTTGGCAACTGCCGTAGACCGTGTTTCGGTTGTGGCTGAGCGTACCCGCGCCATTAAGATGATTGCCAACAAAAACCATGTGATTATCACAACTTCCAGTCCGGATTTGGGCAGCGCTATTGAAGAAATTGAAGCAACCTACGACAGCGAATCGCTGGAAATCGGCTATAACTTCCGCTACTTGCTGGATATCTTGGCTGAAATCAAAGGCGATACTGCTAAATTTAGCTTCAGCGACGGCGCTTCTCCGTCAGTTATTCATGACACTTCAGATGCCAGCGCTATCTATGTTTTGATGCCGATGAGAGTCTAAGTTGCCGGAATTAACAGCAAAGTTAAATGAAATTACTAAAGAAAAGTCAGGTGTTACCCGCCTGACTTTATCTGACTTTAGAAACTACCGCGGCCTGCGGATAGAAACCGAGATTGCTCCGATTGTTATTACCGGCGAAAACGGCTCCGGCAAAACCAATATTTTAGAAGCGATATCTTTTTTGACTCCGGGGCGTGGTTTACGAAGCGCGAAACTGGCCGATATAAAACGAATCCTGCCGCCGGAAGAAGAAATACTAAACACCAACAGCGGCTGGAGCGTGGCGGCTGAGATTCTGAAAAATAATGAGGAATACTTAATCGGCACCGGCACGCAAAAAAGTTTCCGCGAAGACACGGAAGAAGATGAAATAAAAAATTTTGAACGGCGAATCGTCAAAATCAATCAGCAAAAAATAACTCAGCAGTCCGAACTTGGCAAATATATCTCAGCGATTTGGGTGACTCCGCAGATGGACAGGCTTTTTTTAGGCGGAACCCAGCCGCGGCGCAGCTTTCTGGACCGTTTGGTTTATGCTTTTGATTTAGAGCATGCTAAGCGTACGGCTAATTTTGAACATTTGTACCGGCAATGGTTTCAAATTCTGAAATCCGGTCACGCCGATGAACATTGGCTGCAATCGGTGGAAGCCGATATGGCGACTCTGGGAGCGGCAATCGCTGCAGCGCGGCGCGAACTGATAGCCCGTTTAAACACCTTTATTGCCCATGAGCCGGACGATATTTTTCCGGATGTACGCTTGGAGCTTGACGGCACGATTGAAAAAATGCTGGACACCATGCCGGCGGTGAAAGTTGAACAATTTTACACAGAGCAGCTGGCGCGGCAGCGCCGCAATGTTTTGTACAACGACTATGTTGACGGTGTTAACCGCACTGATTTCAAGGTTTATTTCAAGAAAAAAAACATGCCGGCGGAACTTTGCTCTACCGGCGAGCAAAAAGCTTTGCTGGTCAGCATTATTCTGGCTCAGACTAAATGCCAGATTTTGGATAAGGGTTTTGCCCCTATCCTGCTGCTGGATGAAGTCACAACCCACTTAGACGACAAAAAGCGCGATGCTCTGCTGAGCAAAATTGCCAATCTGCATCTGCAGGCTTGGATTACTTCTACTGAGCCGCAAAATTTTGACGCTATAAAAAACATATCGCAGTTTTTTGAAGTTAAAAACAACAGCGTTATTAAAATCAAAAATGCATAACAATAGCGCAAGCTTCGCGGCTGCGGGTGCAAGCGTCGCAAATGCTGTGAATTTCCGCCAGCGTGATGTTTGTCAGACATTTCTGCTCGCCGTCGCAGGCGCTGTCTCCGTCAATAATAAAACTTCCGCCGCCTGATTTATATATATTGGCATCCCACGCCGCCGCATGCAGGGGAATAGCTATTTTTTGATATATTTCCATGCAGAGCTTGGCGGAAAAATTGGCAGAAATATTCTTAGAATCACTTGTTTTAGTCACACCGCCTAAATAGAAATCTAAAGTTAGAACTGCTGAGTTATCATAAGAGTAGTCGGGAGAAATCCAGAGCTGTATCATGTTTCCATACGAATCCGCATATTGCAGGTTGTTGATTTTGTTCCAGCTTTGCGGAACTAAACTAAGTGATTCTGCAACCGTAAAAACTTCGGCGTTTTCAGTCATGCTGGTAGTAGTTTTCTTAAAGTCGTCTAAATGCTCCAGCATTCCGAAAATAAGCATGCTGTATTCGCTTATGGCTTTGTTTATTCTGAACTGCTCCATAGCTTTGCTATAACCGGCAATGCCACCAACAGATAATACGCCGATAATCGCCAGCACACCGAGCATTTCTATCATAGAACGACCATATTGGGAAAAAGCACTTACCCCGCGTCCCCAGCACCCGTCATTCTCGGATTTATTCCGAGAATCTTCTCTCAACTGGCACTTATGCAATAATAAGACTAATTTATTGACTAGGTTAGTACCTTGTTGCAACAAGATTCTATGCACAGGGCATAGAATGACTGGTGCTAGAGGCGAGAGTCCGCCGCCTCCACCTACTCTTCCCCTGCTCTTTTCTCTTAAAAATTCTATACTCTTCAACATCTTATTCCTCCTACTATGTGTAAAAAAACGACCGTTATTTTTACACACTCCAAACAAGACGCTGAAAATCCTCACAAAACCGCAAAAAACATCGCAAATATAAAAAGTTATTGCATTTCTTAACAACCTCTGCTACATTACTAAAAACAGCCTAAAAACTGTCCCTTTTAAACGGTCGTTTTTTTTACACACTTCCGCCTCTTCCAATGCTTTGATTTTCCGGTTGACTTATGGAGTGAGGCTGATTCTACCGTTAATTTACGCACCAGCATTTTTCAGATAAACTTTAACATTTAGTTTTTAGACTTCCATTTTAGAAAAAGTACAATATTGCATATTTTCTAAAATAAAGATTGAAAAATATTTGCTTAATGATATATTCTATTTTAGAAAAAGTACAATATTGCATATTTTCTAAAATAGGATGGATATATTATGGAAATAAAAAGAGACCATTACTTAAACCAACTAATTTCTCGCAAGCATAACGGACTGATAAAAATAATCAGCGGTATCCGCCGATGCGGCAAATCTTACCTTTTAACTGAATTATTCAGAAAACATCTTTTGAATGAAAATGTAAAGGAAGACCATATTATCCATTTAGCATTAGATGATTATGATAAAAAACAATATCGGAATCCGGATAATTGTTATAACTTTGTAAAATCATCTATTAAAGATAACGATATGTATTATTTATTGCTTGATGAAGTTCAAATGATGGAAAACTTTGAAGATGTACTGAACGGATTTTTGCATATAAAAAATTTAGACACCTATGTAAGCGGCAGTAATTCTAAATTTTTATCAACAGACGTGATTACAGAATTTAGAGGCAGAGGAGATGAAATAAGAATTTATCCTTTAAGTTTTTCTGAATTTTACAGCGCCGTCAGCGGAGATTGGGAAGAAGCTTGGAAAGAATATTATACTTACGGCGGAATGCCTCTGACATTATTGCAAAAATCGGATGAAGAAAAAGTCAAATACTTAAAAAATCTGTTTAGTGAAACTTATATCCGAGATATTGAAGAACGGAACAACATAAAAAATAATGATGAGTTGGAAGAATTGGTGGATGTTCTTGCATCTGGAATAGGCTGTTTAGTCAGTCCTCAAAAATTATCAGATACATTTAAGAGCATTAAACATATCAATATTTCTGCTCCGACTGTTAAGCAATATCTTAATTATCTGCAGGATTCTTTTGTGCTGGAAAAGGTATTGCGATATGATATAAAAGGAAAAAAATATATAAATACGCCGTCTAAATATTATTTTACAGATGTAGGATTAAGAAACGCAAGACTAAATTTCAGGCAACTAGAAGAAACGCATCTGATGGAAAATGTAATTTACAACGAACTTAAAATCAGAGGTTTTCAAATAGACGTCGGCGAATTGGCTGTTTCAGAAAAATCCGGTCAAGAATATATTCAGAAAAAAATTGAGGTTGATTTTATTGCTAATAAGGGCAACAAAAAATACTATATTCAGTCAGCTCTTCAAATGCCTACCCCCGAAAAACAAGAACAGGAAAAACGCCCTCTATTAAAAATAGATGACTCGTTTAGAAAAATTGTTATCGTTAAAGACAATATAAAGCCTTATTATGATGAAAAAGGCATAGGCATTATCGGGCTGAAAGATTTTTTGCTAAATCCGAACGCTTTTGATGAGCTGTTATAGGCTCAGCATACATAAACCGGCATTGCCTTTTAGTTATCAGGTAAAAAATTAAACAGCTCATCCGGCAGACTTTTAGAAAAATGCAGTTGACTTATGGAGTGCGGCTAGTATAGAATAAAGGTGTAAAACAACTTAAAATAAGAGGAAAGAAAGATGAAAAATAAGCTAAGCAAAGGTCTCTCTCTCTCTCTCTGCAAATCCTGAACATCTGATTAAAGGCACATTTTCTGCCGTTCAGCACGTTTTTGCAGGGTTTCGCAGAAAAAATGATACTTTCGGTAATAACGCATTAAGAACTAAAATAATAACCGACACTAAGCTAGCGTCCCTAGCACCAGTCATTCTAGGCCCTGTGCCTGGAATCTTCTGGCAACAAGGTTCTAACCTAGTCAATAAATTTGCCTTATTATTGCATAAGTGCTGGAGATGTGGGTTGAATGCCTTTTGCCTGTTCTTTAAGTCCCCCTCACCCGCAGGCAATCCTGCACCCTCTCCCTCACGGGGCGAGGGGTGGCTCCGCCCTTGGTGCCACAAGATACTAGGCCCAGTGCCTAGAATGACTGGTGCTAGAGGCGCAGGTTTTGTTAGATTGCTTCGCTGCGCTCGCAATGACGCCGAAAGGAACAACATCGCATTTAAGGGTTTGGATGTCGTGCGTCAATACGCCGCACTTTTGGAGCGACGTGTACAAACTGGTACACGAGCGAGAAAAGCGCTAGCAGTGACCCGACAGGCAAACCTGCTAGGGCGTTCCATGATTGAAATGTTGGGTGTACTTGCGATTATTGCGGTGCTTTCAGTCGGTGGAATCGCCGGCTATTCTAAAGCCATGGAACAATATAAACTAAATAAAATGGCTAATGAATATAGTTTTTTAATTCAAGGGCTTATGGAACATGTTGAACAACTGACAAAAACTTCTGCCAAGAATCCGCAAATGACTGGCATTGCAGGTTTTGCAGAAGCAGCCGAATTAGTTCCCTCCACCTGGAAACGCTATAATAATAACACATTCATAGATTCTATCGGCAATCAAGTTGCATTATTCCTCCGAAACGGACAGTTTGTTATAGAAGCCTCCATGGGCGGAACAGCTTCAGTAAATGAAGATAAAAAATATATGAATGAATCCTTTTCTTTGCGCATGTGCGAGACGTATCTTAAGAATGTTGTTCAGCCTTTGCATGCAGCTGTTCATCATGCCTTTTTTATTCGCTGGCAGCAAGGCTCCACTACACTTTTAGGCGATAAAACTTGTTCAGCCAATGAAAAATGCCTGCGGGATTTGACGCCTGCTGATATAAATAAAATTTGCAGTTCCTGCGATAAAACTCTGGGTTCATGCTCTGTCGGCATGCAATTTGACTGACATTAACCTTGTTATTTTGTTTACCGAAAGTCAGATTGACAAATAAGCAAACGGTTTTTATAATCGGGCTATGTAATAATTAAGGAGATAAAAAATGTCTTTGGGTGTTAGTGAAATTCTGTTGATTCTGGTTGTGGTTCTGGTGCTGTTCGGCGGCAAGCGGATTCCGGAATTGGCTCGGGCTTTGGGCAAAGCGCAGTATGAATATAAAAAAGCCAAAGAAATGCTGCAGAATGAAGCGCAGGAGCTTAAAGACACGGTAGAAAAAGCCGCAGCTGAAGAAGAAAAGAAAGACAAATAATGGACGCTCAGGACGATAGTCTTTTATCCCATTTAGAAGCATTGCGCACCCTGCTGATAAAATGCCTTTCGGCGTTAGCTATCGGCGTGGTGCCATTGTTTTTTGCAGCGCCTTACGGTTTGGATTTACTCATACATTTTATCATTGGGAAAAATGAAGTCACGCTAAACTATTTTTCGCCGATGGAAGTTTTTATTCTGCAGATAAAAATTGCGCTGGTGCTGGATTTGCTGGCGTGCTTTCCCTATATCGCGCGGCAGGTTTGGCTGTTTTTGCTCCCCGCCCTTTATGAGCATGAACGCAAGTTTATAAAGTCTATTGTTCTGACTTCCAGCAGCCTGTTTATTTGCGGCGTGCTGTTTTGCTTGTTTTTTATTCTGCCGCTGCTGGTTAATTTCGGCCTGAGTTTTTCTACGGCGGAAATTAAGGCGGTTTGGGGGATTTCAAATATTATGAGTTTGGCGCTGTGGCTTTCGGTGGTGTTCGGGCTGATGTTTCAGTTTCCGCTGATAACCTATTCTTTGCTGCGGGCAAATATTGTGGCCTATGACACATTAAAAAGCAAACGTCCTTATATTTTTGTCGGTATTTTAATAATATCCGGTATTTTAACCCCGCCTGATATCGTCAGCCAGCTGATGCTGACTGTGCCGACCTATCTGCTGTTTGAAGCCGGATTGTTTTTCGGCAAAAATTCTAAAACAAAAGCTAAAATATAAATAAAACAAACATTTTTCTTTGTTTCACATCTTGACAAAATTTTAAAATTGTACTTTATAAGGGACGGAAAAGAATTTTGAAAAGAATCAGAGGAAAAGATGTTAAAAAAAATATGGGAAAGATTAAAGGCTGATTATACGCCTAAATCTATAGAAGTTTTACGAAAAGGTTATAGTTTATCGCTGTTCAAGCGCGACTGCATTTCCGGCTTGACGGTTAGTATCGTCTCCTTGCCGCTTGCCATGGCTCTGGCAATCGCCAGCGGTCTGACTCCGGCACAAGGCTTGTATACGGCGATTGTTGCCGGTTTTGTGATTGCCCTTATGGGCGGTTCACGCTTTCAAATCGGCGGACCGACCGGTGCATTTGCTATTGTGGTTTTAGAGGTTTTGCAGACATACGGCTACAACGGTTTAATCGCCTCTATGATTCTGACCGGTATTTTGCTGATGGCGGCAGGTTTTATGAAGCTTGGCAGCTATATTAAATATATTCCGTATCCGGTAATTATCGGCTTTACCGCCGGTATCGGCTTAATCCTGATTACATCGCAGGTTAAAGACTTTTTAGGCTTGACCCGCAATGATATTCCTAACGCCTTTTTGCAGCGCTGGTATACTTATATTATCAGCATTCCGCAAACCAACTGGGCGGCTGCTTTTATCGGCTTTTTGTCGCTGGCTTTGTATTTAGGCATCAAAAAATTTGCGCCGAAAGTACCGGTTTATTTGGCAATTTTAATCATCACTACCTTAGTGACCTGCATTTTTAATCTGCCGGTTGAAACCATCGGCAGCAAATACGGAGATTTACCGAAAATGCTTCCGGCTCCGGAATTTCCGGCTATGAGCTTGGATTTATTCCGTTTGGTATTTCCTAGCGCCTTAACCGTGGCCTTTTTGGCTGCCGTGGAGTCGCTTTTGAGCGCTAAAGTTGTAGACAGTATGAGCGGCGATATGCATAACCCTAACGCTGAATTGGTCGGCGAAGGCTTGGCCAATATTGCTGCGGCCGCATTCTTCGGCTTGCCGGCAACCGGCGCCATTGCCAGAACCGCCACCAACTACAAAGCGAATGCTTATTCTCCGGTTTCAGGCATGATGCAATCGGTATTTTTGCTGATATTTATGTTCTGCCTGTCTCCGCTGGTTAAGTTTATTCCGCTTTCAAGCTTGGCGCTGATTCTGATTATGATCGGCTGGAACATGCTGAACTTGGACAAGATGCTGGGATTGATAAAATCTCTGCCGGGTGATAGATATACATTGCTGGTTACGGTAATTTTGACCGTGGTTGTAAACCTGAGCGCCGCTATCGCTGTGGGCTTTATTATGGCCGCTGTTATCTTTATGCACCGTATGAGCAAGGAAATTGAGCTGGCAAATATGGATAAAGTGCTACCGGATAACGACTCGGAAGTAGCTCACGATTTGCATGAAAAAGGCATTGTGGTAGTACGGGTAGCTGGTCCGCTGTTCTTTGGCGTGGTAACTCAAATTTCTGAGTTTTTCCGTCAGCTGGAAAAAAAGCCGAATGTGGTTATTATCCGTATGGGTCACGTTTCTATGATTGACGCCAGCGGCGCTAACTTGATTGTGGAATTTATCCAAAAAATGCACCAAACGCAAACAAAAGTGATTATTTCTAACATCAAAACACAGCCGAAACGCGTTCTGCACCAAGCTTTTGCTAATGCGCACGTTCGTTTGTCCGATATTTCTACAGCCTCCAACTATGACAATGCCGTCAAAATGGCAAAACGCTATGTCAGCCGCAAAAACAAAGAATTAGCGGCAAAAGAAGCGGCGGCTGCAGCCAATATCGCGGCAGAATAAATAATCTGTACAGCAGCAAAAAAGAGAAGTTAAAATGCTTCTCTTTTTTTATTGCCAAAATAGAAAAAATATTGTACAATAACATTGTATTCTTTAAGTATTTTATTTAAAATTTTGTTTATTATTTAAGCTTTCTTCATAGTTTGATTGGGTTTTGCTCTTTTGACTTTGATTGCTTTTATGATTATAAGATTTTGAATAATGTACTTTGTTTAAAATTTGAAGTCTAATTTAGTGAGGATTAGTTTAGGAGCGAACCTCGTTAAAAAAAATCATATTATGAAGAAGTTATTTGTAACATTCGTATTGGTAGTTGTTTCTTTAGTTTCTGCATTGGCAACTGAGACTTTTAAGGTAAAATACGTTAGTATTGGATCTTTTGACCGCGGTACAGAAGTAATTTGCACTAATGGCAAATGCTTTTACAGCACACGTCAGCGCCAGTTCACATCTTTCTTCAACTCTCTCCGCGCAGGCGATATTATTGAGGTTGAGGAATACGAGAACAATATCATGGCCATTCGCAAGATTGGTTATGAAACCCCAGATGGTATGACCAACGGCGTAATCATTCCTAGCAATAGTTATGGTTACGGTACTTACGGAGGCGTTTACGGCGGTGCTGGTGCTGCTGTTATTGAGACAAAGAATTTTGGTGTCAGCTATGATTCTTATACTGGAGTCAATGTTCGCATTGGCAACGGCGAAAAGGGTTTTGGCGCAGTCAACATTCCAATTCGCCTCACGAGCAAGAAAGCTCGCCGTACTGAGTCTGCTGAAACTGTTCAGAATGCTACTGTAACTGCAAATCCTGCAGTTAAGGTTGTTTCTGTTGATGAGTTGGCAAATGCTGGCAACGTTAACAACGTTGTTAAGACTGCTGCTCGCACAAACACAACAAAGACAACGACAACACGCAGCAATACTGCTTCTAAGGTTTATACTGCAAGCGGTGTTGTAATGTTCTAACAAAGAAAAGCACTTTAACTGTATGGTTAAAGTGCTTTTTTGTTGAAACAAAATTAAAAATCAGTTATACTGAAGTTGATTAAATAAGTATTATAGAAGAAATTTTGTTTACATGTTATGTTGCAAGTTTGCCGGTCTTTCTTTTTTTGAAGACAAGATTCTATTTTACTTATATTTTTAAATTAGTATTTATCTTTAAAATTTGTCAGACTATGCATTTTACATTTACTGATTCTGCTGTTGAGTATGCTTGCCTTGTTTTTGTTTTGTGTATTATCGGTCTATTTTTTTTCAAAATTGTTGATTTATGGACTGATTATAAAGAGTACAAGGAGGTAGGTCTTAAATTAGATTGGGTGTTTGCCGCTCAGGTAATTTTACTCTTAGCTATGGTCTTTGCGGTTGTTTATTTAGTATGTAATATAACAATCTCGCAATGAACTTGCAAAAAATGTCACGGTTAATTTTTCAAAATGTAAATTTTGATGAATTGCCGTGATATTTTTTTATGATAAATATCTGCCTAGCCGGCTTAAATTCAGCAACAAAAAACCCCGCTTTATTTTGCTCAGAAAATAAAAGCGAGGTGCATTTTGACAGAACAGTTCAAAATGATATATTATGATTTGGAAGTGTTCTCAAAAAAACTTCTGCCGTGTTTCACAACAAAACAGAAGCCACTCTTAAAATTAGAGTCCTAAAAAAATTAGTTTCAATTTTAAATCTAATTCTAAAGAAACGTTATTTCCGCATTTTCACAATGAAGAAAAAACTATCGTACGTAAATTAAAAATTTTTGACACACATAATGATTCAATCGTTGAAAATAGATTTATCAGATATTTTTTATTTTGTCAATTTTTTTATGTCAATTTTTTTATAAAAAAAGAACCTTGCTAAATTTACAAGGTTCCTCATTATTCCAACAGAAAGATTTTAGATTAAATCTCCGCCGTCAAAATAGTTTATTTTCATAGCCTTGCGGACATCTTCCAGAGTTGCGGCGGCTTTTGCTTCGGCGGCGGCGCTGCCCCGTTTCAAAATTTCCAGAACCTCCGGAAGTTTTTGCTTCCAAACTTTGCGGCGGGTGCGAATCGGCTCCAATTCAGCCTGCAAAACATTGTTCAAAAACTTTTTAACCTTAACATCGCCCAAGCCGCCGCGCTGATAGTGGGCTTTAAGCTCATCCAAGCTCTGATATTCCGGCAAAAATTCGGCAAAATGCTCCGGCTTGCTGAAAGCCTCCAAATAAATAAACACCGGATTGCCGTCCACCTGCCCCGGGTCTTCTACCCGCAAATGGTTAGGGTCGGTAAACATAGACATAACTTTTTTGCGGATTTCTTCCGGCTCTTCCGACAAATAAATACAGTTGCCTAAAGACTTGCTCATTTTGGCTTTACCATCTATTCCCGGCAAGCGCAGGCAGGCTTTGTTTGAAGGCAAAACAATTTTAGGTTCAACCAACGTATCACCATAAACGCTATTAAATTTGTGAACAATCTCGCGGCATTGCTCCAGCATCGGCTCTTGGTCTTCACCAACCGGAACATCTGTAGCCTTAAACGCCGTAATATCTGCGGCCTGACTAATCGGATAGCAGAAAAAGCCGACCGGAATGCTGGTTTCAAAATTTCTCATCTGAATCTCGCTCTTTACAGTCGGATTGCGCTGCAGACGGGAAACAGTTACCAAATTTTGATAATAAAAAGACAGTTCAGTCAGCTGCGGCACCATAGACTGAATAAATATGGTAGATTTTTCCGGATCTATGCCGCATGCTAAATAATCAAGAGCCACCTGTAAAATGTTTTGCCGTACTTTTTCAGGATGTTCCGCATTGTCTGTCAAGGCCTGCGCATCGGCAATCATAATGTTAATTTCATCATATATACCTGAATTTTGCAATTTCACACGTTCTGCTAATGAACCAACATAATGCCCGACATGCAATCTTCCTGTTGGGCGGTCACCGGTAAGAATAATTCTTTTCATTTTTTTCTCCATTTCACATATTTGCTCTTTTCTAACATTTATGTTTATAAAAGGCAAGAGGACTAAATGTTTTTCACAACATATGCGCCTTTATATCATATCTTAAAAAAGCAAAACGACGAGATTTCTCTCGCCGCTTTGTTAAATTCAACTTTTGCCGTAAATTATTTTTTCAAAATAGATTTACCGGCATAAACAGCCATATCGCCCAATTCTTCTTCAATACGAATCAGCTGGTTGTATTTAGCCATACGGTCGGTGCGGGACATAGAACCTGTCTTAATCTGACCGCAGTTGGTAGCAACAGCGATATCGGCAATAGTTGTATCTTCGGTTTCGCCGGAACGGTGAGACAATACAGCGGTGTAGCCGTGGCGCTGAGCCATATCAACAGCTTTCATAGTTTCGCTCAAAGTACCGATTTGGTTAACTTTAATCAAGATAGAGTTAGCAATGCCTTTTTCAAAGCCCATAGCCAAACGTTTAGGGTTTGTAACGAACAAATCATCGCCGACTAATTGAATTTTGCCGCCTAAAGCGTCTGTCAACAATTTCCAGCCTTCAAAATCATCTTCAGCCATACCGTCTTCAATAGAGAAGATTGGGAATTTATCGCACAAGCCTTTGTAATATTCAACCATCTGAGCGTTGGTATAAGATTTGCCCTCGCCTTTCATTTCATACTTGCCGTTTTCATAAAATTCTGAAGAAGCAGCATCAATAGCCAAAACAACGTCTTCGCCCGGTTTGTAACCGGCGTCTTTGATGGCGTTTACAATAAAGGTCAAAGCTTCATCAGCAGATTTCAAATTCGGAGCAAAACCGCCCTCATCGCCAACGTTGGTGTTTTGACCGGCAGCTTTCAAGTTTTTCTTTAAGGTTTGGAAAATTTCAGCACCCATGCGGATAGCTTCTTTAATAGAATCGGCAGAAACCGGCATAATCATGAATTCTTGAATATCAATCGGGTTGTCTGCGTGCTTGCCGCCGTTCAAGATGTTCATCATCGGAACCGGCAAAGTGCGGGCCATAGTGCCGCCCAAGTAACGATACAAAGGCAAGCCGGCTTCTTCGGCCTGAGCTTTAGCAACAGCCAAAGATACAGACAAAATAGCGTTAGCGCCCAAGTTGCCTTTATTTTCGGTGCCGTCCAAATCAATCATTGTGTTGTCAATGTCAATCTGGTCTTCTGCTTCATAGCCAGCCAAAGCGTCATAAATTTTGTCGTTTACGTTTTCAACAGCTTTCAAAACGCCTTTGCCGCCAAAGCGGGATTTATCGCCGTCGCGCAATTCTACAGCTTCGTGAACGCCTGTAGAAGCACCTGACGGAACAGCAGCACGGCCGAATGCGCCGGACTGCAAAACAACTTCGGCTTCAACGGTCGGTGTACCGCGTGAATCTAAAATTTCTCTGGCATGAATATCAACAATAGCACTCATTTTTTTCTCCTATTCATAAAATTTTAAGTGTTGGCTATAAATTAGTTTATTTTCTGTTAATGTCAAGCCAAAAGACAGATAGTCCGCACAAAAATATCAAAGAACGGAGCGTGTAAACTCCGTCTCATCATACAAGCTCTTAAAAAGAAAGACGATATTTTTCCGGTTGACATAGTGCGTTTACCTGCTATAAAATTAAAGTGTAAATAACTAATTATAGAGGAAAGAAAGATGAAAAATAAGCTAAGCAAAGGTCTCTCTCTCTCTCTGCAAATCCTGAACATCTGATTAAAGGCGTTTTTTCTGCCGTTCAGCACGTTTTTGCAGGGTTTCGCAGAAAAAATGACATATTCTGTAATAACACATTAAGAACAAAAATAACAACCGACACTACCCCCACGCCTCCAGCACCCGTCATTCTAGACCGTGACGCACAGTCTGTGCCTAGAATCTTCTGGCAACGAGTCTCTAACCTAGTTAATAAATTTGCCTTATTATTAAATAAGTGCTGGTTCACACAAGATTCTTGGGATAAACCCAAGAATGACGAGTGCTGGGGACGCGGGTTTGGTACTTTTTCCCAATCCGCTCGCAATGATGTCGGAAGTGTAGGCCGCAGCATGATAGAAATGCTGGGTGTATTGGCGATAATCGGTGTATTATCCGTTGGCGGGATTGCCGGCTATTCAAAAGCGATGAAAGAATGGAAATCTACTCAGCAAAAGGAACAATTATCCTCGCTGTTTCACACTATAATCGGGCTGCGTTACCATTTGCAGCAGCAAAGCGATACTTATGCCGCAGCCGGCGATAATATTACTCGGCTTATAGAAGCACTTGGAGAAACTCCCGCCGGTTTAACCTATAAAGATAATGGATTTTTTGACCGCGACGGCAATTATTACTACCTTAATTTTGGACGAACTTGCTGGCAGAAATCTGAAACCGACACTACTAAAGTTTGCGACTTTCAATATGTTCTTACCACCTCGCTGGTAAAAACAGAAACGGCCTTGGCTCCGTCGGCGTTTGATTTATGCGTAAACCTTATAAACATATCCAAAGAAAATGCCAATGATGTTTCTGATATATTGACTTTTCAGGGAAACAAAGACCAATGGCGAGGCTATGACCAAAACACCATATTTGATACAAAAACCTTGCAGACTGCCACACCGCAGCAAATTAGAGATAAGTGCCGCACCTGCCAAAAACAAAATTTCTGCCGTGTTGCCGTTTATTTTGTAACAAACTGAAATTTCCCACAAAAAAAACAGCACCTGATAACGGGTGCTGTTTTTTTATTTAGAAAGATACCAAATTACTTGGCTGCTTTATAGCTGGCAAAGATTGTGCCGTTCTTCTTAACCACGAGAGATGAACCGTTATGACCAATCTCAAATGAGAAGTCATCATTGAACACGCTCTGCTTGCCGTGATTCCAATTCCACATAGCGGCTGTCGGATACAGCATTGTATTCAAAGCACTGCCGTTGGTATTGGTCCAAAGCATATAGTGGTCGTTGTCCTGCGCAATCGCATTCTGCCACTTACCGTTCTTGTAGGCAGCTCCGTTAAATCTACTGTTAGTGTCGCTGTCAAACAAGCTAAGGTCAATAGCAGCTGCGCTGTCATTCTGGCGGATAATTACCGGAAGAGTACCCTTTTCAAAGTGCAAAGACCAAGAGTACACCCAGTCTGTTTTGCTCTCATTGTGAGAAAGTGTACAGGTTGCCGATACAAACTTACCCCATTCAGCCGGAAAATCAGGAGTCCAAGCCTTTTCTACATTGATAGTGCCGGGAGCCGAACCGTTGATGGTGTTATTGCCGAACATAACGTTAATCATGTCGGTATAGCCGTAAGTTGTCATTTCATCCGTATCAGAAGCAACATTCACGCTTGCACCTGCCTCCTGAGCGCTGAAGTTCAAAACATCAAACTTATAGGTTTTACCGCTGCGGGTATAAACGATAGAGTTTGGATCTACAGACTTCCATTTGTTAGTCTGGATTGAACCGTTGAGCTGTGCAGAAGTGGTAATTGAGCGGGTCTCATTGCTGAAACTCCAGAAACCGTCGGTCTGCGCTGCTGTATTCAAAAGATCTACAGTAGCAGAACCGGTGCTTTGGTCAGCGTTGGCCTCAGCAGATGTCCAGTTAGATTCAGTTGTGAACATACGCTGGAAAATCTTGCTGACAGGTTCTGTCTTTTCAGTACCGTTAGAATACTTAGTAACAAAAACGAGTTCAGCCTTAACGCTGCCGTCAAATACAGTCAGAGTTCCGTTGCGGAATTCATAATCTACAACGGTTATAGCATTGATAATGGTGCCGGGAGCAGAACTTTTTACGGTATTGCTGCCGAAAGTAACATCTACATTATCCTTATAGCTATAGCGCATTTCGGTTTCGGTCTGACTTGCCAAATCAACAGATGAACCTGTTTCTTTAGCCGAAAGCATAAACTTGCCGAACTCGCAGCTTACACCGTCGCGGGTATAAACAATAGAGTTAGGCACAACTGCCTCCCAACCGTTAGTCTGAGTGTCGCCGCCCAAACCTGCAAAGTTGACATCAGTTGTAATGTTATAGGTTTCATTGTCATAAGACCAAAAACCGTCAGTCAAGTTTTTAGAATCCTTAAGACTTGCATTTGCCATCAAGGTCATAGGCTTGATATTCTGAGAGTTAACCGTCCAGTCAGTATAGCACTTCAAAGAACGGGCAAAGCTCTTAGATACAGCCTCTGTATCCTCGGTACCGTCATTGTACTTTGTTACAAAAGTAACCGAAGCGGTAACATTGTTATCATCAATAACAATATTCTTGTCGCGGAACTCGCGGCCAATCACTTCACGGTTCTTTTCAACAATAATAGTGCCGGGAGCAGTGGTCTTAACCGTATTGTCGCCGAACAGCACGTTGATGTCGTTGGCGTACTTATAGGTTTCAACCAAATTTTCCTTGCTTGCAAGCTGAACATCAGAGTTTACATACGCAACGTCAAACTTGAGCTTTGTAAACTCGCAGCTTATGCCTTCACGGGTATAAACAATGCTGTTAGGATCAACCGATGTCCAGCTGTTTTCCTGTGAAGAAGCATTGAGGGTCGCAATAGCTGTAATGGTCTTAGTCTCTTTGAGATAAGTCCAATTTCCGTCAGAAACTTGCTCTGAACCGCTCATAACAAAGCTAGGCTTAGCTGTGGTCTGAGAGGCGTTCTTCTCACGAGCCGTCCAATCTGAATTGCAAGTAAGAGAACGAGGGAAAGTCTTTGATACAGCTTCTGTTGCCTCGGTGCCGTCAAGATACTTGGTTACAAATGTCAAAGAAGCAGTAACGCTGTTATCCTTAACATCAAGCTTGCTGTCGCGAATCTCATAGCCGGTGGTTGTTTTACCGTCTACCAAAATAGTACCCGGAGCTGTTGTTTCCTTGTTATTGTCGCCAAAAGAAACAGTCAGATTATCGGTATACTTATAGATAGAGATATCACCGTCCTTGCCGGAAAGCTCAACATTGTCTCCCTTATGGATTGCAGAAAACTCAATCTTGTCAAATGCATAGCTGCGTCCCTCGCGTTTATAAACAATATCGTTAGGGTCTACGGCAGTCCAGCTGTTACGCTGTACTGAAGAATGCAGCTTAGCCTGAGTAGTGATGACGCGAGTTTCATTGCTGAAACTCCAAAAACCATCGCTGCGAGTGTTGACAGATTTAAGCTCTACGGCTGCATCACCGGTCGTATAATCGGTCATGCTTTCCTTTGCAGTCCAATCGGTAGTACATACCAAACTTCTGGCAAATTCCTGAGTTTCGTTGTGAAGCTCCTCAGTACCGTCAGCATATTCCACAACAAAAGTCAAAGAAGCGATAACTTTGTCATCCTTAATCTCCAACTTTGCATCGCGGATGTCATAGCCGTTCACAACCTTTGCGATTTTGTAAAGATTTACCTTTTCGGAAATGTCGTGAACATAGGTCATATAAGAAGCCTTTACAGCGTTGTTGAAAACTGCCTTGTCATAGCCGTCCTTGTCAGACTCTGCATCAGATACGCGGTTTGAAACCTCGGATACATGAATATCCTCAAAATCAAACGCAACCTCTACAAACAAGTCCTTATAAACTGTACGCTCGTGATAGAGAGTATAGTCAGTAACAATCAATTCTGCAGAAATCTGATTAGTAACATCTGCAGAATACTTGCTGGTGCGGCCATAAACAGTCCAGTTTCCATCTGTACGGGCAAGAGACTCGGCGCCGCTGGTCAAACCGTTAGACTTTAAAAAAGCATAAGAAAAACTCTTGACATACTTGTCGTATGGGTCAATACCCTTAAACAAGCGGTTCAAGATAATGCTCTTTTCAGCACGATTAACCTCGCCGCTCTTCATATAAACAACCTCGTCAAATGAGCATTTTTCGGTTGTAGCATCAATAACCACGCGGTTCTTGTTTTCTACAACAACCTTGTCAATGTCATCTTCAGAAAGCACATAGCGCAAAGCATATCCCTTGAGATATATCAAATGGCGCTGATATGAAGAAGTATTCTTATCGGCAAAAGTCAACTCAACCGTATATTCGGTGTTGACTGTTTTAGAAACGTACGCAGCGCGGCTTGAAACCGGCAAATTTTTTACCGAATACAAACGTGCGCTCAAAAGTGTATCGCTGCCGCAGAAAATTCTTTTCTGCTGAAATTCAACAGATAATGTGCTGATGTTTACAGGAACAGTCAGAATTTGTCCGTCGTTCAGTTCAATTCTCACAGTATCCTTATCAAGATAAGTACCGACTTCGTTAACCGCAGGCTCGTACTTACGCTTGATGTCAGATGAAATAACCTGAGAATTGAGCAAATCCTCGGTAATGTTATATCCTGTCTTAGAAACCTTTAAAACGGCATCCATTACAGGATGTTTTTGACGGATAAGAGAATCAATGCAGTTTATGCCTGAATAGACATAACCCTTGAAATCTGCCGTCATGTAATCATATGCTTTGCCAACCTCTGTAGTATCTATCTGATGCTTCAAAGTGTTGACATAGTCAGCACGGTCAACCGCAGGCTTAAAGCTCTGTGTTTCCATGCCCTCGTCTGTACAAGCAATTGCACAAACAAACATTACCACCATCATCAAAATGACGTTTAAAAAATGAAATTTACGTACCATAACTGTATAAGAAAATTTATAATTTTACACAAATCGGTTTCTTTTTCTCAATTGTTTTCGCTCTTGAAAACATTTTCCGTAAAAAAATACGGGGCATTCAATTTTGGAGAAACCATATTACCCAAAACAAACACCAGTCTTATAAATGCTTTCAAAGCAAAACGGACCTTTAGAAACAGACTAAATCTCTAAAGGGTATATCGTGTCCGTGCTTTAGGCAGGGAGAAATAAAAAAGTAAGCGCAAAATTACCAGCGAAAAGATAAAGCAACTAAAGCTGTTTATACAAACTATAGGCTATCTTTCCGACAATAATAGGCATAATAAGCATCCATTGGTAATATTTTGACATTTTTACAGTAACACATTTTTTTCATTTTGACAAGAATTTATACAAAAAAATATCGCCCGGCCGGACGATATTTTTTAAAGCTTATACAATTATTTTTTACGGTATTGCCGATAGTCGGTAAGCTCGTTTTTATCGCTTGGCGTTACCGGCTGCGCCGCTATGTTGGAATGCTTAACCGGAAAGACTTTTACACCCTCATAGGTAACGGCTTCGGCCTCTTCTTTTTTCTTTTTAGCAATTTTAGCCTTGGCTTTGTCATATTCCTGAGAAGCATGATTATATTTTATAATGGTGTCAACATTGGGAGCCGGATCTTTCGGCTGCTGCTGAACCGATTCATGCGCCTGAGCTTGGGCTTGAGCCGGCGCCGTGCCGTATTGCGGCAGAGCCTGAGGAACATAGTACGGAACCGCGGCTACAGGCTGCTCAGCCTTTTTTTCTTCTTTCTTTACCTGAAAATCTTTCGGGTCCATAGAAATATCTTCCGGCAGACGCAAAAGCATATAGCCCGAACCGCCGCCGAAAGCCGGACCTGACAGACCGATTGAATAGAAACCACCGATATAGTTATAGTCTAAATCAATATAATCTATGGCAAACAAAGTTTTAACCGTGCTGGTGCCGATAGTTGTCAGCTTGCAGGCATAGCCGTTGTCTTCCATAATTACATTGTTGATATTTTTAGCATACAGCAGAGTTTTGCTCGGGCGGCAAATCGGAGTCTGCCCGTTATAAGAAATATTCCAATTCAAAATCAAATCCAAAGCCGAAGTATTTTTGCGGCTGATGGAAACATCGGTGATTTTTACATCGTCAATATATAAATAAGCCGGAGTAATGCCCACGGTAATCGGCATAGAAACATATTCTTCGGTGCAGGCATGAGTATTGGCGTCAGCAGCGCAAACCAAAGCTTTTTTACGAGCATTACTATCCAGCATGTGCAGCAAGGTGTTATATATATATTCCTTAGACATTGCCGCTTGAGCCGGAGCGCATTGCTTAGCGCGGCAGACAATGATTGATTTAGGCATTTTTATTGCCGGCTGCTGAAAGGCAACATCAGGCACCGGCTGCTGCGCCGGTTCTTTTTCTTGGACCGTATGGCAGCCCAAAAGCGCAAAGCAGGCCGCCGATAATATTCCTAATTTTTTTAACATATTGGTACCTTATACAAAATTAGTTATAAATCTTTAGCTTACATTAGCAAGATTGTATGAAAGAAAAGTAAATAAATTAAGTTGCTTATAAAAAAATATGCTGATATTATTCCGGCTGGAGAAAACAAAATGAAATATGCTTCGGTTCTATTTATATTTGCTTTGATACTCATTACCGCCTGCATGCAGTCCGGCAATTCATTTTCGGCAGACGATGACGGAAATTTATATGCTGTAGACGGAGATTCCTTGGAAAACGCCGGCCGGCGAATCCGTCTGCAGGGCATAGACGCTCCGGAATACAAGCAGACCTGCCGCCGCCAAGACGGCGCTAAATACCGCTGCGGGCTGGAATCCTTAGACTATATTAAGAAGCTGATGAAAGATAAAAAAATCAGCTGCCAATGCGAGGAAAAGCCCGACCGCTACGGTAGAGAGCTGTGCGTATGCTTTGCCGATAACATAGAAATAAACCGCGAAATGGTGGCAGCCGGTCAGGCCGTAAGCTATCGCAGCAATCGTTATAATGATGAAGAAAAAGCTGCTAAAGCACAAAAGCTGGGAGTTTGGCAAGGTAAATTTATGCGGCCTGAATTATACCGCACACTAAAACGTGAACAAGACGCCAAATGGTGCAAAGCTAATCCGCAAGAATGCAAAGCAAAAAAAGAACGCATCAAAGCTTATAAAAAATCTAAATACAAACACTAAGCAACAGCATAAACTTCCGGCTTTTGCTTAACATTTAAAACGCAAACAGCGCTTCCCTTACGGGAAACGCTGTTTTTATAATAATTTTTTCCGAAAAAAACTGAAAGAAAATCTAGTAGTTAGCAATGGCTCTCTTGGCCTTCAATGCTTTTTTGTAAGCTGACTTAGAACCAAACAGCTTATTGATAGCTGATGTATTCTGAGTCTTCTTGCCCAAAACAAAGTTGAAGCCAAGTGTTGCCGATGCGCCGAAGCGAACCTCACTACCGTCAAAGAAGTACTCGTGACCTGCATAGGCGATTGCCTTTACATAGAAGTTGCTTCTTTTCATGTAATTTTTGAAGTCAACGCGAACGCCGCCTCCAAAAATCATGGTGGAACCCTTAACTTTGAAGTTAAGAGCGCCATCGTGCGCATCGTCGGTAAAAGCGTTATAGTTCTTGCGAACCTTATAACCGAAATTACCAATCAACCACACCTCTTTCTGGTGCAGATATTTGCTAGGAAGGTCAAAAAGGCGGAGACCGGCCTCAAAGTTGAAGTTAGTCATCATATACTTTTCGCCTGCCTTAGCAGATTCCTTATTATACTCGCTCATACCAATATTGGCACTTGCGGCAAAAGAAAACCTCTTGCCGTGGTAACCGAGTTCGGCACCGACGGTAGGAGTAATCATTGTGTTGAAGTAATCAACTCCAACATTGACACCAATCTCAAGTCCGCTGTTAGGAGCAGTCTCAAGCAAAACTCGCTGGCCGTTATCAGTCTGTACAGACCGATAATCGTAATTCGCGGTTCTGCGGTGAACAGCCTGGACGTACTCGAAGTCGTCCACATCAACTGTATCAACCATCACAGCTGTTTCTGCAACAGTTTCCTGCACAGGCTCAGCTGCAATCTCTGTAACCTCTGCAACAACCTCAAGTTCAGGCTCCTCAAAGAAGTCTATACCGGAGATACACTCTGCAGAAGCCATAGATGTTGTAAACAATGCAACTACACTCAAAAAGATATTCTTAAAATTCAACATAATTCAAAGTTTTTAAGGCGGAAAGACAAGATGTTGCTCTTGCCTCTCCGCAAATGTAAATACTAAGAGGTCGTCTGCTCAAATAGAGAGAAACCTTATAATGAAAACTAATTTTATAAAGTCAAAAAGAATTACTTAGAAGATGCTCTGTAAGAAGCAAACTCCTGACCATTCTTCATAACCTTGAGAGTCTTGCCATCGTTCTCAATGCTGAATGTGAAATCAGAAGTGAACACGGTGTTGTGACCGTTGTTCCAGTTCCACATTGTAGCGGTTGGATAAAGCATTGTATTGAGTGCAGAACCGTTTGTATTGGTCCACAACATATAATGATCATTATCCTGAGCAATAGCATTCTGCCACTTGCCGTTCTTGTAACCAGCACCATTAAATCTTGTATTGGTGTCAGTATCAAAAAGGCTCTGGTCAACAGTTGCATTAGCTGCATCCTTACCAACAATTACAGGGAGAGTACCGTTCTCAAAGTGGAGAGACCAAGCGTATACCCAATCAGTCTTTGTTTCATTGTGTGAAACGGTGCAGACTGCAGATACAAACTTACCCCACTCAGCTGGGAAATCGCCCTTAATCTCCTTAGCAACAATAATCTTGCCAGGAGCTACGCTGCTGATAGTATTGCTGCCAAATGTAACGTTAACCTTTGCGCTATAAGCAAATACAGACTTCTCATCCTCATCTGAAGACAATGTAACCTTACCTTCCTCGTCAACTGCCTTGAATTCAATCTCACTAAATGTGTAGGTCTGACCCTGGCGGCTGAAAGTGATAAAGTTAGGATCAACAGATGTCCAAGAGTTTGTCTGCTCGCTAGAAGCCAAAGAAGCAATGTTAGTAATGGTACGAGTTTCATTAACCCATGCCCACTCACCGTCGTTCTTCTTGTCCTGACCGGCAAGCTTTACGTTAAACATGTGAGTAAACTGATCAGAGTTGTTCTCAAATGCGGTCCAGTTGCTGGTGCAAGTCAAAGAGCGTGCGAAAGTCTTGCTAACCTTCTCTGTCTCCTCTGTACCGTCGTTATAACGAGTTACGAAAACTACAGAAGCAATAACATTGTTGTCATTAACAACAAGCTGTGCATCGCGGTAGTCATAGCCAGAAATTGCGCGGGCTGTCTTATAAAGATAAACCTGCTCGGCAATGTTCTGAGTGTAACCCATATAAGAAGTACGGATAGCGTTATCGTAGATAGCCTTGTCATATCCAGACTTGTCTGAATTAACATTGCTAACCTCGTTCTTAGCTTCGTTAACGTTAACGTCTACATACTCAAAAGATACTTCAACATTAGCGTCCTTGTAGTTAGCGCGCTCGTGATAGAGGGTATAAGCTGTTGCGAAAGCGTCTGCTGCTGCACCATTGCTGATGTTTGCAGAATAGCTGTCGGTCTTGCCGTATACTGTCCATCCCTTTGCATTGCTAACCTGAGCCTCTGTACCGTTTGCAATACCGTTTACATTAGCAAGGTTGAAAGCAAAATTGCTGACAAACTTCTCGTAAGCTGCTATGCCCTTGAACTCGCGGTTCAAAATCATAGACTTAGCATTGCGAACAACTTCACCGTCAGTCATTGTAATAACCTCCTCAAAAGAAACTTTCTCGGTGTTGTCGTCAATAACCTCTCTGTTCTTATTCTCAACAGTTACGCTTGCGATTGCATTGTCTGCAATAACGCGGCGTGTAGCTGCTGCGGTCAAATATACTGTGTAAGAAGCTGGAGTTGCATCTACGTTCTTTTCAACATAGGTCAACGCCATCTTATACATAGTACGCAAAGTGGTCTTTACATAAGTAGCTGCGCGAGTACCTGCTGAAATTTCAGTATTCTCAATAGATACAAGCTTAGCATCTCTCAGTTCAACAGTACCAAAAGCATGACCGTCTGTGGTCTTGTAGCTGGTAATTGTTGAAGGACACTTTACAATCTGACCATCAGAGATGGTAACAACGACTGTATCTGATGCTTCTGTACCATTGTTGGCAACAGACTTAGAAGTCTGGTTGCGCAAAATGTTGGTGGAAATAGCGTTGCAGTTAATCTGCTCCTCGGTGATGGTGTAATCATCCTTTGTTACAAAGATGCTGCACTCCATCAAAGGATTTGCAACTTCTTTGCGAGTAGAACCCTCAACTACATTGCCGTTCTCAACAGTTTCAATAGTGCAGGTAGCTACCATACGGTCGCGAGCATCTGTCTTAGTTGAGTCCAGGTTGTGTACCAAAGTATTAGTATACTTTGTGCCACGAACGATGTTCTCTTTCACCTTATAAGTGCTTGTTTCAGCTCCTTCATCGGTGCAAGCTGCCAAAAATACAGAAACTACTACGATTACTAAACTCTTTACGATTGAAAAAATGTTACGTGCCATAAGACTTATTATTTTTAATTTTGCACTAAATTTGGTTTCTACTTAAACTGCTTTCTACGACAAGAAAACATTTTTTCTGTTCATACAAAAAATATAAACAGGTCAATACAACTCCGAAAGAAACCTTTTTCCGAAATCATACTAACAGTCAAATGTTTTCTATAAAGAAAACAGGGCTACTCAAGCTGACTAATTCTTGAATAGTTATATATAAATCTATACATATTCACGTACAGAAATCTTAAAAAACTCAAATTATCTATGGATTAGAAAAATATCGGTTAACTAAACTAAATCAACCTTTATAGTTCTTTTCACGTTAATAGTAACTTAATAGCATACATAGATAATATTTTATTCATTATTAAGTTAGCATATTTTTTTTTGATAATCAAGTTTATTCTGTATAAATTTTTACATATTTTGACAAAAAAAATCTTCTCAATTTTAGCATTTTGAGAAGATTAAGATTGATTCTATACAAAAAATCACAAAGTACGGCTCAAAGCGCTGTAAATGCCGTCCGGACTGAACTTTTCCAGCTCTTCCGGCTCTATCCGCAGCGTTTTCAGCAAATTATAAATTTCATCATGGCTCGGATTCTTCAGCTTTATAACTTCAAAATTTTCCGCCAGCATTTCCTGCCAGTTTACGGCAGAGCAGATACAGATTCCGCAGGCTTCCAGCTCCGGCAGGCCAAGTTTTTCCACCACCGGCAGATGAGTCACAAAATGATAGTGCTTATTTTCCGGTCCGGAATTTTGAATGATATTGCCGATAAAGCGCTTGATAATAAAAGAAGTCATATCCTCCTGCAATTCGCGGCAGCCCAACAAATGGCGGCATTGCAGCCCCTGCGCCCTGAATTTTGCCGTCATGGCCGCGCGGGGAATCGGCGAATAATATACCGCGTCGCACGGAGGCAGCATCAGCGCCAGACGCCTGCCGCCCAAAAACGATTCCAGCATGCTCATATGCTCTATAGCCGTATCTATGCCATAGCGCCCGTGACGGCCGAAGCTTAAATAAACTTTGTTCTCATCCATTGCTTATTTGTTCCTTTTTCTTGAAAAGTGAAAGTAAAATACCGCCGGCCAGCAGTCCGACCGTAACGCTGAGCGACTGCCATTCTGCAACTTCTATGCCGACTTTCGGCAAAAAAATCTTAAAGCCGATAAAAATCAAAATAATAGAAATCGCCGGTTTAAGATATACAAACTTGCTGATTATCGCCGCCAGCAAAAAGTACAGCGCGCGCAGCCCCAAAATGGCGAAAATATTGCTGGTATAAACCACATAAACATCGGTCGTCACCAAGAATATCGCCGGAATGCTGTCCAACGCAAAAACCACATCCATAGTCTCTATAATTACCAAAGCAAAAAACAGCGGCGTGATATAGTGCCTGCCGTCTTTTTTATAAAAGAAATGCTCGCCGTGGATTTCATGCGTTACATGAAAAACTTTGGACAGCCATTTATATATCTTGGTATCTTGGATATTGCCCTGCTCTTCTTCCTTTGTCAGCAGCATTTTAACGCCGGTATAAATCAAAAACGCTGAGAATATATAAAGAATCCAATGGAACTTAACCACCAAAGCATCGCCGACTCCAATTAAAATTCCGCGCATTACCAACGCGCCTAAAATTCCCCAAAACAAAACGCGGTGCTGATACATTTTCGGCACGCCCAGCGCCGCAAAAATCATGGACATCACAAAAATATTATCCATAGACAGGCTTTTTTCCAGCAGATAGCCGGTAAAATAGTCCATGCCTTTTTTGACGCCGTCTTCATACATCACAAACACGCCGAAAAGCAGCGCAGCAACCACATAGGCCACGCAAATCCATAGCGTATGCCAAAAATGAGGTTCTTCATTTTTGCGATTAAACCAAAACAAATCGGCAGCCAGCAGCAATATTACCGCCATTCCGAAGCTGGACCAAAGCATAACCGGCGACATTGCCGGGTGATTAGCAAAATTTTGTATAAAATCTTCCATTATTTTTCCAAATTCCAAACTGTTTTAACAATTTCATCAATATCAGTATATTTAGCCTGCCACCCCAAAACTTTTAAAGCCTTAGCGCTGGTAGCAACCACATTTGCCGGATCGCCGGCGCGGCGCGGTGCAAAATCATAGTTAATTTTTCTGCCGCTGACACGCTCTACCGACTTAATAATTTCTAAAACCGAAGTGCCTTTTTCCGTACCAAGGTTAATCACTTGCGAATCGCCGTCCGCCAACAGTTTTTTAATCGCCAGAACATGCGCTTCCGCCAAATCTTCCACATGGATATAGTCGCGCAGGCAGGTTCCGTCCGGCGTATCATAGTCATTGCCGAAAACATGCAGCATATCCCGCTTGCCGGTTGCCACTTCCATAATCAGCGGCAGCAGGTTCTGCGGATTTTTTTCTTTGCCGCGGATGCTTCCGTCCGCCGCATAGCCCACAGCATTAAAATATCGCAAAGCAATGTAATGAAAATCTTTAATTTTGCTGTACCAATCCATAACCTGCTCTATCGCCATTTTGGTGTAGCCGTAAAAGCTCATCGGATTCAGCGGATGATTTTCATCTAAAGGCAAATATTTCGGCATTCCGTAAACAGCGGATGTAGAAGAGAAAACCACATTTTTAACTCCGGCATTCAGCATCGCGTTAAAAATATTTACCGAGCCGCTGATATTGTTTTGGGAATACAGCTGCGGATTTTCCATGGACTCGCCTACGGCTTTTTTGGCGGCAAGATGTATAACCGCATCAAACCCGCCTTTCATAACTTGCTCCAAGCGGGCAAAATCCAAAATATCGCCCTCGGCAAACTCAGCCTCCTTAAACAAATTGCAGGTCTGTCCGGTAGAAAGATTATCATACACCGTTACGGCAAAGCAGTTATGCAGCAAAGCTTTTACCACATGGCTGCCGATATATCCGGCGCCGCCTATTACCAAAATTTTTTTATCAGCCATAAATTTTCTCCTTATACTTATATGGCAGAATAGTTTATTTTTTTGTGCATTCCGCTTTTTTATGCCCATTATCCACAGGATAAAAAATATTTCAGTCACATTTCAAGACTTTTTTGATTATAACGTATACAATTTAATAAAAATGTAACAATGAGGAACTAAATGGAAAAATTAGACGCTGCCCGCCTGCCTAAAAACATTGAAGCGGAGCAAGCCTTAATCGGCGCGATTTTAGCAAACAACAAAGCTTTTGAAAAAGTCTCGGAGTTTCTGCGTCCGGCGCATTTTGCCGATGCCACGCACCAAAAGATTTTTGAAGTGATGTCTAAGCTTATCACTAAAGGACATATCGCCGATGTCATCACGCTGAAAAGCTATTTTGAGCAAGAGGGGACGCTTAATGAAGTGGGCGGATTTCCATATCTGGTAAAGCTGGCCGACAGTGCCTCGCCTTTGACAAACGTTGAGTATTACGCTCAGTTTATTTATGACAAATATCTGCGCCGCGAACTGATTAACACCGGCTATGAAATTGTTAATCACGCACTTGAAGAAAGTATAGACACTTCGGCAACAGACCAGATTGAAAGCGCCGAAAAAATGCTTTACACACTTTCTGACCAGGGTGACGCGCAAGGCGGCTTTGTGGATTTTTCCACCGCGCTGGGTTCTTCATTAGCCGCTATTGAAAAAGCCTATCAAAAAGAGGGAAAAATTTCCGGCACGCCGACCGGCTTAAATAAATTAGACTACCGAATCGGCGGATTAAATGACTCTGACTTAATTATTTTGGCAGGACGTCCGGCTATGGGTAAAACCGCTCTGGCGACAAACATTGCCTATAACGTTGCCGAATTTTATTCGCGCGACAAAGAAACTCCGCCGGAGAATCGGGGCGTTGCGTTCTTTTCGCTGGAAATGTCCGCCGACCAGCTGGCTTCGCGTATTCTTTCCACCGTCACGCAGACTTCAAGCCAAAAAATGCGCAACGGCGAACTTGACGCCTCGGAATTTACGCGAATCGCAGCCGCGGTGCGCGAGCTGGAAAACATTCCGCTTTATATTGACGATACCCCGGGCGTGACTATCAATGCCATCCGCACCCGCGCCCGCCGCCTGAAACGCAGCAAAGGCCTAGGTCTGATTGTGATTGACTATATCCAACTTATTTCCGGTTCCAACAACAAACGCAACGAGGGCAACCGCGTGCAGGAGCTGTCTGAGATTTCCCGCGGGCTGAAAATCTTGGCAAAGGAGCTGAAAGTTCCGGTTATCGCCCTTTCCCAATTAAACCGCGGCGTAGAAATGCGCGACGACAAGCGTCCGGTAATGTCCGACCTGCGCGAATCCGGATCTATTGAGCAAGATGCCGATATCGTTATGTTTGTGTTCCGTGAAAACTACTATATTCATAATGCCGAACCAAAGCAGCAAGAGGGCGACACGCCGGAAAAATTCCAGAAAAAGCATGAAGAATGGGTGCAGCGCGACCGTGAAACCGCCAATGTCGCCGAAGTTATCATCGGCAAGCAGCGTCATGGTCCGACCGGTACGGTAAAACTGTTCTGGAACGGCGAATTTGCCCAGTTCGGCAATTTGGCGGAAGAAGACAAAATGGCGGAGAAACGCGGATAATGGTTAAAGATTTATCCAGCATAAGCCCAGACGAGTGGGAAGCGATTTGTCAGCGCTGCGGACGCTGCTGCCTGCTGAAGCTGCAGGATGACGAAACAGATGAAATTTACTATACCAATGTTATCTGCCGCTATTATGACACCGAAAAAAATCTCTGCACCGTGTATGACAAACGCTGCGAACTGGTGCCGGAATGCTTAAAGCTGACACCCCAGAATGTTGATAAAATTGCTTGGATGCCAAAGGCCTGCGCCTATCGCAGACTGTTTGATAAAAACTATAAGCCGCAAAAGCTGCAGCCGCTGCAGGGACGAGTGGTTTCAGAAGCCTTGGTGACCGAATCGGAACTGGAAGACCATATAACGGATGAGGAAATTTGATGAGCGGACAGAATCTGAACGAATCCGAATTTAATCCGCAGCAGCGTGTTGACGAGTTTAAAAAACTAGCTCCGGAATTCTGGAAGCATAAAAAGCTGGATGAAATGAATGAGGCGGAATGGGAAGCCTTATGCGACGGCTGCGGCAAATGCTGCCTGAATAAAATAGAGATAAAAGGCAAAATCCACTTTACCCGCGCCTGCTGCCGTTTTTTGGACTGCAAAACCTGTTTGTGCAAAATCTACGAACATCGCTTTGAAGCAATGGACGACTGCCGTAAAATAGACCTCGCCGCCGTAAGAGAAAAACCGCGCTGGCTGCCCAAAACATGTGCTTATTGGCTTTTGGACAACGGTTACGATTTGCCGGAATGGCATCCGCTTATAACCGGTGATGCATATAGCGTAAAAAAAGCCGGCATGGATTTAAGCGGCCGAGAACTGATTAGCGAAACAAAGGTTAAAGACTATGAAGATTACATTATTGACTGGCAAGACCTTTGACATCAAAGAAGCCGTCGGCATGGATATAAAAGTTGTGCAATCCGCAAATTCGCGCAAACTAATTTTACATATAGATAATAAGGAACATATTCCGGTATTGTCTATTCCTAAATATTGCAGCAGAAAACGCGCCATAAATTTTGTAAACGACAACATGGATTGGATTTTGGAAACATTGCAGAAATTGCCTGAACGGAAATATTTCAGTAACGGAGAAACTATATCATTGTTTGGGCAAAGCATCATAATTTCTCATCAACCAAACGCCCGCTGCGGCGCAAGACTGGAAGAAAACAAACTGATTGTTTCGGGCGGCGCCGAGTTTTTGCATCGCCGCGTCAAGGACTATATACGCAAAGCAGCCGCAGAAGAATTTTATAAATTATCGGCAAGACTCGCCACACAAATAGATTGCAAAATCAACGGCATCTGTATAAAAGACACCAAGTCGCGCTGGGGCAGCTGCTCTACGCTGAACAATATAAACTATAACTGGCGCATAGCGCTTGCCCCCAAATATGTGATAGATTATTTAATGGCGCATGAAGTATCGCACCTCAGACACCAAGACCATTCTTCTGATTTTTGGAAATGCGTGGAAAGCTTGGACAAAGATTGGCAGAAAGGACGAGATTGGCTGCAAAAAAACGGACGTTTGCTATATACTTATTTTTAAGATTTTTCTGTTATATACATACCTGATTTTAAATTTTGAAACATTTTGTTGCCAAAATTTATCGCAATATTGCTTGACTATTAAATATTATAGCTCTAAAGTGGCTTTGTTACAATACGAATAGTAATATTGTTGTTCAAAAGTAATATTTAGAAGGAATAAACTATGAAAAAATTTTTGTTATTGGCCGGTGTTGCCTCTTTACTCAGCGTTAATGCGCAAGCTGAAGTAAATCAGTACGTATCTGGCAAAATTTCTTATGACTTCAACAAAGTAAACATGAAAGCTGCTAATCAGGGTGATGCTGAATTGACTCGTGAAAAAGCAAACAAAGAATTGTTTGGCACACACGTTGCTTACGGTGTTCAAGCTGGTTATGTTCGTGGCGAATTGGAATTGAACAATTCTCGTGATATCAAAAGAAATTACTTTGATGAATATGGTGTAAATCACTTCAGACTTTATAAACACTCTGTAATGGCCAATGCTTATTTTGACTATTTGACATGCACTCCATGGACTCCTTATGTTGGTGCTGGTATCGGTTCTGCTTATTTGAAAGCTGATGACGGCGAACAGGCTAAATCTGTTTACAATTTGGCTTGGCAAGTTATGGCTGGTTTGACATACGACATCAACTCTAATTGGACTTTGGATGCTGGTTACCGCTATGCTGACTTGGGTCGTATCCGTAAAAACTCTGGTGACAGCGTTACTAAATTGACAGCTCGCGACCATGAAATCATGCTCGGTGTTAGATACACTTTCTAATTTTTGCAAATTAGAATCTAAAAAGACGGTGCTTAGCGCATCGTCTTTTTTTGTTTTATGCAATGTTACAAAGCCGTAACTTTTTGTGTGTTGCACGGTCAGGCGAATCGGTGTAACCTGCAAGGCAGTTAAAAACATTTTTTAAAGGAAGATAAATTATGACAAATAAACCATCTACCAAAATCAACTTGTTTGACTGCGCTACCGCTCAAAAAGTTATTGGTCAGGAAAAATTTTTAGACTCTTTCAAAACAATTTTAAATCACGGCGCTTATTGCCAAGGTCCGGAAACTAAAGAATTAGACGAAAAATTAGCTAACTTTGCCGGCACAAAATACTGCTCAACCTGCGGTTCCGGCACCGACGCTTTGACCCTTGCTTTAATGGCTTGGGATGTTAAAGCCGGCGATGCCGTATTCGTATCTTCATTTACATTCGTGGCCTCGGCCGAAGCTCCGGTTTTGCTGGGCGCTACTCCGATTTTTGTAGACTCTGATCCGAATACTTACAACATGAATCCGGAAGATTTGAAAAAAGCCATTGCCGAAGTTAAAAAAGAGGGCAAATTGAACCTTAAAGCCGTTGTGGCCGTTGATATTTTCGGTTCTCCGTGCGATTATGACGAAATAATTAAAATCGCTCATGAAAACGGTATGAAAGTTTTGTCCGACTCCTGCCAGTCTTTCGGTTCTGTATACCACGGAAAACACGCCGGCTCTATCGCTGATATGACTGCTACATCATTCTACCCGACAAAACCTTTAGGCTGCTACGGCGACGGCGGTGCTGTATTCTCTAACAGCAATGAAGAAAATGAATTGGTTAAATCCTGCCGCGTTCACGGTATGAGTCCGGAAGACCACTACGACAACGTTCGTTTGGGTATGACCGGCCGTATGAACTCTTTCCAAGCTGCAGTTTTGCTGCTGAAATTGACCGTATTTGAGCAGGAACTTAAAGACCGTTACAAAGTTGCAAAACGCTATGATGAAGAGTTAAGCCCTTACTTTAACAAACAGCAGATTTTGCCGAACTGCCAGTCTGCATACGCTTTATACACCATCAACTGCGAAGAACGCGACGAATTGATGGATTACTTAAAAGCCAACGGCATTCCTTGCGGCGCTTACTACCCTCGTCCGGTAAACACCCAGACTGCATATGCTAAGTGGAACAACCGTTCTTTGCCGGTTTGCGAAAAACTTTCTAAAACCGTTTGCAGCATTCCGATGACTCCTTACTTAACAGAAGAAGAGCAGTCATACGTTATCAGCAAAATGAATGAATTTGCTGCTGAAAAAATGAAAAAAGCCGCTTAAGTTTTAGGCTTGCAAAATTAAACCCCGCTGAAGCGCTTGCCTCGGCGGGGATTTTTTATATCATCTTAAATTTGTCGCTTAATTCTATATGCTCTAAAATTTTACATACCGACTTTGGCATCATAAATGTATTTGCCCGATGCCTGATATCATCGTCATTTTCCGGAAATACTTCATCATGATTGGAAATATAGCGGATAATCCCGATATCCAAAACACTGCGGATATAATTGCCGTCATGAAAATTCGGCGAATGCTCAAACATATACAAGTCTATGGTTTTGCTGGGATATTTTTCTCTGAGCCGCTTAATCAGCGAAACAACCCGCGTATCATCCAAGCGCACGTCTTTCTTTTGGTCGGCCAAGTGACTCATGTATATCAGCAGCACTGAATCCGCCGCCTCTATAAAACTGCGACAGCGCTCGCAGCGGCGCAAATATTTTTCCTTAAAAGCCGGAAATTGCTCTTCAACCGGTTGATTGTCAAAAAAATCATGATAGTAATAAGTCAGGGTTTTAGAATTATATCTCGGCACCTCTTTGCACACCGGCGCATGCTGCGGCTGATTCGCGACATCCTTTTTATAGCGCAAAGCCCAAGTAAAATCCCCTATTTCTGCGGCGTATTCCGGCTTCATCGGAACAAAATCTCTATAGTCAAACCAATGGTCCCAATCTTTATAAAGAGCCTTTATCCTTTTATATATGCCGTCCGCCTTGCCGGTGCCGGACCAATCCCACGGGCCGTCAAACAGCTTTAAGCCGTTATTGTTTACCAGCGACGCGCCATGGCACAGCTTGCCTAAATACAAAACATAATCATATTTTTTTACAGTTTCACTCATAATCGGTTCCCCATTCCTCAATATTTTGAATATAACAACAAAAAAGCTGCCTTAGACAGCAGCTGGAAGTTGGTAAGCTATTTTCTATGAGTATAGTGCAGCATATTAGCCATTGTAAATATGGCATATTTTGCTGCCTTCCAGCTTTAGGCTAGAAGATATACTTAATTAACGTCTGCTATTACAGACGCATAGAAAAGAGGCTACCACACCCCAGACAGACTATTGCCTATCCGACTATTATTTTAACCAAAGATAATCCGAAAGTAAAGATAATTATTATATAATAAAAGTAAGAGAGCGAAAACTCTCTCCTCATCACTATTTAAAAATTATAATGATGATTTTAAGCACAAAAAAAGTCCAATACTGCTATACTGGACTTTTTCTTTTTATACGAAATACTTTTAAAAATCAATTAACATTGAGTATTTAAGCCTTTTCAATTTCCGGCACAAAAAAATAAATGAAAATTTTTAACGGCGGACATATTGACAAACTTCGCTTTTTGTATAAAATTAAAGCGTTGTTTTATTAAATATATATTATTATGAATGCTAATCTTAAAGAAAAAGATTTAAAATCTGTGCTGTTAGAAACGATTTGCCGTGAGTTGGATGTGGATAAAATCAACGAAAGCGACCGTTTGCGTGATGATTTAAGCGTGGACAGTATCAACGCAATGTATATCAGCATGAAAGTTGAACTCAAGCTGGAGCTTGAAAATGATGATGAAATTGCTCATTACATTGCACAGAACCCAAACACTACGGTTGGGGAATTGTTAAATTTTGTGTGTGAAAAAGTTAAAAACACAAAAGCATAAACAAAAAAAAGAGGAACTGCTTTGTTACAAAGCAATCCCTCTTTTTTTATTACTTAATGGAATTTACAGTTACGTCATTACCCTCATTCATATTGAAAAAGTTGTTGATGATAACATCATCATAACGCAGCTTATAAAAACCATTTTCATCGGCTACCGGCTGACGCTCCTTGTCTACCCAATAGTAGTTGCCGAAGTTTTTAGTCTGGTAGAACTTACGAGGCTCCAAATCGCCGATGTTATTAGCGGTAAGGATACCTAAATAAGCAGCTCCCTGCACCCAATGACGCTTAAGCAAACCGTTTGCACGCTTGCCGGCAGATTTTCGGTACTCTGTCATTTTGTTAACACACTCTTCAGGTGCTAAACCGTTATTGACAGCCTTGAAAAACTCGCAAGGTTCTTTGACATATTCGCCGTCAGCAGAATATCCGGTCAAAGCTTCTCCTCCGACATTATAGACAAACAAGCAAATACCAATGATTTGCTCATCTGACAATTTGTGAGAAAAATACTTTAAGAATGGATATACATGCTTATGCAAATGTTCAAAAGACCAAGCTTTAGCCTGTGCCTTTGGAATGACCTGACCTTTCTTCAGAAACTTTCCGTCAGGAGTCGTGGTAACGCCGTACCAAGTAGTCCATCTGGCACCGCAATGGTAGTTTTCGCCGGTTTTCTCATTTAAAACTCCACCTTCTACAAGACAGATAAATGAAAAAATATCCTCTGAAAGTGCATCGGCTCTGGCAACATTGTCAAAAGGCTCGGCTACACTATCCACAACTTCTTTATCTTCCTGCTTTACGTCATTCAATGAACAACTTGTAGGCAGAGTCATAAAGAAATACATACCTACCAAAACTAATGCGGCTGCAAAATACTTAAAACAATTCTTAACCATAATACTTAAATTTTAGGATTTTATTGTATCATTATTTTGTTTTTTTGACAATATTTATATTTTATGTTTTTTGTCATTTTAGACTTGCGACTGTAAAAAAAATATGATATTTTTCTTTTCAGTTTTCAGATTATTAACGTTTAATTATTTTTTATATGAGTAGAAACATTTCTCTTACTGAAAAAAAGCAGATTGCTTTGATTCAGAATGGCAATCATGATGAAATCATGAAATTTATCAAAACGAATCAGTCTTTCCGTTTTGCCCCGTCTGCCGCACAAATTTTTGTTGAACGCGGCAATTCCGAAGAAATTATGGCCTATATTGCTATGCGGCCATTAGCAGAACGCGGAGAGTTGGCTTTGATTAAGCGTGGCATGCATCAGGAAATTTTGGCTTATGTCAAGGGGCATAAACTCTATGAAGACGCTGAAAAAGCCTTGCTTCATCGCGGCAATTCTGAAGAAATTCTGGCTTATTTGGATGGAAATTCATTCAGCGCCGGAGCTATTACCGACTTGATTCATCGCGGAGACTATCAGGAAATTGAAAAAGCGGCAAAACGTTGCGCATTTGGATTTTCGGGCGAACTTGAACTCATAAATTTTGGCGTGCATCGTCATATTATGGCCTATATTAAAATCCGCAAGTTTAATAACTGCGCCGCACTCCATGCTTTTTTCAAAAGAAAAAACATGGACGAAATTGAACTCTATAAGTCTTTATACGGAGTGAAATAAATCTACATCAAAAAAACTTCAGTTATAAAAAACTGAAGTTTTTTTATTTTGTACTTGCTTTTTATATTTTGTTATTATATAAATTTTTTAGAATCATTCTAATTTTGGATAACAGATGACAAAACAAAAACGCTTGATTTTAGATATTATAAACAATGCAGACGCTCACTATACGGCTGAGCAAATTTTTGCCCAAGCGCAAAAAGAAATGCCGTCTATTGCCCGCGCCACCGTTTATAATAATCTTAACATGCTTTTGAAAGAGAATCTGATTCGCAAAATTTGCCTGCCCAATCATATTGATTGCTATGACAAAATTTTGCCGGAGCATGACCATCTTGTCTGTGCCGAATGCGGAAGAATTTCTGATATAGTTGTAAAGGGCGTAAAAGAAGATATTGTGCGCCAGCTTAACAGCGAGCCACTTTCGTACAGCCTGAACATCAACTATATTTGCGATAAATGCAAAAAAAATAAAGGATTATAAAATGACAAATAAATATGTAGGGACGCAAACCGAAAAAAACTTGCAAACAGCTTTTGCCGGTGAAAGCCAAGCCCGCAATAAATATACTTATTTTGCCAGCGTTGCCAAAAAAGAGGGCTATGAACAAATTTCTGCCTTATTTACCAAAACTGCAGACAATGAAAAAGAACACGCTAAAATGTGGTTCAAAGAATTGGGCGGTTTAGGAAATACTGCTGCTAATTTGCAACAAGCCGCTGAGGGCGAAAATTATGAATGGACCGATATGTACGAGGGTTTTGCGAAGACCGCCGATGCAGAGGGCTTTCATGATTTGGCAGAAAAATTCCGCGGTGTCGCTGCGATTGAAAAACACCACGAAGAAAGATACAGAGCTTTGCTGAAAAATGTTGAAACTAAACAGGTTTTTGCAAAGTCTACTGTAAAAGTTTGGGAATGCCGCAACTGCGGACATATTGTGGTTGGTTTGGAAGCTCCGGCCGTATGTCCTGTGTGTGCTCACCCACAAAGTTATTTTGAAGTTCGGGAAGAAAACTACTAAGCTGATTAGAAGGTATAAAAAAAGCTCCAAGGATAACCTCTTTGGAGTTTTTTTGCGGCAAACAGAATATAAATCTTCTTAAAAATCTAGCAAGAAAAAGACCAAACCGGAACTGCATTTTTTACGAATTTCTTGCAATGAAACACTCTGCAGACATTTTTTATCCGCACCGCAAACGTTGTCGCCATACCACGAACTGCCGTCTGAAAAACTGACATGGTCAACTGCCGCATGCAAAGGCTGCGCCATATTCTGAATAAAAGTTTCACACAAACGAGCGGAAAAACCTTTTGATTGATAGCCGGAAAAACTTTTTTATTTTGCTGAATTTAAGGCACGCCACTCAAACCACTTAGCGATTTTCAAAAAACGGAAATAAGCATAGGTGGTCGCCATCCAAAACCCGCAGGTTCCATACAAAAAATAACGCTTCTTAAAATAATATACCAAAAACTGACGCGGAAATTCCGTATATAAACGCAGACGCGTATAATAACGCCCCTCTTTGACGGCAACTTTAACCAGCTCATCGGTATACATATTCAGCTTGAACCAAGTTTGAGCCAAAGAAACATACGAATAATGAAAAACTTTTGCCTCAAGCTGTTCTACAGCAGCACCTTCGCCCACCACAACTCTATCATGCGTTAAATCATCCGGCATATTGCTTTTTTTACGGTTATACAACCGAACCTGATTATAAGTTTTAGCAAGCCAACGCGGTTTTTTATCCCCCGGAAGCATATCGCATATTTTCATTTTATAAGCATCAGCCATCGGATTTTTCATCTTTTCTTTAATCTCGGCAATCAACTCCGGCGACAAAACTTCATCGGCGTCTAACGACAACACCCAATCATTATGGCAAAGCTCCTGTCCATAATGTTTTTGCGCGGAAATATTTTTCCATTTATGAAACAAAAATTTCGCTCCGTATTTTTCAGCAATTTTTTGAGTTTTATCCGTACTGCCGCTATCTATCACAAAAATTTCATCTGCGACTTTTTTTAGAGCCTGCAAAGTTTTCCCCAAGCGTTTTTCTTCATTCAATGTAACAATATATGCCGAGATTTTAACCATTTATCTTTAACCTTTCGTTTTGCAGGTTATTCTATTTTTACTCTGCTTGCAATAAAAAAAGCCCCCGATTAAAAAAATTGGGGACTTTTTGCTGATATATGGCAGCTTAAAATTCTTTAAGAACATCCGCACTTTCGGCAGCGTTATCAATATTTACCATAGCAATGGTGTTATATCCGCAGTCAACGTGCAGAACTTCGCCGGTTACGGCAGAGCCTAAATCAGACAGCAAACTCAAAGCCATATTGCCGACTTCGGTTTGATGAACGTTGCGCTGCAATGGAGCGTTCAATTCGTTCCAGCGCAAAATTGTGCGGAAATCACCGATACCGGCAGCGGCCAAAGTTTTAATCGGGCCGGAAGAAATAGCGTTTACGCGAACGCCCTGCTTGCCCATATCCACAGCGGCATAGCGAACCGAAGCTTCCAAAGCAGCTTTAGCCACGCCCATAATATTGTAGTTCGGCAGCACGCGTTCAGAACCCAAGTATGTCAAAGTCAAAATTGAGCCGCCCTCGTTCATAATCGGAGAGGCGCAGCGGCAAGCTTCCAAAAATGAGTAGCAGGAAATGTGCATAGTCATAGTGAAGTTATCCAATGTGGTGTCTATTGTACGGCCGCGCAGCTGGTCTTTATCCGAAAAAGCAATAGCGTGAACAACAAAGTCAATTTTACCCCATTTTTCGCCCAATTCTTTAAAGCAAGCTTCAACCGAAGCAGAATCGGAAACATCGCATTTAATCAAAAGAGGATTGTTCAGCTGTTCGGCCAAAGGTTTAACTCTTTTTTCAAGCATTTCATTTTGGTATGAAATTGCAATCTGCGCACCATGCGCATTCAAAGCCTGAGCGATACCCCAAGCAATAGATTTGTCATTGGCAAGGCCCATAATCAAGCCTTTTTTACCGGCCATAAGTTGTTCAATAGCCATTTTCTAGTTCCTTTATAAATTTTGTTCTAGACTACTTCCCTTTTTGGAAGTAAGTTACTGTAGAGATACTTATACAAATTTATCTGCTTTGTAAACATTTTTTTGAAAGTTGTAAAATGGCGAATCAATTTGACACCGCAAAATTAAAAAAACTCTGCCGGCTGTTTTTCAAATATCTGCGCTGGCGCACCAAAGACGCAATGATTTTGCGGGTAGCCGCCTCGCTCAGTTATACCACCCTGATTGCCGTGGTGCCGCTGATTGCCATTGCCTTGGCTATTTTCGCCGCCTTTCCGGTGTTTGAAAACGTGCGGGCGCAGGTGCAAGACTCGCTTATTCAGTATTTTGTGCCTAACATAGAGCAAAACATTCAAAACTATATTATGCAGTTTGTCGCCGCTTCCAGCAAGCTGACAACCATCGGCGTTTTAGGTATCGCGGTCACGGCGATTTTGCTGCTATTTACCATAGAAAACAGTTTTAATTTTATTTTTAAGGTCAAAAAACACCGCCGTTTAGCCACCAAAATCACGCTCTATTGGACAATCATCACGCTTTGTCCGCTCTTGGTCGGCACGGCGTTCTCTATTAAAGGCTATCTGCTGACGCTTAAATATTTTCATCCCGAGCATTTTTTGGGTTATAACTTTTTTATGACATTTATTTTGCCGAATCTTATCACGTTTTTCTTTTTGTGGCTCTCGTATGTGATTGTTCCAAACAAAAAAATCCGCCTTTCCAGCGCATTCGCCGGCGCTTGCGTCACTTTGATTTTAACCTTATTGCTGCGGGTCGGCTTCGGCTATTTTTTGGTGCTGAACGTTACCTACCGCACGCTTTACGGCGCGCTGGCCACGGTGCCGATTTTGCTGGTCTGGATGTATTCATGGTGGACAATCGTCTTGTTCGGCGCCGTGGTTACCGCCACCATTGAAGAATTCCGCAGCCGCAAAAAGCTTTGGAAATAAGCTTAGCGCAAATACGGATGATTCTGCAAAAAGTCTGCGAATCGGGGCAGGAATTTTGCTTTAAAATCTTCATCAATGCAAACCCACTTAAATAAGTCCACCAGACGCGTTGTAACATTCAATTTTGCGCAAAAATCAATAGCATATTGATAGTTGATATCATAATACCAAGACAAATAGCCGGCCATGCGGTCTGCCGGAGTAGCCTCCGCCCAGCGCGGCAAAGTTTCATCTTTTTCCAGCTCGCGCCACACCGGTTCCGAAATATGTCCGTCAACCGCCGGAACCACGTCTTTTTTGCCAAAAAACAAATAGCGCATATCCGGCTCATACGCCAGCATCCGCAGATTAGCGATTTTATCAGCATCGCGGATAATAAAGCAAATCCGCGCAACCTCTTGTTTCAGCTCTTCATCGGCAATATTTTTATATTCCTCGTCAGCGTACAAGGCTTCTATCAAATGCCCGTGGTGCTTTATCGGCAGCCAAATGCGAATATCTGAAAATTCCGGCACGGTGCGCAAAAATTCGCCGCCGGCGACTCCGTGGTCTATCTGCCGGTTATGCAGGCATTTTTCCTCTATCTCGGAGAATCGGCAGATATCATGCAGAAGAACCGCCGATTTTACCATATCCACATACGCAGAACCTTTGCTTTTCAGCCATTCCACACGCGGAACAATGTAGTTGCCCGCGCCCATAACCTGATAAGAATGGCGGATTTTTTCTTTAGTATAACCCACAAAAAATTCATCGTGAGCCACTTTTTGCAAACATTCTTCCGATTTTTCTTTCAACAGCTGATAAGCATCTTCTAACATGATATTTCTCCTTTGCTTTTTACTTAGCACTTTTTTCCGGCGCGGCGCAATTTTTAAATAATTATTCACAAATTTATAATAAAGTGCTTGCTATTAGAACAAAATTAGAACAATATACATTTCAGCGGATAAATTCAGACTCGTGTTGAGTTTTTGCTGAAAATGCGGGATAAAGAATTTAGGATAATTTTTTAAGGATAAACAAATATGGAAAAAGATAAAGCGTTAGACGCCGCCCTGAGCCAGATTGAACGCGCGTTCGGCAAAGGTTCTATTATGCGCCTCGGGCAGAATACCAACATTGATATAGAGGCGATTCCGACCGGTTCTTTAGGTATTGATATTGCTTTGGGAATCGGCGGTTTGCCAAAGGGACGTATTATTGAAATTTACGGTCCGGAAAGCTCTGGTAAAACCACATTGGCTTTAAGTGTAATCGCCCAAGCGCAAAAACGTAACGGCACTTGTGCTTTTATTGATGCTGAGCATGCTCTTGACCCGTCGTATGCTAAAAAAATCGGCGTAGATATTGAAAACTTGCTGGTTTCGCAGCCGGATTCCGGCGAGCAGGCTCTGGAAATTGCCGATACCTTGGTGCGTTCCGGCGCTATTGACGTGATGGTTGTAGACTCGGTGGCCGCTTTGGTGCCTAAGGCCGAATTGGAGGGCGAAATGGGCGATGCACACATGGGCTTGCAGGCTCGCTTGATGAGTCAGGCTCTGCGTAAACTGACCGCCACGGTTGCCCGCTCCAACACTCTGATTATCTTCATCAACCAAATTCGTATGAAGCTGGGCGTTATGTTCGGCAATCCGGAAACCACAACCGGCGGTAACGCTTTGAAATTCTACGCTTCTGTGCGTATGGATATCCGCCGCGTGGGTGCGATTAAAGACAAAGATGAAGTTATCGGCTCGCAAACCCGCGTGAAAATTGTGAAAAACAAAGTTGCTCCTCCGTTTAAGACTGTGGACTTTGACATTATGTACGGCGAGGGAATCTCTAAAACCGGCGAACTGATTGATTTGGGCGTAAAATCCGGAATTATTGAAAAAGCCGGCGCTTGGTTCTCGTATAACGGCGACAAAATCGGTCAAGGCCGTGAAAACGCCAAAAGATATTTAGCTGAGAATCCGGCAGTTGCCGAAGAAATAGAAAACAAAATCCGTGCTGACGCCGGTCACTTGACTACAGAAATGATTGGCGAAGACGAGCCGGAAACCGAAGACTGATTTTGTTTTATAACTATCTCCAATGTTTTAAGCCTTGCTTTTCAGCAGGGCTTTTTTTTATTGCTTAATTCATTGCGAATCGGGAATATGGAAATCTATGACTGTTTCTTAAAATTTTTATAAATAGCATAAACCAAAGAAATAACTACCAAGATACTTGTACCATAGTCAAAAATTGAAAATACTTTTTCTATGGAATCATCTTGATAATCAAAAAAATAACCGGAAGCGGTAAAACTGACTGTAAAGATTATAAAAATATAGGGATACCAACCAATAGAACTTAAGCAATTTGAAATTTTAGGATAGCCGGAAATCATACGTTCCAAAAATCTAAGTTTTTTTAAAACAAAGTGTTATTGCAAAACCGATAAACAGCAGCAGTAAGATTTCACTGATTGATTCATTTAAATAAGTGAAAGGAATAGCTAAAACAGTATATAATCCGCCTAAAAGCAGGGCTTCTTTAGAATACAATTTCATTTTTGCTCCTTTCACTTTTTAGTTATATTATTACAAAAACATCACATTATGCAATTATTTTCTTTGTATAAAACGAATCTAACTAAAACGCCGAATTGTCCATAATAAGCAGCATTGTGCAATTTTGGGTTTTGCATTTTTTACTAAACTAAAATTGTCTTTACTTTCGGGTTATCTTTAGTTAAAATAATTTTAGCAAATAATAAATTTTAGAGGAAAGAAAGATGAAAAATAAGCTAAGCAAAGGTCTCTCTCTCTCTCTCTGCAAATCCTGAACATCTGATTATAGGCGCTTTTTCTGCCGTTCAGCACGTTTTTGCAGGGTTTGGCAGAAAAAATGACACTTTCGGTAATAACACATTCAGAACAAAATTAGCAGGAGGCACTAAGCTCACGCCTCCAGCACCAGTCATTCTAGGTCTTGTACCTAGAATCTTGTTGCAGCGAGTCCCTAACCTAGTCAATAAATTAGCCTTATTATTGCATAAGTATTGGTTGAGAGAAGATTCTTGGGATAAACCCAAGAATGACGAGTGCTGGGAACGCAGGCTTGGTACTTTTTCCCAGTCCGGCAGAAGCATGATAGAAATGCTCGGCGTGCTGGCGATTATCGGAGTGCTGAGTGTCGGTGGCATCGCCGGCTATTCCAAGGCTATGGAAAAATTCAAAATAAATAAAGCAATAGAAGAATATAGCTATCTGATAAATGGTATGCTTGATTATATAGAATTTGCGCAAAAATATAAATCCGACCAAACATTTGTAGGTGCCACACAAATAGCGGAAGCAGCAGGTCTTATTCCGCAAACATGGATAAGAAGAGGCAATTACGGCATAAATGATGCCTATGGGAACTACTTGCAAGTTTATATTAACGCTTCATCACATAATTTAGTTATAGATTTTTATTTGCAAGGAATGAGCAAAGCCGAAACCAATCAATATACACAAACATTTTCCGGCAAACTATGTACGGAAATTTTCAATAATATAGTTATTCCTTTAAATAGTGCAATTCTTAGAGCCAACCTCTTCCGCTCAAAAAACGGAAGCAAAACATACTACGGACAATCAACCTGCTCCGGTAAAGCAAAATGTATCAGAGATATGACACTAAGCGATGTACATGATACATGCAATTATTGCACCGGAGAAGACAGCTGCGCCATAACTTTATTCTTTTGATTTTACGGTTGACTTATGGGGCGACTGGTGTAAAATAAAAATGTAAATTAACTTAAAAATGAGGAAAGAAAGATGAAAAATAAGCTAAGCAAAGGTCTCTCTCTCTCTCTGCAAATCCTGAACATCTGATTATAGGCGCTTTTTCTGCCATTCAGCACGTTTTTGCAGGGTTTGGCAGAAAAAATGACAATTTCGGTAATAACGCATTAAGAACTAAAATAATAGGCGGCACCAAGCTAGCGCCTCTAGCACCAGTCATTCTAGGTCTTGTACCTATAATCTTCTGGCAACGAGTCTCTAACCTAGTCAATAAATTAGTCTTATTATTGCATAAGTGCTGGGGACGCGGGCTTAGTGCTTTTCGCAAGTTCTTTAAGTACCCCTCACCCGACGCCAAGGCGTCACCCTCTCCCGCACGGGGCGAGGGTTATAGATTGCACCGCCCTTGGTGCGACAAGATCCTAGGCACAGACTGTGCGTCACGGCCTAGGATGACTGGCGGCAGAGGCGCAAACCCGCTAGGGCGCAGTATGATAGAAATGCTCGGCGTATTGGCGATTATCGGCGTTCTATCTGTCGGAGGTATCGCCGGATATTCCAAAGCGATGGAAAAATGGAAAATTAACAAAATTATTGAGGAGTATTCAATGTTAATGGCCGGACTTCTGGAATATAAGGATAATTTTATAAAAAACACGCCGCCGCAAAGCGAACCTGGTATTGTAGATTTTGTACAAGCAGCGCATCTTGTACCGGAAACTTGGATAAAAAAAAGTAATATAAATATGAGCGATTCGTTAGGCAATCATGTCGGAATTTATTTTAGTAGTGAGCGAAACGCAAATGGTTATGATGTCGGCGACAGATTCGTTTTTAATTTGTATTTTGGGCGTTCAAAGACTTCTGACAATTCTTTTCAATATAATTTATGCCGGACTTTTTTTAAGGATTTAGGTGTTGCCATGTCGTATAATATGCTGGCTATGGGAATGATTCCGGTTGCTCAAAACACAAATTATGCCGGAGATTCTCGGTGTCATGGAGGTTTAGGGTATAACGGCGAAACCCGAAAGTGTCTGCGCGACATGACTTTGACAGAAATCAGCGATATTTGCAAAACCTGCCAAACCACAAACTGCGGTGTTGTTTTTGTATTTTAGCTATTGACTGCAAAAAAATATTTACCTGCAAAAATTAAAATCTCCCGAACCAAAATTCGGGAGATTAAAGCTTAAAGTTTATTGTTTTTACGGGTTTTCATAAAGTGTTCCAGCCAATGAATATCATATTGACCGTCCAAATATTCCGGCTGCGAGATAATCTCTTGGTGCAGCGGAATAGTAGTTTTCACACCCATGATTACAAATTCCTCCAAAGCACGACGCAGACGCATTAAAGCGGCGTTACGCGTACCGGCATGCACAATCAATTTGGCAATCATACTGTCATAGTACGGCGGAATCGAGTAGCCGGAATAAATTTCCGAATCCACACGAACTCCTAACCCACCCGGTGCGTGCCATTCGTCAATTTTACCGGCGCAAGGCACAAATGTTTCCGGGTCTTCGGCGTTGATACGGCATTCAATCGCATGACCGTTGAATTTGATATCATCTTGCGTATAGCCAAGCTGCGCGCCTGCAGCAATGCGAATCTGCTCTTTAACGATATCAATACCGGTAACAGCTTCCGTAATCGGGTGTTCCACCTGCAGACGCGTATTCATTTCCATAAAGTAGAACTTGCCGTTTTCATACAAAAATTCCAGCGTGCCGGCATTGCAGTAGCCGATTTTAGCAATGGCGTTGCGTACGATATCACCGATTTCTTTACGTTGTTCTTGGTTCAGCGCCGGAGACGGGCATTCTTCAATAACTTTTTGGTTGTTACGTTGGATAGAGCAATCACGCTCGCCCAAATGCACAACATTACCGTATTTATCCGCCAAAACCTGCATTTCTATATGACGCGGATGCTGCAGATATTTTTCCATATACACAACATCGCTTGGAAAAGCGGCTTTAGCTTCGGCTTTAGCCATAGTAAACGCTTCCCCGATTTCATCATCGTTAAAAGCAATTTTCATACCTTTTCCGCCGCCGCCGTCTTTAGCTTTGATGATTACCGGATAACCGATTTCATTTGCCCAATGCTTGGCGTCTTCAACAGATTCCAAAGCCGGAGAACCCTCGGTAATCGGCAATCCGGCCTCTTTTGCGGCTTTACGGGCGGTAATTTTGTCACCCATCAAACGCATTTGCGCCACGGTCGGACCAATAAAGGTTATGCCGTGCTTTTCTACCATTTCGGCAAAATCAGCGTTTTCAGAAAGAAAACCATATCCTGGGTGAATTGCGTCCGCGCCGGTAATAATGGCTGCGGAAATAATAGCCGGTTTGTTTAGATATGAATCTACGGAACGCGCCGGCCCGATGCACACCGCTTCATCAGCCAAACGCACATGCATAGCATTGGCGTCGGCCTCTGAATGAACCGCTACAGTACGAATACCCATTTCCCGGCAGGCACGGTGTATTCTTAAGGCAATTTCGCCGCGGTTGGCTATTAAAACTTTTTCAAACATAGCAATCCTTTGTTTTATTCAATCACAATCAATGGTTCGCCGTATTCAATCGGGTCGCCTGTTTCTACCAAAATTTTAGCAACTTTGCCGGCACGCGGAGCTTTTACCGGATTAAATGTCTTCATAGCTTCAATCAGGCACAAAGTGTCGCCCTCATTAACCGAATCGCCGACTTTAACATAGTTTGGAGAGTTCGGATTGCTGGAAAGATATACCACACCGACCATTGGAGATTTGATAGCGTTTGGATTGTTGCTATAATCAACAACAGTTTCTTTAACTTCTTCTTCAACCGGAGCGGCGGCAACAGGTGCAGCGGCAACAGGCTGAGGAGCCGGAACATAGGCCGGAACAACACCGCCGCTGATTTCTCTGGTTAAAGAAATTTTGCAGCTTTCATCTTCATAATTTAAGGTAGTTAATTGATTTTTATCCAAAATTTCAGCCAATTTGCTAATAACTTTGGTATCAATAGGATTTGACATATTTATTCCTTTTCTAAAAATTAACCTGATATCCCTATATTCTGATTTTGCATAAAAAACAACAAAAATATACAATTTTCACTCATTTTTATGTAAAAATTGTGCAAAAATGGGCAAAAATGGGCAAAAATCACTATTTTTCAAGCTTTAACGGAATTAAATTTTTATTTTTGGTATAAGACGGATAAATCACTAAATCTTCAATACCGCCGGCCATCATAACCTCATGGTACATTTCAATAATAAAGCTGCACATGGTATGCACATACGGAATTTTGCTGCGGCCGCTGGCAGTAATAATTTGAATCGGCATTTTCAGCTGCCAGTTCGGAATATCTATCTTTACTAAATCTGGATAAACACGCGTCATATACGCCGGCATTTCGCCAATCAAACATTTTTGGCGCACCATAGAAAGCATCATATCAAAGTTTGAAACCTGAAAATCTATATGGCGGCAGTTGTTCATAATATTATCATACTGCGGATTATAACGCGAATATTCCTCACATAAACACAAATGGTGTTTCTGGTGCAAATCCTCCAGATCACGCGGATAGCCATAAACATCTAAATATTTTTTGGTTGCCATCAGAGCAAAGACTATTTTACCTTCGCAAATTACATCAACATTTGGCCATTTGTTTTGCATATAGGTGGCGCAAACATCTACGCTTTTGAGCAAACTAGGATTGGCAATGAAGCCATCGTAAAAATTACAAGTAACAGAAGGATAGATTTGTTTGAATAAATCAAGATATTTATGAAAAGACACCATGGTAGCCGAAGTGGCTTGCAGCGTTATACTGCTGTTTTGAATTTCGCCGTGGAAGCGGTTGGTCAACTCCGCCACACGGCCAGTACAGTCCTTGGCTTGGGCGTACACTTGTTCTCCGGTCAGCGTCAGGCGGACACCATGACTGGTGCGTATCAAAAGCTCTGTGCCAACCATTTCTTCAAGCAGTTTCATTTCTTTGGACAGATTAGATTGCTTTAGGCCAAGTTCTTCTGCGGCGCTTTTAAGCTGTCCATGTTCAACCACCAATTCATAATGTGACAACAGCTTGAATAATAAAATGTCGCCTCTTACAGACACTTAGCTATCCTCGCTCACAATTATTTCTAGAATTAAACTTTATACTTATATAATAATTATTACTCAGCTCAGAGTCAATATCCCCATTTTATAATTCAGACATATATTTTTTTGGTCTTCTGTTTTGTGGAAAACTTATTATTCTTATTTTATCCACAAAAATTAAGGAGGATATCATGAATTTTGAAATAAACCGAACAGTTATAATGCCAAACCACATTTATCAATCATTACAAATGCTGGAAACCAGCTTTTTGAAATATAATCATGAAAATGAACTCAACAAACTTCGCATATTGAATTGTGAATTTGATATGTGCCGCAACAATTATTGTCACTGATATTTAGGAGAACCGAAAAATGAATCAAAAACAATTTGCTTATGTCAACGCTATTTATGATATTGAAGACAATTTGGAAGAAGTAAAAAATTATTTCCGCAATAACGGATATTTTAACGAATATAAAATGGCTGTAGAAATTCAAACTATTTTCCGCGGCGGAATTTCGGCACATATGAATGCCTTGGAAAAGCGTGTTTTAAACTAAAAAAAGCAATTCCGGCCCCAAAATTAAAAAATTTTGCACATTTGTAAAAAAATATATAGACTTTTGTTAAAAACTATTTTATAAAGTGTTTCGTAAACGATGGTCGGGTAGCTCAGCTGGTAGAGCAAAGGACTGAAAATCCTTGTGTCGGCGGTTCGAAACCGTCCCCGACCACCAGTTCAAAAGCCTTGCATTCAGCAAGGCTTTTTTGTTTTTTGCAATTTGTTTTGCGTATATAGATAAAAAAATCAGCGAATCCTTTTTGTGATTGACTTTAATTGTTTTGATGTTGTACACTAAATACAGAAATTAACTTAAAATAAGAGGAAAGAAAGATGAAAAATAAGCTAAGCAAAGGTCTCTCTCTCTCTCTGCAAATCCTGAACATCTGATTAAAGGCACATTTTCTGCCGTTCAGCACGTTTTTACAGGATTTGGCAGAAAAATTGACATATTCGGTAATAACGCATTAAGAAGCAATATAACAGGCGGCACGTTCACGCCCTTTTCCGCCTCCACTATCAACGTCATTCTTCGCCGGTACTCCCTGCTGGAAGTACCATGGCGGAGAATCCATAACGTCATTGCTAAAGTAATGTCAATATGCGTTGCCGTTGGCAACAAAGTCATGGATACTCGTCTGCCACAGCCGGCAGGGTGTGGCGACAAGTATGACGTTTCGGGTTGGTGCCAGTGGCGCTTGTTAAGTGCCTTTTGCATGTTCTTTAAGTACCCCTCACCCGCAGGCATGCCTGCCCCCTCTCCCGCAGGGGGCGGGGGATTGCACTGCTCTTGGTGCAACAAGATACTAGGCACAGGGCCTAGTATGACTGGTGCTAGAGGTGCAAATTTCTTTGGAAGAAGTATGATAGAAATGCTCGGCGTATTGGCTATTATCGGGGTACTGAGTGTCGGCGGGATTGCTGGTTATTCCAAGGCGATGGAAAAATATAAAATAAATAAAACCATATCCGCAGTTGCCCAGATTGCCCTGAATATAAAAAATTTATACGCCGAACAGACTAATTATTATGGGCTTGGTGTGGTTGGCGGTCCTAACCGTGAAGTTTTAAATATTGTCGTTCCGTCCGATATGCGTGACGACTCGGTTGCCTATGCCGTCCGCCATCCCTTAAACGGTCAGCTTGCCATATATGCTACCGGCAGACATCATACCGAAACAACTGAAACTTATACAGCCTTTGCCATCAGCATAAAAGGTATAAATAAAAGAGCCTGTGCCGAAATCGCCTCTTTTGACTGGGGCAAAAACGACTCGGGATTTATCGGGTTAGTCGTGGGAATCAATATGGGGCTAAGCACCGGAACCGGATTTTTTGAAAATTGCGATATCGGAGAAAAATCAAACGGCTTAAACAATCGCTATGCCTGCCGTAAAGATTTACCGCTCCCCAGAACAACGGCTGTTAAATGGTGCGACTGCGGAAATTCCGACACTTGCGAAGTCGGACTGAAATTTTACTAACGGTTAGGGTTCAATTCCCCTCTTTATAAAAAAACAAAAAGCACCCTATCGGGTGCCTTTGTTTTTTTGGAGCAGATGAGGGGAATCGAACCCCCGTTATAAGCTTGGGAAGCTTCTATTCTACCATTGAATTACATCTGCAAAAGCAATGCTTGCATTAAAACGTAAAACATTGTTCTTTGCAAGCATTTTTTTATTATTCTGCACTTTCATGCATCGGAATATTTGGAGTTTCCACTTCAGCAGAATTTTCGGTTTGCGTTTCCGGCTTTGTCTCTGCCGGCTCTGCAGCTGTCGGCTCTTGAGCATCAGTATCTGTATCAGTATCGGTGTCGGTATTAGAATCCGTATTTACATCGACAGTATCGGCAGAAGTTTCACTAGAAACTGCATATACAGCATCCACGTTTTTGCTATTGTTATCTGATATATAATTAGCAACACCAGCTGCAATACTTATCAAAACATATAAAATAATATAAAGATTGGCAAATTTGTCATATTTTGAGTCTTCTTCCACCGGCTTGCCGAATCTATTTTCTTCAGCTTGACCTTTACGCAAATATAAGATGAACAGCCATACGATAACACCTAAAAAAGCAATACCGGAAGCAGACATCAGAGCCGTCCCAAAAACTACGGCTTGTAATTTTGTATCAAGCACTATGCCCAATATCATACAAAAACCGAATATAACAGGCAGCCATAAAAGCTGACCGCTGTGGTTTGTATCATGCAAACGGCGTACCGACAAAGCCAAAACGGCAATAAATTCCACTATTGAATACGCATAGTATATAATTATGCCTCCATACAGTGCCATTATAGGGAATAACGGCGACAAAAGCATTCCGGCAACAAGCAAAATCAAACTAAACAGAATATTGGCAAACACAAACGCCCAATAATCATATTTGCTGGCACGGGTTTTAAAGTTAAAGATATTCTTAAAACCTGCCATAAACGCAGTCAGCAGATTTTTTCCATTTTCCGTTTTTTCAACTGTTTCAGTCATTTTTATACCTTTCTTGTTTAATGCAACCGCGCCATGGCCGGCAAACATCTTGCGGCTGCAGCGGCATAACTTTTGTTTTATCTCGCTTAAAGATATACCCTCCGCCGCTGTTGTCAATATTTTTCCCGTCTATTCTGATATTTCCTTGCTTGGAAAACTCAATAGAATCCAGATAGGTACATTTTTCAGCATCGCACTTTAAGGCAATATTTTCTAAATCTGTTTTGCTGCCGGCAAAAATTTTTTTCAATTCAGCCTTTTGTTCTTTATTCAACTCTTTTAAATGCAGATTTTCACGCCAAACAGAAACCGTCCAGCTATCGGTTTTCATTGGCATAAGCAGCATTTCTCCCGCCTTATTACGCAAGGCAATCCCCTCGCCTTTGGGAGCAAAAACCATATCCGGCTGCGAGCCGAAAAACACCGTACTGGCACCAATCAGAATCGGTAGCCCCCCCCACAGACGCCATTTTCTTTGCCACACGCACAGCCAATAACCGCCGCAGACAATAAGTGAGAATCCCCAAAACGGCAGCGAATCCACATATACCACGCTATGCGGCAAAGCCGAAACAAATTCGGTTATTCTATTAAGCCAGCCCACACCATACCCCAAAGCTTGCAGCGGATACAAAGCTAATCCCAACGGCAAAGCGACTAAACAAAGCAAAATCAAAGGCATCAAAATCAAACCAATCAGCGGACCGGCAAGCAAGTTGGCTAAACTTGTATAGACCGAAACACGGTGAAAATGATAAATGGCAAACGGCATTGTCGCCAAACTCGCCACAAAATCACAAATCACAATCCCAGCCAAATAAAAGAAAATTTTACTGAAAATTCCCCGATTCACTGAGCATATAGCAATCTTTTGCGCATATTTTTCATAAAAAGCGATTAAGGCAACCACCGCCGCAAACGACATTTGAAAGCTGATAGAAATCAGAGCCTGCGGCGAAACTATAAGCAGCACCAAACCGGCGAAACAAACCATACGCATAGAAATTGCCTGCCGGTTAAAAATAACCCCGAGCAGCACCACCGCGGTCATAATAAAAGCCCGTTCCGCCGGAATCGCCATACCTGAGACCAGCAAATACAGCGCGCCAAAAAGAATTGCTCCGGCCGCGGCAAGTTTTTTGACATCGTACCGCAAAGCTACAGCAGGAAACAGCGCCAGTAAAAAGCGCAGCACAAAAAACACCAGACCGGCAATCGCGCCCATGTGCAGACCGGAAACTGACAGAAAATGCGCCAGTCCCGAATCGCGGTAATTGTTTACTATCCGCTTCGGTGTCCGGCTTTGTTCGCCAATCAGCACCGCATCCACAATTCCGGCTTCATCCAGCGGCAAAATTTTTGCCACATCGTCCGTAATCCGCTGGCGGATTTTGTTAAGGCGAATCCGAAAAGACGAAGCTTGTTTCTGCTCACAGTCAATAACAAAAACAAAACTGTTAGCATAGCCGATGCCGCTGATTTCCTCGTAAAAATATTTTCGGTTCAGCTGAAAACCATTCAGCACCGGCACGGGCGACGGCGGAAAAAAAGTCCCCACCAGTTCCACGCATTGCCCGACTTCAAAATCCGTATTTCCGCCGTTCATTACCGTCACCCGATATTTTCCATTGAGCGGCTCATCAAAATTTTCAGCGTTTTGCAAAAGCAAACGTTTACGCCCTTTTTCATTATATGAAACCGCGCTGATTTGCCCTTTAATATAATCAGTAACTTCCGGAGTAAACGTGACTTTACGGCTTTTCAGCAAAGTTTGCAGCTGAATATCCATAAAACCGAACTCAACCAAAAGTATCGCCGTAAAAAGCAGATGCAGTCCTTTATGACGCAACAGATAAAACAGCAGCAATGTCACTTCAAAAATGCCTAAACTATACCAATAATTAGGTTCAAACGGCAAAGCAAAATACACAGCTATACCAAAACCGAACAAAAACGGCACCCAAGCGAGCCATCTGCTCTGTTCGGCAAAAAAATTCTCTTTTATCTCAGATACTGTTTGGCGGAAAATTCTCATTTTTTATAGTTTTTTATCGCCTTTATAATGGCTTCTGCGGCATTATCGCTCGGCGTCTGCTGCCCCATGCCCAACAGCTTACGTACCTTTTCAAAACCGTCCATTTGCTGATTATAAACCGGCTTATGTTTCATAAACTGCTCAACATAGTACATTATTTTTTCAACCGTACAATCATGCTGCAGCAATTCCGGCACTACCTCTTTGCCCAGCAAAATATTGCTCAAGTTTACAAATTGAATATGGATAAAGTGACGAGCCAGCCATTCGGTCAGCTTTGGAACTTTATAAGCGATAATGTGCGGAACATCGACAATCGCCAATTCCAGCGCCACCGTACCTGACGCTGCAATCGCCACATCGCCGCTCTTAAAGGCGTCATGGCGCTCTTTTGTTCCCTCAACAATTTCTATCGGCAAACCGGATTGCTTTACCATCTCCTTAACCTGCGCGGCAACTGTGCTGACTGTCGGAATGACAAAAGAAAAATCATTATAGCGCTCGTGCAGCTGCTTTACCACTTCTAAAAACGTCGGCAGCAAGCGCTCCACCTCATTATGGCGCGACCCCGGAAGCACCAGCAACAGACGGTTTTCTTCCGGAATATGATGACGTTTTTTAAAGTCGCCTTTAACTCCGTTGACAACTTCACTTTCAATAACCGGATGACCGACAAATTCAGTCTGCAAATTATAGGGTGTAAAATATTTTGGCTCCTGCGGAAACAAAGTCAGCAGCAAATCAATATATTTATGCATGGTGCGGGCGCGTTTCTTTTTCCACGCCCAAACCTGCGGCGCTACATAGTGTACCTGCGGAATATTTAATTTAAGCTGGCGCAATTTTTTATGCACGCGAGCAGAAAAACTCCAGCTGTCTATAGTTATTACCGCATCAGGGCGCACCCTTTGAATATCTGAAACGGTTTCGTTAATACGTTTCAACACCCGTGGAATACTGGGAATCACCTCGGCTAATCCCATAATAGCTAAATCGCTGATATTAAATAAAGATTTTACCCCCTCAGCCTGCATACTTTCACCTCCGACTCCGTAAAATTCGGCATTTTTATCCTTGCGTCGTAAGGCCTGAATTAAACGAGCGCCCAAAGAATCTCCGGATGGTTCTCCGGCAATCAGATAATATTTCATTATTTTTTCTCCTCAGGGACAATCCCTTTTATAAACATTCCGTATTTATCGGCTAATTTGATAACTTCTTCAGCCTCCACCATAAGAGCATTTCCGGCATGAACGGCCAAACCGCGAAAACCGGCTTTATGCAGATTTTCAATCGTACGCGTGCCGACAGCCGGCAAATCTATACGCAAATCCTGCTGCGGCTTGCGCAGTTTAACCAAAATTCCGGCTGCGCCTTTGCGCTGATATGTACCGCAGCGGCGCACCAGCTCATCTGTTCCCTCAATACCTTCAACACCCAAAACAAGACCTTGCTGAACAATTACCGACTGTCCGACATCTAATCTGCCCAAAGCCAAGCCGACTTCCACGCCGCGTTCAATATCGGCTTCGGCCTGCTTATCCGGTTTATGCTTAGTCAAAACGCCCTCTTGCGCCAACAATTCCGGCATAACTTCATGAATACCGACAACACGCATATTTTCGGCTTCAATTTCTTTAATCAGAGCGCGCAAAATACCATCGTCGCCCAAAGCCTTCATCCCGATTTTAGCAAAAAAAGCCGCCGTGCGCAAATCCGGAACCAACTCTGACAGGGTCGGGCGATGTATTGTGCCAATCATCACAACTTCTTCCACCCCCTCATCGGCAAAAGTCTTAAAACCGGTTCCGGCTTGCCCGATGCGAATCCATTTATGCGGAATAAGCGGAGTAAAAGCCGCCTTGTCGGCGTTGCCTTCTATTGCCAGCACATAAAACTCCCTACCTGTATCTAAGCAATGTTCTATAAGCATTTTCGGCAGTCCGGTGCCGCCGGCAATAATTCCTAATTTTTTTTGTGTTTTTTCCATTTTAACAGCTCTGTTATTGATATTTACTGCAATATTAGCAGACACCGCCGCAAATACAACATTTTTTTAGAAAGTTAACGAATCAATGTTGACAAAAGTTGATAAAAATGGTATAAAATAATTGTTAATCAAATTATTTTAGTAATCATTTTAAATTTTTGTATATATGAATAATATGTATAATACCGTTTCTGTTGAGTCTGCTAACAATGTATTGAACTCTCTTAAGTCTCTGAACCGTCCGCTTACTGCTGAAGAGAAACTTGCTGGTCGTAAGGCTGCGCTTTTCATCGGTCAGGACATCAAGAACAAAATCAAGGCTTCGAAAGAAGAGGAGATAAAGTACTTGATGGAGCGTGGTTACACAGCACAGGAGGCTCGTGAGAAGATGCGTCTCGACGCATTTGCTCACGCAGAGTCTGTTGGTCTCGGCGTTTCAAAAAAATGTCGTTTCCGCAAGCGCAAGGCATGCTAAAGAAACAATTAACCGCTATTTTTTGTAAAAAAAATGGCGGTTTCTTTTTGCCTGAAATGTTTTTCATAAAGAAAGTTGACAAAATAAGTATAAAATGATATTTTATGTTCAGAACAAACATTTTAGGAGAAAAAATATGACTACTGCTACAAAACGTGTTTTAGATAGAAAAGCTAATGTTGAAGCTAGAAAAACTCCGGAAAGAAATATTCATGACGTGGCTGCAGCTACGGTTGACAGCGAAAGAAAAGCCGCCAAAGAACAAGGTAAAGAATATTCCCGCGAAGACGCTAACCGCGACAGAATGAATGCTTTGTTGGCAATGCAAGGCATTAACCGTGAAGATTAAAAAATTTAATTTCCGCAATTCAAGTTTAAGAACTTCCGATAACTTTCGGAAGTTTTTTTTAATTTTCTGCTAAAAAGTTATTGACAAAACGCACAAAAAATAGTATATAATAAGCATATTTTGATTATTTTATTTATTTTTATGACTATGTATATGAACACTAATGTTTTAAATGATTGCAAGGTTGTTTGTCTCATAAGACTCCCTGAGGGATTGTCTTTGTTACAGTTTCCAAAATTGCTTGATTATAATAACAAGCGTATTTTGGAGAAAATACCTTGCCTGCAACGTGGTGAAACATTTACAGACTTGCGTAGCGGAAAAAAGGTTAAGCTTGCTCGTAAGATGCTGGTTTGGCCAGTTTCGATTGGCACAGTATTTGAATATGGCGATGGTGACAGAGTTTTGCTCTCTCGCACTATTGCCGACAAAAAGCTTGTTCTTATTCCAAAGAATGAGTTCAAGTTTAACCAACTTTCAATGGTTAGATACGCAGTCTAATAGAAAAATAAAGCCGTTCTTTTTTTAGAACGACTTTATTTTTTTATCCAAATTTTATAGCAGCGAATCGGACGACTAGATTTTACGGTTGACTTATTGAATATGGCTGGTATAGAATAAATGCAGTAGTTAACTAAAATATAGAGGAAAGAAAGATGAAAAATAAGCTATTCAAAGGTCTCTCTCTCTCTCTGCAAATCCTAAACATCTGATTAAAGACACTTTTTCTGCTGTCACAAAGGTATTTGCAGAGTTCGGCGCAAAAAATCACACATTCAGAAATAACAAGTTCAGAAGCAACTCTATAAAGGATTCTGGATTGCTTCGCTGCGCTCGCAATGACGCAGAAAGAAACAACATCGCATTTAAGGCTTTGGATGTTGTGCGTCAATGCGCCTCAAAATTCTTCAAAACTGCGGAGAGCGGTGTAGATAAAGTGGTTTCTAGCTGCGAGAAAAATCCTAGTGTACATTGGAGGTACATAAATTTTTTGAGACAGCGTAAAACTGCTTTAGATTCGCCGCTATATGAGGTTTCTGCCGGGCGGAGTATGATTGAAATGCTTGGAGTTCTGGCGATTATCGCCGTTCTCTCTGTTGTCGGATTGGATGGTTTCAGCAAAGCCATGAGAATGTATCGCTCCGCAGTACAAAAAGAAACATTAGAACATTTATTGGCCAATATGGTAAAAATAAGAAATAATCTAAATCATGAGGTTAAAACTTTTGAAAATATCAGCTATTTATTTGCCGCTATGGGCGAACTGCCAAATGGCATAACATTCAAAGACAATAGACTTTATGACAAAAGCGGCAATTCTTTTACGGTTTATTTTGGTAAAAACACTTGGAAAACTCCGACCGGCACAGCAAGTAGTTTTGAATATCATGTTCGCATAAATTGGGAACAAAAAGACAATTCCACTTCTCCTACAGCTTATGACTCCTGCATCAACACATTAGAAGTGGCTAAAGCAAACAGTAATGAAATAAAAACCGTTACGCAATTTATCGGAAATTCGGAAGCTTTTCTATCCTACGACCAAAGTAATATTTCTTGGAAAAACATGACTGTCACACAAATGAACGAAGTCTGTAAATCCTGCACCGCAGAAAAAGCTTGCAGTCTTGTTTTATACATAAATCCGTGATATTTTTTCAATTTTTCAGCTATTTACATAAAAAGCCTTGTCGGTTTTAACTGCTTGGCTTTTTAAATTTTCAGCAAAAACATACGGATATTTTTTTCTTTACATTTTTTGTTTGTTTAGTTAAGTTTAAGTCAGACAGGCAATAGTCTGTCCAGGGCGTGAGAACCCTTTATACACATAGTCGTTATAGCATAGCGACTTAAAATTTTATATGCCGATTTCCGTTGGACGGATGTCGGTTAAATAAGGCTATGAGCTGAATAAGCCGAGCCGTTTATGTGTATACGGTTTCTCAACATCCGCCCGCTTTTTATAGCGGGTTTTGTTTTATGTATAGCAAAATTAAACGGAGGTTAGAAATATGTATAAAAATTTTGAAACAGGGCGTTCTATGCTAGAAATGCTGGGAGTGCTGGCTATTATCGGAGTTCTTTCGGTCGGAGGAATCGCCGGTTATTCCAAAGCGATGGAGCAATTTAAGGTAAATAAAATTATTCAGGACTACAATTCGCTTATTTTCGGACTGCTGGAATATCGTCAAAATTTTCAAAAAAACGTAGTTGGCGAGCCAAATCTTACAGATATTATTATTGCTCTGAATCTTGTTCCAAACAACTGGACAAAGCTTAATGATAAATATTTGCAAGACAATTATGGCAATTGGGTTAACGTTCGGTACAGACAGACAAATAATAGTTATTCATCATTTGATAAAGAAGGTCTTATTATAGATTTTAACTTGGGCGGTTTAACTATAGATGAGGCCGGAAATATGTCATCTGATAACTTTAACGACAAAGTTTGTTTTGAAATGTTCCGCAATATACTTCAGCCTTTGCACAGCACAATCAGCGGAGTAGCTATGGTAGGCGGCTCAGCTACATATTATGGCGATACTTGGTGTAAAAACAAAGCATCCTGCCTGAATAATATGACTTTGTCGCAGATGAAAACAGTTTGTAACTCCTGCAATAAAAAAGAACGCTGTAATGTAACCATTATTTTTTGAGATAAAACCATAAGCCGGGATAGAGAAAAAACTATTCCGGCTGCCAGTAGAGAATATGTTAAAAGTTTAGATATAACAGACATAAGTTATCCTTAGTACAATAGCTGCACATTGAATTTATATCATCCATTGTAAGACTATTTAAGCATTTACCACTTTTTCCATTACAATTGGTATCACCATATAAAGTGGTATGATTTTGAATATTAGCCCATAACAAGTTGGCATGCAGCGGTTGCACAACATTGTTTAGAACCGATATGCAAAAAGATTTAGAAAAACCTACGCTGCTGTGGCTGTCATTTTCTCCATCGCTCAATCCTCCCATAAACAAGCTGAACACCATGCGTTCGGTACCGCCGGCAAAACCATTGGGAACAAAAAACAACTGAATGGTATTGCCGAGGTCGTCAGTTACTTTATTACCGTAACCGGACATATATTCGCTGCGTTCATCCGCTTGCCAGCTAACGGGAAGCAAGCTTAAATCTTTTGCCAAACCCAACAATCCGACAATTTCTCCTTTATTTTCTTTTTTTACGCTGTCTAAATGTTCCAGCATTCCGAAAATCAACATATTATATTGGTTTATAGCTTTGTTTACCTTAAATTGTTCCATCGCTTTGGAATATCCGGCGATTCCTCCAACCGAAAGAACTCCGACAATTGCCAGCACGCCCAGCATTTCTATCATAGAACGACCTTGTTCAAAATTTTTATACATATTTCTAACCTCCGTTTAATTTTGCTATACATAAAACAAAACCCGCTGTTAAAAAGCGGGCGGATGTTGAGAAACCGTACATTGATAAACGGCTCGGCTTATTCAGCTCATAGCCTTATTTAGCCGACATCCGTCCAACGGAAATCGGCATATAATATTTTAGTCGCTATGCTTTAACGACTATCAATGTAAAGGGTTCTCACGCCCTAAAAGCACCATCATGCCTTCAATATCAATTTAATAAAACAAACTATAAATGTAAAGCAATAAATTAAAAACGGCAGAATTACTCCTGCCGCCTTAACAAAACTATCGTTTGATAGAAATGTAAATAGCGACGTGTACAAATTAGTACACGAGCGCAAAACACATTATTCACAAAATTGCAGATAGTAGTGCAGATAGCGTTAAAACAAGAAGAGAGAAAATTTTAGCGTACATAGAAGTACGTGAATTTTCTCTCTTTCGCAGTTTTAGCGCTAGATGCGCTGCTAGATGTGATTTTTATATCCCGAGGATTTCATCAATCTTATGACTAACCGCTTCAATCGTGCCGGTGCCGTCAACGGTGCGCAGCAAGCCGCGCTTTTCAAAAAACGGAATTGTCGGATAGGTCAAAAGGCGATAGTTTACCAGACGATTTTGCACGGTAGCACGATTGTCATCCTTACGCCGACCAAATTCTGTTCCGCCGCAAACATCGCATACGCCGTAAACTTTAGGTTTTTGGAATTTATCATGATAGCCGGCACCGCATTTTAAACAAGAATAGCGGCCTAAAATACGCTCCATAATGATTTCGTCCGGAACCTGAATTTCCAAAACGCAAGTTAGTTTAATACCCTTTTCAGCAAGCAGACCTTCCAACACCTCAGCTTGCGGCAAAGTACGAGGAAAACCGTCTAAAATAAAACCATGTTCGCAATCAGGCTGACCAATACGGTTGCGCACCATTTCAATAATCATTTCATCGGTAGCAAACTCGCCTTTATCCAGCAAAGCTTTCAAATTACGCCCTAAGGGAGTATCCTGTGCGGCATACTCCCTCAACATTTCACCTGTAGACAAATGACAGATGTGTGTTTTTTCTTTCAAAATTCTGGCTTGAGTTCCTTTACCGCAACCTGGAGCGCCGGTAAAAACAACATATAAACCTTTTTTTGTTTCAGACATTAACGCCCTTTCTTTTTAATCAATGCGGCCTTTTTCAAAAGTCCCTCATATTGATAGGCAATCAAATGGGACTGAATCTGACCGACAAAGTCCATTGTAACCTGCACCACGATAAGCAGAGTCGTTCCGCCCAAAACAAACGGAACCCCGACTTTACTAATCAGCAATTCCGGCAAAATGCACAGGCAAACCAAATATATAGAAGCAATTACTGTTAAACGGGTAATTACATAGTCCAGATATTCGGCTGTATTTTTGCCCGGACGGATACCGGCAATAAAGCCGCCGTGCTTCTTTAAATTATCTGCTGTTTCCTGCGGATTAAATACTACTGAAGTATAGAAAAACGTAAAGAACAGGATTAAGAACGCATATAAGCCTAAATATACCGGCTGGCCGTGTCCCAGCATCTGGCTCAGGCTTTGCACCCAAGACGGGCCTTTTTCGGCCGACAGATTAGCGATAGTAATCGGCAGCAGCAGCAAAGAGCTGGCGAAAATCGGCGGAATAACGCCGGTCGGGTTGATTTTCAGCGGCAAGTGAGAGCTTTCAGCAGCCATCATGCGCATACCCATCTGGCGCTTCGGATATTGAATAATGATTTTTCTCTGCGCTCTTTCCACAAACACAATCACATAAATCAAAGCCAAAGCCATAGCCAGCAGCATTAAAATTGTGGTTATAGACATTTGTCCGGCGCGGCCCAATTCAAAAGTCTGAGCCAAAGCGTTCGGGATGTTGGCGATAATACCTACGGTAATGATTAAAGAAGAACCGTTGCCGACACCGCGCTGAGTAATCTGGTCGCCCAGCCATACAATAAACATGGTGCCGCCGACCAAAGAAACAATGGTAGAAAATCTGAATGCGAAACTGTCAATCATCACGGCAGAAGAACCGTTAGCGCCGGAAACGCTTTCCAGACCAACGGCAATACCGTAGCCTTGAATAATTGTAATCAGCACAGTCAGGCATTTTGTGTAGTGGGTAATTTTGCGGTGACCGGCCTCGCCCTCTTTTTTAAGAGCCATCAAAGACGGAATAACCGACTGCCCCAGCTGCACAATAATGGAAGCAGAAATGTACGGCATAATATTCAGGGCAAAAATTGTCATACGTTCCAGCGCGCCGCCGGAAAACATATTGAACATACCCAAAATACCGCCTTGATTGCGGCTGAACATTTCTGCCAGCACGCTCGGGTTAATTCCCGGAAGCGGAATATAAGTTCCCAAACGGAAAATAATCAAAGCCCAAACCGTAAACCAAAGTCTTTTCTTCAGTTCGTCAGCTTTGCTAAAGGCAGACATATCAATATTAGCTGCCATTTTTTCTGCTAATGATACCATTTTTTCATCCTTAAAATTTTAAAAACAAATCATAGGGTTATAAAAACCCATTTGGATTTAATGTAATACACAAAAATAAATATTTTGCAACAAATTTATCTTTATCCTCAGTTTTTATGCATTTTCATGCGTAAAAAGCGTTTTGCGGCTAAAAGAGCCATACGGCAACGGCGCATGTCGGCTGTTTGCCGCAGCTGCAGGCTGTGTTAGCTGTAGCCAACGGCATTTGCTGGTTAACGCAAAAAGCCAATCCGGAGCCGCTTTTGCATTCTGCAGTATCTGAATAGGCATAACTGCTGAAATAGCTGGCGTTGCTTAATGTACTTGCATTTTTTGCCGCCATAACGCCGATTTTTTTACCGCCCCAGTCTTTAGCCATAATTTCCAGACAAGCATCATGCGACAAGCCGTAAAATTCTACGGAAAAATCCTTTTCCTTGGCATTTTTAGCATTGCTGTGCAAAGCTTTAGATGTACCGATTTTCACTTCTCCGCCAAAAACATTTACCAGCGAGCTGGAGCTGCCAGAGGTTTTAACCATTTCATCCGGAGCGGCTTTGAGCTTTATGGCAGCTGCCGTAGTCAGACCGCTGTAGCTGCCGTGCTGGCGCAAGCCAAGGCTGCGGACATTGGCGATAATTGTAGCAATCTGATCAATGCATTGATTGGTTTTGTGTGAGTTCATCGCCTTAGAAAAACCAGCAATACCGCCGACCGAAAGCACGCCTATAATCGCCAATACGCCCAGCATTTCTATCATACTGCGGCCGGTTTCGTTTAATGTTTTATACATAATATTCTCCTAAATAAATTTTAAGACTAAAACGCAGGTTTGAGTTTTGCAGCCGCAAGCCGACCCCAGCGACGCCGGAGGCATCGGTACAGGCACGGTTTTGCCTTTATTGCAAGCCACGGAATAGCTGTTGTCCGCATCAGCTTTTACGCCGCTGCAGCCCTTATATAAGGCATTGTTAATGCCAGCAATATCGCTGTCAGACGCACCGACGCCGACACCAATTAAAGATGAGCTGCCGTTGCCCCAATCATACGCAGCCATTGCTACGCATGCGTCTTTGGGAAGATGGTTATAAGTAATGGTATAAGCCAGCAAATCTGTAGAATCCGAAAAAAGCTTAGCAGCGGCAACAGTAATATCCCCTTTATACATATTTGTAAGCGTACCGTTTGCAGCATTGCTTACCGCGCTGCTGGGAATCGCACCCATTTTGACAGCTGCTTTATTGTTAAGCCCGTTGTATGAAGCACTTTCGGCGCCGAAAGCCGAGATTTTTGCAGCAATCGCATTAGCCTGAATCTGGGTTTCGTTAACTTTGTAGCGGTTAAACATTGTGCCGAAAGCTGCAATACCGCCGACGCTCAGCACCCCTATAATCGCCAGCACGCCGAGCATTTCAATCATACTGCGGCCGGTTTCATTATTCTTAATCATAAAAATTCCTCCTGTTTTTATATTTTTTTTAGCATGCTTGCCGCCTGTAGTCAAGACGGATTCAAGCACTATTAAAAACGAACGGCAAAATTGATTTTATAAAACTAAAAACATCTTTACTTTCAGATTTTGTTCCGTTAAAATAAATGCAGTAAAATAACTAATTTTAGAGGAAAGAAAGATGAAAAATAAGCTAAGCAAAGGCCTCTCTCTCTCTCTGCAAATCCTGAACATCTGATTAAAGGCGCTTTTTCTGCCGTTCAGCACGTTTTTGCAGGGTTTGGCAGAAAAAATGATACTTTCGGTAATAACGCATTAAGAACAAAACTAACAACCTTGCCCCTTGCGGGAGAGGTCGGAGCATTGCTCCGAGTGAGGGGTAAAAATAAACCAGCAGGCGGCACGTTTCCGCGCTTTTCCGTCTCCACTTTCAACGTCATTCTTCGCCGGTACTCCCTGCTGGAAGTACCACGGCGGAGAATCCATAACACCATTGCAAAAGCAATGACAATATGCGTTGCCGTTGGCAACAAAGTTATGGATACTCGTCTGCCACAGCCTGCGGGGTGTGGCGACAAGTATGACGTTTCGGGTTTTGGCTGGGGACGTGGGTTTAGTGCCTTTTGCACGTTCTTTAAGTACCCCTCACCCGACGCCAAGGCGTCACCCTCTCCCTCACGGGGCGAGGGTATGCACCGCCATTGGTGCGACAAGATCCTAGGTACAAGACCTAGGATGACGGGTGCTAGAAACGCAAATTCCTTTGGCAGAAGCATGATAGAAATGCTCGGCGTGCTGGCAATTATCGGTGTGCTGAGTGTCGGCGGAATTGCCGGTTATTCTAAAGCCATGGAAAAGTTTAAGATAAACAAAGCAACGGAAGAATATAATTATATGGTTTGGGGATTGATTGAACATTTAGACGATTTGCGGCGAATCAAATTAACTAACGACTGGATTCCTCTGGCTGATTATGTTTCAGATCTAAATTTAGTACCAGAAAGCTGGGAAAAAGTTCAATTTCCAGCCCTTACTTCCGGTCTGGCTCTTTCCGGTTTCCGCGATACCTACAATAATTATGTATTTTTACTGCTTCATCCAGACGGGAATATTGTTCAAATAGAAACCCGTGTCGGCGGACAGTCTTCTACGGATGACGGACAAATCAGCGAAAGTTTTTCTAAAGAATTTTGCATAAACTGGTTTTCTAATGTCGCTCAGCCGCTAAGCAGCGTATTAAAATCTGCGTCGCTCGGTAAAAAGTCGGCAACTTTAGAATTTTTTGGAGCAGCCTACTGCCCAGCCGGCAGCAAATGCCTAAAAGACTTGGCTGTCAGCGATATTTCACAATTATGCGCTTCCTGTGATAAAAAAAATGAATGGTGTGAAGTTATAATGCGGCTGTAGAGTTAATACACTTTGTTCATATTGCCGTTTTCGTAGCGGTAAATGGCATAAGATTCGCTGGTGCTAGGCGCGCCGTTATGAAACATTTGGCTGCCGAATTCGGTTTTTACGCCTTTGGCAGCTTGATTTGATACTTTGTTGTAGTCAAAAGACTTTGCCGCGTTTACCAAGCTTTTCCATAGATTAACCGCTGAATAGCCGTAAAGCGACAAGCCGTCGGCGTCAAATCCGTTTAAGCGGAGTTTTACCAGAGTTTCGGCAAATTCCGGATCATCTTCTTTACCGCGCAAAGCCATAAAATAAACGCCCTCAATTAAACCGTCCATATATTCAAAAAATTCGCTGCCGGCTGTGTATTTGTTGACAAATACTGCCGTGTCATTGCTGCGGTCTTTCAGCGCATACGCCATTTTGCGGATATTTTTAGGATAGCCTAAAACAAACGCCGCCGTATTGCCGTCTGCTAAAACCTGCGCAGCCAGTTTTTTATAATCCTTGTTTGTAGCTTCATAAGTATAAGAAGTTAAAACAACCGATTTACCATGCTTGCGGAATTCTTCGCTGATAGCTTTGGCTTCTTCCGAACTTTCGGCGTCCTCAGAATTATATATAACCGCAACTTGCGAACCGGCCATATTGCTGTTGTAATAATCAAAAAAGTCTTTAGCCTGCTGATTGGTGTAGCCCAGCATTTTTACCAATCCCTTTTTAATGGTTTTGGCTTGGGTATAGTTGACGGTAGTCGGAATAATCTGAAACAGCTGCCCTTTGGCATAAATATCGGCTATTTTATCAAAAGAATTGGCGCAATACGGACCAACCACCAGCTTTATGTTTTTTTGTTTCAAAATCGTCAGCATCTGCGCCGTAGAAACGGCCACGCCGTCGCTGCATTGGTCGTCAATCGCCAGAAGCTCCAGCCTTTTGCCCAGCAAGCCGCCGCTGTTGTTAATTTCTTCCACAGCACGCTGCACGCCTTTGGTCAGCTCAGTCCCCTGCTGCTGATATGATCCGGCTTTAGGCACGATTAAAGCAACAGTAACACTCTCTGCCTTTGCCGTATTCGGCAGACACATTGCGGCTAAACTCAAAAATATAACTAATCGGCGCAGCATTACGGCCATATTCCCTTTATTTATTTTGTGCCTAATATATAGATGTAAATTTGTAATTGCAATAGTTTAATAGCCTATTGCCAAGTGTTGGGGATTGGTGTATATATAACGGCTGTTTGGAGTTTGTAAAATGTCGGAAAGTAAATATATAGAAATCAGAGGCGCCCGCCAGCATAACTTAAAGAATGTGGATATAGACATTCCTAAAAACAGTTTGACCGTGATTACCGGACTTTCCGGTTCCGGCAAATCTTCTTTGGCGTTTGACACGATTTATGCCGAGGGACAGCGCCGCTATGTGGAAAGCTTGTCTTCATACGCCCGTCAGTTTTTGGATTTACAGAACAAGCCGGATGTGGATTCTATTGAGGGATTGTCGCCGGCAATTTCCATAGAGCAAAAAACAACTTCGCACAATCCGCGTTCCACCGTCGGCACGGTGACGGAAATTTATGACTATATGCGTTTGCTGTGGGCAAGAGCCGGAACGCCTTATTCTCCGGCAACAGGACTGCCGATTGAGGCGCAGTCGGTGTCGCAGATGGTTGATAAAATTTTGGCAATGCCGGAAGGTACTAAGCTGATTTTACTGGCTCCGATTGCCCGCGGCAAAAAAGGCGAGTTTAAAAAAGAATTTGCCGAATTGCAGAAAAAAGGCTTTCAGCGCGTAAATATTGATGATGAGATTTATAATATAGAAGAACTGCCGGAGCTGAATAAAAATCAAAAACACGACATTGAAGTGGTGGTGGATAGAATTATTATTAAAGCCGGAATTGAAAGCCGTGTCAGCCAATCCGTAGAAACAGCGCTTAAATTAAGCGACGGATTGCTTTATGCGGAAAATATGGCGGATAAAAAGCGCCAGACCTTTTCTTCTAAGTTCGCTTGTCCGGTGTCTGGCTTTACGATTGAAGAAATTGAGCCGCGGTTGTTTTCATTTAACAATCCGCAAGGAGCTTGTCCATGCTGCGGCGGTTTAGGTGCAAGTTTATATATGGATCCAGAGCTGGTGGTGCCGAACGAAAATTTAAGCCTGTCCGGCGGGGCGATTGCGCCGTGGTCGGTCAGCAGCCATTCTATGTTTTATCGGCAGACTTTGGACTCGCTGTGCGAATATCTGGAAATTTCCAATAAAACGCCGTGGAAAGATTTGCCGGCATACGCGCAAGAAACAATTTTATACGGTTCCGGCAATAAATGCGTGCCGATGGTATATTCCCGTTTTGTAACCGATAAGCCTTTTGAGGGTGTGATTCCGAATATGGAACGCCGCTTTTTAGATACGGATTCGGCGGCAACCCGTGAAGAGCTGGCGCATTATCAGTCTTCAGCTCCTTGTGAATGCTGCCATGGCAAGCGCTTAAAACCGGAGGCGCTGGCGGTTAAAATTTGCGGTAAAGATATTATTGAAGCTTCCGACATGTCAATAAAGCAGGCGCTGAATTGGTTTAGCGGGGTAGAAGCGCAGTTGACGCCGCAAAAACAGGAAATCGCCCATAAAATAATTAAAGAAATTGTGGAGCGTCTGCGCTTTTTGAATAATGTCGGCTTGGATTACCTGACGATGTCGCGGCAGTCCGGAACCTTATCCGGCGGCGAAGCACAGCGAATCCGTTTGGCCTCGCAAATCGGTTCGGGACTGACAGGCGTTATGTATGTTTTGGATGAGCCGTCTATTGGTTTGCACCAGCGGGATAATGATAAACTTTTGGCAACGCTGACGCGCCTGCGGGATATCGGCAACACGGTGATTGTGGTGGAGCACGATGAAGACGCTATGCGCGCGGCGGATTTCTTGGTTGATATGGGACCGGGAGCCGGTTCCAACGGCGGAAATGTTGTGGCTGCAGGTACGGTTGCCGAAGTGCTGAAAAATAAAAACAGCCTGACCGCCCAATATCTGACCGGCGAAAAATATATTGCCGTGCCGTCAATCCGCCGTAAAGGCAACGGAAAATTTTTGGAACTGACCGGCGCCAGAACCAACAACTTAAAAAATGTCAATTTAAAAATTCCATTGGGTACTTTTACCTGCGTGACCGGTATTTCCGGCGGCGGCAAATCATCGCTGATTTTGGAAACTCTGTGCAAGGCGATTGACAAAGAACTGAACGGTAGCCGTATTCCAACCGGAAAATATGACAAACTGATTGGTTTGGAAAATATTGATAAAGTGATAGATATTGACCAGTCGCCGATTGGGCGTACGCCGCGTTCTAATCCGGCTACATACACCGGAGTGTTTACCAATATCCGCGATTGGTTTGCCGGACTTCCGGAAGCCAAAGCCCGCGGCTACACCTCGGGACGTTTTTCGTTTAACGTTGCCGGCGGACGCTGCGAGGCTTGCAAAGGCGACGGCGTGATGAAAATTGAAATGAACTTTCTGCCGGATGTTTATGTGCCTTGCGACAGCTGTCACGGCACGCGCTATAACCGCGAAACCCTGCAGGTCAAGTTCAAAGACAAGTCTATTGCCGATGTGCTGGATATGACAATAGATGACGCTTATCACTTTTTTGAAAATATTCCGGCAATTAAAAACAAACTTGATTTATTGCGCCGTGTTGGCTTGGGATATATCCATTTGGGGCAATCGGCTCCGACTCTTTCCGGCGGCGAGGCTCAGCGCATTAAGCTGTCAAAAGAACTGAGCAAAAAGGCTACCGGTAAAACTCTGTATATTTTGGATGAACCGACAACCGGGCTGCATTTTGAAGATATCAAGAAACTGCTGCAAGTACTGCAAATGCTGGTAGAGCAAGGCAATACGGTTGTAGTGATTGAACATAACCTAGACGTGATAAAAACTGCCGATTATATTGTTGACCTGGGTCCTGAGGGCGGCGACGGCGGCGGCGAAATAATCGCAGCCGGAACGCCGGAAGAAATTGTAAAAGTTGCACGCAGCTACACCGGTAAATATCTGAAAGGCAAACTTTGATGAAAAAGCGGCTTTATATAGTACGCCACGGCGAAACCGCATATAACGCCAAGGGAATTTGCCAAGGGCAGAAACTTGATGTCGGACTGACGGAAACGGGGCGGCAGCAGGCCAAAATAGCGGCGGCAAAGCTGGAAAATTTCAACGCCGGCGCACTTTATACCAGCCCGATGCGCCGAGCTTATGAAACCGCGCAAATTATCGGTCATCATTTACATCTGAAACCGCAAGTTCATAATGGTTTAATAGAGGGAAATTTCGGTATTGCCGAGGGCGTGTCTATGGAAATGGTGCGCCGCTGGCCGGAATTTCCGGATTGGACCAATCCTGATGCGGCTTATATAGACTCACACTATTTAGGCGGAGAAAGCAAGCGGCTGATTCGTGACAGAGCCATGCAGGCTTTGGACGATATCTGCAGCACCTGCATAGCTGATGACATAATAATTGTCACACACAGCGCGGTGGCTCGTTTGCTGAATTGGACAGCCGGCAGCACGGTACGCCGGATTATGCCGAACGCCTCCGTTTCCGAACTTGTCTATGAAGACGGCAAGCTGTCGCAGCAGCAAAACAAACTGTTGCTGCTTTCCTGCTGTGCGCCGTGTTCCTGTGCCGTCATTAAAAAGCTGGCGGAAGAAGATGCGGATTTTACGGTTGTGTTTTATAATCCGAATATCCGTCCCAAAGAAGAATATGACAAGCGCTGTGCCGAAAATAAGCGGGTTTGCGTACTATACGGCGTGCCGTTTATAGAACTGGAATATGACAACGAGCGCTGGTGCGGCTTAACCCAAGGTTTGGAAAATGAACCGGAACGAGGCAGCCGCTGCTCGGTTTGTTTTGAAATGCGCCTGCAGAGAGTTATGGAATATGCCAAAGCTAACGGCTATACGGCAGTTTCTTCGGTTTTAGGCGTATCGCGCTATAAAAATTTGGAACAGGTCAATGCTGCGGCACAAAGAGCAAGCCAAACCGTTGATTTTCCGTATCGGCAGATTGAGGGGCGCAAAAACGGTATGCAGGAACTGCGTCAGCAGCTGATAGAAGAGTTAAATTTGTATAATCAGGATTATTGCGGCTGTAAACCGCGTCATTTATAAAGGAGGATAAACTATGCAAAAAATTATTCCACAGAAATTGCAAAAAGGCGACAAAGTGATGATTGTAGCTCCGTCGCGCGGGCTGAAAATCATCGGTCAGGATACACGGCAGATTGCCACGGAAAGACTGCAAAAGTTAGGCTTAACCGTTGAATATGCGCCGCATACCACCGATGACAACTGGAATATGATGGGTTCCAGCTCAATTTCCGACCGTGTTGATGATATTATGACCGCTTTTAAAGACAAGTCGGTTAAGGCGATTTTCACCATTATCGGTGGCTTTAATTCTAATCAGATTATTCCGCATCTGGACTATGATGTTATCCGTCAAAACCCGAAAATTATCTGCGGATTTTCCGACATTACAGCTTTGCTGGCGGCAATTGAGGCTAAAACCGGCTTGGAAGTTTATTACGGTCCGCATTTCAGTTCGCTTGGTATGAAAAAAGGCTGTGAATATACTTTGGAATATATGGAAAAAATGCTGCTTGCCGATGAGCCGGTAAAAGTAGAGCCTGCGTCTGAATGGAGCGATGACTTGTGGTTTATAGACCAAGAAAACCGTGAGTTTATCAAAAACGAGGGTTATTGGACTATTCACGCCGGCAATGCTGAAGGGACGATAAAAGGCGGTAATCTCTGCACTTTTAATTTGCTCTTAGGCACAGAATACCGTCCGGCGTTTGAAAAAGACACGGTTTTGTTTGTGGAAGATTTTGAAACCACCAATCCGACTGCGTTTGACCGTGATTTGCAAGCTTTGTGCTATCAGCCGGATTTTAAGAATGTTAAGGTTTTGGTTATCGGCCGTTTTCAAAAGAAATCGGAAATCAGCCGCGAAATTCTGGAATTTATTATCAACAACAAGCCGGAACTGAAAGATTTACCGGTTATCGCCAATGTTGATTTTGGTCACGCCACGCCGATTTTAACCATACCTTTAGGCGGACATGCCAAGCTGGAAAACGGCAAGCTTACATTGTCTAAATAATCAAAAAGACCGGAGCAAAACTCCGGTCTTAAATTTTTATGCCAGCTGAGTGCGGTATAAAGCGGCGTAAGCGCCTTTCTTTTTCAGCAATTCTTCATGCGTGCCTTTTTCTACAATCTGTCCGTCGTTAATCACAACAATGCAGTCAGCATTGCGGACTGTGGACAGACGGTGGGCAATAACCAGCACCGTGCGGTCTTTCATCAGGTTGTCAATCGCTTGCTGCACCACCGCTTCTGATTTATTATCCAAAGCCGAAGTTGCCTCGTCCAAAATCAGAATCGGAGCGTTTTTAATAAAAGCGCGGGCAATGGCGATGCGCTGTTTCTGACCGCCGGAAAGCAAAACGCCGCGTTCGCCGATTTGCGTATCCAACCCGTCTTTCAGCGTGCCGATAAATTCGTCTAAGCAAGCGGAATGAATGGCTTTTTGCAGCTGCTCCTCGCTGACGTTCTGGCGTCCGAACAAAATATTTTCGCGGATTGTGCCGCCAAACAAGAAATTATCCTGAAAAACAATGGCGATATTATCGCGCAGGCTGTTTATATTAAGGTTTTTAATATTGACGCCGTCCAGCGTTATGGCGCCGGATTTAACATCGTAAAACCGCGGCAGCAATGATGAAATTGTAGTTTTTCCGCCGCCGGAGTTGCCGACTAAAGCAATCGTCTGACCGGATTTTATGTTCAGGTTAACATTTTTCAGCACCGGCTTATCTGCAACATATTCAAACGACACATTTTTATAACAGATATTTCCCTTGCAATGCTCAACTTTTTCAGCATTTTCGCAGTTGCGGATGGCCGGTATGCTGTTCAGCTTTTCAAAAACGCGCTCCACCGCCATAAGGGAAAAAATAACGCCGTTATAGTTATTGCCGATAGATTTTATCGGGTTATACAGCATAACCAAAGAGGTTATAAATGAGGCAAAATTACCGACGGTAATATCGTTATTTACAATCAGATAGCTGCCGTACCAAATCACAAAGGCAATGCCGAATGAAGATATAACGTGCATTATCGGCGTAATAATTCCGAGTTTTGTCACCATCTGCACGCCCAAAGAAAACACCTCGTTAACCGTATTTATAAATTTAGCCTTGCAGAAATCATACAGATTATAGGCTGTAATAATGCGGTTGCCGTTATACGCCTCGTTATAGTGGGTCAGCAAAGAGGCCATGGCGTTGGCGTCTTTGGTAACAACTTTTTTCAAACGCTTGCGAACGCGGGTCAGAGGCATCAGCGCGCCGAACATCACGGCCACCGCCACAATCGCCAGCTGCCAAGAGTTATAAAACAGCACGGCAATCAAAGATAAAGATGAAAAGAATCGGGTTGTAAACATTTTCATATTGCTGAGCAACCCGCTGCAGGCCATCTCGGCGTCATTGTTAAAACGGAACAAAACATCGCCGGAATTGCTGCAGTCAAAAAAAGCGGCATCGCTGTGCAGAAGCTTGTTAAACAGCTTGCGTTTAACATCCAAGGCAATTTTGTTGCCGACCCAAGTGTTCATATATGTAGCGACATAAGTAAACAAAGCCTGCAGCACGCTGAACACCACAATCATCAGCGGAATATACATGGTCCAGCCGGTTTGTTTTTCTACCAAAACCACATCCATAAACGGTTTTAAGGACCAAGCAATAACCGCGTCCATCATGCCGACAGGAATAGTGATAACCACCGCCAAAACGGCTCTGAACCAATAAGGCTTTGCATACGGCAGAATCAGGGCATAATTTTTGAGAGTATAAAAGCCCAACAGCTTTTCTTTGAGCTTTTGCCGGTTGGCATAGGCCGCTAAAAACATTGCCACCAATAGCAAATAGGTCAGCAGGCTGAAGCATAAATAAGTATAATTTACCTGCCGGTGCAGCGGAAGCAGCCCGCAGTCCGTGCAAACCGTAATTGCCGCCTGCCCGTTCATATTAAAGCCGACCAGATTGGCGCTGCTGTTTATAATATTTAAGCTTCCGTCAGACACCGGCAGCAGATGTTTAAAGTTTTTTCCGCCGGCAAAAACATCGCCTAAGTTAATATAGCCCTGATAGTTGCTGATATTCAGCTGCAAGGCTTGGAGCTGCGCCGTTTTTAAGGGAATTGTATAAAGAGTCTGAACTTCGCTTAAAACCGGAGACAAAGAAGCCTGCACCTGCTGTCCGTCCGGCAAGGTTGAGATAACGTCTAAATGCGGCGTGCCGTTTCCGCTTATAAAAAAAGAAAGCTTCTGTTCCGGATAAGCATACCAAAAATAGGAGCTGATAAGCAAAATACCAAAAAAACTGCCCGCACCGTATTTTATTAAATTTTTTAAGTTCATCGTCCACTCATTGCCATATAAATTCAAAATCTGCCCTATAAATAGAATATTTTTTGCCTCAGGGCAATAAGAATATGCCGAATATATGCAATTTCTTAAGCTTTCTGCCCTAAAATGCACCCCAACAAGGAGGCAAATATGCAAATTGACGAACGTATATCTAAATTAGCGAAAAATATTTTGAAAAATTCCGTACAGCTGCAAAAAGGCGAAAAAATTTATATTGAAGCTTTCGGAGCCAGCACTAAAGACTTTTTTAATGAGCTGATAAAAGCAACAATCAAGCTGGAAGGCGTTCCGTTTTATTTTTATAACGACGCTTCTTTTGAAAAAAGCCTGATTGAGGGTGCGGACAAGCAGCAAATAGAGGCTTATACGGCGATTCACAAGCATTTAATGGAAGAGGCGGATTGCTATGTGGCGGTGCGCGGCTATGACGATACTTTTGCTTTGGCGGATGTTAAAGCAGAATATATGGATATGTTCGGAAAAATCTTTCAGGAGCAAGTGCATATGCGCACGCGTCTGCCCAAAACCCGCTGGTGCGTTATGCGCTGGCCGAATACCAGCATGGCGGCTATGTCCCGCATGTCTTTAAAGCAGTTTGAAGACTTTTATTTTAAAGCCTGCCTGCTGGATTACCGCAAAATGGGCAAAGCCATGCAGCCGCTTAAAGAACTGATGGATAAAACCGAAAATGTGCATATAAAAGGCCGAGACACCGACTTAACCTTTTCGCTTAAGGGCATAAACGCCATTGTCTGCGACGGCAAAATGAATATACCGGACGGCGAAGTCTACAGCGCACCGGTTAAAAATTCTATCAACGGCTATGTGCAGTTTAACACTGACACCATGTATGACGGCGTGTTTTATTCCAACATCCGGCTGGAATTTAAGGACGGCCGAATTGTTAAAGGCACCTCGCTGGCAAATAACGATAAATTTCAAAAAATGCTGGACTTGGACGCCGGCAGCCGCTATATGGGCGAGTTTGCTTTGGGTGTAAATCCTTATATAACACATCCGATTCTGGATATTTTGTTTGATGAAAAAACCTGCGGCTCGTTCCACATGGCTATAGGCAATTCCTATGAAGACGAAACCAACAACGGCAACAAATCATCTATTCATTGGGATTTGGTAAAAATTCAGACTCCGGAACACGGCGGCGGCGAAATCTGGTTTGACGGCACGCTGATTCGCAAGGACGGCCTATTCGTTTTGCCGGAGCTAAAAGGTCTGAATCCGGAAAATCTTAAATAGAAATTAAGAAACATCGGCTAAAATGCGGATAATTTAAGTATAGGGAATTAAAGACATGGCTAGACTCAACGACATATATCATTCAGACGTATACATAACTCCGGCAAAAGAAATGTTTGTGCCGGACCCTAATTCAGAATTCGGGCTTATGCAGCTGAAACCTGATGATTTTGAAGAGTTTTATGATTTGCTGGAGCGCTCCTATCAAGGCAAAACCAGCTACTCGGTGATGTATGAGGGCTATTTCTTCCGTGTTGAGCGTACGGTTTCCATGTACGGAGTGATGTTCTGCATGCGTAAAATGCCCCGCAATGTACCGGATATGTCCAGCTTGGGATATCCGGCCGCATTGGTAAAATATCTGATTTCTTTGGGCAACGCGTCCGGCTTAATTCTTTTGGGCGGCGCTACCGGTTCTGGTAAAACCACCACCATTTCCAGCTTGCTGCGGGAATATCTGATAAACAACGGCGGCTTTGCCTATACGATTGAAGACCCTTTTGAAATGCCTTTAGACGGCGAATATCACGCGGCCAACGGCTCTGTCGGCCTGTGCAAGCAGACGCAGCCGCAAAACGATAACTGGGGCGCTTCGCTGCGTTCGGCTCTGCGTTCGCGTCCGCGCTATATTATGGTGGGCGAAATCCGCACTCCGGAAGCCGCCAGCGAATGCCTGCGGGCGGCAACTTCCGGACACTTGGTGCTTTCCACCATTCACGCCAACAATGTTTCCGATGCAATTGACGCCTTAGTAAAACACGCTTCCGGCGGCGAAATGAGCGAAGATCTGGCTTTTGACCTGCTCTCCCGCGGACTTTTGGGCGTAATTCATCAGCAGCTGGTGGGAATCGGCAAAAAACGCCCGATATTGCAATATCTGTTTGCAAATCCCGATACGACACAGGGCGACCAAACCCGCAATATTATCAAAACCGGACGTATCAATCTGGCAACAACCATAGAAATGCAGATGACGCGTATGGCGCAGGGCAAACCGCTGTTTGAAATAGTGGTGTAAGCCGCTAAAATACAAAATATATGACGCAAGCTTGCTCGGTGCATTTTTGACAGGCGTCCGTCATTTCTGATAAGGTCATATCATTCAGGCACCTCAGAGGATATCCGTCAACTGAGGTGTCTCCGAAATGGCAATGTCCCTCTCCAGCGTATTCGACCTGAGTTGAGGTAATGAATATTGCATTCATCATATAGGCTAAAGGCTTGCCGATATCCTTAAAAAAAGCTACGCATAAATTTGTTGAAAAAGATGATTTATTAGACTTTGCCCGTGCAAAACGCACATCAAAAACAAAACGCTCATCTCGCCCTTTAACAAAATAGGCTGTCATGCCATTTCCATTTGTAGTTGATTTTCCACTTTTCCATCGCTTTAGAATATCCGGCAATACCGCCAATAGATAATACGCCGATAATCGCCAGCACTCCGAGCATTTCTATTATAGAACGACCAGATTGGAAAAAGACACTAAACCCGCGTCCCCGGCACCCGTCATTCTTGGGTTTATCCCAAGAATCTTGTGTGAACCAACACTTATTTAATAATAAGGCAAATTTATTAACTAGGTTAAAGCCTTGTTGGAACAGGATTCTATGCACAAGGCATAGAATGACTGGTGCTAGAGGCGAGAGTCCGCCGCCTCCTCCTACTCTTCCCCTGCTCTTTCCTCTTAAAAAATTCATACTCTTCAACATCTTATTCCTCCTATTATGTGTAAAAAAAACGACCGTT
>CAKQRZ010000008.1 GCA_934271715.1 uncultured Alphaproteobacteria bacterium
AACGGTCGTTTTTTTTACACACTTTCGACCACAATAACGCTTTGATTTTAGTATATTTTATAAAATCTTCTTTACATTTCCGCATTATTCCGATAAAATAAATATCGGGTAGGCAATAGCTTATCCAGGGCGTAGTAACCCTTTACTTAGATAGTCGTTATGCATAAACGACTTAAATTTGTTATGCCGATTTCCGTTGGACGGATGTCGGCTGAATAAGGCTATTTGGCTGAATAAGCCGAGCCGTTTATCTAAGTACGGTTTACTAACATCCGCCCGCCATTTTGGTGGGTTTTGTTTTTTATCTGGCAAAATTAAACGGAGATTAGAAATATGTATAAGAATTTTGAACAAGGCCGTTCCATGATTGAAATGCTCGGAGTTCTCGCTATAATTGGGGTGCTGAGTGTCGGAGGAATTGCCGGATATTCTAAGGCGATGGAAAAGTGGAAAACCAACCGCGCCATAGAAGATTACAGTTTGCTGATACATGGTCTTTTAGAGCATATTGACGACATACATAAACTGCCGCAGCCTGCCCCTGTTGGACTTACAGAAATAGCAAACTCGCTTAATTTGATTCCCAATACTTGGGAAATCTTGAATGAAGCATATCTGCATGATGCTTACGGCAATACTATCAGTTTGAGCGTACATCGCCAAGAAAGAGATATGCCGGCCAGAATTTCTATTGACTTACAGCTTGGCGGCATTCAAACCGCTGACAACGGCTCCTATTCTCCGGCATTTTCCGTACGCCTGTGCCGCTCTCTGTTTACAGATTTGATTATGCCGATAAATTCTTCAATTTGGGCAACTGCGGTTAATCAAAAGAAAAGCGGGTGGATAAATTATTACAGCAATAGCTGGTGCGGCGGCAATAATAAATGTTTAGGAGACTTGACTATCACGCAAATAGATGATTTATGCCGTTCTTGCGACGGAAGCAAAGAGGCTTGCAGCGTAAATATAAGTTTTTAAAATTGCCATAGCATTCTGCTATTGACTTAAGGAGCAAGGCTGGTGTAGAATAAAAATGTAAAATAACTAATTTAAGAGGAAAGAAAGATGAAAAATAAGCTAAGCAAAGGTCTCTCTCTCTCTCTCTGCAAATCCTGAACATCTGATTAAAGGCATATTTTTCGCCGTTCAGCACGTTTTTGCAGGGTTTGGCAGAAAAAATGACACTTTCAGAAATAACGCATTAAGAACTAAACTAGCAGGCGGCGCGTTCACGCGCTTTTCCGCATCCACTTGCAGCGTCATTCTTCGCCGGTACTCCCTACTGGAAGTACCATGGCGGAGAATCCATAACGTCATTGCTAAAGCAATGTCAATATGCGTTGCCGTTGGCAACAAAGTCATGGATACTCGTCTGCCACAGCCAACAGGGTGTGGCGACAAGTATGACGTTTCGGGTTTGGGCTTAGGGCGCTTATTAAGTACCTTTTGCATGTTCTTTAAGTACCCCTCACCCGCAGGCATGCCTGCCCCCTCTCCCGCAGGGGGAGAGGGATTGCACCGCCCTTGGTGCCACAAGATACTAGGTACAGACTGTGCGTCACGACCTTGGATGACTGGTGGCAGAGGCGCAAATTCCTTTGGCCGTTCTATGATTGAAATGCTCGGCGTGCTAGCTATTATTGGAGTGCTGAGCGTCGGCGGGATTGCCGGTTACTCCAAAGCTATGGAGCAATTCAAAATCAATAAAGCAACTGAGGAATATGTACATTTAATGTACGGACTATTAGAATATTTACCGGATTTTCAAAAGAACAGCAAAAGCAGCGATGACGATAACAACCGGCTTGTTGATTTTGTGATGGCTGCCCAGCTGGTGCCGCCGACTTGGACGCAGTTGAATAATCGTTCGCTTTTAGACGCCTATGGCAACAACCTGAATATTTTCTCACGCAATAATCGTTTAGTTGTAGATTTATTTTTGGGCGCACAAACAAACCCGGGCGGCAGCGGTTCATATTCTATCAATTTTCCGGCAAAATTGTGTGTGCAGTTATTTGAAAATTTAGCCATTCCCTTAAAAGAATCATTATACGAAGCTTATTATATCAATAATCCGGGGACTGCTTATGTTTTTTACGGCGACAATTATTGCAGCAAAGGCCGTGATTGCCTTAATACTTTATCCTTAAGCCGTGTAAACGAACTCTGCAGCTATTGCCCGGCGGATAAGAATTGCGGCATAATTTTTGAGTTTTAAGAATAAAATCTTTATTGGAAAACAAAAATTCCTATTAAGGGATTGGCTGCGCTGTCGCTTCGCCGCTGCGTCCTCGTTCGGCTTCGCCGCTGCGTCCTCGTTCGGCTTCGCCTCACCGGCGTACTTCCGTCCGCCTCTCGTCATTGACGAACCCTCTTTTCGGGTTCGCATCCCTTACCCGCCAGAATAACAAAAAAGCCCGTCTAAAGACGAGCTTGAGAGGGATTGGCTGCGCTGTCGCTTCGCCGCTGCGTCCTCGCTCGGCTTCGCCTCACCGGCGTACTTCCGTCCGCCTCTCGTCCTTGACGAACCCTCTTTTCGGGTTCAAATCCCTTACCCGCTGAAATAACAAAAAAGCCCGTCTAAAGACGAGCTTTTTCTTTATTGGCGGATAGAGAGGGATTCGAACCCTCGATACCCTTTAGAGGTATACACGATTTCCAATCGTGCGCCTTAGGCCACTCGGCCATCTATCCAAAACAATCGGTATATTAACCGATTATTTTTGTTTCGCAACACTTTTTTGCAAAAATTATCAGTAATATGGGATAATTCTTGACGGGTTGCCGTTAATCAGCATACATCTTTGACCGGCGGCAATCAAATTATCTGTACCTTGTGTTACGCTGTAAGTCTGGCCGCTGTCAGTTCTAACCACATATTCATAGCCGCCCTGCGACATAATTCCTTTTTCTGCCACATTGCCGACTAAAGCACCGGCTGCTGCACCGCCGATAGCCCCCAAAATGGAAGCGCTTTTGCCGTGACCGATAGTAGAACCAGCCACACCGCCGGCAACGCCGCCCAAAACGGTTCCGGTTCCGCCGCTGCTGTTTACATTAACCGAACTAACGGATAAAACCGTGCAGGGAAAAGTGCTGCTGGCTTGTCCGACAGACGAATAGCTGTAGTCGTTGCTGCCGATGCTCGGCGCACAGGCCGCCATTGCCAACAAAGCCGGTAATAAAAATGATAATTTGTTTGTCATCTTGATTCTCCTAAATTAAACTTCCTACATAATTATCTATATGAAAACATTTGTCAAGACTGGACAATTAAAGATGAATGTTATATAGTGCAAAAGATTTTGTAAATTTATTTAATTAGAGGGTAAAATGTTAAAAAGGACTAAAATCAAACAACTGCTCGCCTCTGAGACAACTCAAGATGAAGTTCTGCTCAAAGGCTGGGTTAAAACAAAACGCGATTCTAAAGATTTTTCTTTTGTAGAAGTTAATGACGGCTCTTGCCTGAAAAATATTCAGGTTATCGCCAATAATACCCTTTCTAATTATAATGACGTTAAAAAACTGACCACCGGTTCATCGGTGGCAATTAAAGGTGCCTTGGTGGAATCCGCCGGCGGTAAGCAAAAATATGAAGTGGTGGCCAAAGAAGTGACAATTTATAGTGTTGCTCCCGATGATTATCCTTTGCAAAAGAAAGGTATGACCGATGAATTTTTGCGCACGGTTGCCCACTTGCGTCCGCGTACCAACAAATACGGCGCCGCTTTCCGTGTTCGCTCCCGCTTGTCATACGCCATTCACAACTTTTTCCAAAGCCGCGGTTTTGATTATGTGCATACTCCGCTGATTACCGCTTCCGACTGCGAGGGCGCCGGCGAAATGTTCCAAGTAACAACTTTAGACCTGAAAAATCCGCCGAAACTGCCGAACGGAGAAATTGACTACAGCAAAGATTTCTTTGGCAAAGAGGCTCGTTTGACGGTTTCCGGACAATTAAACGGCGAAATGTTTGCCTGCGCTTTGGGCGATATTTATACTTTTGGTCCGACTTTCCGCGCCGAAAACTCCAACACGCAGCGCCACGCCGCCGAATTCTGGATGATTGAGCCGGAAATGGCTTTTGCCGATTTGGCCGATGATATGGATTTGGCTGAAGATATGGTGCGCTATTGCGTTAAAGATATTATGGAAAACTGCGCCGATGACTTGGATTTGTTTGAAAAATTTGTTGACCCGACTTTGAAATCTACGCTTTCAAACATTGTTGAAAACGGTTTCGCCCGCATTACATACTCTGAAGCGATAGAAATTATGAAAAAATCCGGCCGCAAATTTGAATATGAACCGGAATACGGTATTGATTTGCAGACCGAGCATGAAAGATTTTTGGCGGAAGAACACTTTAAGCGTCCGGTTATTGTGCGCGACTACCCGAAAGAAATCAAAGCCTTTTATATGCGCTTAAACGACGACGGCAAAACTGTGGCCGCTATGGACGTTTTGGTTCCGAGAATCGGCGAGCTTATCGGCGGTTCGCAGCGTGAAGACAGATATGACATTTTAGTATCACGCATAAAAGAACTCGGCATGGATATTGAAAATTATTCATGGTATCTGGATTCGCGTAAATACGGAAGCGTACCGCACGCCGGATTTGGTTTGGGATTTGAGCGTATGATGATGCTGGTAACCGGTATCGCCAACATCCGCGACACCATTCCGTTCCCGCGTACTCCTAAATCAATCAGTTTCTAAGGAAAAAGCATGAATAAAAAACTGTTTACTTTTCTGACTTTTGCTGCATTTTTGCTGGCTTTGCCGCTGCAGGCCGATGAAAACAGCCTGCACTATATAGAAAAAAACGGCATGAAAATTCCTCAGGCCGAGCTAAAGCCTGAAGACGATGCCTTTAATGCCGACACGGCAATCAAGCCGCTGAAAAAGCAACTGTCAGAAAGCGAACAGCAAACTGAAGACAGCTCCGATTTGGAATATATTGATGAATCGCAGGAGCTGCCGGATTTGCCTTGCGATTCGCCGAAGCTGAAACGTCAGGTAAAAGATTTTATTCTAAACAGCCTTAACCAAACTGATACCCATTCTGTAGCCGAAAAGCGCCGCCGGATTCTGACTGTGCGCAATTTGTCGGATTTTACAGATATAACGGATGAAAAGCTGAGCGGCAGCAAATATTTTAATGCCGCCGCAGCCAGCGCCTATTTGCGGATTAACCAAAAACGCACCATTAAGCATGTTTGCGAAAGTAAAAATGAAAACAGCAGCAAGCAGTTTCAAAATCTGCATATTCTGATATATCCGTACTTGAATTATTATAAGATAGTTGTGGCTAATTTAGCCTATTCTACCGAAGCCATAGACAAAGCAACCTTTATTTATAACTGGTAAAAAAGTGAGCAATTCTGAGCATAAAGACATTGTTGTTTATGAACCGAAAACCAATCTTCCGGTATTATCGGAAGAGAACGGGCTGCACGCCTATTTAGAAACTATCCGCAAATTTCCGGTTTTGTCGGAAGAAGAAGAAAACCACCTGTTGCGGGAGTTTAAAGAAAACGGCGATTTAGCGGCCGCGCAAAAACTTATAACTTCACACCTGCGCTTAGCCGTAAAAATAGCCCTAACCTACCGCCGCTACGGGCTTCCGGCTGCTGATTTGATTTCTGAAGCCAACATCGGACTGATGCAGGCGGTTAAAAAATTTGATATCAACAAAAATGTAAGGCTTTCCACCTACGCCATTTTATGGATTAAAGCGGCGCTGAATGACTTTGTTCTGCGTTCGTGGTCGTTGGTTAAAATCGGCACCGTGGCAGCACAGAAAAAGCTTTTTTATAACCTGGGGCGGATAAAAGCCCGCTTGGGGATATATGAAAATAAAGAGCTTGAACCGTCTGTGGTTAAGCAAATCGCCCAAGAATTAGTGGTAGATGAAAAAGACGTGATAGAGATGAATCAGCGCATTGGCGGCGACACCTCTTTAAACACGGCTGCGCACAACAATGAAGATGAACAAGTAGAAAAAATAGACCTGCTGGCCGATAAGACTCAAAATATTGAGGGACGTCTGGAGCAAAAGCAAGAAGCGGAAGTCCGCCGTAAAATTCTTTTAAGCTGCTTGGCTAAGCTGAATGAACGCGAGCAGTATATTGTTAAAAACCGCATGCTTACGGATTCGCCGCAAACGCTGGAAGACATCGGCGCTAAATTTAACATCAGCCGCGAACGGGTTCGGCAAATAGAAAAGAAAGCTTTTGAAAAACTTTCTTCCGAAGTAAAAGCGGCAATGTCGGCGGCGGCTTAATATGTCTTTTTTTCAGGAAATTGTTCAAAAATTAGCGGCGGCAAATATAGACAGCCCGCTGCTGGAAACCCGAGAAATTTTTGCCTTTGCACTGCATAAACGGCCGGCGGAAATATACAGCGGCTGCGAAGTCGGCGAGACTGAAAAACAGCAGATTCTTAAACTGGTTCAGCAGCGGCTGCGGCATTTTCCGCTGGATAAAATCATCGGTCGGAAAGGCTTTTATAAAAGCGAGTTTATCACTAATGAAAGCGTGCTTTCTCCGCGTCCCGATACGGAAATTTTGGTAGAAAAAGCCTTAGCTTTGCTGCCGCCAAGCAGCGATGCTGCAGTTTTGGATTTAGGAACCGGCAGCGGCTGCATTATAGAATCTATTTTACAGGAACGCCCGAACCTGACCGGCGCCGCTGCCGATATCTCTGAACAAGCTTTGCAGACCGCACGGCAAAATGCAGAAAATCTGGAAGTCAGCCAACGCCTTAGCTTCATCCGTGCCGACTGGTTTGAGAGCGATTTTTTGGCGCATTTTCCGCAAAAATTTGCAATGATTGTCACAAATCCGCCGTATATTCCGCAGGATGACATAAAAAATCTGGAGCCGGAAGTAAAAGACCACGACCCTTTGCTGGCTCTGAGCGGCGGCGCAAGCGGCTTTGACAGCTATCAGAAAATTGCGGAACTGGCGCCGTTTTTACTGCAGGACGACGGCTGGATTCTAATTGAAGCCGGAATCGGACAGGCTCACAAAATTGCCGATATATTCAGCGCCCGCAGCTTAGTCTTAAAAGAAATTGCCGCCGATTTAGCGGGTATTGAACGCTGTGTAATTTTGCAAAAAAAAGTTGCACAATTATAAAAAAATGGCTATATGAACAATTAAAGAGCATTTTCTGTTCGCTCTTGAATATTTTAATAACGTTGCCTTTGAGGCATTTTTGAATGGTTTTTATATGAAAAAATTAAACAGCAATAACAAGTTTCGCGGAAATGGGAATACGATTTATTCTCTTAATTATAAATTTGACAGCGTAAGTTCGGCCGGAAAGCTGAGCGGCACCGCGCTGGATTTGATAAAAAAATATAACGAGCTGGCAAAAGAGGCGCATAACAACGGCGACTATGTGCAAATGGAAGTTTTCCGCCAATATGCCGAACACTACCGTAAAATTGTGACGGAAATCAACGAGCGCAAGAACCAAAACCGTGACGCTCAGCCGGCTCAGCAGACTGTGGGCAGCGGCGAAAATACCGAAAATAAAACCGAAGAGCCGGCAGAAAATAAACCGGCTGAAAATACAGATTTGGTAGAAACTGAAGCCGCTGCTCCGGCGCCAGATTCTGCTTCTGAAGCCGCTCCGGCAGCTGAACCGGAAGCTAAACCGGCAGAAAAGCCGAGAAGACGCCGCAGCTTTACCGTCATAGACGTAGCAGCTAAAGAAAACGCTGAAACTCCAAACGAATCAGATTCGGCAAAAGAAGAAGCTCCGTCCGAAGATGCAGCCGCCGAAAAACCGCGCCGCCGCATTTTAACCCGCCGCCGCACCGTTAAACAGCCTGAAAAAGAGGCTGAATAAAATGGATAAGCTGACACAGGCTTACGGCATAGCGCAGAATGCCGATGTTTCTACCCCAAAAGACAGCGTGGTGCTGTATAGTATCAGCTATCTGCCGACGCGGGAAAATAAAAATCTTGCCATGGCTTACCTGCAGAGTCATCCGGAATGCCGGACTTTGGACGACACGCCCTGCGGCAAAGAGCTTATTGCCTTGGGTCTGGAAACCGGCAGCGGCTGTCCGGATACGGAAATCTTAAAAGTTTGGGCGCTGGCCTCGGCTCGCTTTATTGCTGCGGCGTCCGGAAATGTGACAGCTTTTGTGAAAAATGCCGACCCACGCAGCACTTTTGTTTCAATTGAGCTGCCGCATATTTTGCAAAATGACAAAATTCAGCTCATCAACGGACAGGATAAACACCTGTTTGCCAAGCAGTTTAATCTTTCTTAACAACAAAATCGCCGATAATGGCGATTTTGCAAATTATGGAAAAAATTTATATCCAGCACTAATTTGCTGATTTATTGACGGCGGTCGGAGTATTTGCCGGCACAAACTGCACTTCTTCAGCTTCTAAAGATGTGACGTTGCCTTCTTGATCCACGGTGGCGGTAATCAAAACTTCGGCTTCCGGAGTGATGGTGTTGCCCTGCACCAAATCTTCGTCAATTTCAATATTTACCGTGCCGCTGTCATCTTTGACCAGATAATTCTCATCACCCAAACTTTGTACAATCACGCCTTGAATCACAACTTCGGTGTCATCTGGCATAGCTTTGACATCAGAAATTTTGCTAACCGGTTTGGTTGTGGTTTTTGCAGTATTTGCCGCCATTGCATTGCTGCTCAGCAAAGCCAATCCGCAAATTGCCATTAGGTTTAAAAATGTATGTTTCATATTTTATCTCCTCTCATAAAACTTTACGCATCTAATATATAATTAAAACAACATTTTTCAACATAACAGTTATATTTGGTAATAAAATGTGAAGCGCGGAAAGCTAAAATTTACTTCTTTTTTATGATTTATCCACTACAATAAGAGCGAATTAACAGGAGGACATTATGGATAAAATTTTGAATGTTGATGAACAAAAAGAACAAGAATATATTGGCGGATTGATAAAAAAAGTCAGCGCCGCTCAAAAGGAATTTGCAACTTTTACACAAGAACAAGTTGATGAAATTTTTCGCCGCGTGGCTTTAAAAGCCAGCTCAATGCGTATTCCGCTTGCTAAAATGGCTGTGGAAGAAACAGGTATGGGCGTGGCCGAAGATAAGGTAATTAAAAATCACTTTGCTTCGGAATATATTTATAACAAATATAAAGACACTAAAACCTGCGGCATTATTGAAGAAGACAAAGAAAACGGTCTGATTAAATTTGCCGAACCAATCGGGGTTATTGCCGGCGTTATTCCGACCACAAACCCGACTTCTACTGTGATTTTCAAATCCTTGATAGCCCTCAAGACCCGTAACGGCATAATTTTTTCGCCGCACCCGCGCGCTAAAAAATGCACGATTGAAACCGCAAAAATCATTTTGGAAGAAGCGGTAAAAGCCGGCGCACCTGAAGACATTATCGCTTGGATTGACGAGCCGAGCCTGCCGCGCACCCAATACCTTATGCAGCAGGCAGATTTGATTTTGGCGACAGGCGGTCCGGGCATGGTTAAATCCGCCTATTCTTCCGGCACTCCGGCTCTGGGCGTTGGTCCGGGCAACACTCCGGCGGTTATTGACGAATCTGCCGACATTCAAATGGCGGTAAGCTCGGTTTTGATGTCTAAAACTTTTGACAACGGCATGATTTGCGCTTCTGAACAGTCGGTTGTGGTTTGCGAAGCCGTTTATAATGAAGTTAAAGCAGAATTTGTAAAACGCGGCGCTTATATTTTGAACGCTAAAGAGCGCGAAAAAGTGGCGGCTACAATTTTGAAAGACGGACGTATCAACGCCGATATCGTTGGTCAGCCGGCGGCGAAAATTGCCGCGATGGCCGGTGTTAAAGTTCCGGAAAATACTAAAGTTATTATCGGCGAAGTTTCTAAAATCGGAGCGGAAGAGCCGTTCTCTTACGAAAAACTTTCTCCGGTTTTGGCAATGTATAAAGCTAAAGATTTTGAAGACGCCATGGCAAAAGCTAAAGCTTTGGTGGAATTTGCCGGCTGCGGACACACTTCGGTTTTGTATACCAACGTGCGCAATGACGACCGTATCAAGCGTTACGGCGATGTTATGCCGACCGGGCGCGTAATGATTAACTGTCCGTCGGCGCAGGGCGCCATCGGCGATATTTATAACTTTAGACTGGCTCCGTCTTTGACTTTGGGTTGCGGCTCATGGGGCGGCAATTCGGTTAGTGAAAACGTGGGAGTAAAACATTTGATGAATATTAAGAGTGTGGCTAAACGTGAAGAAAATATGCTGTGGTTCAGAGTTCCGCCGAAAGTTTATTTCAAGCCGGGATGTCTGTCTTTTGCGCTGAAAGAGCTGAAAGGGCGCAAAAAAGCCTTTATCGTAACCGACAAGCCTTTGTTTGACTTGGGTTACACCAAAAAATTGACCGATATTTTAGAGCCGCTTGGCATTCAGTATAAAATATTCAGCGATGTAAAGCCGGATCCGGATTTGTCGACCATTAACAAAGCCCGCGATATGGTTAACAGCTTTGAACCGGATATATTTATTGCGCTGGGCGGCGGCTCGCCGATTGACGCAACAAAAATTTTGTGGATTATGTACGAGCATCCGGAACTTAAATTTGAAGATTTGGCACGTCGTTTTATGGATATCCGCAAACGTATTTTTGAATTTCCGCCAATGGGTCAAAAAGCCGAAATGGTGGCCGTGCCGACAACTTCGGGTACAGGTTCGGAAGTTACGCCGTTCTCTATTATTACCGATGACGCTACCGGCGTAAAATATGCTATTGCCGACTATGCTTTGACCCCGACTATGGCGATTGTAGATACGGATTTAGTATTGACCATGCCGAAAGGCTTGTGCGCCGCTTCGGGTATTGACGTTATGACCCATGCGTTGGAATCCTATGTTTCCAGCATGGCGACAGACTACACACGCGGTTTGTCTATTGAATCCGGACGCTTGATTTATGAAAATCTGATTAAATCATACGAAACCGGCGACGCTGAAGCCCGTGAAAAAGTACACCATGCCGCCACGATTGCCGGTATGGCGTTTGCCAACGCCTTTTTGGGGGTTTGCCACTCTATGGCGCATAAACTGGGCGCGGCTTTCCATATTCCGCATGGTTTTGCCAACGCTTTGCTGATTTGTCAGGTAATTCGTTTCAACTCCAATGATTGCCCAACCAAACAGGCAACATTCCCGCAATATCGTTTTCCAAACACCAAAGCGGCGTATGCGGCGTTTGCCCGCGGTATTGGCCTAAAAGGCAAAACCGATGACGAAGCTATTGACAATTTGATTAAAGCTTTAGAAGAAATGAAGCGTAAACTCAATATTCCGGCCTCTATCCGCGAATGGGGTATTAAAGAAGAAGATTGGGAAGAAGCAATGAAAACTCTGCCGGAATTGGCATTTGACGACCAATGCACGGTTTCTAATCCGCGTTATCCGCTGTTTAAGGAAATTGAGCAGATGTATCGTTATGCCTATGACGGCGTAATTGATTTCAAACTATAATTGTTTTTTATAACACGCAACACGGAGCAAAAAAATTTGCTCCGTGTTTTCTTTTATCCTTTAACCGACAACCTAGCCTAAAGTTTATATTAAGCTTGCTGATTTATATTTTCCGCCGCCGGATTTTGGCAAAAGAAATCCCCGCCGAGAGGGGCTCCGCGGGGATTTTTTTTTACTGAGTATTAAAGGAAGTTGTATTTTTATGAGATCAATACTCAGTATTCTCCAGACAAGTATGCTTTACCACATATCATCATAATTCATATTTGGATCATTAAGACGCTCTTTATATCCAGGTCCAGATTTTTTCTTATAATCTGTTGGCAAACCTGTCATTGTTTGCATATAATCATATGTATCAACATAGTTTCCATAACCTGACATGAAATCTCCTGTCACAGTATTTGTACGGTCAAAGTAGCAGTAAACTGTAGCATATCCCTCCAAAGTACCGCGCGCCACCGGAAACAGATTCCAATAAACGTCTTTTTTACTATCTTTAAGAACGGTATTTGTGGTATTGTCTATAAATCCTTGGTATTGCGCCCCAGGGTACAAAAAGCCCATTATTGCCGCCCAACCTTGAACATAGCTTAAATGTTTCCTATCATCTGGATTACACTTATCTTTATCTACACACAACAATCTTACCATAGATTTCAACCAAGTACTTTGTTGGAAAACTAATGGTGTTGCCAGCTGTGATGACTTTGTTGCCGAGCTTGATGCTGTCAAGACATATTTTGTAGTTTGACCTGTTACACTTCCATTTGTATCTCCAACAGTACTTTTTATATCAACCAAATTATAGGTTGGTTCACTATCAGGCTTTGCCTGTTCTGTACTTGGCGTATACGGAGCCACATAATATGTTGAATCATATTTAGCTTTTGATTTATGTAAAGAACCTGCTTGAGCTACTTGGAAACCCGCCGGATTCAGCGTGATTACACGGCCATACCCAGGAGGACATTGCGGAGCCGGAACTGCACCCAACAACGGCGAAGCCCAAGCATCTTCATTCCCCAGATTTACATCTGCTTCACTACTAGCTTTACCAGTTACATCTGAATAAGTTTTAATACTATCCAAACTACCTACAGCACTCTCCAAAATAGTATTATTAACAACATAAATACCTTTGTTGATAAAGTCCGGCAGCACATCGCTCAGGCGGGCGCCGCCGCGGGTCGTCAGCTTAATATCGTGCATAACCGAAGTATAAGCTGGATTTACCATGTATGTATCATATCGGTGAGAACCTTCTGGAGAACTTACCAATTCTGTAAATTGTCCGTTTGAACCATTTGTTGGTATATTATTTGCTACCAAACGAGATGCAGCAATAATACCTTTACCTTCAAAAGCATTCAATTGCGTTCTATCTAATGCAACATTTTCTCCATGTACTTCTACATAACCTTTGCGGATATATACAGTACCGGCATCACTCTCGCTATTATGGTTGTTTGTAGGTGTTGCCCCCTCTTCAATAGTTACAACTTTTTTATTTGCATCGCTTTTAATAAAGCTTGTGTCACTCTGCGTATTATTTCGCAAAGCAATAATATTTACACCTGCATTAGTATTCATGGCGCCGACATTGACAAACTCTACAGAAGTATCTTCTCTTGAACCAACTGTTAAGCTTTTATCTGCCAGCTTTGCCTGTATACTGTCATTCCGCAGCACAAGAGTATTGTTAGGTAAATTAACCTTTGTATTATCATCTGTAGGAATTTGACTACCAGCTTGAATTAAAGTATTTGTACCGCTGATTCGCATATCTGAATTAGCCCGAATACGCGTTACATCAGCTTGAATATTCATACTGCTGTTAACAGCAGAACCGGCATCATCTTGTCCAGTATTATTTAAGACAATTTTCCCTGAGTGAGCTGAAGTCTCTCTTCCGCGCGGATCAGACACAGATTTTACATTTTTATCAACACTCAAAGCAATTTGGTCTTTGTTTATATTGATACGTGTGCCGGAACTTTCTGTTCCATCTCCAATAGTTCGGCCTATCGGATTTGCAATTAACACACCGTTTGCATCTACTGTCATCCATTTATTAGCATCATCAATCTTGCTGGAACCGACAGACAGAGAAGCCGCGCGAATTTTTTGAGTGTCCAGCTGCCCGGCAGCTACCAAGCCCTCAAACTTGGCATTAGCTCCGACTCTCATCGGGAAAGTAGGTGATGTGTTATAAGATAAGGTAGGTACATTACCACCGCTTTCCAATTGCTTATAACCGGAATTTAACATAACGATTCTATCATTATCCGCTTTGTTATCTCCAGCATAACCGGAAGCAGCCAAAATATCATCACTCAGCAAATTAACTTTTCCAACGTGATCACCATCTTTAGGCTGAGCTTCAATAATATGCTTACCGTTGCTCAGAGTACCGATAGTAACATTATTCCAGTTGCCCAAGCTGTTAGCTAAGGCTACATTCTTATCATTTTCCAATGCACCTCTAATTCTGGTATTGCCGGTTTCTTTATCCATTTCAACCCGGAAGTTGCCATCTTCCATGTTACCATAACCTAACTTAGTATCTGTAACATAAAATTGTGTTTGAGCAGCCTGCAATGTACCAATGGTTTTTGTATTGCCGGTATCTTTATCAATTTCAAATCTAAAGTTATCGTCTAGCTGTCCGTAACCTAACTTTTGATCATCAACATAAAATTGCGATTGAGCAGCTTTTAAATGCCCTTGGATAAATGCGCTAGGATTGCCGGTCATTCCATTTGAATCTGTACCTCTAATATATAAACCATACCCCGGCAAATCACTAGAATCATCTTGATTAGCTTTTTCGCCGCCGACAATCAAGCTTTTAATATTGCGGATGCTGTAAAGTTTCTCTTGAACCTTATTAGGTGATTCATTTTTATAAACATCATCGTCAGATTTATTTATACCCATATACAAATCTGTACGCATGGTATTTTTCCACAAGGTAGATGTGTCGTTCGGATCATCGCGGCCGCGCTGCAGATATTTATCCATATCAATTTCGTTGCCGGTTGCCGCGTTAATCGTATCTGCCGAAGCTGTCACAATAGAATACTCATTAGCTCCGGAACCGCTGGTCGGGAACACTTTATTAAAAGCCTCGCCCTCAAGTTTCCAGATACCGCCGATACCGCGCGCCTTGCCGCTCTCGGTCACATAGCCGCCGCTGGCGCCAACCAGCGAGGCAATACGCGATGTCCGCTCTTGACCGATACCGTTATCGGCGTTCGCCTTGGCCGGAAACAGCGCAAAAGTCGTCAGGTTGTTGTCGTTTTTGGCAATGGCAAGTTCCGGAAAATCGTAGTTATACAGCGCCTTATTCATATTAAACCCATACGGCAGATATGGTTCAATCTGCGCTCGGGTAATCGGGCGGTATTTGTTCGCATCGCCCTCGGCTTTGTTCATATCCGAAATAATGGTGGAATAGTTGGCGCCCACATAGTCGTTTGCCGCATTCATGATGGTGCGGATGGTGGTGGCGGAGTTGATATCTTCCACTTCCATAGTGCGTTCGGCCGACTTTTTATACATTGTCGGCGTTACAACGGCGATTAACCCCAGCATGGCAAGGGCTTCAATCATCAAGCCGCCTTGCTGCATGATAGTTTTTTTATTGTTACGGCGTTTCATCTGCGTTCTCCTTATAAAAAGTCTAATTACTGCGGTTCAGAGTCTTGCAATGCAGTCCGACGTCTGAAGTGCGGTAGCGGTCTATGGCAAACAGGCACGGCGTTCCGACCTGACATTGCTCCTTAAATTTTACGGACGGGGTATAAGTCGCGGCAAAAAAGGCACTCGGGAAATTAAATTTTATGTATTTTGCCACAGATTTATTACCCTCTTTTTCATAGGCAGTCTGTATAGCCGTGCGCCCCACCAGATGACAGGTGGAATTGTCGCACCACAGCCAGCCCATATTTTTCACTCCCGAAAGCTCTTTCGCCAAAAAGTTGGTAAAGCTCGGCAGCGGAGCGGCAACTTCTATCGGCGTATCGCCCTCGTTCATTGTTACTTTGGTTTTGGTTTTAGAAACCCAGCGTTCCGGTATTTTAGCAAAAGACACGGCATAGCGGTCGCGGCTGTTGCGGCATGGCTTTATATTTGCCGCAGCGTCCTCGCCGATACTGCGGTCAAAGCAGTATATAGCATGAAAATTGCTGGTAACGTTGTCGCTGATATCATACCCCACCGGCAAGTTTTTTTCCATAGTCGTATAGCTGCCGGTGCAGGCGCTTTCATCGCTGGAGCCAAACTCGCACAGCCGCGGCTGGTCAAAGTTGGTGCTGCTATGCTGATACAGCATCTGGCATTCCGTGCCGCGGAAAAAAGCCAGATGTTCAGCCCTAAAGCGGTTGATTACTGTAGAGGCTTTAATTTCGGTAAACACGCTGGATTTATCCTCACGCGGAGACGTGTTGAAAAAACTCAACGCCACCATGATTGTTGCTAATAAAATCCAAATGTACATAACATTACCTCTAAATTGCTATAATTCTTAATTGTAAGATACCACAAAAAAAAGCGCACTACCAGCATATTTTAGCAATGTGCGCGATTCTTCACATTTCTGTAACAATTTATAGCAGAAATGCAGTAAATTTTTAGTTAAACTATATCTTTAGCCCGCTTAATGCCTCTATAATCGGCTGGTCGGCCGGCGCAAAGTCATATTTTGCCAGCTCGTCCGCCCGCACCCATTTATATTGCTCATGCTCGTACAAGGCCGGAATATCCTCGCTTTGGCAGCTGGCGAAGTAACAATGCAGCTCCACTCGCCCAAAATCATAGTCAAAAGCCGAATCCATAAAATGCTTGCCCACCGTGATTGGCAGACGCATTTCTTCCATAAGCTCGCGCGCCAGGCATTGCTCATAGGTTTCGCCCTGCTCCAGCTTGCCGCCCGGAAATTCCCATTTATATTCCATATCTTTGCCGTGCTTGCGCTGGGCAATCAAAATTTCTCCGCTGCATTCAATAATGCCCGCCGCTACTTTTATGATTTTCTGCATATTATCTCCTTATTGCCGTATTGCTTGTTTTGCCGGAGCGGCGGAATTCCTCCCGCCGTCCTTGCAAAACTATCGTTTGATAGAAATGTAAATTCGGAATTTCCGAATAACAATAATTAACTTAATTATCGTCATTTTTTTACCTCCCCAGATGTTGGAAAGGTGAAAAACCGCACCTATATTGATAAAAGTCTTGACTTTTATACAAAAATAGGCTATCTTTAACCTAGAAGATGGTTAAAGAAACGGTTTAACCCCTTTCAGATTAAAATTACGTCCGGTCTCCTATACCGGACTATTTTTGTATATAGATAAATTTTCCAAAAGTCAAATGAATATGATAATGCAAAATTAGAAGTTATAGCTACTTATTTTTACCGTCTTCTTTTTTTCTATATATGGAAAATCCGATTGTGGCGGTTGCTAATACAACAATTACCGATAATCCGGATACCAAAAAATTGACAATCATTGAATTATTTAAAAATAAAGACCAAGCTGCCAAAGCTACTAAGCTGCAAAACCCGAAAAAGCCGATAACTCTGCCTAAATTGACGGAATTTATAGCCTTTGCTTTTATCTTAAATTCTTCTTCCTGACGCAAAGCCGCCATTTCTTGTTCTTTTTCCAGCATTTTCAGCAAAAGCGGAACAATCTCAGGATTTATGTCATTGTATTTTTCTAATATTTCAGGTTCCGGCAACGGACATTTTGTTATTTTTTGATGACTGTCAATGACTATTCTGTTTGATGCAAGAAAATGTTCAGCCCCCGGGAGAGATAAAATTTTATCGTCTGAAGTTTTGCTTGTCGTTAAATTTTTTTTATTGTTTTTCGCGCTCATAATTTTCTATTACTGTGTTAAAATAACTGCCGATTCTTTCCAGATATGATAATTTATTATCATTTTTCTTTTCACTATCCGAAGAAAAAAGAGAAAAATAGTCAGTCATCATAAAAGCACTAAAGCTCAATAAAATGCCCAATAAAAAGTCCTTTTTATCCATTTTTTCCTCCAATTAGTTAATTCTTACATTATAATATAATAGTTTGCAAGTCAATATAAAGAAAACAATATGTCCATAAAATGTTTTTGATGAATATGACGATGCAAAATTAGCATATTGCAGCTTTTGAGATTTTAGCTTGATTATTTTTCAAATTCATATATAACAAAAAAGCCGGCTGTAGACAGCAACCGGACTTTGTAACATTAGGAAGTTGAAACTTGCCTGTAACTTCCTCAACTGGTTACAGTATCGCACAATTTTGATTTATTGTCAATGACTTTAAATAAAATTGGCTAAAGTTCTCAACTTCCCTTAACTGCGGTTTTTCACCGCTGAAAGGAAAGAGATGAACGATATAATCAAAGTTCTGAGTATAATAATTCTTATACTTAAAATCATCATTCTTCTATTAAAGTAGTATAGTATGATGAGGCGGAGATTTCAAGTATTTTTATCTTTTATTATCCGCCCTTTGATAAAAAAATAAAATTTGAGGTGAAAGATGAAAGAAAAAACGCTTACACGGTTATTATGGTTCTTTACGGCAATAAACATTATATATCTTTTTGCCTCAATTTTCATCAGCCGCCGCGCCATGGGCGATGATTTGGAACATATTCACGCTTCTTGGCTGGTATGGCAGGGTTATGTTCCGTATACCGATTTTTTTGAGCATCATAATCCTCTGATGTGGTATATATTTGCTCCGCTGGTCGGATTTTTCAGCGGCAATGTCTTAGTATTTTTATATATCCGCTGTATTATCGCCGCCGTATCTTTGCTGACGCTTTATATTATATATCGGCTGATAAAAGATTTTTGGAGCAACAAAACCGCCGCACTGCTGGCTATAAATATTTTCTGCTTCAGCAATACGGCAATGGACGCCATGGTGCAGTTTAAGCCGGACGCATTTATGCAGCTGTTTTTCTTTATCGGCTTATACTTTTTCTTTGCATTTTTGCGCGATGCCAAGCAAAAATATCTCAATTACGCAGCTCTGAGCTGGGCGGTCGGTTTTTTATTTTTACAAACCATAATTTTTTTAATTTTGCCGCTGGGGCTATACGGAATTTATCTGCTGGCAGCCAAAAAACTCAGCTGGAAAAATATTGCCTTAGCGCTGCCATGGCTGCTGACGCCTTTAGTTTTGTTTGGAATATACCTGTTTGCCTGCGGCAATGCACAGCGCTATTTTGAAACAAACTGGCTGCTGAACTCGCATATTTTAGAACATATCTGGAACAGAAGAATCCATGAATTCAGCGACTTATACAGCGTCTTAGCTTTGGGCGCCGCTGCGGCTATTTATCTGCTGCTGAAAAAGCCTGACCGATATACGGCAATTTTACTTATAATGTATGCTGTAGAGTTTGCGCTCCGCACTTTATATATTTCTATGTGGATGTACTACTTTAAAATTCTGATTTTATATAATGCGGTGCTGATAGCTATGGTCTGCGCCAAAATTTATAACGCTAAAAATTGGACAGCGTGGCTGGCGCTGCCGGTTTTGCTGATTTGCTGCGGCAAATTCTGGCTGTTTGAGGGTATTGTGCCGGATGAAATTGATACGCTTAAGGTGCTGCAGGTTTCAACGCATATCGCCCAAAACACCACTCCGGATGATATAGTTTTGGGACTGCCGGGGATTCCTTTCGGAATTTTTAATAAAAATCCGCATTATTACTGGTTTTCTTGGAGCTATATGGGGGAGCTTGACAATAAATATTTTCATTATACGGAACCGTTTGACATCAACAAGGTAATAGCCGAAACCAAGCCTAAATACATTTATTATGAAGAGTATAAAAAGAAAAAGCCTGAAAAACGCCCGCCCTATGCCATTGTTCCGCAGCAGCTCTATACCGAATATAGACAGGAAGTGTTTGACACCTTGTTCCGCCGCCGCCATGATGACTGATTTTTTTATAACTTTGGTATGTATAGACTTTGGATTAAGACAAAGTTAATCTTTATTTTGCTATTTTGAAAAGATGAAATGCCGGTAAAAGCGATTATTTATAATCGTGATATATAAAAGGATTAAAAAATGGCGAAAAAAAAGAATGTCGGATTTGTGACGTCTGTCAACGGCAGCGTGATTGAAGCGGAGTTTCCAAAACAGCTTCCGGCTATTTATAATGAATTGAAAATCGGTTCATTGACAGCGGAAGTACAAGGCTATATTGATGAAAAAACCGTGCGCGCTTTGGCTATGGGTTCAGCTAAGGGAATTGCCCGCCAAACCGAAGTTGTGGACGAAGGACATCAAATAGAAGTGCCTGTCGGCGATAAAGTTTTGGGGCGTATGTTTAATATTTTCGGGCAGCCGATTGATAACGGCGAACCGCTGCAGGCAGAAATTAAACAGCCGATTCACGCCGAGCCGATTCCTTTGGAAAACCGGCAGACCAGCTCAGAGATTTTTATTTCCGGCATTAAAGCCATAGATTTATTGGTGCCTATGGAGCGCGGCGGCAAAGCCGGATTATTCGGCGGCGCCGGCGTGGGTAAAACCGTGCTGATTACCGAGCTGATTAACAATATGGTCGGACGCTATGAGGGCGCAAGTATTTTTTGCGGCGTCGGCGAGCGTTCCCGTGAAGGCGAACAGCTGTACCGCGAAATGAAAGACGCCGGCGTTTTACCAAAGACCGTGATGGTATTCGGACAGATGAATGAGGCTCCGGGGGTGCGTTTTCGCGTGCCTTTAACCGGTTTAACTATGGCGGAATATTTCCGCGATAAAGAAAAGAAAGATGTTTTACTGCTGATTGATAATATTTTCCGTTTTGTGCAGGCTGGTTCGGAAGTTTCAGTTTTGCTGGGGCAAATTCCGTCCCGCGTGGGTTATCAGCCGTCTTTGGGAACAGATATCGCGGCGCTGGAGGAACGTATTTCTTCCACTAAAGACGCGGCAATCACTTCTATTCAGGCGGTTTATGTGCCGGCCGATGACTTTACCGACCCTTCGGCGGTGCATACGTTTGCGCATTTGTCTTCCAGCATTGTGCTTTCCCGCAGCCGTGCAGCGCAGGGGCTGTATCCGGCGGTAGATCCGCTGGCGTCTTCGTCGAATATGCTGACGCCGCTGATTGTGGGCAAGCGGCACTATAAAGTTGCAGTGGCCGTGCGTAAATGCTTGGCTGAATATGAAGAACTAAAAGACATTATTGCCATGCTGGGATTTGACGAGCTGCCGGAACATGATCAGCAAACGGTGTTGACCGCGCGTAAATTGGAGCGTTTTTTGACGCAGCCGTTTTACACTACCTATCAGTTTACCGGTATGGAGGGGCGTTCGGTAGATTTGCAAAAGACCATAGAAGGCTGTGAGCGCATACTTTCCGGTGAATTTAATTATCTTTCGGAAAATGACTTTTTTATGGTAGGCGATATTGATGAGGTTATTGCCAAGACCAGAGATAAAAAAGAAGCGTATGAAAAAGCAATGTCTGAGGAGAATGGTTGATGCAGCTGACGGTTTGTTCGCCCATGGGTACGGTTTTGCAGACAGAGGCCTTGAAAGTTACGTTTGAAACACTGAACGGCTTTTATACCCTAATGCCGAAACACGTGGATTTTGTGGCGGCGATGAAACCGAACATAGTGCGATATACCGATGAAAACAATAATGAGAGTTATGTGGCTTGTCACCGCGGAATTGTGGTAAAAAAAGGGCAGAACGTAACTATGAGCGTGCAAAACGCCGTAGTAAGTAAATCGCTGGAGAGTCTTTCGACCGTTATTAAAAATGACTTCAAAGAAAATGAAGAGCGCCGCAAAGAACTCAATTTGGCAATGGCCCGTTTGGAACTTGGTTTGGTGCGCGGGTTCAGTAAGCTCAAGGGAGATGAAAATGGCTGATGATTTTGATGATACCGCCGAAAAAGAAATCCGCAACACTCTGCTTCATAAAGCTCAGCAGCTAAAAGTCCGCAGGCAGCAGCGTTGGAGTGCCGATTTTGGTATGATTGCCTCGCTTGGCGGCGTGATTATTGTACCGATTTTACTGGGTGTGTTTGGCGGCGGTTGGCTGGATGCGCATTTTCCGGTAGATTTTTCTTGGCGTTTAAGCTTGTTATTTTTAGGCTTTGTCTGGGGATTGATAAATGCTTATTATTGGCTGAAAATAGAAGATGAAAAAATCAGACGTAATGAAAAAAAACAAAAAGATTTAACCGGAGAAAAAGAAAATGAGTGCTGATTCTTATTTGATGCAGATGTGGCAGCAAATGGCGCTTTGGCAACTGTGGGCGGCGCCGGTCTGCGGCGTGATTGTCGGTGCGATTTATTTTCAGAGCCTGCGTTGGAGTTTGAACCATTTGGGCGATACAAAGCATAAAATTCGTTTGTTCGCCGGTGTGGCGCTGTTGCGTATTTTGTTGTTTTTCGGGGTGTTGGTATTGATAGCGCAGCATAATCCGGTGGTGGTTTTATTGTATGTTTTGGCCTTTTTCGTAACTAAAATGTTGATAGTGGTGCGTGAAAAAAGCCGGATAATTAAATTTGACGGGGAGCAAAAAAAAGATGGCGCTGTTTGAATTTGACTTTTCGCGTTGGTGGGATATTCCGCTTGCCGGACGGCAAATCGGGCTGGACAGCTATGATAAAATCGTCCTGTTTAAAATCGGCGATATAAACATAAATGCGACAATATTTAACAGCTGGCTGGTAATTGCCGTGATATTTTTATGCTGCCGTCTGGCTACTAAAAATCTGTCGTACGAGCGTAAGGCTTCACGTCTGCAAGTGGCGCTGGAAGCGCTGGTGCTGTGGCTGCAAAAAGAGGCTAATGAAATCAGCGGCTCCAAAACCAATCAATATTTGGGATTGGCTATGGGGCTGTTCTGCTTTATTTTGGTCTGTAATTTGCTGACGGTTATTCCGTGGTTCCGCGCGCCGACAGCATCTCTCAGCACCACAATGGCGTTGGCGGCGGTAGTGTTTTTAGCCATACCATATTTTTCGGTTAAAAACGCCGGCTTAAAAGGGTATTTGAAAAAGTTTATAGAGCCAATGCCTTTAATGCTGCCGATGAATGTTTTTAGTGAATTTTTTTCAAGCTTTGCTATGGGACTACGTTTGTTCGGCAATATGCTGAGCGGTGTAATGTTTGTCAGCATTCTAAGCGCTTTTATTCCGCTGATTGCACCGCTGAGCATGCAGAGTTTGGGACTTTTAACCGGTTCAATTCAGGCTTATATTTTCGCTTTGCTGGCAGTCGTGTATTCGTCCAGCGTGCAGGGCGAAATTGTGCCGGAAAATAATTTATCACATTTAGAAAAAGGAGAAAAATAATGGATGCAATTACTTTAATCGGAGCATTTTCGGTTTTTGGAGCTTGTATATGTATGGGTATCGGCAGTATCGGTTCAGCGTTGGGCGAGGGACGCGTTGCCGCCTCTGCTTTAACGGCTATGGCGCAGCAGCCAGATGAATCCAGCCGTATCCGCAGCACAATGTTTGTGGCGATTGCCATGGTGGAAACCACAGCTTTGTATGCTTTGCTGATTGCGTTTTTGGTGCTGTACGCCAATCCGTTTTGGAATTATGCAATCGCACAGGCTCAATAGTTATATTTTAGGAAAAGTTTATGAGTATTGATTTATTCACATTTTTTGCTCAGATATTTAATTTGCTGCTGCTGCTGTATTTGCTGCGCCGGTTTTTATATTTGCCGGTTTTGAAAGCGGTGGACGAGCGGCAGAAATTTATTGAACGTGAGCTGAAAAAAGCGGCTTCTTCGCATAAAGAGGCGCTGCGTCTGGAGGCTGAATGCAAGCAAAAAATGGCGGAAATTGATGCGCAAAAACAAGAAATTTTGAGCCATACCAAAGCAGAAGCCGCTATTTTGGCCGAAAAATTGGCAAACGAGGCAAAAACACAATTTGAGGCGGATAGAAAGCAATGGAAAAAACGTTTGGCAGCCGAGCAAAAAACGTTTGAACTGGCAATGCAAAATTTGATTTTGGAACATTTCAGCAAATTGGCTGACGGCGCATTAAAACAAATGGCCGATGTTTCGCTTAATGATTTGATGATTGATAAACTTAAAGAAAAAATCATCGCTTTGCCGGTGCGTAAAAAACAAGAGTTTGCCGCCGCGTATCAAAATAAAAAACAGTTAATTGTTCGTTCAGCGCAAAAAATTTCGGCGGAACAAAAGCAAAAAATCAAAGAGTTTTTGCAAAGTCAATTAGGGTTGCTTGAAGAAACAAAGTTCAAATTTGAAATTGATAAAAAGTTGGTTTGCGGCGTGGCTTTGCAGGCCGATGAACAGCTGATTGACTGGAATTTGACCGCTTATATGAACGAGTTTCAAAAGAATATGCAAAACGATGTGCAGCAACTGGTAAACAAAGGATAAAAGATGATAGAAACAGACAAGACATTTGCCGCCATAGAGCAGGGAATAGAACAAACAAAAGCTGAATTGAAAACCGAAGAAGTCAGCGTTATTCATTCTATTTCGGCTGGTACGGCGATTGTTAAAGGTTTGGCTAAGGCGCAGATGGAAGAGCTGCTGGAGTTTCCTAACGGCGTGTGGGGAATGGTGCAGACTTTGGCAAAAGATGCGGTCGGCGTGGTGTTTTTAGACAGTCCCGACAGTTTGAAAGCCGGTGACAGAGTGCGCCGCAGCGGTCGTGTTTTAGATGTGCCTGTCGGCGAGGGATTGTTGGGGCGAGTCATAAATCCGTTGGGCAAGCCTTTAGACGGCAAAGGACCAATAGCCTACAGCGAGCGCCGCGCTTTGGAAATGGAAGCCTATCCGATTATGGATAGAGCGCCGGTGGAAGAACCTTTGCAAACAGGTATTAAAGCTGTTGACGCGTTTACGCCAATCGGGCGCGGACAGCGCGAGCTTATTTTGGGCGATAGGCAGACCGGTAAAACGGCTATTGCCGTTGATACGATTATCAATCAAAAACAAACCGGTGTTATCTGTATTTATTGCGCCATCGGACAAAGAAATTCTGCCGTGGCTTCGGTTATTGCCGATTTAGAAAAATACGGAGTTATGGAGCAAACAATAGTTGTTGCGGCTGCCGCCAATGACACAGCCGGAATGCAATATGCGGCGCCGTATGCGGCGACTTCTATCGGCGAATATTTTATGGCGCAGGGCAAAGATGTGTTGGTGGTGTATGATGATTTGACAAACCATGCCAGAGCCTATCGCGAAATGTCGCTGTTGTTGCGCCGTCCGCCTGGACGAGAGGCTTTTCCGGGGGATATTTTCTATATTCACTCTCGTTTGCTGGAGCGGTCAACCCATTTGCGTGCGGAATTGGGCGGCGGTTCGCTGACCTCGCTGCCGATTGTATCAACCGAAGCCGGAAATATATCGGCCTATATTCCGACCAACATTATTTCCATCACAGACGGGCAGATTTATTTGGCGGCAAATTTATATCAAAAAGGTATTATGCCGGCAATAGATACAGGACGTTCGGTTTCTCGTGTGGGAGGCGATGCGCAGTTGTCGGCGTACAAATCTTTGATTGGTCCGTTGAAACTGTTTTATTCTCAGTTTGAAGAACTGGAATCGTTTACCAAATTCGGCACACAGCTTGATAAGGAAACTAAAAAGCGTATCAATCGCGGGCGAGCAATCCGTGCCGTGTTGGAGCAAAGCCGTTTTGAACCGCTGACCGCGCCGGAGCAGATTGCCGTGTTTATGGCGACTAACGCCGGTTTGTTTGACGGATTAACGACAGAGGAGAATAAACAGGCGCAAAAAATTGTGCGCGAGGTTTTGCAAACCCAATTTTCGGCTGAAGTGACAGATATTTTGGCTCGAAAGAAGTTAGCCGCCGAAACGCAAGAAAAAATGCTTTTGGCTTTCAAATCAGCTTTGCAGCGTGAGGGGATAAAGTCTGATGACAATTGAGGCATTGAAAAAGCGGATTAAGGTTACGGAAGATTTGCGTGAGATAGTCGGCACTATGAAAGCGCTGTCTTCGGTCAGTATTTTGCAATATGAACAAGCAAATACGGCGCTGGCGCAATATCGCCGCAACCTTAAAGACGCTTTTCATGCTCTGATTAAACAAGGCGGTCTGCCAAAAAATGAGGTAAAAACCGCTCAAAACCGGCAGTTGGTTATTTTAATCGGTACCGATAACGGAATGGTCGGCAAGTTTAATAAAGAAATTTTGGACAAAGCTAAAGCTGATTTAAAAAAACAAGGCGTTTCGCTTAAAAATACTTTATTTTTGACCGTGGGTAAAAGAATCGGCGGGTTGGCTATGCAAAGCAACTTAAAACTTTATGCAAAATATGCTGTCGCTAATTCGGTGAAAATGGTTAATACCATTGCCGAAACCGTGATTATGAAAATTGACGAGGCAACGCGTAAAGAACACATCACAAATGTTTGCGTTTGGTATCATAAGCGCAATAAAAATGAGCCGGTGAGCGTGCAAAAACAACAGATTATTCCGTTTGATTTTGCCGCTTATCAAAAGCTGAAAGAAAAGCCGTGGGAAACAAATAATATTCCTTTGATTCCGATTGAGCGCAAAAAAATGTTTGCCGCCTTGCTGAATGAATATTTAACCATTGCCTTGGCCAGTCAGCTTAACTATTCGCTGGCGGCGGAGCATTATACGCGTATGACCAATATGCAAAATGCCGAAAAAAATATTGATGAGAGTTTGGAACAGATGAATTTGGAATATCAGCAAGAGCGGCAAGAAAATATTACCGATGAGCTGATAGATGTTATTTCCGGCGCCGAAGCGGTAAAATAGATGTATCAAAGGGCGGAGAATTTAAGCTAAAAACACTTGAAAACTCCGCCTCATCATGTTATCTTACTTTAAGAAGATAATGATGATTTTAAGTATAAGAATTATTATACTTAGCACTTTGACAGTGGTGCTCATTTCTTATCCTTTCAGCCCATTAGGGCGGTTGGGAAAGAAATTGAACTCCGGCATAAAATCAAAAAATGTTTGACATTTAGAGGTTTTTATGCCATACTTCCAATATCAGGTAGGAAGTTGGATGTTCAACTTCTTTCCATTGTTGGAAAAAAGCCAAGTAGTTGCCGCTACAAGGCTTTTTATTTATATCTAAGCTAAACTAAAAAGTCAAACTAAAATTATTTACAATTTTTTGATGCCATTAAAGAAATAAAAAAAAGCCGGAAATACAAAACAGGGGCGTGTTTACGCCCCAAAACCCAAAAGAATAGGGGGAGCTTAATTGCCAATAACACCTTCTTTGAAGGTAATCTGTACAAATCTATCTTCACCACGGCAAATGGTGGCAACTGCGGAAATAAGCCGTTGGTCGTTGAAGTCTAAGGTGCCTTTTTTAGATGATTCATCATATTTATCGCCATCATCACCTATGTAATTATGTTTTATTTCAAGATCATACATTCCATTAGCAGCATACGTACACTTATACATAGATTCTTGTCCCTTATCCAGACATTTACCCATTTCATCAGGATCACTCATATCAAAGCATTTTTTCATTTCCTCCACCGCTTTATTCATACATTTATACTGAGCGTCTTCGTCATCGTCCTCGTTCTCTGGACCTTGAGATGAAATATGTACAGTTTCAACACTCTCTTTTAAGGGAATGGCGATATTATTAACAGCAGCCAAACACATTTCCGGTACTTTAGGTTTGAAAACTATAGAATCGGCTTCCATCCAAATATCTCCCAACCCTGAATCTGCGCAATCTTCCCAACTATCAGGACAAAGGCCTAAAGCTTTTCTTTGTTCAAGAGCACCTGGAATAATAAACGATTTGTCCTTGCTTGCGTATTCGTGGGCAGCTGCAATCAGTTGGTTTGTTTCGGCAATGATTTTATTAACCTTAAACTGAGTCATCGCTTTGGAATAACCGGCAATACCGCCGACAGTAAGAACTGCAATTATTGCCAAAACACCGAGCATTTCTATCATGCTGCGCCCGGCTGAACAAACGTCATTGCGAGGAGTGTAACGACGAAGCAATCCAGAACCCTTGCCCCTGCTCTTTCCGTTGAAAAATTCTATACTCTTAAACATCTTATTTCTCCTATTCTGTGTAAAAAAAACGACCGTTATTTTTACACAGCAAAACAGGCGGCAATAAAATGTTGTAAAAACAGCAAAAAATATCGAAAATATAAAAAGTTATTGCAAATTCCGGCAACCTTTGCTAGACTATAAAAAACAGCCTAAAAACTGTCCATTTTAAACGGTCGTTTTTTTTACACAATTGAGGTTGTTACAACTATTTGATTTTATCATCAACTTTACCTAAAAACTATTCATAAGGTATGCTTTTACAAGCAATTACTTTGTTTATTATACTTTATTTCTTCCATTTTTCTTTAATCGCATATTTCCTTTAGTATTGTTGTTTTTTTATGAAATACACGATTCTTTTTTATTCTCTATCGTTCGTTTTCTGTTTTTAGTTTACAAATTACAGTCCGAATCATAAAAATGATTGCTAAAATTATATTTATCTTCTATAATTTTGCGACAAAGGAAAGAATATGGCAGAAGTAATTACATTCGGATGCCGCTTGAATGCGTATGAATCCGAAGTTTTAAAAGAAAAATTGAAGGATGTTGACAATCTAATAGTTGTTAACACCTGTGCTGTTACCGGTGAAGCAGAACGCCAATGCCGGCAGACCATTCGCAAACTTCGCCGAGAAAATCCGCAGGCTAAAATCGTAGTAACCGGTTGCTCGGCACAAGTCAGCTCTGCCAAATTGGCAGAAATGCCTGAAGTTGACCTTGTTTTGGGTAATAAAGAAAAAAAAGAAATAGAAAAATATATTGCCGAACCAGATACTGATTTTCGCAAAAACATTGTCAGCGACATCGCCGAAGATTCCGCCTGCGATGATTTTATGATTACCGGCTTTGAGGGAAGACACAAGGCATTTTTGCAAATTCAGCAAGGTTGCAACCACCGCTGCACTTATTGCATTATTCCATTTGCCCGCGGCCATAATCGCTCGGTTCCGCTGCCGCTCATTATAAAGCAAATTAAAAAACTAATACAGCAAGGATTTAAGGAAATCTGCCTGACCGGTGTAGATATTTGCTCGTATGAGCCGTCTTTCAGCGGTGTTGTCGCTGATATTTTAGAACAAATACCTGAGCTTCCTTGTTTGCAGTTTGGTTCATTGGACCCTGCGGCGATTGACAACGATTTTATACATTTATTAAAACAATATAAAAATATTGATTCGCATTTTCATTTTTCCATTCAATCCGGCGACAATCTGATATTAAAACGCATGGGGCGCCGACACAGCCGCGAAGATGTAATTGCCTTGTGTCTAAAGATAAAAGAAATACGGCCGGATGCCGTTTTCAGCGCGGATTTTATTTGCGGATTTCCAACCGAAACAATCAATGCTTTTGAAAATACATGTAAGTTGGTTACGGAAGCCGGCTTACACAAACTGCATGTTTTTCCATATTCGGAACGTGAGGGAACTCCTGCCGCGCGTATGCCTCAGCTGCCTATGGAAGAACGACGCCGCCGCGCTGCGATTTTAAGAGATTTAAGCAAGGAGTAAAAATTATGAGTAATTTCTGGCAAAAATTAGGATTGGGACTAAAAAAATCTTCCGATAAAATAAGTGGCGGATTAACCGATATTTTTAGCAAAAAAAAATTGGATTCGGCTTCTTTAGCGGAGCTTGAAGACCTGCTTCTAATTTCTGACATGGGCGTAAAAGCTTCTGAAAAATTATTATCGGATTTTGCCGCACAAAAACTGGATAAAGATATTACTCCAGAAGAAATTCGTCAGCTTTTGGCTAAAAAAATAGAAAACATATTAAAACCGTGTGAGCAAAAATTTTCGGTTGCAGATGTCAAACCTTATGTTATTTTGATGGTTGGCGTCAATGGCGCTGGGAAAACCACAACAATTGGTAAATTAGCGGCAAAATTGCAGGCTCAAGGCAAAAAAATATCATTTATCGCCGGAGACACGTTTCGCGCTGCTGCTGTTGAACAGCTAAAAGTTTGGGCAAATCGCCTTAATATTCCTATATTCAGCGGAACTGACGGCTGTGACAGCGCAGGCTTGTGCTATGATGGCCTGCAGCAGGCAATCAAAAACGGCGATGACGTAGTTTTTATAGACACCGCTGGACGCTTGCAAAATAAAAATGGTCTTATGGATGAACTTAAAAAAATTATCAAAGTTATGAAAAAAGTCATTCCGGAAGCACCGCATAAAGTTTTATTAACAATTGATGCCGCGACCGGTCAGAATGCCCTTTCACAAATTCAGATATTCAAAGACACCGCAGAGGTAAACGGTTTGATTGTAACAAAGTTGGACGGCTCGGCAAAAGGCGGCATAATTGTCGCTGCTGCTGAAGAATTTGCCTTGCCTGTATATTTTATCGGTGTTGGAGAACAAATAGAAGATTTAGACTCATTCAACGCACATGACTATGCAAACGCCCTGCTCGGTTTATAAAAAAAGTTTTACTTATATTATTATGTTTCATTAAAATTTTTATGTTATGAATATTTTTAGAAAATTGCAAAAGGACTTTCCTTTATATTTAGGCAAGTTCATTGTTTTACTCAAAGAGAATTTCAGTTTTGCCGGCTGCAAGCCTGTACATGCCTATTCTGACGCCGAAATTGACCTCACACCCAACCCTCGTTTATACATCGGTTTGAGCGAAGATGAGCGTTTGGAAAAAATCAAGCAGAATTTGGCTTATGTTTGGGCAGACGGGTATGAAAGCAAAAAATTGGAAAGCCGAAATATTCCTTATTTGGGAATTCGCCTTACTCCGAGTCTGGTTTTGCATGAAATGATTGGCGGAGGGCGCGGCTATGACTTGGCAAAAGCTCAGAAATTAGCAAAAAAATGTCAGGCTCGTTTTCTTACACAAAATGAGTATCGCGAAGTTTTGTATTGCTGGGACGCTATTACCAAAATGCGCCTGATTGCCTGTGATTTTCCTTTGGAAAAAGCACTGATGTGGGTATATACGGGCGAAGATGCTGAACAGGATAATGATTACAAATACCACTTATGCACCCAAAGCGGCGAAGTTATCTGGTACAGCGAATGGGATGACGATGGCAACGTTTTACTGGCCTTGCGTTAATGTAAAAAAACAGTTCTGAGCCTTGCTTCAGGACTGTTTTTTTATTTATCGCAGTTTTATTCCAACGTTTTGATTTTGCGGTTGACTTATGGAGTGCGGCTGGTGTAGAATAAATGCTGTAATTAACCTAAAATAAGAGGAAAGAAAGATGAAAAATAAGCAATCAAAAGGTCTCTCTCTCTCTCTGCAAATCCTAAACATCTGATTAAAGGCGCTTTTTCTGCCGTTCAGCACGTTTTTACAGGGTTTGGCACAAAAATTGATACTTTCGGTAATAACCAGCACAGAAGCAATATAACAGGAGGCACTAAGCTAGCGTCTCCAGCACCAGTCATTCTATGCCTTGTGCCTAAAATCTTCTGGCAACAAGTCTCTTACCTAATCAATAAATTAGCTTTATTATTGCATAAGTGCTGGGGACGAGGGTTCAACGTCTTTTCCGCCTCCACTCTCAGCGTCATTCTTCGCCGGTACTCCCTGCTGGAAGTACCACGGCGGAGAATCCATAACGTCATTGCTAAAGCAATGTCAATAAGCGTTGCCGTTGGCAACAAGGTCATGGATACTCGTCTGCCACAGCCTGCGGGGTGTGACGACAAGTATGACGTTCCGTGTTTGGGCTATAGATTGCTTCGCTGCGCTCGCAATGACGCCGAAAGGAACAACATCACATTTAAGAGTTTGGATGTCGTGCGTCAATACGCCGCACTTTGGGAGCGACGTGTACAACGAGGTACACGAGCGAGAAAAGCGCTAGTAGTGACCCGACAGGCAAACCCGCTAGGTCGGTCTATGATAGAAATGCTCGGCGTACTTGCGATTATTGCCGTATTAACTGTGGGAGGCATCGCCGGTTACTCAAAAGCTATGGAAATGTGGAAAATCAATAAGCTGACAGAAGAATACAGCATGTTGATTTTTGGGATGATGAGCCACATAGACGATGCCCGAAAACTGACTGTTTATAGAGAAGGAGAATTCGGAGATACAACATATATGAATGATGTCGCTGAAGCGGAAAGTCTAATTCCGCCGACATGGACGAAAAATGATACCAGAGGTACAATATATGTAACAGAGCTGGGCAATTTAGTCGGTATAATGTCCCGTAATTCTAAATTAACTATTGAGCTTGGTTTTTATAATTATGAAGCATTTGCCGCAGATGCTATGTCGCCTAAATTTTGCCAATCCATTTATGACAAAATTGTTGTACCGCTCAACAGCTCGTTATATGTGGCTGAAAAGTACAATAATGGCCTTGGTACAAATTCTAATTACTACGGCAATGATTATTGTGCAAACGGTAAAAAATGCATAAAGAGTTTGACACCGGTGCAAATCAAAACGTTATGTAAAAATTGCAACGTGGACAGATGCTCTGTAGTTATCAGATTTTAAATAGCCTAAACTCGGATAGCCTGTATATAAAGCATATCAAAAAAACAGTTTTGGTTTTGAACTCTGAACTGTTTTTTTGATTTATCGCAATTTTATTCCAATATCGCATTCCTTGTCTTTGGTATTGCAAATTTGACAGGCCTTATGAAAATCGTCTAAAGTTGAACTTGCCAAACAGTTATCTCCGTCACGACAATAACCATCGCCCCAAAAATCTGTAATCTTCCAACCGCCCTCATTATATGAAACATTTGCTTTATAAAGCGCCGAATGTAATGGATATATTACATTATTAAACAAATCCAGACATAACTTTTCAGAAAAATCAGCGGTTATAGTTTTTCCGTCATCCCCGGTAACTCTTCCGCCGAGATAAATATCCATTGCAACACCTTTGCCGTAATCAAATTTCATTGAATAAAAAGCTACACTATTGCCTTGAGCATCACTGAACCAAATATCATTATGTTTCTGCCAGTTTTCTGGAACAATATTTGCAGCTTGTAAGACCTCGGCTAAACCTGTTTGCTTATCTGGATTAACACGCAAAAAATGTTCTTTATATTCCACTAATCCTTGGATAATTCCACCGTATTCTGCTATCAGCTTGTTAACCTTGAACTTTTCCATAGCCTTGGAATATCCGGCAATTCCGGCAACTGATAATACAGCAATAATCGCCAACACGCCCAACATTTCTATCATTGACCGGCCTTTTTCAAAATTCTTATACATATTTCCAACTCCGTTTAATTTATTATACATAAAACAAAACCCGCCATAAAAGCGGGCGGATGTTCAGAAACCGTACAAGATTAAACGGCTCGGCTTATTCAGCGCATAGCCTTATTTAGCCGACATCCGTCCAACGGAAATCGGCAAACATATTTAAAGTCGTTTGCAAACGACTAATCTTGTAAAAGGGTTTCTGACGCCCTAAAAGTGCTGTCGCACTTTCACTTATTACTTTAACGAAACAAACCAAAAATGTAAAGCAGAAAATCTTGGCATACAAAAATACGGCTGCTATTTTCCAGCAACCGGCACAAGCAAACATTATCCAGCACCAGTCATCCTAGGCCTTGTGCCTAGGATCTTCTGGAAACAAAATCCTAACCAAAATCAATAAAACAGCTTATTTACTTATTTCTGGAAATAAATCTTTCCATTCCGGATTAAAACCATTTATTAAATTTATTTTCCATTGCCTTGGATATCGCTTTATGCTTTTTTCTCGTTGAATTGCTATCAACGGGTCATCATAAACTTCATAATATACTAAACGATGAATATGATATTTTTTAGTATGCCCCTCAATCAAATCATGCTGATGTTCATAGGTGCGGCGCGTTAAGCTGTTGGTTACACCAGAATAAACACGACCATATTTTTTGGTTGCTAAAATATAAACATACATCGTCTTCATCGTGTTAGTTTCCAATCTAATATGATGATTATTTAACTAAGTTATGCCCTTGCTGACACAAGATCCTAGGCACAAGGCCTAGGATGACTGGTGCTGGAAACGAAAGTTCAGAGTTTTTTTCATCAACCGCTTCTTACTTGCGGAAACTCGGATAATGAGCTTAATGCGAAGTAAGATTTTTTCGCGGTGTACAAATTAGTACACAAGCACAAAAAGTTAAAAGTAGTAGACCATTAGACGAGGTTCTTTTATTTTATGTATGGGAGGGCGTTGGCCAAATCCTCTTCCGTATTTATATCTGCCGGAGCTTCCGGAACAAGCTTAATATTGTCCACCAGCATAGCGCGTACTTCCATACCGTTTTCCAAAGCACGCAGCTGTTCCAAAGCCTCGCGCTTTTCCAAAACACCGGTCGGAAGTGAAACCATCTTGTGCAAAGAAGCGGCCTTAAATACATAAATGCCGATGTGATAATACAGATCTTGGTTCGGGCATTTTTCCGGATTGCGGGTATACGGAGCCGTCGCCCGAGTAAAGTACAGACAGCGGGCTTCTTTTTCGCCGTCTTTCAAGCCCATAATGATTTTTACAACATTCGGATTGTTTTTATCTTCTTCAGTTTTAATCAGCATACCGCAAGTGGCAATATCGCAGCCGGTGCGCTCAACCATTTCTATCAAAGGCAATGTAACTTTTGGATCTACATTGATATTATCGCCCTGAAAGTCAACCACAATATCATATTTTGAACCGTCCGGATCAAGCTCTTTTAAAGCGGCGGCGATTCTATCCGTACCGCTCGGCAGATTAGGATCCGTCAAAATCGCTGTGGCGCCGAATTTTTTGCATTCATCCACAATAGCCTGATCGCCGGCGGCAATGGCAATATCCGTATTTAGAGCTTTTTTCACGTTTTCATAAACGCGCTGCACCATAGTTTTTCCGTTAATCACGCGCAAAGGCTTGTTAGGCAGTCTGGTTGCGGCCAATCTGACCGGCATTAAAGTAATTACTCTACTCATTTTTATGTCCTTTATTTAGAAATTTGATAAATTGGATTTTGCATTTCTTCGCTTATGGCTTGGCGGATTTTTGCAATAATTTTTTCTTTTTCCGCCGGTTCATATTTGGCGGCTGCCGAATTCCACACCGTCCCCGGCCAATCCGGATCGCCTTTTTTGCGGCAGACCACATGCACATGCAGCTGCGGCGTCATATTGCCGATCATCGCCACATTGTCTTGGTCACACGGAAACAGCGACATCATAACTTTTTCGGCCAAAGCAATCTCCCGCATCAGCTGAAAACGCTCTTCCATAGTTAAATTTGTCATATTTTTAGTGTTTTCTTTCATTGGCACCAAAAAAATCCATGGATAATATTTGTTATCTTCAAACAAAACGCGGCATAATTTCAAATCTGCCACATAATCTTTAGCCGCCAATCCCGGCACTAGCTCAAACGCCATCATTCTCCTCCGACGCTGTTAATCTCTATTATTTGTTGTACATCAATATTTTCGCTTTCGCAAAGGTTTTTAACCGTATTCCCCTTGGAAAGTTCAAGCGCCGTCACTCCGGTCTGCACGCACAAAACCGGCGCAATACCGGAATTTACAGCGCCTTTAATATCTGTCCGCACTGTGTCGCCAATCATACAAATTTTTGTTTTATCTGTCATTTTGCCGATTTTCTGCAATTTTGCAAAAACATAATCATATATGTTGGCATGCGGCTTGCCGTATTCAACAACCTCATTGCCTCTTTGCCGCAGCATTTCAGCGATTGTCCCGTTACGCACCACAAATTGCGGAGATTTCTCAGCGGCCAGCGGGTGCCACTCCTGCGCCAAATAATCTGGATTTGCATTCAGTACCGGCAATTTTAATTTTGTTACCTCGTCCGCAATTTCTGCAAACGGTTCGGCTACTGTGCTGTCCAAAAAAATAATATCGCCCTTTTCATCTGCTTTCGCCGGTAAAAAACAATCTTTATACTGCGGGTATTTTGCCGCGTCTTGAGCCGTCAGAAACGGTACGCCGCAAAACACAAAATCGGCATCGTTCAAATTTTCTACCGATTGATAAATTGTGCCGGCAAACATCTTTTCATGTTTAGCTCCGATAGTATAAAATTTATTGCCGATAAAATTCAGCTTTTTATTTATTAAATCTTGTCTGAGAACTTCTCCGGAACTTACCATAAAATTATAATCCCTGCCTGCGAATAGATTTTTACGCTGGTACGAAGCCGTCATATCGTCATGCAGCAAAGTTGCATTAGAAACCACCACCACGGTTTTACCGGCGTCCATAAGCTTTTGCATTGTTTCTTTGCTGTTTTTATAAAATCCGCCGCCGTTCCAAAACACTCCGTAAGCGTCAAACAAAAACACCTCAAATTTAGCGGCAATTTCTGACAAGCTATTATAAATCATTGCTCTTTACTCCAACTTTCTGCAATATCGCCAGCTTAGCTTTATGCGGCATTTTTACATTTTTATACAAAGGGTGCTGCTGCACAAATTCCGCCCACAATTTACGGCTTTGCAAGCCTTTAGAAACTCGTTCCGGCACAATCCAAATCCAGTCATACGCCAAAATAATCTCCCGTCCGCCTAAAGTCGCCCCCGTAAAAGGCAGCGTATTTAAAGCGTTTGCCAAAGCCAAAACTCTTTCGGCGCGCGGAATATATTCTCGGCGGCATAAGCGCGCCAATACTCTGAATTTCATTTCTTTATGCCAGCTTAAATAGTCTGTATATTTAAAACGGCAAACCGTGCCGAAATCCCAAACCACGTCATGCGCCAGCAATAAATCCAGCTGCTGCTCAATATAATCTTCCGCGCTTTGCAAATTACACACAGCATTGCAGATTTTATTAACATCTATACCGGTGTTTTCCGTCAGCTCGGGCAAATATCGGCGGATTTTTCCCCGCAAAAATGCTGTATCGCGGTTAGATTCGTCTTCTACCCACACAATATCGCGCTGCCGCAGGTAATCGCGCAGACTTTCCGGATTTACTCCCAGCAGCGGACGCAATATAATAAGCCCGTCGCGCACGCTGTATTCGCGGATTCCGCATAAGCCCTCCAGCCCGCTGCCGCGCTGCAGGCGCATTAAAAATGTTTCGGCTTGATCCTTAGCATGATGCGCAGTCAGCAAAACACGGACATCGTTCTGATTGCACCACTCCGCTATCAAAGCATAGCGGGCTTGCCGCGCCGCCTCTTCTATTCCGGTAGCCGGCTTTCCGCCTCTCCAAGTTAAAATATGGTGTTCAATACCATGTTTCTGCATCAAACCAGCCACATATTCCGATTCCAGACGAGAAGTAGGGCGCAAGCCATGATCAACAGTCAGCGCCACTACTTTACGCCCGAACACGGCTAGTTCCTCAGCCGCCTGCAGCACCAAAGCCAAAGAATCAGCGCCGCCGGAAACCCCGACGGCGATAACCTCATCCCTGATTTGATATTTCGCAAGCAGTTCTTCCACTATTTGCATCCCAATTTTGCAGCTTCGGCCTTAACGCGTTTTGCTAAATCGGCGTTGGCTTTAGGAAATTCCGCCCCAAAGCTGGAAAGCACAATGCAGGCATTTTTATTTTCTTTGTTCGCCTTAAAGGTCAAGCCCAGCTTAAACAAGCTGTCCGGCGCCTTATTGCCGTTGTGATATTTTTCATAACCATTCTTAAAAGCAACTTTAGCTTTGTTATAATTTCCTTGCTTGAAATAAACTTCGCCAATCCAATATTGAGCATTGCCGGCCAGTTTATCATTCGGATATTGGCTCAAAATTTGCTGGAAAGCCATTTCTGCTTCGTCATACATGCCTCCGTTCAAAGCCTCCATGCCGTTGGCGTAAATTTCTTCGGCAGACTTCGGCTGAGACGTTACCACCGGCTTAGCATCATCGGCAATCAGAGCCTGCGGAGCGCCGCTGTCGGCAGCTGCCGGCGCAGTATTTGTTTTTTCAGCCGCCACATTAGAACCGGCTATCGGTGCTAAATCGTCGCCCTGAATACCGTCGCCGGTCACAGCTTTTGCGGCGCCGGAAGCCACCGGAGCGTCGTATGTAGTTGGAATTGTCGGCGTCGGCGCACTTAAATTTGCCGGAACCGGACGTCCCTCCAAAATTTTAAAGCGGATTTCCATGTCGCGGTTGATTTTATCCAGCTTGCCGCTCAGCTGCTTTACCTGATATTCCAAAGTATCCATACGGCCGTTAACCTTGCGGATTACTTCATCATATTCGCCGATTTTAACCTGCACGTTTCCGGCCGCTGCTTGGTCTTGCGAAACCGCCGATGATTTTGAAGTTTCAGCCGATGAACTTCCGGCGCCGCGGTAAATCTGCCTTTGCAGCACTTGTAAATCTTCACGCAAATCATCCAGTTCTTTCTGCATATCTGAACTTGCATACGCCGGTACAGCAGACAATAAGCTTCCGCATAATAAAAAATAAGCCGCTAATTTCATAAAACGCCTCCTAAAAATTCTAAACATAGCCTATTTATAAAATATTTTTTGCCTTAGTACAAGCACAAAAAAAGACGCTGCCGATTCGGCAACGTCTTTTTATTTGGTAATCAAACTGTCTGATTATTCAGCTGCGCTAACAACTGTAATTGCACGACGGTTCTGAGCCCAAGCAGCTTCGTTGTTACCCAAAACAGCTGGTCTTTCTTTACCGTAAGAAATTGTAGAAATTCTGCTTTCTTCAATGCCTTGAGATACCAAGTATTGTTTTACAGCGTTGGCACGGCGTTCACCCAAAGCCAAGTTGTATTCACGAGTACCTCTGTCATCGCAGTGACCTTGAACAATAACGTTTACATCGTCATGTTTCTTCAACCAAGCAACTTGAGTATCCAAAGCAGCCTGAGCTTCTGCAGACAAAGAAGAACTATCAAATGCGAAGAATACTGTGTCTGTTGTATTTTCTACAAAGTCACGAGCCAATCTTGATTCGCAGTCAGCACCGCTGAACAAGCCGCCGTCGGCGCCAAAAGTAGAGCAGCCAGACAAAGCAACAAGTGCGCAGAACAAACTTAAAAGTTTTTTCATTTTATTTTCTCCATATGGTTTTTTACATTTTGTTTGCATTTCTACAAACGTCTATTTAATTGCATAACAACTAATACAGTTGGTAATTTAAGAAATATTTATAAATTTTTCAATAAGAAAAATAAAAAAAATGCGATTATTTGCAAAATTTGTGCATTATTTTCGGCTTAAAACAAAAATTAGTATGCTTATAAATAAAAAAACAACTAATTTTTCTTTTTATAAGCAGCGTCTACAATACTTTTTTGCTTATCCAAATCAAAATCAACTTTCAAATTGAGCTGCGGAGCCACCGCCATAATAATGTTTTTGGCAGTCGGCACGGCGTTCCAGCCCGCCTCGGTATGGTTAAACGTCTCTTTCAAACCTTTCGGGTCGTCAAACACCACCAACAGCGCATACTTTGGATTAGACGCCGGAAAACCGGAAATAAAGGTGGAAATACTCTTTTTATGGTCATATTTGCCGTTTACCAGCTTATCCGCCGTGCCGGTTTTGCCAAATACCTGATAGCCCTCAACATTGGCGCGGCGTCCGGTTCCGCGCACCACCACGGCGCGCAGCAGAGTCCGCATTTTTTCGGAGGTCTCATTAGAAACGACTCTCCGTCCTTTGTCCTTAGATTCGGCAAGCAGAGTCGGCTCGTGATATATGCCGCCGTTTACCACCGCCGAAAAGGCCGAGATAATGTGCAGCGGAGTCGTAGAAATGCCGTAGCCGTAGCTGATAGTCGCCATTGTATGGTCAGACCAGCGCTTTTCCGATAAAAACAGAGGCTTTGCCGTCTCGGTCACTTCAAAATCGCTTAAAGATTTATCCATATTTATTTTTTGGAAAAAGGCGCGCTGATATTGTTTGCCTACCTGCATAATTTCCAAAGTAGAGCCAATGTTGGACGACTCCACCAAAATATCCTCCGGAGTCAGCATTTTGTGCGAGCCGTGCGGGTCCGAAACCCGATAGCGCCCGAAATAAACCGGCTTAGACGTATCAAAACGGCTGGTTACATCTATTTTGCCGCTGTCCAGACACATAGCCGTATTAAACACTTTGAACACCGAACCGGCCTCATAGACGCCTTTAGTCGCAAAGTTAAACATAGCGCGGTCGGCAACTTTAATATTTTCATTCGGGTTAAAGTCCGGAACTGAAGTCATCGCCACAATCTGTCCGGTATTAACATCCATCAAAATCGCGGCGGCGCCCTCAGCCTTAAAATGCTCCATGCCGGCTTTAAGCTCTTCGCGGATAGTGTTTTGGATTCCCATATCCACCGAAAGCTTTACCGGCTTTGTAGAGGTAGTCAAACGCTCGTCCATATAGCTTTCCAAGCCGGAAATTCCCTTATTATCCACGTTGGTATTTCCCAAAATATGGGCAAACAGATTTTCGTGCGGATAGATTCGCTTTTCACAATTTTCAAATTCCAGCCCCGGAACGCCCAAGGCATTTACCTGCGACTGCTGCGCCGGAGACAGATTGCGTTTTAAATATACAAATTTTTTATCACGGCTCAGCAAGTCCAAAAAGCGCTCATATGTAACATCCGGAAAAATCGCGCTGAGCTTTGCCGCCACTTCATCCGGATTTTTAATAAGCTTAGGCTTTGCCGAAAGATTAACTGTCGGCAGCGAGGTGGCAATAATTTCGCCGTTTCGGTCCATAATATCGGCGCGCTTAACCGGATTTTTCAGATGCAGCACCTCTTCTTCGGCAGCCGAATCATCAACCAGAGCCGTGTCAATGCTGATACCGTTGCCCAAGCAGACATAGGTCACGCGTGCGCCAAGAATACAGTAAAAAATCGCAAAAGCCAGCATTGTCCAGCCAATGCGGTTGCGGCACATAGAAACGCTGTCGCCCTCAGCCGTAAAGTTTTTCTGCGAAATAATACCGCGTGAAAACTTTATCTCCTGCCCCGGAAGATAAAAGCGCTCGGTATTTTTCCGTTTTGAAAAACTTACGTTAAATTCCATTTTATTTCTTTTTAACCTCTGCTTTAACTAAAGTGGTCAAACTTTTTTTGTTTGGAGACACGCGTCCCTCAACCGACTCATCTTCATAGTTGAAGTGTAAAGCGGAATAGTTAATAATTTGTTCAGGTTTTGCTTTTTCTAATGATAATTGTTCATAGGCGAGTTTTTTGAGGCGTTCCGGAGAATTGTCAAAACTCCATTGGGCTTTTAAAACGTGAATGCTTTCAATATCTTTCTGGATATTGGCGTTAATCGCATCCAAACGGCGCTCCAGTCCCTGCACCTGATTTTTCAGCACCGACGAGCCGACCGCCACAAATAATGTGAGCGTCAGCCACAGAACCACCATTGCCGTTTTGATACTCCCCATTCTTATCCCCTTATTGCATATCTCAGTTTGGCCGAGCGCGCCCGCGGATTCTGCGCACATTCCTCCGCTGCCGGCACAATTACTTTAGAAACTTCGGCGAACAAATGCTCGTCTTGCACCAATTCCGGCGCATATTTAGAAACTCTGACTCTGCGGCCGCCGTTTTCATTAAAAAATTTTTTGACAATCCGGTCTTCCAGCGAATGAAAATCCACCACGACTAAACGCCCGTTTTTCAAAAGACGGTTTGCAGCTCCGCTTAACCCGCGCGAAAGTTCGCCCAATTCGTCGTTTACTGCGATTCGCAAAGCCTGAAAAGTACGGGTTGCCGGATCAATCTCGCCAAATTTTTTATGAATCACTTTATATATAATTTCCGCCAGCTCGGTTGTGGTTTCAATTTCTTTATGCTTGCGGTATTCCGCAATCTGACGGGCTATCTGGCGGGATTTGCGCTCTTCGCCGTATTGATAAATCAAATCGGCCAGCTCTTGTTCGCCGTAAGTGTTCACAATATCTTTTGCCGACAGTCCGCTTTGCGACATCCTCATATCCAGCGCCCCCTCTTTGCTGAAAGAAAAGCCGCGCTCAGCCTCGTCCAGCTGCATAGAAGACACGCCGATATCAAATACAGCGCCGTTGATTTTTTCCGGCACTAAATCAGCAAAATCGCCGAACTGCCCGGCTCTGAACTCAAAGCGTCCGCCGTACATATTTTTAATTTCGTTAGCCCGTATTTTAACTGTGGAATCGCGGTCCAGAGCAATAACCTTGCAGTCTGCCGCCTCTAAAATAGCTTTGGTATAGCCGCCGTTGCCGAAAGTGGCATCCACATACAATTCGCCCTTTTGCGGTTTTAAGGCCGCCAAAACCTCTTGCAGCATCACAGGGATATGTTTCTGTCTGGTTTCCGGCATTATTCAGCCTCCCTGCTCTGTCTTAAGACCGGACGGTTCTTCAGCGCTTCTGCCCGAATGCGGGCTTCTTCTTTAGCCCAGTTTTCCGGATTCCAAATCTGGAATTTACGCCCCTTGCCGACAAAAACCGCCGAATCCGTAATACCGGCATGCTGTAAAAGCTTGTCGGTCAAAACGATTCGCCCGGTACTGTCAAACGGAAAACGCTTGGCATCGCCGAAAATCAAATTAGTCAGGTTATCCTGAGTTTCCGAAAAGAAATCCGTGGAATTTTCAATTTCTGTTGCCAGCTTATCCAGCGTATCTTCCAAGCAGCCCTCAATGCAAGGCGCGCTCAGGCTGCGGTAGCAAACAATTTCTGTTGACAATTCTTTAACGATTGCACGGTAATCTGACGGCAAAGAGACGCGTCCTTTAGCGTCTACTTTGTTGGTTATGGTATCCATAAAGAGAAAAACTTTTCTCATGTCAGATTCCTTTCGGGTTAATTCTTATTTATGGTATATCATGGTAATTTATGGGTTTCAATGGTATTTTTTAGCGTTTTATTAACTGTTCTTATTTTGTTCATATAAAAAATCACAAACAATTTAAAACACTCCGTAAAAACAGAGTGATATCTGTCAAAATTTTTTTTAAAATAATTAACAATATAAAGTTTTGTTAAGATTCCGATTCTAAAAGTTTAAAAAAAATAAACCCTCGGTTCCTTATTCAGAAACGGAGGATTTATTTTTTAGTTAGCGCAGGCTGTAATTTTCAAAAAACTCAGAAAAATCTTCAGTTTCCAAGTTGTTTTCAAAAATCTGGCTCTTAGCTGTCAGCAATTTAGCGTTGCTCCAGCCCTGCTTATAAAGCTGCTCTTCGCAGACCGAAACATTTGGACGCTTCAAATCCAGACGCTGCACATCCTGAGCATACAGAGCAACAAACTGAATAACTTTCATTGCGCAATAGTCGCGCAGCATTGCTCCCACATGAAAGTTTGGCAAATACTGACGCAAATCCTGCACAACCTCCTTATAATAAGGATTGCTGTCAACATCCGGAGTTTCTTCGGACTGTAACTGGATTTTGCTGCCGAGTCTGTCAAGCAGTCGTTTCACGCTCTTGCAGTTAAAACGGTCTGTACCGATAAAGCGGTTAGACGTGCCGTACAGCACATGGCGCTCATAGATACGCACGACAATTTGAAACAATCTGACCAAAAGTTCAAAGTTTGCCTGCTTGCCGTTTCCGCGCACTCTCATAAAATACAGAGCAAAAAGCGGAGCGCGGGCATAAATAGGCATTTGCCGGATAATCTCTTCCAGATTGGTGCGTTCCGAAAACTTAGCTGTTGCCACATAGCGGTTAATAGCAAGCTGCAGCTGAGTATCAACATTTGTCTCAGCAAAATGATTAAGCTGTTCCATAGTAACAATAATTTAAAATGAATAATTAAATGATAAGGCGATTATATAACCTTTATTGCAAATATCAAGAATTTTGTACAAAAAAACTTTCGCACCGTTTCGGCACGAAAGTTTTAATCTTTTAGTTTAGCAAAATTCTGCGGTTACATAATAACCGGAGAAGACATTTTCCAAATCAAGCGCGCATAACAAGCATCGCCTACAAACTTGCCGCAAGCGTTCTCGTAATGATTCTTCAGGCTATAGGCCAGACCGTAGCTTTCTGTGGCCTTGTCGCGGGTCCAGTAGTCTCCGTTTTCATCCAGAGGCTCAGCCGCAACACCGCGTTTCTGCAAAAACTTCATAACCTCATTAAAGGTACCGATGCACCACTTGCGAGCTTCCAGCACCTTAAATTCATCTACCGAAAGCAAGTCTGCTTCAGAGAGCTGAAGCGTGCTGATTTCTTTCAGCCGCTGCAATTCATGATAATCGCAGACCACCTGATTCTTGGCGATAACCACAGAACCGATAGCCGCACCCAAAATGTAGTCCTTAGCGTCTTCAATGTAATCCGAAGCGGCAAACATCAGCTTTCCCTCTATGTTATAAACCAGCGGAAGCTCCGTTTTCTCCACAGTTCCTGCCTTAAGCGACTTGACAACCTTGCTGCAGAAATCCTCAGCAGAATAAGTCTTGTTCTTAAACTCGTCAGCAACGCTCAAAAATTCTTTAACGTTCATATAAAAAATAATTTAAAAGTTAATAATATAAAATACGGCTGCACCATACACGCGTTTTTATGTTTTGTCAAGTTTTGACAACAAAAAAATCCCGTTTTTTTTCAGAACAGGATTTTTTTAATCTTAGCAAAAACTGTGTCGGGTAAAAAACCTTTCGCTTTCTGCTTTGCTCGGCTGTTTCAAACCCACAACCATTTCATGCTGCAGCAGCTTAAACTCGCCGCGGTGATTATAATACTCACGGTCATCGGAATACAGGCGCGATCTATCCCAAGGAGATTTCTCGGCTTTGGAATATAAGGTGTTAACATCTGTTGCATACTCAGCCAGCAAAGCAGCCACTTCATCAATCAGACGCCCCAGCACGTTTTCCGGAATTTCTCTGCCGAACGCTTCTTTTATTGCTTCTGCCACTTCTGCCCGAAAGTCCAGTATCCACATAGCCGGCTTATCGCCTCTATTTGCTGCCTCAATAAAATTCGGCTCGCAATACGGCCACATCACAGCCTCAGGAATTAAATTACTACCAAACATCAGATAGCCCATAAAATAATCCGGTTTATTTTCTCTATCCAACGGACACCTGTGATGATACAGCTGCAAAGCAATCTGATAAAGCTTAAACAAAAAATTAAAATTATGCTTAGTCTCATCAGTCTTTTCGTTGACATACCAAACCAGCTCCAAAGGCATACGGGCGCAAATCGGCATATTATAAAGCTCTGTAAATACCAATTCCGGCAAAGCTTGAGAGGCCACAAACTCTGCAACGTCTTTGCGTACAGCAATGTCATACTTAGATAATTCTGCCATAATAGTAAAAATTTAAGTTAATAATAAAATTTATGCTGTCAGTATATGTTATTTTGTAAATTTAGCAAGATTTTTTTATTACGCACCAATTTCACAGTTGACTTATGGAGCGAGGCTGGTGTAGAATAAAGATGTAAAATAACTAATTTAAGAGGAAAGAAAGATGAAAAATAAGCAATCCAAAGGTCTCTCTCTCTCTCTGCAAATCCTGAACATCTGATTAAAGGCGCTTTTTCTGCTGCCACAAAGGTATTTACAGAGTTTTTTGAAAAAATCAGCAAACAAGAAACTAACCTAACCAACATCGCATTTAAGGGTTTGGATGTCGTGCGTCAATACGCCGCACTTTTGGAGCGACGTGTACAACAAGGTACACGAGCAAGAAAAGCGCTAGCAGTGACCCGACAGGCAAACCCGCTAGGTCGTTCTATGATAGAAATGCTGGGCGTTCTGGCGATTATCGGAGTACTGAGCGTGGGCGGGATTGCCGGTTATTCCAAAGCCATGGAAGAATATAAACTGGATAAAGCTTTAGGAGAATATTCCGGCATTGTTTACGGCTTATTAGAACATCAGGACAGCATCAAAAAATCTCAGCCTGACCAGCAAACCGGCATCGTAGATATAATGCTGGCCGTTAACTTAATTCCAAACAGCTGGACTAAATTTAACAGCATTGGCTTGCATGACGCCTACGGCAATGAAATTTATTTTTACACCGTTTTGTCTGACTGGTCTAAAAAGATTTACTTTGATTTATATTTAGGCGGCAAAACCACTAATGCCGATAGCAAAACCGTATCTGCAAATTTTTCAGAAAAACTATGCGTCAAGCTTTTTGACACCTTGGCCAAGCCGCTTCATCATGCTATTGACCGCGCCGGAATCAGCAGCTGGAACGGGGAAAACAGCACCGGATTTGCCGGAGACAGTACCTGCAGTACAGGCAAAAAATGCTTAGCCGACGCAACTTTGAGCGATTTTTTAAATGCCTGCAGGCTCTGCGACAAGGCTAACACCTACTGTAACTTTGCATTTTGGTTTTAGCCAAACAGTTTTTCATGGCGTTCTCCCTATTCAATGCAACAGTCAACAGCCTTGCGGACAAAGTTCTTCATTTTGCCGAGAGGCGACGGCTCTGCCGCTGCTGAAACTTTTTCCGACGGTTCTTTGATTTCTTCTTTAGAAAATTCCTCGGCTTTGGCAGTAATTTTCTTGACTTCTTCCAAATCCGGCTCAATCCATTTCAAATCTTTGGTTTCCATCATCCCCATGTTTAAGCCCCAAAACAGGCAATACATATCATAGGCGGTGTTAAACATTTTGTAGGCTTCTTCATCGTGGCCTAAGGTCTGCTGTTTGGTGCCGACTTCCATCAGACGCATAGAAGTTGCCAGCAAGTGCTTTGACATGCACCAAACTTCGCCCTCATAGCTCGGAATAATTTTCTGCAGCAGGTTTTTGCGGGTTTCGCGGATATCTTTTATTAAGTCATAATAAGAAGTCTTGCCGGTTTTCGCCCCCGAAAACACCAGATGCTCTTCAATAGAAATCAGGTTCATAATCGCAATGCTGAGGTCTTGGTCTGATGACAAATCCTTAGGGTTTACCTTTTTGCTTGCGTCAATTCTTTCTACAAATTCTTTTACGTTTTCTGCTTTTTTCATGGTTTTTACTCCTTTTTTATAGTGGATAATAGGTTAAAATAAGACTAGCCGACAGCAGCAGCGCCACCGGCAGCACAACTTTTTCAAACGGAAAATGCGCATGATTATGGTTGCGGGCTTTCATAAACTGATAAAATTTCTGCGAATAAATATAAATAAGCGCCCCGAGAATCGCGGCAAACAGAAAGCTGTCCAGATAAAAAATGCCGATAATTTTAGGCAGATAGTTCAGCTCGCCCATATAGATAAAGCCGACCGAACTTAAAGACAGCAGCATTAAAATTGCGTCTCTGCCCGCAAAATGCCAATTTTTTTTATCAAACCACAAAATCAGCCAATAGCCGAGCAAAGCAAACATGGCTCCCGCCCAAAGCCCGACAATCTCGTCGCTGATACCCAAAGCGCGGGCGATTTCCAATGACGCCCCAATAGCCACCGTGCAGACCATGCAGGCTGGATTGGCTAATGCTGTTTTGACGCCTCCGCCTAAAATCGCCGCTAATATTAAAAATAGTTTCATTTCTTATCCTCCTACATATTTATTTTATAATATATATTATAAATACTATGTATTAAAAATGTCAAGTATTATTTTTTATATATTTAGACAACAAAAAAACACCAATCATCTTTTTAAGGATGAAAGGTGTTTTTTCTATTAGCCATACGTTTCCGTGTAATCCCCATCGTCGTCGCTGCGTCCGTCACATCCTGCTAACTTGCAAATAGCGCAAACAGGGTCAATAAGAACCGTACCGATAGCTCCCACAAAAATTCCCCAAACTCGTCCGCATGCAGACATATCAGATTTTGGAGAAACAGACTCTTTCAAGAGTTGAAAACAATAGAAAGCCATAATGCTAAGTATTTAAGTGAAACAAAAAAATTAAAATCACACAATTATAAAAAATACAGATTTATTATAAGAAAATTTACTTTATCCGTCAATACTTAAACAAAAAATATAAGGAGAAAATAATTAGAAAATTGACTATATTGTTTGCCGCTGCACTGCTGTGCGGCTGTCATAATACTTTAACTCTTACTCAAGAGGAGAGCGGCAAAACCGTCATCCTTTCCGCCGGCGAAACCGCAGCCATACAGCTGCCCGAAAATCCGACAACCGGATATAGCTGGGAGTTTTTTCCGGAGCCGGAAAATCAAAATGTTATCGGCAATATAAAAGAAGAATATACGCAAGATAAAGCCGAAGCGGGTATGGTTGGAGTCGGTGGCACTAAAACCTATAGCTTTGTTGCCAAACAAAGCGGAAATATAACAATCAAAGGCTATTATTACCGCCCTTGGGAAAATAAAGACACCGGCAGCGCCGCAACCGTAAGCTATAAAATTGAGGTTCATTAAATTTTATTAAAAGACTTGACAAAAATAGTGAAATACGCTATCTTTACGGCAAATATTTTTTATTATGTTTAATTATTTAAAACCTTTTAAATATGGATAAGGATAAAAATTTTGTATCACAGGCAAAAAAATTTTGCCGAATGATAAATGCGTTTATGCTGATTTGCCTGTTCTCGGTTATTTTTTGCAGCTGTGAAGATAATCACAAACTGAAAAATAAGTATCTTGCTTATGACAGCTGCTTAATAAAATACCGTGAGAAAAATTATATTGATGAGGAAACTTATCAAAAATTCAAAAAAAACCCAACGACTCTAAAAGAGCTATCTGCTTTGGATTTTAAGAATATAAACGCCAAGACAGCAAAAAACAAGGCTAAACGCGACAGCTTATGCAACCTGCTGCGCAGCTTGGAATGGCAAAACCGTCAGCTGAACAATAAGCATATCGGATATTTAAGAATCAAACGAATGTGGTATAACAGCGATACGCAGCCTTGGACTTATAGCGGCTATACTAGTGTTTATTTGTATAGCAACACCAAAGGAAGCTCCCGAATTTTAACACGCTTCGGAAGCATCGGCGGCCATACGGGAACTGCATCTTTAGATATTAAAGGCGAAGCTCATGGTATTGGAGACAATCGTTTTGACTATATCAATGTGATTCTATCCGATAACACGTTTTATCAATTTTCTACCAAAAACAATCCGGAATGGCTGCTTGTTAAAGAAGGAGACTTGGTTGAACGAAATGAAAATAATAATCTTGTTCCATTGTTTAAAAAATAAGTGATTATGAAGAAGTTTTTTATTATTTGCACCGTTATCTTTATTGCTGTTTTTTCACAGATTACTTTTGTTTCTTGTGAAAATATGTATGTTCCGAACATACCCGATAATTATGAAGAATATCTGAAAAGATATGATTTAGAGGCAAACGGCTATAATGCTGTCATCCGTTCAATAGACTATCAGCAAAAGCAGCTTGACTATTATCGCAAATGTCTGGAAGAAAAAGGCAAACCGAAAATTGAAATTTTAAAAGTGCTTAGAACAAATTCATCTTTTGTGATGAATAACCCCGCTTATTATAACCGCACCGTCAACAATAATACTATTGTTGAAAGCGGTAAGGGCGCTGATGAAGAAGATATTTACATGCTCTACTTGAGCGATGGTAAAATTATCAAATCCAGTCCGCGCAATAAGCCATCGTGGTTCGGCACTAAAGTAGGCGAAAAAGTGCGCAAGACTACATATTACGTTATTAAAGCGCATGACAATGCTTTTAAACTTGATACAATAGTTGATTATACGCCGTTGTATGAATAAATAAAAAAAGAGTTCACTTTTTTAAGCGGACTCTTTTTTATTATATTTTTTTATTAAAAAACTTGACAAAAATGGCAAAAAGAGCTATTGTTACGGCAAATATTTTTATTGTGTTTAATTATTTAAAATCTTTTAAATATGGAGAAGAATAATAATTCCGTATCGCCGATAGAGGGAATCTGTGCGGCGATTGCAGCGTTGCTGTTTTTTTTATGCGGCTGTTTTATGGGAATCGGTATGACTGTTTGGTTAATTGTCTTGTCGGTGGTGATTACATTTTTTATTATCACCTTATATGATAAACAAGATTTTACAACTCCTTCTGGGGTCTTGTGTGTGTTTGATGCCATATTCTCATTATGGATTTTTTTGTTAATATGCGTATTAACAGATTCTTATTTGTGGGGAATTTCAGCTGTGGCACTTTATGCTGTGATTGCAGTTTTTTTACAAAAAGAAAAAAAAATCCATGTTATTTTCAGAGTTTGTTTGGGTGTTGTATGCGGTTTTATTTTTGATGTTGTTGGCGGATATGTAGACCACAGACGCTATAGATATTGTGAAGATAAACAGCTATATGCCAGATGTATTCAAGAGCAAAATATTTTGAAAGAAACTTTTGACTCTGCTGATATGGCAAAATTCAGCAACCCTTATTTGTTTTATCAAACAGCGGATTCTGCAGTACAAGCAGTTAAAGCCAAATCCTGCAATATCCGTGTAAAGACTGACAGCTTGAAAAAAGAATTGGCTAAAGAAAAAACAACAGAAACATTAGTTATTGATTTTCCAAAGCTTTTGCGGATAAAACGTATTTGGCAAAATAGTGATATACAACCGTGGTCTTATTGGGGATACACGCATGTATATTTGCAAAGTTTCGGCGGTTCTTCCGGTGTAAGAACGCGTTTTGGAAACGTAATCGGCAGGTATCCTCCTAAGGTTTTGCGCAAGATGAGCGGTGCTGCCAGAGAAATCGGTGAAAATCGCTTGGACTATATTAACGTGGTTTTGTCAGACAATTCTTTTCATCAGCTAAAAGTTAAAGATTCGTATGAATGGCTGGTGGCTGAAGAAGGCGAACTTGTCGAAGTTGATGGTAATAAGCTTGTTCCACTATTTAAAAAGTAAAAAATTATGAAGAAGTTTTTAATTATTTTGGCGATTTTTATCGGTGTAGATAGTTGTTTGTGGTTGTTCCGAAAATTTTCTCCGCTGCAGGAACAATGTAAAAATCAAATTCCTTTTAAGTTAGATGCTACAACTTATTTTTTTATAAGCTCTGCTTTACATGATAAAATGGTAAAAGATTTTATTGGACAAGGGTGGCTAAAATCAGAGTATACCGGAAATATAAGCGCTTGTTACTATAGTTACTATAACTTTAGTTATTTGAAAGTCGATGACAATGAGCGGAAAAAAGCTGAACAACAGTTGGCAACCTACAGAGATTGCAAAAAACAGCTTGCAGGCTCAAAGCCTAAAGTTGAAATTTTGCGGGTTATGCGCACAGCCTCATCTTTTGTGATGAATAATCCGTCTTATTTCAGCCGTGATATCAGTAATAATACAATTACTGAAAAAGGCAAAGGCGCCGATGAAGAAGATATTTATGTGCTTTATTTAAGCGATGGTATCGTCTTTAAAGCAAGTCCGCGTGACAAACCGCAGTGGCTGGGAACGAAAGTCGGCGAAAAAGTGCGTAAGGTTACTTCATACGAGGCTGTTTTACACGGAAATACTTACAAAGTTGACACTATCGTCAGATATAGTCCTTTGTATGAATAGGCAAAAAGAGTTCACTCAAATGAGTGGACTCTTTTTTTGTTTCGGCATTGTGAACTTGGTCATATCAAAGCCCTCATGCCGCAGCAATATTACTTTTTTATCAACTCCGCCGTCATATCCGGTTAAATTGCCGTTGGCGCCGATAACACGGTGACACGGAATTATAATGCAAATCGGATTATGTCCGACCGCGCCGCCCACAGCCTGCGCCGACATTCGGGCTTTACCGCATTCCTGCGCCGCTTGTTTGGCGATATCGCCGTAGGTAACATATTTACCGTAAGGAATTGTTTGCAAAATTCTCCAGACTCTTCGCTGAAATTCGCTGCCCCGTGGCTTTAGAGGCAGTCTGTTCAGGCGTGGATTTTTGCCCTGCCAATAATCATTTAACCATTGTTTAGTCTGTATAAATATCGGCAAGTTTTCCGCTTGCACCCAATCGGCGGCAATATGATTATATCGCTGTTGCTTCATCTGCAAACCGGTTAGATTTTGCCCGTCGCTGGTCATCAGCAGCTGCCCGACCGGCGAATCATTATAAAAAGCATAAAACATTACCTATTTTTCCTTTATCCCTAACATAGCAGTTGCAAAAATAAACTGTCAAGTTTATAACAGCGGTTTATGAGAAATAAAATTTTGATATATGAGGACTATGGCTGCGCAGATGTAAATGTTTTGGCAAAAGAGCTACGCGCTTATTTTGAACCGCGCGGCTGTAGGGTCGGATTTACAGATGCTAATGAAATTATCAGCCGTAACAGCCTTAATCAAGAAGTCCTAGCTTTTTTTATTCCCGGCGGTGCCAGTACGCCGTATCGCCATAAGCTTGAAGTTTTAGGCAATGCGAAAATCCGTGACTATGTCCGGCAGGGCGGTGTTTATTATGGAATCTGCGCCGGCGCTTACTATGCCTGCAAACAAACCGAATTTGAAAAAGACTTGCCGGAATCCCGAATTATAGCCGAATATAAATTAGATTTGCTCAACGCTAAGGCCGTAGGCTCCTTGTACAAAGAGCTTAATATAGAGCCGTTTGCAAAAAATCCGGCTTCTTCCGCCGCCGTGGAATTGTTTGATGAAAACGGCGCCGCTGTTGTTGTTCATTATCACGGAGGTCCGTATTTTGAGTTAAACAATCCGGAAAATGCCGAAATTTTAGCCCGTTATAATTTAGCCGGCTTTAAGCCGGCTGTGGTTCTTCAGCCTTACGGCAAAGGCAAAGTCATTCTTTCCGGCGTGCATTATGAAGACAGCGGCGAAATGCTGGCTAAAGCTTCGTCCGACTTGCAGAAAACCTCGCAGATTCTGAGCCAAAATGAATCCACCCGCCAAGCCTTTTTTAATAAGCTGATGAGTTTAAGCGGCAGATAAGTGGCAACAGGTCCCTAACCAAGTCAATAAATTAGCCTTATTATTACATAAGTCTCGGTTGAAAGAAGATTCTCTTGATAAAACCTAGAATGACTGGTGCTGGAGACGAGTGGTTAGCGTCTTTTCCGCCTCCTCTATCAGCGTCATTCTTCGCCGGTACTCCCTGCTGGAAGTACCACGGCGGAGAATCCATAACGCCATTGCTAAAGCAATGTCAATATTTAATAATACCACTCACTCGGCACTATCGTGCCACTCTCTCCCGCAGGGGGCGAGAGAACAAAGAAGCGTTGCCTATGGCAACAAGGTCACGGATACTCGTCTGCCACAGCCTGCGGGGTGTGGCGACAAGTATGACATTTCAGAGTTGGGCTGCAAAAAATACCGGTCTCAACTTAATGAAACCGGTACTACCTCTCAGAGGCTTGGATAATGAGGCTAATACGCATTAACTTTTTTTTGCCGTGTACAAAACGGTACACAAGAATAAAAAGTTAAAAGTAGTAGACCATTAGACGAGCCTCCTTTATTCACGGCCGCCGCGGGTCATAAAACTCCTGCTCTTTCCGCGAACTTTGCTGCTGTTAACATCCAAGTTGCCGTCTGTAGCGCCTTCGTTGATAACCACTTTACGATTTGCAGGCTGAGTATTTACAACCTCTTCGCTGACATGTGGCGCTTTTTTAGCCGGAGTGTCATTAGTTACAACCTCTTCTGCATTAACCGGATTCTTTTCCGGTTCCGGAGCCGGAACAACTTCTGGCTCTGTCTCAACTACCGGTTTAGGAGCTTCCGGCTGGCGATGAGCCGCAACTTTACGGATTGCGCGCTTCCAAGCATTTTGATAGTCTTCGCCGCATTCAACACGTCCGCCGATATAACGGTTGTTGGTTACGCCGATTTCTGCTCCCGGTCCCATATAACGTCCGGTTTTAGCGTCAACATAATCCAAAGCTTTGCCCATTTCCGCAGCCGAAACTTTGAATTTTTCGCCGCAGTTCAGCATAGCATTCATATCACGCATAACTTTGGTTAAGTCTTTATCGCCGTACATCGGCAAACCGTCCTTATCCAATTTTGTTACCAAAAATCCTTTGGCGCCGTTAGTAACGCGTTCAGTATTTTCAATCAATTTCATATACTTATACAAGAACTGCTCTTTAGTCATGTTGCCAAAGTAGTCCGGATTTGCCTTCATGGCGTTATCCAAATTCTGATACATTTTATCCCAAGCTTCGCCGGAAGAAACATTTTCTTTGCCAAACAAAGCAGAGTGATTTTCATAAATACCGGTCAATTTTTGGTGCATTTCATTCCAATGCTTTTCGCTGATGCCCATAGAAGCGTCATAAGCAGCCGGAGCTGTTACCTCAGGCGCATCAATCTCTGCAGCATTGACGGCTTTAGCAGCGCCGCCGTTTGGCGTCTGTTCCGCAACTGCAGTTTTAGCAACAGCGGCAGAATCCGCGGCAACTTTTGTAGAATCGGCAGCTGACGGTTCATCTTTATGGAACCAGTTTTTAACTTTATCCATAACTCCGCCGGAATTTTCAGCTGCATTTGCTTCTACAGCATGGCTTGCTGCCCATAAGTTGCCGGCCAAGGCAATAACGCTGCCTAAACCCAAACCGAATTTAGCCTGTCTTAATTTAGCTCTGTTTTCAGCAGACGGATCGGCTTTGAAATCTTTCTTAACATCGCGGTAGTTTAAAGCCTGACTTGTTACAGAACCGGCAGAACGAACAACCGAGGAAGCAACTTTAGCGGTCATATAACCGGCTTTGTCGGCAACCCATCCGGAAGCTGCCCCCATTCCGGCAACCAAACCGGCTCCGGCAACACCGAATAAAGTACCGGTATAAGCTCTGTTTTTATATTTTTTATATTCTTTTTCATCGCCTTTGATTGCGGCAAAAGCTTTCTTTAAGCCTTTAAAGCCTGTCCACTCGCTGGCATCCATACCGGCTTTTTTAGCCTCGCGGATAGCTTTGGTTTTCTTTTCCACCAACGGCCATGTCCAAGAACCGGCTGCAGTATACAAAGCATATCCGGCAACTGCCGGCAAAGCCAAACCGGTTCCGGCAGCAGCCGTAACGGCTATAGTTGCGGCAGCATCTGTAATTAAACGTGTTTTGTTGTTTTTAATATGTTCAACCGCAGCCTGCTTAACTTCATAAGCCTTGCCGAACAAGCCTTTCATCTTGCTGTCAAAGGATTCGCGGCGCTTGCTGAATACGGAAGCGGCTTTCTTACATCCTTTCTGCAACCAGCGATGTGCATAAGAAGCCATTTTTTTGGAAGTTTCAACGGCATTATGCAGGAAGTAATCAGCTTTTATTTTGGCTTTTCCGCCGTTTCCAAACAGATTATTCAAAGCTTTTTCAGCTTTATCGGCCTGCGCTTTAACATATTTAGCATAGTCTTTGCTTTCCGGATTAACCTGTTTTTCGGTCGGAGTCTCCATAGCGCTGCCGGCCACGCCTGTAGCCACGCCGATAGCCCAAAAGTCTTTAATATCGCGGTTTAAAGTCTGGCGCTTTTCTTCTTCTTTTTTCATAAAGAAATTTACATCGCCGGCGCGCAGCATAACAGCCTGCTGCTTTGCGCTTTCCAACAGCGAATCCCAATATTTCTGCGCTTCATCGGCACTCAGAGATTGACCGGAGTCGTCAACCACTTCAACCTTTTCTTTTATATCGGCAATTTCATCGGCGTTGTCTTTGTCATCCAAAAACGAATCCGCCATATCGCTGATTTTTTTGGTATTGCGCAGAACAGCGTCTTCATCTGTCATATCCAGATGATTTTCTTTATCATAAACTTCTTGTTCGTCCTGCACCTGAGCCTGAACTTCTTTATCATCTTTAACCAGCTTTACAGCCTCATCAAAACGGGCATCGTATTCTTCATCAGCCACAGCCTGTTGAATATAAGCTTTGGCACGCGCTTTTTTGATTTTATCCTGAGACTGCTCGTCTTTAAACGGAACCAGCAAGCTGTTTTGAGCATCATGCTCTTTCAGATATGCGACAGCTTCATCAAACTTATCGCCGAACTCATTTGTTTCCGTAATAATGCGAACTGCTTCATCAACAGACATTTCATTAGCCATTGTCATTAACTCCTTTTTGACACATTAACTCAACTTATACGGCGACTATACACCATTTTACCTTTGATTGCAATAACTTTTTTGTCAAAAAATGTAAAAAAATACCAAATAAATCTGCTATATAACAAATATAGTCCGCTAAAATTTGACAAATAGCAGCAATATTGTCAAATCTTTTACAAAAAAGCGCTTGCGTTTGCCGCGTTCATAGATTAAAGATGAAGAAAAATATATAAAAAACGAGGACGCAATGAAAGTAGATATTTTTGATTTTGAACTGGATAAAGACCTGATTGCCAAAAAACCTGCCAATCCGCGCGACAGCTCGCGCCTTTTGGATTTGTCGGAAGAAAATGAAATGCACGACCGCCGTTTTTATGACCTGCCGAAAATTCTGCGGCCGGACGATGTTCTTGTTTTTAACGACACCAAGGTCATTCCGGCGCGGCTTTACGGCCAGCGCGGCGAAGCTTTGGTTGAGGTCACGCTGTATCATCCGGATGACGGCATCAGCTGGTGGTCATTTATTAAAAATGCTAAAAGGCTCCGCACCGGCGATATCGTTCATTTTTATACAGCTGATATTCCAGCCGAAAAATCCGATTTCAGCGCCGAAGTTTTGCAAAAAGACGACGAAGACGGCGTAAAGATTCGCTTTACCTGCTCCGCCGACGAGCTGGGCAAAAAACTTGAGCAATACGGCTCTATGCCGCTGCCTCCGTACATCAAGCGCGACAAGCCTTTAGCCGGTTTATGGAATCCCTACAACGACAAAGAAGACTATCAAACCGTATATGCCAAGCATGAAGGCGCCGTTGCCGCTCCCACCGCCGGTTTGCACTTTACCGACCGCCTGCTGAAAGAAATTGATGACATGGGCGTAAAGCGCGTGTTCTTAACCCTGCATGTCGGCGCCGGCACTTTTTTGCCGGTTAAAACCGAAGATACGGAAAACCACAAAATGCACGCTGAGTTCGGCGTTATCACTCCTGAAGCCTGCCAAATCATCAATGACGCCAAAAAACAGGGGCGCCGCATTATTGCAGTCGGTACCACCTCGGTGCGCCTGCTGGAAAGCGCTGCCGATGACACCGGCGTTTTGCATCCATTCTGCGGAGAAACCAACATTTTCATCACTCCGGGCTACAAGTTTAAAATCATTGATATGATTATCACAAACTTCCACCTGCCGAAATCAACTCTGTTTATGCTGATTTGCGCCATTGCCGGAACCGAAAGGATGAAAGCCGCCTATGCGCATGCTATTGCCGAAAAATATCGTTTTTATTCTTACGGCGACAGCTCTATTTTGAAATGTATAAATAAAATTTAAACTCTTTTGTTTTATACTGCCGGATAATGGAGGAAAAAGTGACAGAATCCGCGTCCGGCAGTTTAAAATATGTGATGTCTACCATCAAAAGCTCTTTTTTTCCGGCCTTATTGTTTGCCGCCGGATTAGTCATGTTCTTTGCCCAAAATCCCTATAAACACGAAACTTCTTTTTCTTTTCATATTGCTTTTTATTCTGTTGCCGTCGTCGGTTTAGCATTACTGGTGCTGGTTAACCGCTCTAAACCTTTTTTCAGCTTTATTTTAGGCAGTCTATGCTATGTTTTTCTCAATCTCTGCAAAAACAAATACGGCAGCGAATATCAGAGCAGCGCCGAATACCTATGGCTTTGTTTTGCCCTGCCGCTGAACCTGCTGCTGTTCTATTTTTTGGAGCCGCGCAAACTGCAGAGCCGCCGCGGCTTTTGGCTCACGATATTTTTATTGGCTCAGCTGGCTTTTATCCAGCATTTCGGCTTTATCATCACTAAACTGCCGTATTTAGATATAAATTTCGGCGCGCTGCCGCTGGAAGCCGCTATAGTTTGGCTTTTGGTGCTGGTGCCGCTGTCTATTGACATCAGCTTTAAAAACACGCTGGTAAACACCGGACTGTTTTACGCTGACTGCTGCCTGTTTCTGGGGCTTATGTATTCTGACAGCGCTTCCGGCGCGACAACATTCTTTTTAAGCTTTGCTTTGATTTTGTTTTGGACCACGGTTTTTGATTTGTATCATCAATATAATTATGACGTGCTGGAAAATGTCGGCAGCTACAACGCCTATCTATCGCACGCCAACAACAAATTTCCTTATAAATACACCATCGGACTGTTCAGCATAGACAACCGCGACAAGCTGCTGAAAGTTATCGGCGAACACAAAATGCAGGAGCTGGAGCAAATGCTGGTCAAACGCATCTGCGAATTTCCGTACGGCATTACCATATACCGCTATATTGTGCCGTCGGAGCTGATTATGGTTTTCCAAAACGAAGACGCCAAACACACCATGGAATACGCCGAAAACATCCGCCATGTCATCGCTGCCGCCGATTTTGTCTTTACCAACGGCAAAAACCTAAAAATCACTATTTCTATCAGCGTTTCCGAGAAAACCCGCCTTGACCTTAACGCCACCGATGTAACCGCCCGCGCGCATAATTCCCTGCAGAAAGCCTACCGCTTTAACTGCAATATTGTCACTAAGGCTTAATCTTTCTGCATCCTAGCGGTTAGCAATAAATATATTCCGCCTAAAAACGCCGGAACCGAAAGCAGCTGCCCCATAGTCAAGCCGCCCCACAGAAAACCCAGCTGAGCGTCCGGCTCCCTGAATTGTTCCAAAAGCGTCCTGAATACAGCATAGCCTAAAAGGAATGCACCGGAAATAAAGCCTCGGCGCTCGCGGCACCATTTATTGCTCCACATCAAATTTAAGATTATAAACAGAGCTATGCCCTCCAAACAAGCTTCATACAGCTGCGACGGATGGCGCGGCAGATAGCCGCCGCGCGGAAAACGCACAGCCCAAGCCGCATCGGTAACCCGCCCCCACAGCTCATCATTTATAAAATTAGCCAAACGGCCTAAAAAAATACCGACCGGCACTACCGGCGCCGCCAAATCGGTTAAGCGCAGAAACGGAAATTTCAGCTTCCGCGCCGCCAAATACACCGCAATAATCACTCCGGCGATACCGCCATGAAAAGACATGCCGCCGTGCCATACCGCAAAAATCTCCAGCGGATTCTGCCCAAACTGCCCGTTGCTATAGGCCAAGACATAGCCGAGCCGCCCGCCCAATATAATACCGAGCGTCACATAAAAAACAATATCTTCCAAATTATTTTTAGTCAGCGGTATCTGATATTTTTGTATGCGCTTTGCCGCCAGCCACCAGCCGAATAAAATTCCCAATAAATACGCCAGCGAGTACCAGCGCAGCGCAAACGGCCCAATCTGAAATATAATCGGAGAAATTTCCGGATATGCAAGTCCTGTCATAACAACCCTCTGTTTTTATTTATTGCTTAAAAGTATATTAACAAAAATCAGATAATCCACATCTAAAAATAATTATAAACATCAAAAAAATTATCTTATTGATAAATCGCGATTTATTTTTTTATATTTTTTGCCAAAAACAAAAAAAGTGGAAAACTTGTGAAAGATAATTGTTTTTTTCTAAAATAATGTGCCATTTTGAAAATGAATTTTCACAAAGGAACCGGGATGCTGGCACAAAAATATAAATATAATCCATTGGACGACGTTGAGTGCATGTTTGCAAATCAAACCCACACCACAGAACGCCGCAACTCCAATGAAATTGTGGTGGAAGTTTCCGGCAAATGGGATAATATGCTGCTGTTTTTCGCTTGGGAAGAAAACATGAACTGCCTGCACATTTCCTGCCTTTTGAATCTGGAACCGGCTAACGTAAATCTGCCAAGTATTTTTGAGCTGCTGGCTCTGCTGAACGAAGACCTTTGGGTCGGCTATTTTTCATATTGGGAAGAAATGAAAATGCCGGTGTTCAAGCATTCGCTGTTTATAGACCATGATGAATTTAATTTTAGCGGCAAGCTGCAGCAGGTTATCAATATCGCCCTGACTGAGTGCGAACGCGCTTATCCGATTTTCCACGCGGTTCTAAAGCAAAATATTGCTCCGCGCAAAGCTTTGCTGCCGCTTACTATAATGTAACTTTCTGCCACTTAATCCGACAGCGCGCCAATTCGGTGCTTTTATCCGATTCGCGTATAGAATGAAACGTCTCTTCAGCGTTCTGTGCGCTTAAAACTGCCACATCTTCGCCGTATACAGCGCTTTTTTTGAAATTTATTTCAATTTCTGCCGGATAATGCTGCTGTCTGAAATCTTTATCTGCACATTCGCTCGCCCACAGCGGATATACCGCATTGTTGACATGGTTATTGATATCTATATCATCAAAGCGGACTTTAATTATATCTTCGCGTTCAAAATTCTCCGGCAAGGCGATCTTCATAAACTCCACCGGCAGCGCCCGCTCGTTCAGCGGCGTATAGTCCGGAAAATATTTGCTGAGCGGCACCGGACGCAGGCGGGCTAAATCAATCAAAACCCATTGGCTGCTGACTTTAATAATCTCCGCGCCTTGTGCATCGTATATCACAAAATCGCGGACGGCTCCCCACAGCTTTGCTTCGGCCGGCCAAGTTTCTATTACAAAATGCTCATCCATTTTCGGCAGGCGGTTTATCTGCAAAAAATAATCCGTGCCGAACCAAGTCAGCCCGCGTTCGGAACATTTTTCCAGCCCGACGCCCAACGCATCGGCGCTGCCCATAGCTGCGTCCTGCAGCAAGTTCATCAATGTAAGCAAGCGTAAAAAGCCATGACAATCCGCTTCATAGCTTTTTACGATATATTCTTTTTTGTATTTAGAAACAATCATTTTCTTTTACTAAAACAAATTAGTCCCAGCGGCAAAACCGGCCAATTTATACTTTTCAAAACGATTTTCCAAACGTTTGGTATAGGCTTCGCCTTTTTCCGGATTTGCCGAATGGTAGCGCTTAGCGGCTTTTTTCCAGCTTTGACCGTGGCGGCTGTACAATGTACGCAAAAATTTTGCGCTGTATTTCACATTATTGGCCGGATCAATCGCTTCATCAACCGAATTAAACGCTTCTCCGTGATATTTTAAGTTAATCTGCATACATCCCACGTCTATGCTCTCTATGCCCTGCGCCTGAAATTTTTTAACCGCACGCACCGCATCTTCGCGGGAAGCAAAATAGTAGCCTTTTCCTTTAACATTAACTGTCCACGGCCAAGCTACATATCTGTTTTGCAAATCATCCCATCTGCCGCTTTCTACAGCCGAAATAGTCTGCAGCAAATCAAATTTTACGCCGTATTCGTCGCCTGCCTCTTTAGCGGCAACAGAACAAAGAGCCCCATCGTTAACCAGCTCTTTTGCCGGCAGCATGTCTGCGTCTCCGTTTGCATAAATTGCATTGCTGAACAGCACAAAAACGCCGACTAAAAAACAAAACTTATTAAACACGATAAGGTGTCATCCTATAATGCTGACCTGCCGGCAGACGATATCCCGTCTTTTAAGAATTTCAATCATCTTTCGCAATTTAATGCAGCCAAACAAAGCAGCGTTAAACACTTTTAACCATTCCTTAAAAAGTATTAACGAACAATTAAACACGAGTCATATAGCACCTATTTTTTGAAAAATCCAGCAAAAAGAGTCGCTTAAGCCGAAAATTTAAAACTTGACACAGCTTAACTATTTGATTTTGCTGATTTAAGCCATATTAGAACTGCCGGATTTTTCAGAACTTCAACATTCTGATTTATAAAACTTGAAATCTGCGAAAAAATATCTATAATATATAGCGTCAGCTTGCTGACTATGACACCAGAAGCCTTATGAAATAGGTACATTGGACCCGGGGGCAGTACCCGGCACCTCCACCAATTTTACGGGGGTGAACCAGGCTTGACAGTGTATAGTAAAGATATGTGTTGTGTTCGGTGAGATACCACCGTTATCGGTTCAAATTTAAATGAATGCAAATGATAATTTTGCACCGGTTGCTGTAGCTGCTTAAGGTTAAGGCAACAAACTTAAATTCTTCGGCCTTTGGTTAGGCCAAAGTGGGGACGGGGCCGCCCAGCAACAGAGAGGCCCTAAATTTTATTTTTTAGGTGATAAAATGGTAAATTTTGTAGAAAAAATAGATTATGACGAACTGGTAGAAAAATCCCTGCGCAGCGTGGTTTATTATGCGCTGAAAATTGTAGAAACGCAGGGGCTGCCGGGGGAAAATCACTTTTATATTACTTTTAAGACCAATTTTCCGGGAACCATCATCTCTAAAAATCTGCAAATTCAATATCCCGACACTATGACGATTGTGCTGCAGAATCAGTTTGAAAATCTGGTCGTGCGCCACAACAGCTTTTCGGTAGATTTAAGCTTCGGCGGCATGCCGCAGACCATTACCATTCCGTTTGACGCCATTACCTATTTTGCCGACCCTTACGCTAAATTCGGACTCAGCTTTACTTTGGACGAGGGCAACACGCCGACTGCCAATAATTCGGCAGAGCCGCAGTCAGCCGCTTCCGGAGATGCGCAGGTAATTTCTTTTGACAGCTACCGTAAAAAATAATGATTAAAAAATCTGTTGTTATTGCCGGACGCCACGCCACCAGCATTTGTCTGGAAGAGGAATTTTTTGCCGCGCTTTATGAAATAGCCGGCACAAAGAAAATGAGCTTAAATCAACTTGTGACGCAAATAGACAGCGCCAGAAACAACGCCAATCTTTGCAGCGCCTTGCGCGTGTATGCCTTAAAATATTATCAGCAGAAATCAATTGCGCCAAAATGAACGCGTAAAAATCACCAATACGGTAATAACCTCCAAACGCCCCAGCAGCATTGCAAAACACAGCAAATATTTGACACTTTCCGAAAAAAAAGCAAAGTTGCCGCTAGGACCAATAACTTCAACGCCGCCAACCCCGACATTTGTCATACAAGCCACGCTCGCTGCCAGAGAAGTGCTGAAATCAACACCACACAAACTGATGGCAACCCCTATGAGCAGCATACTTATAATAAAAGAGAAAACATACACAAATACTGATGTTATCACATTTTGAGGAGGATTAACAATTCCGACACGCAGAGGAATGATTCTGTTTGGTTCTACCATAGACAACACATATTTATGCAAATATGCATAAATCAGCTGCCAGCGGAAGATTTTTATTGAACCGCTAGTAGACCCTGTACATCCTCCGCTTAAAGAAAGCAGCATAAATACGGCGCTTGTCCAAACTCCCCACTCTACAAAATCGGTTGAAGAAAGTCCCGTTGTTGTCATCACCGAAATAACGCTGAAAAAGCTGTATCTCAAACTCTGTGCCAAAGAATAATCAGATGTTGCAAACAAATAAAGACTGACAAATAAACCGCAATAAAACACCATCTTCAAAAATACTGAAACCTGATAATTTTTATTAGCATTGCCATGCCTGAATATCAAAATATAAAAAGTCAGCGGCAAAGAGCCTGCAAGCATAAAAAACATAATAACAATTTCTATTGATATACTGTTAAAAGCGGCTATTGAGTTATTTTTTGTAGAAAATCCACCAGTTCCGATTGACGACATAGCATGATTGACGGCATCAAACCAGCTCATACCGCACAAATCCAAAGTTATGGTGCAAATAACAACCAACATTGTATAAACAATCACTATTCTTTTGGCTATATAGCTGAATTTAGGCATAAATTTATCATTTGAATCAGAATTTTCACGTTGAAAGATTCGCATTCCGCCAATCCCCAAAAACGGCAGAAGCGCCACAGCAAAAATCACAATTCCCAAACCACCGAGAAAATTCAAAATCGACCGCCATAACAAAATAGAACGCGGCAAACTTTCCACATCGGCAAGTATTGTGGCTCCCGTTCCGGTAATTCCCGAAACAGTTTCAAAAAAAACATCGGCAAACGTATAATTTTGATTAAAAAACAAAAACGGCAGCGAGGCAAACGCCCCGACAATGCACCAACTGACCGTGGTTACCAAATAAGCCTGTTTCAGCGAGATTTTTTCAACCTTAGTGTAATTGGCTAAAAACAGTGAAAAGCCGAAAAACATGGTTATGACCGCCGCCGGAATAAACGGAGAACGCGTGTAGACGTCTTCGGCTAAATCCAAACCGGCAGGCACAAACATAATCAGCCCTAAAATACCCAGAATATATCCGCTAATCATAAAAACGGGCTGCCACATTTTTTAATCCTTACCGCAAAGCCACATTGCGCGCTAATTTTTTATCTACCAGCGCCTTGTTGATAAATATGCCATGCACAAAGCACAAAGCCGTAGCCGTATGATTATAGGTTTCGGCCACCACTTCGCAATGCACTTTGCGGCCATTGCTGACTTGCTCCAGATACTTTACAGCAGCTTCCGTATCATACTGCGACGGGTCGGAATAGATGCCGTAAAGATACATAAATTTGCCGCCGGCGTATAAGCTGTTAGGGCCGGCTATTTTTACTTCATCATACAAATGCTCCGGCTCCGGAAGATACTCTAAATTCAGCGATTCGTTTTTATAGTAATAATCGCTTAGACTGCCTTTATAAAAAACATCGCGGTACTGCTCTTCTTTTATATTCTCAGCTTCTGCAGTTTTTTCGGCCCGCTCGGCTAAAGCCTGCTGCTTAGTTTCGGCGAATGTCGGTTCATTTCCGGCCGGCAGAGCAGCGTTATTTTCTTCACGCGGCTCATAGCGGGCTTTATTAAATTTTGCCACATTCCAGCTGACAAAACGAACTTTTTCATCTTTAGCTTCCGGTTCATTTTTTTCTGCTTCTTTCGGCATATTCTGCACAATTTGCCCTAAAGAAGAACGCATTTCCGCCAGTTTTTCTTCAATTTTTTCGGCAGTTTGTTTTTTTATCAAAGCCGCCTGCTGCACAGGCTCCGGCATTTTATGCTGATAATCCGCCCATAATCCCGCAAGCTCATGACGGTAAAACGCCAGCAGTACGATAATCGTCACAAACGGATGACGCAGAGGATAAGTCAATCCTAAATAAATTCTATACAGAAATGCGCCGAAACCTTTTGTTTTCATATCATCCCACTCGCGTTTAGACATCTATTTTGCTCCGCTGTATTTTTGCTGCAATTCGGCGGCTCTTTCCGGTGTAATGCGTTCAAACAAAGCTTCTCCGGCTTCAAAAGCATGACCGGCTTTCAGCGCCGACATTTCTTTTTCTACATTAAAATCTTTCAGCGACGGCATATCTTTAGAAGTCAAACCGAACTTAGCCATAATTTTTTCGGCGGTATCAGGCATAAACGGAGCGCTTAAAATTGCATAAATTCTTACTAAATTCAAACACAGACGCAAAATTGTGGCAGCTCTGGTCTGGTCTTCTTTAATAACCATCCACGGCTCGGTTGTAGAAATATAGTTATTTCCTTCAACCCAAATCGCCCGCAATTCCGCCGTTGCTTTACGGAACTCCATTTCATTTAAATATTTGAAATAGTCGTTAACGCTGGCTTGCAAAACCTTAATCAGCTCTTTATCTTCAGCCTGCAGCTCGCCGCCCGCCGGCACCTGAGCGCCCAGCTTGGAAGCCGTCATTTTCATAACGCGCTGTGCAAAGTTGCCCAAAACGCCGTTCAAATCTTTATTAACCGTATTTACAAAGCTTTCAAAAGTGAAAGATGAATCCGAACTTTCCGGAGCGTTAGCCATCAGCCAATAACGCCAGTAGTCAGCCGGAAATTCTTTAACTGCATCTTCGGCGAACACACCGCGGTGTTCAGACTTAGAGAATTTTCCGCCCTCAAAAGTCAGATAGCTGAAACCTTTCAAAAAGTCTACTTTAGTCCAGTTTTCGCCCGTACCCAGCAAAGTTGCCGGAAAAGTGATAGAGTGATAAGGCACATTGTCTTTGCCCATAAACTCAACATAACGCACATCTTTAGCATCCAGCCACCAATCTTTCCAGTTACGCTCTGCCGGATTTTCGTCCGACCATTGCTTAGTAATACCGATATAGCCGATTGGAGCGTCAAACCACACATAAAATACCTTGTCTTCAAACCCCGGTTTATTAACCGGAAAACCCCATTTCAAATCGCGGGTAATACAGCGCGGCTGCAAACCCTCTTTAACCCACTTTTTAGCAATGGAATAAGCCACATCAGGCCAGAAAGCCTCTTTAGTTTTGAGCCATTCCACCAATTTTGTTTCAATTTTCGGCAAGTTTAAAAACAGATGTTTGGTTTCGCGCACTTCCAGATTAGTGCTGCCGGAAATGGTGCTGCGCGGATTGATTAAATCTGTCGGTTCCAAAACTTTGGTGCAGTTTTCGCATTGGTCGCCGCGGGCTTTTTCATATCCGCAATGCGGGCAGGTACCGGTAATGTAGCGGTCAGCCAAAAACATTTTATCATCAACCGAATAAACCTGCTTCATCGTTCTTTCTTCAATAAAGCCGTTCTTATCCAGCTGCGAAAAAATATGATAAGTCATTTCTTTGTTTTGTTCGCTGGAAGTGCGTCCGAAATAATCAAATGACAAATTAAAATCTTTATATGTCTGAATATGGCGGGCATGATACTTATCGCAATATTCTTCTACCGGCATCCCCTCTTTCAGAGCGCCGACTTCCGAGGCTGTGCCGTGTTCGTCGTTTCCGCAAATATACAAAACTTCATTACCCAGCATTCGCATATAACGGGCATAAACATCAGACGGCAGCAGACAGCCGACCATGTGGCCGAGGTGCGGAATCCCGTTAATATACGGCAAAGCGGAAGTAATCAAGACTTTTGACATATTTACATTTCTCCTTATAAGACTAAAACAATAATGCTTGGAGTTTACTCTATTTTGCTAAAATCTCAAGCAAAAAGACAAAATACGCTACAATTTTTTAGTTAGCATAAAATATCAAAGGGCGGAGCTTGAAAACCCCGCCTCACCATACTATACTATTTTAATAGAAGGATGATGATTTTTAGCACTAAAACTATAATGCTAAGAACTTTGATTGTATCGTTCATCTCTTTCCTTTCAGCTCATCTGAGCGGCTACGAAAGGGATAAACCCGCCTAAATTTGCTAAAAGCCTTGACTTTTATACAAAAATAGGTTATCTTTAGCTTAGAAATGAGTTAAAGTTTGGGTTTAACCCTTTCTAGTTAATATAACGTCCAGTGCGCTAACACCGGACGTTAAATTTTATAATCGTTTTATTTTGTAAAAGCAAGAAAAATAAATTATTTGCAGAGTGCCGTAAACTACATTTCAAATACCAATACGCAGCCGCTTTTACCATTATTTTCGCAAGCGTGGCATAATGAGTTTATTTCTGATATTTTAATTCCGCTAAGACATTTTTTTGAAGCGCAAAAAGCATCTCCATAATACGCTTTTTTACCAAATAAACATTGTTAACCACCGAATGCAGAGGATAAAACACATTTTGAACAATTTCTTGACACAGTTTAGGAGAAAATGAGCTAGATTTATAACCATCATCATCTGTTGTTATACCGCCTAAATAAAAGTCTATTACGACAAGTTTATTTCTTACAAAAAATTGCAGATAATTGCCTAAATCATCACGAATGCCAACGGTACCTTTATCATACCAACTTGACGGCAGCAAGCCAAGAGCTTCAACTACGTTTATATAGCTATAAAACATTTGTCCGCTCTTATCGCCTCTTATTTTTAATTCATCCGCCGGTTTAATCAATCCGTTAATAATACAAGAATATTGCTCCACCGCCTTGTTGATTTTCCACTTTTCCATAGCCTTGGAATATCCGGCAATCCCGCCGACACTCAGCACACCGATAATTGCCAGCACGCCCAGCATTTCAATCATAGACCGACCAGATTGTGAATAAGCACTAAACCCACGTCCCCGGCACCCGTCATTCTTGGGTTTATCCCAAGAATCTTCTCTCAACCAACACTTATGCAATAATAAGGCTAATTTATTGACTAGGTTAGTACCTTGTTGGGACAGGATTCCAGGCACAAGGCCTAGAATGACTGGTGCTGGAGGCGATAGTCTGTTGCCTCCACCTACTCTTCCCCTGCTCTTTTCTCTTAAAAATTCTCTGCTCTTCAACATCTTATTCCTCCTATTATGTGTAAAAAAAACGACCGTTATTTTTACACACTATAAACAAGACGCTGAAAAGTCTCACAAATCTGCAAAAAACATCGCAAATATAAAAAGTTATTGCAAATTTTAGCAACCTCTGTTACATTACTAAAAACAGCCTAAAAACTGTCCCTTTTAAACGGTCGTTTTTTTTACACACTTCCGCCTCTTCCAACGCTTTGATTTTATTAAATTAAAATTCTCTTTACTTTATACTTCTCTTACATTAAAATTATAATTGGATAGGCGATAGTCTGTCTGGGGTGTGGTAGCCTCGTAGATATACGTCTTATGCAAAGACGATAAATAACGCATACCTTCTAGCGAGAGCTGGAAGGTAGCAAAATGTGCTATATTCGCAATGGCTAATATGCTACACTATTTTATATCTAGTAGTTACCAACTTCCAGCTGCTTCGTCCAAAGCAGCTTTTTTTGTTACACGAAAAATAATGAAAGGAAGTTACGATGAAACAAAATCAATTTGGCCGCTCAATGATAGAAATGCTTGGCGTACTGGCGATTATAGGGGTATTGTCAGTCGGCGGGATTGCCGGCTATTCCAAGGCGATGCGAATGTGGAATTCCAATATGCAAAAAGAACAAATTACCCAGCTTCTGCACTCTTTGGTCCGGCTGCGCTATGAACTGCCTCACGAAAAAACTACCGATACTCAATATAATACCATTGACATTTTAAATGCCTTAAATGAAATTCCTACCGGCTTAACTTATATAAATGGAAGCTTAAAAGATAAAAACGGCAATTCATACAAGGGGTTTTACGGACAGAATTGTTGGCCAAAATCACAAGATGACAAAAGTCTGGTTTGCGCTTTTCAGATGAATTTCAGCGCAAATCTGATAAAAACAGATTCATCTTTAGTCCCGGCTTCTGAAGATTTATGCGAGAATATGATTTATGCTGCTAAAGAAATTGCCCAAGATATTAACAACATCACGACTTTTTGGGGAAACACTAAAGATGATAACGACCCAAACCATTGGCGCGGCTACACCCAAAAACAGCCTTTTGATTATAATACCATAAAAACAGCCACACCTCTGCAAATCAAAGAAATGTGCAAGCAATGTCAAGAACATTCATATTGCTCTGTATCCATACACTTAAAACCAAGCTAAAATTTGCCTAAGCTATACATACTAAAAAGCTCCGTTTATTGAAACGGAGCTTTTTATAACAAAAGAAATTAACACATACGTTAATTATTTAGCAGCAACAAAGCTAACTTTGCCGCCTGCTTTTTCAACAGCTTCAACAGCTGATTTAGAAGCAGAGTCAACAGTAATGTTGATGCTGCTGGTAACCGCACCGCGTGCAAGCAAGCGAATGCCGTCCAGCTGCTTAGAAACAACATTAGAATTCAGCAAAGATTCAACATTGATGTTTTTAGCGTCCAGTTTGCCGGCATCAATAGCTTTTTGAATAGTATCCAAGTTTACAACGGCAAATGTCTTTGCAAACGGATTTTTAAAGCCATGCTTAGGCAGCTGACGGTATAAAGGCATTTGACCGCCTTCAAAACCGCATTTAGCACCGCCGGAACGAGCTTTTTGACCTTTGTGGCCTAAACCGCAGGTTTTGCCTTTACCGGAACCGATACCACGACCAACGCGTTTACGATTTTTTGTCGCACCTTCGTTATCTTTTAATTCATTCAGTTTCATTTTTTTTACCTTATAGTTAATACCTAGCTAAAGCAGAAAAACTTTCAGAGGCTGCCGGAAGAGTATAATGCTCTCCCGGCTGGCTTCCTATTCTTCCACTTTTACCAAGTGAGCCACTTTTTTGATAAGACCGCGGATAGCCGGAGTATCTTCTACTTCAACTGTGCGGCCGGTTTTGGTTAATCCCAAGCTCTTCAAGTGAGTTTCTTGAATAGCCGGGCGGCCGATTGTGCTACCAGTTCTGGTAACTTTGATAGTTTTTTTAGCAGCCATAGATTATGCCTCCTCTTTCACTTCTTTACCGGTTGTGTTTTCGCGGCGGCTAACGATATCGCCGACTTTTTTGCCGCGTTTTGTAGCAACCATTCTCGGAGAGTTGATTGCCTGCAAAGCAGCGAAAGTGGCTTTAATCATGTTGTAAGGGTTGTTAGAACCCAAAGATTTAGCTACAACGTCTTGTACGCCCAAAACTTCAAACACTGCACGCATAGGACCGCCGGCAATCACACCGGTACCGGCAGGAGCTGTTCTCAAAACAACTTTACCGGCGCCAAAGCGACCAGCCACGTCGTGGTGCAAAGTTCTGCCTTCACGAAGCGGAATGCGAATCATATTCTTTTTGGCTTCATTAGTTGCTTTAACAATTGCTTCAGGAACCTCAGCGGCTTTACCGGTACCGAAACCGATACGGCCTTTTTGGTCACCAACAACGACAACTGCAGCAAATGACATTGTGCGGCCGCCTTTAACTGTTTTAGCAACACGGTTTACGTGAACCAGTTTTTCAACCAATTCATCTTTTACTTCTTTTTTAGAATTATGACGATCTGTAGATTGTACCATCTTTCTCTCCTAGAATTTCAGACCAGCTTCGCGAGCAGCATCGGCCAAAGCTTTTACACGACCGTGATAGATATAACCGCCGCGGTCAAAAACCACTTCAGAAATACCAGATTTTGTTGCTCTTTCAGCAATTAATTTACCAATGAAGCCAGCAGCTTCAACTGTAGAAGATTTTTTGATGTTAGCTCTAACTTCTTTATCCAAAGTAGAGGCAGAAGCAACTGTAGAGCCTTTTACATCGTCAATGATTTGTGCATAGATATGCTTGCCGCTGCGGAAAATAGACAGTCTTAATTTGCCGTTTGCAGCTGCTTTGATAGCAGTTCTAACACGAGCCTTTCTTCTCTCAAACAAATTTCTTGGTGTATTCATAGAATTATTCCTTATTTCTTCTTACCTTCTTTACGACGAACAGCTTCGCCTGCATACTTCACGCCTTTTCCTTTATAAGGTTCAGGTTTTCTGTATTTACGCAATTCAGCGGCAACTTGGCCAACCAACTGTTTGTCAGCACCAAAGATTTTAATTTGTGTCGGAGACTCGCAAGTGATTTTTACACCTTCAGGTGCAGGGAAAATCACATCATGCGAAAAGCCTAAAGACAAAACTAAGTTTTTGCCTTCAACACGGGCTTTATAACCCACGCCGACTAATTCCATATCTTTGGTAAAACCTTCGCTCACACCTTTCACTAATGATTGGATTTGAGCGCGGGTTGTACCCCACAATGCTCTGGCGGTTAAGCTCAAAGAATGCGGAGTGACAACAACTTTACCGTCTTCCAGCTTAGCTGAAATATGGCTGTCGTCAAAGGCAAAATGAAGTTCGCCTAATTTACCTTTTGCGGTTACAACGTTGTTATTGATGGTTAATTCTACGCCAGCAGGAACAACAACAGGATATTTACCAACTCTTGACATTCCATTTTCTCCTTAGAATACTTGGCACAAAACTTCACCGCCAACGTTTGCCTTGCGGGCTTCGTTATCACTCATAACACCCATTGGGGTAGAGATGATGGAAATACCAAGGCCGTTGTAAACTCTAGGCAGGTCTTTAACGCTTGAATAAACGCGGCGACCCGGTGTAGATACACGGTAAATTTCAGTAATAACTGCACTACCTTCGTAGTACTTTAATTGAATACGAAGTTCATCAATACCCGGGCGTACATTGGTCTTTTCATAACCGGCAATGTAGCCTTCTCTTTTCAAAACTTCTAACACATTTTCACGCAAGCGAGAAGCAGGTGATACAACATCACTCTTCTTAGCTCTTTGTGCGTTTTTAATGCGTGCGAGCATATCGCCCAAAGGATCACTCATAGACATGATATCATTCTCCCTTCTTACCAGCTTGATTTTACTAAACCAGGAATTTTACCAAAGCTTGCCAAATCTCTCAATTCAACACGGCTCAGGCCAAATTTTCTGTAATAACTACGTGAACGTCCTGTAATTTTGCAACGATTTCTAATACGGCATCTTGCAGAATTCTTAGGAAACTTTTGCAATGCAAATTGAGCTTGCATTCTCTCTTCCGGAGAAGCGTTTTTATCCATTGCGATTGCTTTTTGTTTTTGACGGCGATTAGCATACTTCTCTGCCATCTTTACTCTTTTCAAGTTTCTGTAAACTGAACTTGTTTTTGACATAGTAAAATCTCCGCTTATTTCTTGTAAGGCAGGTTAAATGAAGTCAGCAAGAATTTAGCTTCTTCATCTGTCTTAGCTGTTGTACAAATAACAACATCCAATCCTCTAACTTCGTCAACTTTTTCATAGTTGATTTCAGGGAAGATTATCTGTTCTTTAATACCGAAAGCGAAGTTTCCTCTGCCGTCAAAGTTCTTGCCGGTGATTCCGTGGAAGTCTCTGATTCGCGGCAAAGCCATGTTAATCAATCTTTCCAAGAATTCGTACATTCTGTCAGAACGCAAAGTTACTTTGCAGCCAATCGGCATACCTTCACGCAATTTGAAGGTAGCGATTGATTTGCGGGCTTTAGTCATAACCGGCTGTTGACCGGCGATTAAAGCCAATTCTTCCATAGCGGTTGTTACTTTTTTCTTATCGGTAACAGCATCGCCGATACCCATATTCAAAACGATTTTTGTCAGCTTAGGAATCTCGTGTGGGTTCTTGTAACCGAATTTTTCCACAAGAGATTTCTTTATGACGTCGTTATATAATGTTTCAAAATTTGTCATAAAATTTTCCCCTATTAATCGATTACGTCACCGGATTTACGTGCAAAACGTACTTTTTTGCCATCAACTACTTTGTATCCGACTTTTGTTGCTTTGCCGTCTTTGGCAATGGCAACGTTAGATACGTTAATGGCAGCCTCTTTTGTCACAATTCCGCCAGGATTGGTCTGAGAAGGTTTAGTGTGGCGTTTTACCAAATTTACGCCTTCTACAATAACCTTGTTTTCCTTAGGCATTGCTTGTTTTACGACGCCGATTTTGCCTTTATCGTCACCCGACAAAACAATTACAGTATCGTTTTTCTTAATTTTCATTTTAGGCATACTACAATACCTCCGGTGCTAATGAAATGATTTTCATAAATTTTTTAGCGCGCAGCTCTCTGGTTACAGGGCCAAAGATACGGGTGCCGATTGGCTCGCCGTCTTTGTTAATCAAAACAGCTGCGTTGCTGTCAAAGCGGATAACACTACCGTCTTTGCGTCTGATGTCGCTGGCAGTTCTTACGATAACAGCCTTGTGAACATCACCTTTTTTAACGTGCCCTTTCGGTAAAGCATCTTGTACAGCTACAACGATAACATCACCGACAGAAGCAGTCATTCTCTTGGAACCACCAAGAACCTTTATGCACTGCACCTGGCGTGCTCCAGAATTATCAGCAACATCTAGGTTGGTTTGCATTTGTATCATTTTTTTATTCCTTCATTTACTAGGCGTTATCAGAAATGACAGTCCAAGATTTGTTTTTAGAGATAGGGCGGCATTCTTGAATAGACACTCTATCGCCAACCTTGCACTGATTGTTTTCATCGTGAGCAGCAAATTTTTTACTTTTTTTCACGATTTTCTTGTAAACAGGGTGCATAACTTGACGTTCTACACTAACAACAACTGTTTTATCCTGTTTATCACTTACAACAACACCTTGAAGAATTCTCTTAGGCATATTCTTTCTCCTAACTATTCTTCTTGCGCTCAGCAAGGAGCGTGTTGATTTTTGCTACTTCGCGGCGAACTTTCTTCATATTAGAAGTGTTTTGCAGCTGGCCGGTTGACTGTTGAATTCTCAAATTGAATTGCTCTTTTTTGTTGGCAACCAATTTTTCTTCCAACTGGTCATTAGTCATAGCGCGTAAATCTTTAGTTTTAACCATTATGCTTCTCCTTCAATGGCATCAGAGTTCAAACGTTTTACGAATTTGCTCTTTACCGGCAATTTTGCAGCACCCAATGCAAATGCTTTGCGAGCAACTTCTTCAGGTACGCCGCCGATTTCAAACATAATACGGCCTGGTTTAACTCTTGCTACCCAAAATTCAATAGCACCTTTACCTTTACCCATACGAACTTCAGCAGGTTTATCAGATACTGGAACGTCTGGGAAAATTCTAATCCATACTCTTCCGGCTCTTTTCATTTCACGAGTAATAGCGCGACGTGCAGCTTCAATCTGACGAGCGGTTACGCGTTCAGGAGTAAGAGCTTTCAATCCATATGAACCGAAACTTAATTCTGCTCCACCTTTAGCCAAGCCGTGAATACGGCCTTTATGCTGTTTGTGGAACTTTAAACGTTTTGGACTTAACATTTTATTCTAACCTCATGTTATTATTTTTGTTCAGCCAACTTTTTGTCTTGCGCCATTGGATCGTGGCTCATGATTTCGCCTTTATAAATCCAAACTTTTACACCGCAAGCACCATAAGTGGTATGAGCCGTAGAGGTTGCATAATCAATGTCCGCACGAAGTGTGTGCAAAGGCACGCGACCTTCACGGTAGTGTTCTGTTCTAGCGATTTCAGCACCGCCCAAACGACCGCTGCAGCTAACTTTGATACCTTCTGCACCCAAACGAAGAGCAGACTGCATAACTCTTTTCATTGCTCTACGGAAAGAAACACGACGTTCCAACTGTTGAGCCACAGAATCAGCAACCAACTTCGCATCAAGCTCAGGTTTTCTAACTTCAACGATGTTCAATTGAACTTCAGAATCAGTCAATTTTTGAATATCTTTTCTCAAATTCTCGATATCCTGACCCTTTTTGCCAATAACAACACCTGGTCTAGCTGAGTGAATAGTAACTCTTGCTTTTTTAGCCGGACGTTCAATAACAATACGGCTAACGCCAGCTTGAGCCAATTTTTCACCCAAGAATTTTTGAATTTTCAGATCTTCGTGGAGATAGTCAGTAAACTTGTCATCAGCATACCAACGAGAGTCCCAAGTGCGGTTAACACCCAAACGAAGACTTGTAGGATTTACTTTCTGTCCCATCTGCTTACTCCCCACGCTCTGCTACAACAACGGTCATGCTTGAGAAAGGCTTCAAGATTCTTGCGCCTCTGCCGCGGCCGCGTGCACTCATACGTTTCATTACAATACCTTTACCGACATAAGCTTCGCTAACTACGAGCTTGTCAATATTCAAATTATGATTATTTTCAGCATTGGAAATTGCAGATTGCAGCAAACCCAATGCAACTTTTGCGATTCTCTTCTTAGAAAAGCTCAGTTCTGCAACTGCTTTTTCTACACCCAAACCACGGATAGACTGAGCAACAAGGTTCAATTTACGCGGACTTGTGCGAATAGAGCGGCAAACAGCCATAGCTTGTTTTTCATTCAATTTAGCCATAATTAACCTCTCTTTGCAGTTGTATCAGCTTTGGTGTGGCCAAAGAATGTACGAGTTGGAGCAAATTCACCGAATTTGTGGCCAACCATATCTTCAGTAACCAAAACCGGAATAAATTTGTGACCATTGTGTACGCCGAATGTCAAACCAACAAATTGCGGCAACATAGTAGAACGGCGAGACCAAATTTTAATCACTTCATTACGGCTAGAAGCTCTGGCAGCATCAGCTTTCTTCAGAAGATAGCCATCAACAAAAGGTCCTTTCCATACGGAACGTGTCATTAGCTTTTCTCCTTATTAGTTTTTGTTATCATGACGAGATCTCATAATAAAGCGATCTGTCTTTTTGTTAGAACGAGTTTTAGCGCCCTTAGTAGGTTTACCCCACGGTGTAACCGGATGACGGCCACCAGAAGTTCTACCTTCACCACCACCAAGCGGGTGGTCAACCGGGTTCATAGCAACACCGCGGGAAACAGGTCTCATACCCATCCAGCGTGCGCGGCCGGCTTTACTAAGTGAAACGTTCTGATTATCTGGGTTGGAAACCGCACCAACGGTAGCCAAGCATTCTTCACGAACGATTCTTAATTCGCCAGAGTTTAATTTCAATTGAACATAACCAGCATCTTTACCAACAACTTGAGCATAGCAGCCGGCAGAACGAACTAATTGTCCGCCTTTGCCAGAGCGCAGTTCAACATTGTGTACAATAGTACCAACCGGCATATTCTTCAGAGGCATAGCGTTACCCGGTTTAATATCCGCTTTTTCTGCAGAAATGATTTTATCACCGGCTTTCAAGCGTTGCGGAGCCAAAATATAAGCCTTTTCGCCGTCGCTGTAATTTACCAAAGCGATAAATGCAGTACGGTTAGGATCATATTCAATTCTCTCAACAGTAGCCTCACAATCAAATTTATTACGTTTGAAGTCAATCACACGGTAGCTGCGTTTATGACCACCACCAATGCGGCGACTTGTAACGTGACCAAAGTTATCACGCCCACCGGTCTTGTTCAGACCTTTTGTTAAACTCTTCTCAGGCTTGCCTTTGTACAATTCGCTTTTATCAACGAGTACAAGTTGGCGGCGGCCTGCAGAAGTGGGCTTAAATGTATTCAAAGCCATAACTAAATCCCTGTAGTAACATCAATGTTTTGACCGTCGGCAAGAGTAATGATGGCTTTTTTGTAATCAGAACGAACACCCTGATGACCTCTAAAGCTTTTTACTTTACCGAATTGTTTAATTGTATTTACCTTATTAACTTTAACGTTAAAGATGGCTTCTACAGCAGCTTTAACATCGTCTTTCGTAGCTGATAAAGGTACCATGAATACCACTTTTCCAGCTTCCGAAGAAACCATAGATTTTTCGGTAATTACCGGACGAACCAATGTATCATACATTGCTGCAGTTACATTGTTTGATTTGCTCTTAACCATTTAATCTCTCCTCTAAGCAACTTACTGCATCTTTTGTCAATACCAATTTGTCCTTTTTCAAGATGTCATATACGTTGGCGCCGATTGTTGGCAGAATATCAATTCCGGCAATATTACGGCTTGCCAAAGCAAAGTTAACATCTACTTCCTTACCGTCAATGAAGAGGCAGTTTGTCAGACCGCAAGCATTCAATTTAGCTTGTAAATCTTTTGTCTTAGGAGCTGACAGCTTTGCTTCGTCAATAACAACAAGGTTGCCTGCTTTTGCTTTTGCAGACAAAGCAGTTTTCAGACCAAGTTTTCTGAATTTTTTAGTCAGGTCAAAAGAGTGATCTCTAACAACCGGACCAAATACAACGCCACCTTTTCTGAATTGAGCGCCCTTGCGAGAACCTTGACGCGCATTACCGGAACCTTTTTGTTTGAAAGGTTTAGCAGCTGTCAAAGCCACATCGGAGCGGCCTTTAGTAGCGTGGTTGCCGCTTTGTAATCTAGCCAGCTGCCAGTTTACAACGCGTTGTAAAATATCAGCGCGAACTTCCAAGCCATAAATGGAGTCGTTAAGTTCAATAGAGCCGACATTTTTATTTTCTAAATTTAAGATGTCCTGTTTCATTTTTATTATTCCTTACACTTCATTATGCATTTTCAGCCGGAGTTTCAGCCGCTGCAACAGGTTCATCAACTTTTTTCAATCCTGCAGGCATTGGAACAGAGGCGTTAGCCGGTTTTTTAACGGCATCGGTAACTCTTACCCAAGTATTTTCAGAGCCAGGAACGCCGCCTTTAACCATAATCAAGCCTTTGGCAGCATCAATAGCCACAACTTTAAGATTTTGAACGGTAACGCGTTCAGCACCCAAGTGGCCAGCCATTTTTTTGCCTTTGAAAACCTTACCTGGATCTTGTCTTTGACCAGTAGAACCATGAGAACGGTGAGAAATAGACACACCGTGTGATGCTTCCAAACCAGCAAAGTTATGACGCTTCATAACACCGGCAAAACCTTTACCGATAGAAGTAGCGCAAACATCAACATACTGACCGGCAACAAAATGCTCTACTGATAATTCATCACCAACAGAAAGCAAGCAATCTTCAGAAACTCTGAATTCGCCTAATTTTTTCTTTGGTTCAACATTAGCCTTTGCAAAATATCCTTTCATAGGCTTGGTTACGTTTTTGGCTTTAATAGCGCCAGTACCAAGCTGAACTGCATTATAGCCGTCTTTTTCAGCTGTTTTTACATTAACAACCTGCAAGCCGTCTACACTCAAAACAGTTACAGGAACATGTGTTCCGTCTGCTTCAAAAATGCGGGACATTCCTAATTTTTTTGCGATTAGACCCGTACGCATTATTATTTTTTCCTTTTCTTAATAGGTTGACAACTTTTTAATAAAAGCGCCAACATTAAATTACAATTTAATTTCAACATTAACACCGGCAGCCAAATCCAGCTTCATCAAAGCATCAACTGTTTGCGGTGTCGGATCAACAATATCAAGAAGTCTCTTGTGAGTACGGATTTCAAACTGCTCACGAGATTTTTTATCAACGTGCGGAGAACGGTTTACCGTAAACTTCTCAATTCTGTTCGGCAGAGGAATCGGGCCTCTGACGTTAGCGCCTGTTCTTTTGGCTGTATGCACGATTTCTGCTGTAGAGAGATCAAGCAATCTATGATCAAAAGCTTTCAAGCGGATTCTAATGTTTTGTGTATCCATTTTTATACTTTTCCTATAGCTAAACGGCAAAAATCACCATAATGGTTATCTGCCATCTAAATTTGTTACATTTAGCAAACTCTTTCGCAACAAAGGTTTGCACTATATTTTATATTTGCTTCGCTGCGGGGCAACCCCCTCAAAACAATTGTTGTAGCGCTTATATACCATAACCGCCGCCCCTTTGCAAGCAAAAAATGCACATTTTTATAAAAAAAGTGACAGAATTTTTAATTGAGTCTATTCCGAGTCTAAAAGCCTTATAATCGCTTGAAAAAAATCACAGTTTTCCCCATTCAAGCCTGCACAGCCCGCCAAAATAGATGAAACCGAAAAATTAAAAACTTTTTGATTGCATATTATACATATTTAGTTTATATTACAAAAAATACAACTATTTTAGAAGTCGGAGATACTCATGACAACTCATCAGAACCGAATTATTATTATAAAAGAACATAAAACCAGCATGCGGCTGACCACTCCGGAGTGGCATATTTTAGACCGTATCTGCATCCGCGAAAACATAAAGCGAGAACAGCTGCTGAATCTTATTGACGACAGCCGCTCCAAAAGTTTTGGACTGACACCTGCCGTCCGTTTATTTTCGCTTCTGTATCTGCACAATTTAGCCAAGTACGCCCAAAACTACGCCTATGCACCGGACAGCACAACATTACACGATACACTAAAAGAAATAGCAGAATAAATCAAACCCGCCGATATTCAAAAAACACCGGTTTTCTACCCTCGCGCAAAGCTTTGCGCTGATATTTGGTTTCAAACCAATCGGCAGGCGGATTGCGCCAGTCATCCGAACATTTTGCCGTCCAGACAAAATTTTTATCTTTTGCCATTGTATGCAGCACCCAGCCTTTATACACAGCATGGTCTGTGGCAATTTGCAATATGCCGCCTTTTTTAAGCAAGCGCGCCAGCTCTTTCAGATTATCCGGATTCACAAAACGCCGGCCAGCATGTTTATTTTTCGGCCACGGATCAGGAAACAGCAAATAAATTTTATCAAAACAAGCATCTGGCAGCGCCGCAAACAGCAAACGGGCATCATCATCATAAATTCGTATATTGTCAGCCCTGCCCTGCTCTAAAGCAACTTCACGCGACAAATCTGCTTCATTACCCTCTTTTACGCCTGTAATTAAAGAAAGCAGATTCGCCACGCCGTTTTTATAGACTTCAACTCCGACAAAACCGGTTTCCGGCTGGCTTTTGGCTATCGCCGCCAGATGACTGCCGTCACCGAAGCCGATTTCTAAAGCATAACACTGTTTCGGAGCTGCAAAACTTTTATCTAAAGAAATTTCAGCCGCCGCATTCAGCAGGATTCGCGGCAAAAAATCTTCCAATAAAAAACTTTTTGCTTTGCGAATCGTTCTGCCTTTGCGCCGGCCGAAAAATTTTGGCTTATCGCCAATCATATTCTGCTGATTAGAATTTATTGTCATCAGCGTCTTTTTCTGCCATAGCCAAATTGCTGTTAGATTTTGACAGAGCAACCATCAAATTAAACAGGTTTCTGGCAATAGAGCGGTTAGGAATTTTGTAATAAGCACGAACCAATTCCAAAGTTTCTTTTCTTTTCATCGGGTCATCGTCAAAAGAGCGGCGATCCTCTTCAAAGTAATAGTTTTTCTCACTTTGATTTTTGTTAAGCATACGAGGGCTGTTTTTAACAACCTCTTCGTCCATGTCTTCAAAGAAAAAGCCCATTGGAACTTCCAAAACGCGGCTGATATCCCACAATCTGCTTGCTCCAACTCGGTTCATGCCTTTTTCATACTTTTGTATTTGCTGAAAAGTTAACCCGAGCATTTCAGCCATCTGCTGCTGAGTAATATGCAAAATTGTACGACGCAGACGAATTCTGTTACCAACATGTACGTCTACCGGATTTGGTTCGTTATCATTAACTCTTCCTCTAAGAGATCTAGTTTCTTTCATTTCATTACCTCATTTAATCAAATACGTATTAAACATATAGAGTTAACTTAGCCGTTTGTCAAATACTAAATAAATAAAATTTAGCAAAAAAGTAATATTTATTTTCCGGTAAAACCTCTAAATATATAACATATTATATATATAACATATTATATATAAAAGTTTTAAATTACGTTCAAATATACAATTTTTTGTAGTAATTTTAAGGCAGCGGCGCAGCGGCAATACGGCTGATAATCATAAAGCAACCGCTGCATTTAATACGGTTTTTGACAATTTGCGATAAATTAAAATCGGCTTTTAGATATCGCATGAGGCGAAATTCTCGTTACTTTATAAAAATATAGCAAATATCTTGTAATAATTATATATAATTTTTTGGCAAATTTTAATAAGATACATTTTTGTAATTATCTTTTTGTACATAATTTTACTTAAGCCTATAAACCGCCCCAAACACCATAAAACATCAGCCTAATTTATAAAATTATCTTTACTTTCTGGTTATCTTTAGTTAAAATAAAAGTGTAAAATAACTAATTTTAGAGGAAAGAAAGATGAAAAATAAGCTAAGCAAAGGTCTCTCTCTCTCTCTCTGCAAATCCTGAACATCTGATTAAAGGCGCTTTTTCTGCTGCCACAAAGGTATTTACAGAGTTTTTAAAAAAAATCAGCAAACAAGAAACTAACCTAACCAACATCGCATTTAAGGTTTTGGATGTCGTGCGTCAATACGCCTCAAAACTCTTTGAAACTGCGGAGAGTGGTGTAGATAAAGTGGTTTCTAGCTGCGAAAAAAATCCTAGTGTACATAAAAGGTACATGAATTTTTTGAGACAGCGTAAAACCGCTTTAGATGCGCCGCTATACGCGGTTTCTGCTGGTCGGTCAATGATTGAAATGCTCGGCGTGCTGGCAATTATTGCGGTACTGAGCGTGGGCGGAATTGCCGGTTACTCCAAAGCCATGGAAAAGTTTAAAATCAACAAAACCATAGAACAGTATAATTATCTGATTTTAGGCATGCTGGACTATATCGGCGATGCTAAAAAAATTACCGGCAGCAGCAACGTCGGCTTAACAAATATTGCAGAAGCCGCCGGTCTTATTCCAACTACTTGGAGCAAAGAAAATGAGTTGAATTTGCGGGATGAATTTAGAAATATTGTACAGGTTTTTGCTGACCCGCGCACCGGCGAATTATCTATTGATTTTTCTTTAAGGGTGGAAAAAAATTCTACAGTAGACCGGCTATGCCTGGATTTGTTTAATAATATTTTGCTGCCGATAGAAAGCAGCGTTTCAAGAGTTATAGTTTTAACTAGTAAATCATCTTTTGCTATATATTATGGTAAAAACAGCTGTACTTCGTCCCGCAAGTGCTTAAAAGATGCAGCATTAAGCGATATAAGAAATTCTTGTGATTTCTGCGCCGAAAATAAAGGCTGCTCTATTGCTGTAAAGTTCGGCTTGTAAAAGATAATATGGTTTTATCAAAAAAGCCGTCTTAGCAACTCAACTAAGACAGCTTTTTTTTCATTTACTTTACGGCGGACAGCGCATTTTCAATGTATGCTTTGCATTTTTGCAAATCTAAATGTCCGTCATTGCCTTTCAGCTTGCCCTCTGCGTCAATATAGATGACGCATTTAGGCTTAACTACATGCGACAGTTTCTGCAGCTGTTCGGCTACATTCTCTGCCGACAAACCGCCGGAATAGCCTTGCAGGCGGTCTTTGAAAACCGGAGCTTGCAGCTGTTGCGGCAAAACACCTTCGCCGTGCGAGCTGTCATACAAGCAATCAAACTTCATGCTTTTGTCATGCAGTCTATGTATAAAAACTGCATTCTTCTCATTATACGGCAGCACGATAGGACGGGCGGCACGATCGGTCATAGCCTGACAGAAACGTCCGAACTCAATACGATAGTCATTGTCTATCAAAAAATTGATTTGCAGGCGTTTTACCAGCCATCTTTTGCGTCCGTTGCACAGATTCAGAAAATAGTCTAACTCCGGAACCATTGCCCTGCTGGCAAACTGCTGCACCCAATTGCCGTTAACGTGCATAGCTATGTTAGGAGCAAGTTTTTGTGCAACCACTTTTTCGTGCAGAGCCGCAATCCAGTCAAAACGAGCAGGATTCTCCGTAACTTTTTTGTCTGATACCTGAATACCGATTTCCATCATCGGATATTCTTTTGCCAAAGCCAGCAAATCATCAATGTTTGTATGCTCATTGGCGCCGGAACAAGTAATATACTTTAAAACCATAATTATAAAAAATTTTAAACAAAATTATATTAAATCAATTTTGAATATAGGTTATTTATTGAAATAGTCAAGCAAAAAGCTGTTTAGGATGCCAGCCGGATTCCCGCCAGCAAAAACAAGCTGCCGGCTAGCACTGAAAGCAGCAGATAAACAAAACCCTCAGTAATTTTATTTTCATTAAGCAAGGTTATAAAGTTCAGCAAATAAGTAGAAAATGTTGTGAATCCGCCGAGCAAGCCGGTCATTGCAAAAACTTTTGCTTCATTGCTCAGGCTGCTTCTGGCAAAATATGAATAGGCACAGCCAATAAAAAACGCACCGGCCACGTTTACAAACATGGTTCCCCAATGCGAGGGAATAAAACTGCAGCAAAGCCAGCGTAAAACCGAGCCGACGCCTCCGCCGGCAAAAACAGCGATTAAACTATACATTACATTTTCTTTCAAAAGAAAGAAACCTCCGCCTAGGGCAGAGATTTCTTAGCAGCTTTTTTATTCATAAACTCAATAAGGAAGGAGTTCAAAATAAATATAACTAAAATTTGCGATAAACGCAAGAATTTATTTAAAAAAATTTCAAAAAAACTCTTGACTTAGAGTAAGCTCTAAAGATTACACTCACTTCAGACAATAAATTATGGAGTTTAAAATGCTGAAAAAAGTTTTAAGTACAATCATTATTGGAACATCTTTATTTTTAGGAGAAAATACTATGGCTGAAAATAGTTTGAATGCAAAACAGCAATCCATTGCCGAAGCTGCCGCATACGCGGCGCGCGACGACCAGAAAGGCTTAAAAGAAGCTTTGGCTAAAGGCTTGGATAACGGCGTAACTGTAAATGAATATAAAGAAATTTTGACTCAAGTTTATGCTTACTGCGGCTTTCCGCGCAGCTTGAACGCCCTCGGCACTTTAATGTCCTTGGAAGAAGAACGCGGCAATAAAGACGAGCAAGGCGCTTTGCCGTCTGCCAAACCGCAAGGCACAAGTCTGGAGTTTGGTACGGAAAACCAAACCAAACTGGTCGGCGCTCCGGTAAAAGGCAAATTATTTGAGTTTGCTCCGGCGGTTGATGAATATTTGAAAGCCCATTTGTTCGGCGATATTTTTGCCCGCGATAATGTAGACTGGCAAACCCGCGAACTGGCAACCATTGCCATGCTGGCTTCTATCAACGGTGTGGAAAGCCAGCTCAACAGCCATATCAACATCGGCAAGCACAACGGCTTGACTGATGAACAAGTGGCGGAGATTTTGAACATTGCATCCGAAGCCGCGGCTAAAAATGTGCTATTCGGTTTTGGCACCGAGAACGTGGCCTACGCTAAATATTTTATCGGTAAAAGCTATCTGCAGCCAATGTCAAGCGAGGGCGTGCATATCTCCAATGTTACATTTGAGCCGAAATGCCGCAACAACTGGCACATTCATCACAAAGGTGGACAAATCCTGCTGGTTACTGCCGGACGCGGCTATTATCAGGAATGGGGCAAACCGGCGCAGGAACTGCATGCCGGCGATGTGGTAAATATTCCGGCCGAGGTAAAGCATTGGCATGGTGCGGCTAAAGACAGCTGGTTTACGCATATCGCTTTGGCTGTTCCGGCAGAGGGCGCTTCCAACGAATGGCTGGAACCGGTTACGGATGAAGAATACGGCAAATTAAAATAACAGGAGATTTGATTGATGGCTAAAGATGTAATGCTTTTAACCGGCACCGGGCAAATCGGTATGGCGATTGCCCGCCGTCTGGGTGCGGATAAAAAAATTATTATCGGCGACAAAAATCTGCACAATGCGCAGAATATTGCCCAGATTATGACTAATGCCGGTTTTGATGCCGAAGCCGTGGAAATGGATTTATCCTCCCGCGATTCTATCAAAAATATGATTGCTTATGCTCAAAAATACGGTGAAATTGCTATGTTAATAAACGCCGCCGGTGTGTCCCCGAGCCAAGCGCCGATAGCAACAATTTTAAAGGTTGATTTATACGGCACGGCGGTGCTGCTGGAAGAAGTAGGCAAAGTCATTAAGCGCGGCGGCGTCGGTGTTACCATTTCCAGCCAATCCGGTCGCCGTATGCCGGCTCTGACACCTGAGCAAGACGAGCAGCTGGCTTGCACTCCGACTGAAGATTTACTGAAACTTGATTTATTGCAGCCGGAAAATATCCGTGACACGCTGCACGCTTATCAGCTGGCCAAACGCTGCAATGTCAAACGGGTTATGGCCGAAGCCGTTAAATGGGGCGAACGCGGCGCGCGTATCAATTCCATTTCTCTGGGGATTATCGTTACTCCGCTGGCGATTGATGAATTTAACGGCCCGCGCGGCGATTTCTATAAAAATATGTTTGCTAAATGTCCGGCCGGACGTCCGGGGACAGCTGATGAAGTTGCCAATGTCGCTGAATTGATGATGACTTCTGCCGGTGCGTTTATTACCGGTTCGGACTTTTTGATTGACGGCGGCGCTACAGCCTCGTTCTTTTACGGTCCGCTTAAACCTGCAAAATAAAAGGAGATTGCTATGGAATATAAAAAACTGAATAACGGTGTGAAAATGCCTTTGCTTGGCTTTGGCGTTTTTCAGATTCCCGATGCTGAGGAGTGTGAAAAAGTTGTCGGTGAAGCTCTGGAAACCGGCTATCGTCTGATTGATACCGCCGCCGCTTATATGAATGAAGAAGCGGTAGGCAAAGCCATTTCCAAAAGCGGAATCAAACGCGATGAACTGTTTATTACTACTAAGCTGTGGATTCAAGACGCCGGCTATGAAAACGCTAAAAAAGCTTTTTATACCTCGCTGGAAAAATTGGGCTTGGATTACTTGGATTTATATTTGATTCATCAGCCCTTTAATGACTATTATAGCTCATGGCGCGCTATGGAAGAGCTGTATAAAGAAGGTAAAATCCGCGCTATCGGCGTTTCTAATTTTTATCCCGACCGTTTGGCTGATTTGTGCCTAAACGCTAAAATTGCGCCGATGGTTAATCAGGTGGAGCTGCACCCGTTTTTCCAGCAAAAAGAAGCTATTGCTCTTATGAATGAGTTTGGCGTGCAGCCGGAAGCTTGGGGACCTTTCGCCGAGGGAACTAAAGGCATTTTCCAAAACGAAACGCTGAATAATATTGCTAAAAAATATAATAAAACGGCGGCGCAAGTTGTTCTGCGCTGGAATATTGACCGCGGCGTTGTGGTAATTCCAAAGTCCGTGCATAAAGAACGTATTATTCAAAACTTTGATGTGTGGAATTTCAAACTTTCGGATAAAGATATGGCGCAAATTGCCGCCTTAGACACCGGACGCAGCGATATCATCAACCATTTTACTGCTGCTACGGCAAAATTTTTGAACGGTTATAAAATTCACAAATAATCTGAATTTTTTTAAGCTCGCTAAGCTAAACACTCGGCGGATTTTTAATTTTCTGCTTTACATTTTAGGTTGTATATTATATAAAAATTATGTCGGTGTACCAGCACCGACAAATTTCTTGAACCAGAAAGGGGTTAAACAATTCTTAACTCAATTCCTGTGTTAAGAATAGCCTGTTTTTGCATAAAAGTCAATACTTTTATCAATATAGGTGCGGTTTTTCCCCTTTCCAACATATGGGGAGGTAAAAATGGCAATAAGAATCATTATTGTTATTCGGAAATTCCGAATTTACATTTCTATCAAACGATAGTTTTGTTAGGACGGCGGGAGAAATTCCGCCGTTTTTAATTTTCTGAAAAAAATCTCTTGACTTAGAGTAAGCTCTAAGTTTTATGCTAAGCACAGAATCGTTACATTATAATTTTTAAGGAGAAAATTATGTTATTGGAAACAATAAACTCACCTAAAGATATAAAAAAACTTTCACTGGCAGAATTACAGCAGTTGGCTCAAGAAATCCGCGAGGGTATTTTGAACCGCGATAGCTTGATTGGCGGTCATGTGGGACCAAATTTGGGTATTGTGGAAACTATTATCGCTTTGCACTATGTTTTTGATACGCCGAAAGATAAAATTGTTTATGACGTTTCGCATCAATGCTATCCGCATAAAATGCTGACCGGTCGTTGGAAAGGTTTTTTTGACGCCGAAGAAATGCGGAAAATTTCCGGCTACACCAATCCGAATGAAAGCGAATATGACAACTTTATTGTGGGGCATACTTCAACATCTGTAAGTTTGGCAACCGGTTTGGCTAAGGCTCGCGACCTGCGCGGCGAACACCACAAGGTTATCGCTCTTATCGGCGATGGTTCTCTTTCCGGCGGCGAGGCGTTAGAAGGCTTCAGCAACGCAGCGGTTTTAAACAGCAATATTTTGATTATTGTCAACGACAACGAAATGTCTATCGCTGAAAATCACGGCGGAATTTATACTAATCTGCGTTTGCTGCGCGAAACCAACGGTACGGCCGAATGCAATATGTTCAAGGCATGGGGATTTGAATATCGCTACGTTGCCGACGGAAACAATCAAGAAAATATGATTAAGGTTTTGCAAGAACTTAAAGATGTGAAAAAGCCAACGGTTTTACATATTCATACCCTAAAAGGCAAAGGCTATGCGCCAGCAGAAGAAAATAAGGAACGTTGGCACTGGAGTTTGCCGTTTGATCGCAAAACCGGAGAAATTACAGCTGATATATCTGGCGAAAATTACAGTGACATTACCTACGACTTTTTATATGCCCGTCATCAGCAAGATAAAAATATGGTGGTCATTTCCGCCGGCACTCCGGGGGCATATGGCTTAAATCCGGAACGACGCGCTTCATTCGGCGAAAACTATATTGATGTTGGTATTGCCGAAGAACAGGCTGTAGCAATGGCTTCGGCTTTGGCAAAAGGCGGCTGCCGTCCGGTGTTTATGGTTTACAGCAGCTTTTTACAGCGTACTTATGACCAACTATCGCAGGATTTGGCTTTAAACAACAATCCAGCAGTTATTTTAGTATTCAGCGCCGGTATCAGCGGTATGGACGCAACCCATCTAGGCAGCTTTGATATTCCGCTTGTCGCCAATATTCCAAACATTGTTTATTTGGCGCCGACAGGCAAAGAAGAATATTTGGCTATGCTGAATTGGGGCTTGAAACAAAATGAACATCCGGTGGTTATTCGGGTGCCGTTAGCCGTAACCAAAGGCGGAAAAGCCGAAGAAAATTATGGCGATTTGAATCGCTATCAGCTAGTTAAAGAAGGTTCTAAAGTTGCGGTTTTAGCGCTGGGTAGTTTTTTTGAACTCGGCGAAAGTGTGGTGGCTGAATTAAAAGAGCAGGGCATTGATGCGACTTTGGTTAATCCACGCTATATTACCGGTGTTGATGAAAAATTGCTGATGGAATTAGCAAAAAATCATCAGGTTGTGGCAACTTTGGAAAATGGCGAGCTTGACGGCGGTTTCGGCGAAAAAATCGCTTCTTTCTATGGCGCTAGCAAAGTAAAAGTTTTGAACTTTGGAGCCAAAAAAGAATTCACCGACCGTGTTCCGTACGATGAATTGATGAAACGCTATCATTTGACAGCCGAGCAAATCACAGCTGACATTATGGCAGTTTTGAAATAATCTTTCATTATTGCAGCAAAAAAAAGGGCTTCCGCTTAAGAAGCTCTTTTTTATTATTTAGAATATCTAAGCTATTCTGCGCCGATAACTTCACGGCGTCCGACACGGTCAGGCGGAGTTACAACACCCTCGTCTTCCATGCGTTCAATCAAAATAGCGGCGCGGTTATAGCCGATACGCAGTTTACGCTGAATATAGCTGGTAGAAGCCTTTTTATCAGCGCGGACGATTTCAACCGCCTGATTGTATAAGTCATCTTCTCCGCCGCCGCTCATTTCTCCCTTATCAAATACCGGAGTATCTTTGCCGGTGTTCAGCTCGCCCTCGGTAACGTCTGCCACATATTTAGGCTCGCCCTCAGATTTGATAAATTCTACAACTCTTTCCACTTCGGCATCTGTAACAAAGCAGCCGTGAACGCGGATAGGACGCAAACCAGACGGCATATACAGCATATCGCCCATACCCAGCAGCTGCTCGGCGCCTTTTTCATTCAGAATAGTCTTACTGTCTATACCGGTAGTTACATGGAAACTGATACGGCTCGGAAAGTTAGCTTTAATTGTACCGGTAATCACATCCACTGACGGACGCTGGGTAGACATAATCAAGTGTATGCCGGCAGCACGCGCCATTTGCGCCAAACGCTGAATAGCCGCTTCAACTTCTTTGCCGGCAACCAGCATTAAATCAGCCATTTCATCCACCACAATCACAATATACGGCATCGGAGATGTATCTACAATTTGCTCCTCATACAGCGGACGTCCGGTCTCTTTATCAAAACCAACTTGAATTGTCTTTTTGATTTCTTTGCCTGTTGCTCGCATATCCGCCACTTTCTGATTATATCCGGCAATATTGCGAACATTCAGAAGCGCCATAGCGCGGTAGCGATCTTCCATTTCCCGCACCGCCCATTTTAAGCCGACAACAGCTTTACCAGGGTCGGTAATAACAGGAGTTAACAAATGAGGAATGCCGTTATACATAGAAAATTCAAGTTGCTTAGGGTCAATCATTATCATTTTACATTGTTCCGGCGTCATACGATACAGAAGTGACAAAATCATAGAGTTGACACCTACCGATTTACCGGAACCGGTAGTGCCGGCCACCAGCAAGTGAGGCATTTTAGCCAAATCGGCATAAACATGCTGTCCGCCAATATCTTTACCTAAGGTGACATTGAGAATATTTTTGCTGTTCTGAAATTCCGTATCTTCCAGCAGTTCGCGCAGCCATACGGTTTGGCGCTTGGCGTTCGGCAGCTCAATACCGATGGTGTTTTGTCCGCTTACCACAGCCATACGGACTGAAGCCGCCGCCATAGAACGGGCAATATCGTCCGAAAGCCCGATAACGCGGGCAGTTCTGGTTCCCGGAGCAGGTTCAAGTTCATACAGCGTAACAACAGGACCGGGACGGACTTTGACTATTTTGCCTTTTATACCGAAATCTTGCAAAACAGTTTCCAGCTTGGCAGCATTTTCTTTCAACTCGGCTTCATTATATTCTATATTAGCCTGTTCTTGCGGAATAGAAAGTAAATTTATATCCGGCAGCCTGTATTCTTCTTTAGCCGGTTCAGATTGCTGCATAGCCGTAGTTTCTTCCGGCAGAGGCTGAGAAGCCTCTTTTACCGGCTCCGCAGCAGGCTCTGGCTTAGGCTTAGCAAAATTAGGAACCGGAGTCGGCTCTATTCTCTGCGGTTTAGAAATCTCAGAGTCTGCAGGCTGCTGAGCTTGCAGAGTGGCGGCGGACGAAGCTTTCTGCGGAATGCTCAAAAGCTCTTCCTGCTTGGCTTCGGCTGCTGCAGGCTGCGGTGCCTGTTTAGCGGCAAATGAGCGCACGCCCTCGGTTTGATAAATGTCTTCCGGAGTAATTTTTTTAGACGGCTTTTTAAGATTTTGATTAGCAAAATCCCCCTCTTTTATAAAGTCAAATGTCGGATTATAGCTGTTTGTTGCCGCTGCCGGTTCGTTTTCGGTTTCGGCAATGGCTAAATTGCCGACAGTTTCCGAAGCTCGGTTCGGCAGTTCTATCTGCAAGCCGCTGCTTTGCTGATTAGACATAACTGCGGCGGCAGAAACGGCGGTTTGCGGCGCGGATATAACAGCAGCGCTTTGCGCGCGCAAAACATTTTCGGTTTGGGCAAAACTCGGCTCCACGCGCCGCATGGGAGCTGCATTGTTCTTATGAATAAGCTTATTTTGCAGATAGCTGGGATTAAGCTCCTTAAATTCGCTGAAATTGCGGATATTTGCAACGCGCTTGCCGGTGTTGACCGCCGCAAGTCCGAAGTTTTTGAAAATATTGCCGATACGAGAAGTCAGGCGCAGCCATAATGTAAACGTTATTCCGGCGGCAAAATTAAATGAAAGTATGCTGATAAATAAAATAATTCCTTCCATTAAAAGCGTGCTGTACGAAAAATTCAGCATATTTATATAATTATTAAGCGAGCGGCTGACAATGCGGCTCCATTCGCCGGTCAGATTATAGGGCAGATTGAAACGTCCTAAAAACGAGCTGCAGGTAAGGTCTATAAAGGCGGCAAAGCACAGCAAGCCGACAATCCAGGCAAAAATCCGCATTTTATATTCGGCAAAAGCCTGAAAGCGCACCAAGCCGATACCCCAGAGAATCGGCACCAGCAGATAAATGATAAAGGCAAGCCCAAAAGTGCTGAGAACAAAATCTGAGCTATAAGCCCCGAACTGTCCGAGCCAATTATGCACAGCCGCATTTCCGGAAGCCGCCTTATTAAACGACGGGTCGCAGGAATTATAGCTGAAAATACTAATGTACACCAGCAGCGGAATAATGATTAAGCATAGTCCGGTCAGTTCGCACAAAAGCTTTTGCCACCAGCTTTTCGGCTTTTCTTTTATAGTTTTTTTCTTGCCCATAACATCCTCAAAATTTTATGCCTGATTATTGCAGAAAGTATAGTTAAAAATGTTCAACAAATTATTAAAAATAGTTTAAAATAAGGCGGCTATGTTGATAAAAATTTTCTAAAAACTTGACATTTTACATCAGCGCTATACACTCTGCCCAGAATAAAAGGAGAATATTTTAATGAAATATGCTTTTGTGTTTCCCGGTCAAGGCTCGCAATTTGTGGGTATGGGAAAAGAATTGGCCGAAAATTTTGCTTCGGCTAGAGAAGTTTTCCAAGAAGTAAATGATGCTTTGTCGCAAGACTTATTTAAAATCATGACCGAAGGTCCGGACAGCGAATTGACAATGACGGCTAATACTCAGCCGGCTCTAATGGCTTTTTCTATGGCTGTCGTACGTGTTTTGGAAAAAGAATTCGGTGTAAACCTTAAAGATAAAGCGGCTTTTGTCGCCGGTCATTCTTTGGGAGAATATTCCGCTGCCTGCTGCGCCGGAGTTTTTTCTTTAAGTGATACGGCAAAGTTATTGCGAATCCGTGGAAATGCAATGCAAAATGCCGTTCCTTTGGGAGTTGGCGGTATGGCTGCCGTTTTGGGCTTGTCATATAAAGATGTGGGCGCTTTAGTTGAAGCTTGCTCAAATGGTAAAGACGTTTGTGTTGCCGCCAATGATAACTCAGATGGACAAGTTGTTTTATCCGGTTCAATGGCTGCTATTGACCGTGCTGTGGAAATTGCTTCGGAGTTCGGCGCCCGCAAGTGTGTGAAATTGGCGGTAAGCGCGCCGTTTCACAGTCCGTTTATGCGTCCGGCTGCCGATGCTATGGCCCGCGCATTTATGGAAGTTGAAGCGCATGACGCCGAAATTCCGTTGGTTGCCAATGTGTTGGCGGAGCCGATAACAGATCACAAAGAAATTATTAAGCATTTGATTGAGCAGGTAACCGGTACGGTGCGTTGGCGCGAAACCATGGCTTATTTGCAAGAACAAGACGTTACAGATTTGGCTGAGCTGGGTGCCGGCAAAGTGCTGTCCGGTATTGCCAAACGCAGCCACAAAGAAATGAACGCTTTTTCTGTCGGTTCGGCAGAAGATATTGAAGAACTGGCAAAAAATTTATAACAGAAAGGAATAAAAATATGTTTAGATTAGATGGTAAAGTTGCTTTGATTACCGGTGCTGCCGGCGGTTTAGGCCACAAGATTGCTCACACATTGCACGATCAGGGCGCTATTTTGGCTTTGACAGACATGAATGCCGAAAGATTGGAAGCTCTTAAAGCCGAATTGGGCAGCAATGCAGAATGCTTTGTAGCTAACCTGACTGACGGCGAAGCTGTTAAAAATCTGGTTAAAGAAGTAGAAGAAAAAATGGGTCGCATTGATATTTTGGTAAACAACGCCGGTTTAACCCGCGACAATTTGTTTATCAGAATGAGCGATGAAGATTGGCAGCTGGTTTTAGATGTAAACCTGACAGCCGGTTTCAAATTGGCAAAAGCTGCAGTGCGCGGCATGATGAAACGCCGTTTCGGCCGCATTATCGGTATTGCTTCTGTGGTTGGCGTTATGGGTAACGCAGGTCAGGCTAACTATTCCGCTTCTAAGGCCGGTATGATTGCTATGAACAAATGCTTGGCTCAAGAAGTCGGCTCACGCGGTATTACTGTAAACTCTATTGCTCCGGGCTTTATCAGAACTCCGATGACAGACGTTTTGCCAGACGATGTAAAAGCTGCTTTGCTGGCTAAAATTCCAGAAGCTAAATTGGGCGAAGCTCAGGATATTGCAAATGTTGTTGCCTTCTTGGCTTCTGATGAAGCTCAATATATTACCGGCCAAACCATTCACGTCAACGGCGGTATGGCTATGATTTAATCACATTAGTGATTGTATTTCAAAGGCGCTTGGGAGATTTCCGGCGTCTTTTTTTATACCTAAAATACAGCAAGCCTAAAGAATGCATTGCAGCAGACGCAGGAAGAACGTTGTCAAAAGGTCAAAGAGATTTTGGATTTATTCAAAAAAATAGGCTGATTTTGAATAAAAATATATCAAAAACAAATAGTTAAGTAAAGAAAAAGTGTGTAAAAATAACGGTCGTTTTTTTTACACACTTTTTTCATGGTATTTTCAGCATAACAAATTTAT